>CALGKA010000168.1 GCA_937927895.1 uncultured Granulosicoccaceae bacterium | reverse complement strand
AGAAAGTGCATATAAGCGGCTTGGCTACGCGTTTAAGCGTACTGCACGTCAACGGAAACCCACAAGCGTCAGCGTGGGACTAACCACTCCAATCTCACCGCGCTTTATATTCAGAACCGAACTGCACAAAACCATAATTCCATAGTTCGAAATATATCATTCAAACTCAGAATTCATACGAGTCAGTCCCACGCTCACGCTTGTGGGTTTCCTTTAAAGAAATCTCACAGAAAAGTTAACGAATAGTGCTTTAGCTTGCAGGTGCTTCCAACTCACCAATATCCCAATACAAGCCTGTCATTGTTGCAAGTGCGCTTTCGCACAGTGGCACTAGAACATGTTCATCGGGTGCGTGCTGCGAGCAGCCAGTATAGGAGTGGGGTATCCAGATTGCAGGTAGGCCTAGAAGGTCGGTGAAAAGATCATTGCATATAGACCCACCCATGCTGGGCAGAATGACAGGTGGTTGGTTGTTGGTACGTTGCATAGAAGCTTTAACGAACTCTACCCACGGGTGATCAGGCTCTGTGCGTGATGCGGCGAAGCTAACGCCGTTGTGTTCTGGTGTCTCGTCTATCGTGACTTTATCAAAACCATTGGCATCAAGGTGCTCTCTTAGTGCCGGTATAATGCGCTGCATATTGGTGCCGGCAAAAAATCGTAACTGACACTGTGCACGTGCAGTGGGTGATATGGCGTTTACGGGTTTTTCAGGGTTGCCTGAAGTCATTGCTAGTACAGCAAAACTGTTCCAGCTATAAACTTTTTCGGCAGGAGTTAAGCCTGGCTCACCCCAGTCCGGCTCTATGCCTGGTGCATTGGGGCCACCGGTTACTTCAACACCATTCAGCGCGGCTTTTACAGACGCCGATGTTTCAGGTGGCAGCCAGTCTTTAATTTTTATTTGGCCTTTGCCATCTGCTATGCACGCAATTGCATTGGATAAAATAATCGCAGGGTCGGCGATTAGCCCGCCCCAGTTGCCAGAGTGGTGAGCGCCTTCACGTAGGTTAACTACAAGGTCAAAGTTGGTACCGCCACGTGCGCCAAGCGTCAGGGTGGGGGTGTCTGGGTTCACACGCGGGCCGTCTGATGCAATAAATACATCAGCTGTAAATTGATGACTGCGTTCGGAAATCAGTTCTCGTAGTCCAGGGGAGCCAGTCTCTTCACCCATCTCTATAATAAAGCGCGCGTTAAAGCCAAGCTGCCCGCGTTCTTCTATAACAAAACGTAACGCTGCCATATTGATTGTGTGTTGCGCTTTATTATCTGCAGTGCCGCGGCCATAGAGTCGATCGTGATCGCGCTGCAGTTCCCAGGGGCCTTGCCCGTGTTGCCATTCGTCGTCTTGGCCTAGAGTTACATCGCCGTGGCCATAACCTAATACTGTTTTCAATTGCGGGTCTTCAATTCTCTCGGCCAATAGTATTGGGCCGAAGCCGTGTATTGGGTTGTCAAACTGCTTGCAGGTAAACCCGAGGCTTTCGAAAGCGGGAATCATTTCGTCAGTCAAGTAGGTGGTGAGGGCGGCAACGTTATCAGGCTTTTGGCTCTCTGTTCTGTGCGCGACACGTTTGGACAGCTCGGCTTCAAACTCCCCGTGCTCCAGGTAGTGTAAGGCGCGATTGATCGCCGATTCACGGGTGCCTGCCATTTCAGTCTCCAAGTTGACGCAGTGCGGAGTATACGACTCCGACTGATGTATCGGTAGCTGACAGAGGAACAGACACTTAATGCTGGTAATTTGATCTGTCCCAATATCTGAGTTCCAGATGCACTGACGCGACGTTAAAAGTGTGTAAGAATGAAACTAGGCCAAATGGGCGAGAAATGCCTGTGCCGTAGGAATACTGCTCGTGTCTAGCGTGGCAGATAGTGGCAAACCGCTGTTAACTTACTAAACGAGGATTTTATGAAAAACCGCAAATATCTGGTTGCAGGTGCTGTCGCACTTGCCCTGTGTTCGGGTCAGGCTATGTCTGAAAACGTATTGCGTTGGACCAGCCAAGGTGACGCATTAACCTTAGACCCTCATTCACAAAACGAAGCACCTACCATTGCCATGAACGGCATGATGTACGAGTCTCTAGTAACGCGGGACCCTGACATGAACTTACTTCCTGAACTGGCAGAGTCCTGGTCTAATGAAGGCGATGTGTGGACTTTCAAGTTACGTCAAGGTGTGAAGTTTCACGGTGGCGAAGATTTCACTGCAGAAGATGTTGTGTTTAGTTTTGAGCGCGCACGTCATGAAGCCTCTGACTTCAAAGAGCAAATAAAAGCTGTTGTAGAAATTAATGTTGTTGATGATCACACCATTGAATTAAAAACAGATGGTCCTAACCCTATTCTCCCTAACCAGCTTACCTCTTTATTCATGGTCGACAAAGGTTGGGCTGAAGCCAATAACTCGGTTTCCCCTCAAGACTATGCAGCAGGTGAGGAAACTTACCTGGTTCGCAACGTCAACGGTACTGGACCATTTAAGTTGGTATCGCGTGCGCAAGACGAACTAACAGAGATGGAAGCTAATGCCGATTGGTGGGGTAAAGGTCAATTCCCAGGCAACCTGGACAAAATTGTATACAAGCCGATTGGCAATGCTGCAACGCGTGTGGCAGCACTTTTATCAGATGAAGTAGACTTTGTTCTCGATCCGCCACTACAAGATCTTAAGCGTATTGAAGGTGCAGACGGATTAAAAACGGTAACCGTACCGCAGGTTCGTACGATCTTTTTTGGTATGGATCAAGGTATAGATGAACTACGCACTTCAGATGTTAAAGGTAAAAACCCGTTCGCAGATGTAAAAGTACGTGAAGCGATGAACGTAGCTATTGACCGCAAAGCAATTCAGCGTGTGGTTATGGAAGGCTTAAGTTTTCCTGCAGGTATGATCACTTCACCGGGTGTATTGGGTAACACTCCAGAGCAAGATGCCGAGATTCCTTTTGATCTTGAAAAAGCTAAATCGTTAATGGCTGAAGCTGGTTATGCAGATGGTTTCAGCGTGCGGCTTGATTGCCCGAATAATCGTTACAACAACGATGAAAAAATCTGCCAGGCAGCGGTTGCTATGTTGGCGAAGATCGGCATCAAAGTAAACCTGGAAGCTATTCCAAAGTCACAACACTTTCCCAAACTGCAAAACAGAGAGACAGACTTCTACATGTTAGGTTGGGGTGTACCGACGCTTGATAGCGAATATGTTTTTTCATACCTGCTAGAGGCAGAAGGTTCATGGAATGCAGCGGGGTATAACAATGAAAAGGTTAACGAAGTAACCAAAGCAATTGCTTCTGAAACTGATCTTGATAAGCGCACCATGATGATCGATGAAGCATGGACCGAAGTTCGCGCCGATATGCCTTATGTGCCCATTCATCACCAGGTGATTGCCTGGGGAATGGGTGATAAAGTTGATGCACCTATCGGATCTGATGACGCGCTGCGTCCTCGCTACATAGTGATGAAGTAAATCAGGCAGTGCTAAGGGCAGGTTCTCTGCCCTTGCTTTTACCTACAATAAGAACAACACACGATGCTTGCATTTATTCTAAGGCGACTAGGTCAGTCAGTACTTGTAATGGCTGCAGTGTCAGTAATCTCTTTTTCACTGTTCAACTTCGTTGGTGACCCTGTCAACAATATGGTGGGGCAAGAGGCAACACGGGAAGATCGTGTTCTCATTCGCCAAAAACTGGGCTTAGATGATCCCATACCCGTTCAGTACTTCCGCTTTATGGGCAACGCTTTAAAAGGTGACTTTGGCCTTAGCTACAGAAGCAAACGCCCGGTTGATGAACTTATAAAAGAACGTTTGCCCGCGACCCTGGAATTAGTGTTTGTATCTGCCGTTATCGCATTGGTAGTCGGAATCTGTGCTGGTATTTATACCGGTATTAGGCGTGATGGCTGGTTGTCAAAAATGATACTGTCCACGTCATTGGTTGGCGTATCGCTACCTACATTTATTATTGGTATTGGATTAATCTATCTATTTGCGGTGACCTTACGATGGTTGCCTTCATCGGGCCGGGCCGGAGTAGTCGAACTTGGTTGGTGGAAGACTAGCTTACTAACCGCTGATGGTTGGCGCTCTGTGATACTTCCCGCCATAACACTTAGCTTATTCCAACTGACTATGATTTTACGACTGGTAAGATCAGAGATGCTTGAAGTGATGCAAACGGATTACATTAAGTTTGCACGGGCCAGGGGCTTATCAGAGCGGGCAATAAATTTTGGTCATGCGTTAAAAAATACTTTGGTGCCTGTCATTACAATTATTGGTTTAAACATTGGTGGCTTGATCGCTTTCTCAGTCATTACCGAAACCGTATTCCAATGGCCAGGTACTGGCTTGATGTTTATTCAGGCCGTAGATTTTGCCGATGTTCCGATCATGGCGGCTTATCTTTGTTTTGTGGCGCTGGTTTTTGTTGTGGTAAACCTTATCGTTGATCTTCTATATGTACTGATTGATCCGCGTATACGAATTGCGGGGCGCTAGCATGGAACCTTCAACGCAAGCAGTAAAGCCGCCCGGGTTCTTTAAGCGCTTAATAGATAACGATATCGCCTGGTCGTTTTTTCATTCGCCTACCGCAATGATTGCTGCCTTTATCACGATAACGTGTATAGCCTGCACAATGTTTGCCCCTTGGATAGCACCGTTTGATCCGTTTGACCCGGCACAAATATCTCTATGGGACGGCAAGCTACCGCCTTCATGGGTAGAGGGTGGGCAAGCACAATATATTCTCGGCACCGATAATCAGGGCCGCGATATGCTATCGACCATTCTCTACGGCGGCAGGCTTTCCATACTGGTGGGCTTAGCAGCTGTGTGCATGGGGATGGTCTTAGGTGTAACGCTCGGGGTGTTGTCTGGATACTTTGGCGGACTCACCGATACTATTATCATGCGAATTGCCGATATCCAGTTGACGATACCGGGTATCTTATTGGCCATTCTTATTAACGGTATAGGCCGTACGATTTTGCCACTAGAGATGCGAGAAGACTTCGCAATCTTTGTGGTTATATTCGCGATAGGGCTTTCTGATTGGCCCCAGTTTGCGCGTGTTGCCCGCGGAGCAACTTTAGTTGAATCGCAAAAAGAATACGTACAAGCGGCCAGGGTAATTGGTTTGCCGCAACGGCTAATCATTCTTAGGCATGTGTTGCCGAATACACTCCGACCTGTATTGGTTATTGCCACTATAGGCTTGGCTTTAGCGATCATTTCAGAGGCAACTTTGTCATTTTTAGGGCAGGGCATACCGCCCACCACGCCTAGTCTGGGTACGTTGATTCGTGTTGGCAACGAGTATTTGTTTTCGGGCCTTTGGTGGATAACCTTGTTTCCGGCTATCGCCCTCGTGGTATTAGTGTTTTCCGTTAACCTCCTCGGTGATTGGATGCGTGATGCACTCAACCCGAAGTTGCGCTAGTGGAGCCTGCCATGTTGCTTGACATTGAAAACCTTGATGTAGACTTTTTAACACGCCGCGGAACTATTCATGCGGCCAAAAATGTATCGCTACAGGTAGCACCGGGTGAGGTATTGGGGCTTGTCGGTGAATCAGGTGCGGGCAAATCTACCATCGGCAACGCGATCATAGATTTACTTGAAGCACCGGGTAAGGTCAGTAATGGCAGTATTCTTTTTCAGGGGGAAGAATTACGCGGTAAAAACGAAGATGCCATGCGTCACATACGTGGTGATCGCATAGGCATGATCTTCCAAGATCCACAAACATCGCTTAACCCGTTATTGCGTATCGGAGAACAGCTAACCGAGACCTTACGTAAAACTAAACGTATGGGGCAGACAGAGGCCGAGCAAAGTGCCATTGAGTTACTTGAGTCTGTCGGTATAACGGAAGCGCGTGCAAGGCTGCGTTCGTACCCGCATCAGTTTTCCGGGGGTATGCGGCAGCGTGTAGTCATTGCATTAGCGCTGGCAGGGGACCCTGATTTAATTATTGCAGATGAACCCACCACAGCGCTTGATGTATCCGTACAAGCGCAAATATTAGATCTGATTCGTAGGCTGTGTAAGACACGTAATCTAGGGGTGATCATAGTCACACACGATATCGGTGTGATTGCCAACATAGCGGATCGCGTAGCGGTTATGTTTCGCGGTAATATTGTAGAGACCGGCGATGTTGCACAAATTCTAGGCAACCCGCAGCATGAGTACACTAAAAGCCTAATTGCTGCAGTCCCAAGGGCAGATAAGCGACTACACCGCTTTGCAAGCGTTGACTACATGGAGGGCGGTGTTGCAGATGAAAGCATGCAGCGCATAGATATTAATACTCATTGGCTGGGTAAAAAAAGTGAACTTCAAGAGTTAGCAGCGAAGAACGAGGTAGGTATCCCTGCAATTGAGGTTAAAGATCTATCTATCGCTTTTACGCTACAAGGTGCCATTTTTAAACGTAACCGCCGTATGCTGAAAGCAGTCGATAACGTTAGCTTCTCTATAGCGCAAAGTGAGTCCTTTGGGCTAGTGGGGGAGTCAGGTTCGGGTAAATCGACAGTAGCCCGTCTAATAGCAGGCCTGCATAAGCCTGATAGCGGAACGGTTAAGATTATCGGGCAAAATGTACTGGGTGATCAAAAAGATCCGCTGGTAAAAGCGGCACGCCTTAACCTGCAAATGATTTTTCAAGACCCCTACAGCAGTTTAAACGGCAGGCTCAAGGTGATGGATATTGTAGCCGAACCTATCCGTTTCTATAAGCAATCAGACAATGAAAAGCATACTAAGCAGCTTGTGCATGATCTTCTAAACCATGTAGGGCTTGGTGCATCAGCAGCAGTGAGATACCCGCATGAGTTTTCCGGTGGTCAACGACAACGTATTTCAATAGCCCGTGCACTGGCCTCACGGCCGAGAATTTTAATTTGTGATGAACCCACATCAGCACTCGATGTATCTATTCAAGCGCAAATACTTAATTTACTTAAAGACTTACAAGAAGAACTAGGCTTAACGTTATTGTTTATCTCCCATGATCTACCTGTGATCCGACAAATGTGCGATCGCGTGGCGGTAATGAGAAATGGCGGCATCTGTGAAATTGCAGTAACAGAAGATCTATTCA
>CALGKA010000167.1 GCA_937927895.1 uncultured Granulosicoccaceae bacterium | reverse complement strand
ACGACTGCTACTGCGGTCGCCTCAAGCACGCAATCTTTCGACTACCCCATGTGGTTATTTAGAACGACTAAACGCCCACATGTGGTAGCCGAAATCTCACGCACTTGAGACAACCTCGCTACGCATTGTTTATGGATGGGCACTAGCTAAAGAATTTTAAGGAAAACACAATGCTTCTACTTATTGTTGGATTACTCATCTGGATTGCCGCGCATTTGCTACGTAGTTGCGCTAAAGACCTGCGCGCTGCTATGCAGCAGAAACTAGGCCTTGGTTCTAAAATAGTTATTGCGCTGATTATATCAGCTGGTCTGGCGTTAATGATTATCGGTTATAAAAGTGTAGGTGCAGGCTCTACCTTGCTTTGGATGCCACCCGCATGGATGACTTACATCAATAATGTGCTAATGTTTGGGGCACTCTATATCTACTTCACAACGGCCACTAAACCAGGTACTGCATTTGTATTTGGTGCAGTTAAAAACCCGCAGCTGATAGGTTTCAAAATATGGGCTGTTGCCCACTTGCTTGTTAATGGCGATCTTCGATCGGTCGTTCTTTTTGGCGGTTTGTTGGTGTGGGCAGTACTGCAGGTGATTTTGGCTAATAAAAATGAATCATTGGTCAATCGTAGCCTTGCACCTATTTCATCACCTATTGTGCATTTAGTGTTAGTGGTGGTGATATTTCTACTGATTATGCTAGTGCACAATTGGCTAGGCGTGCGGCCAGTCGCCTGAACCGTCTGATAACGACTAAGCTTTGGTTAGCATTACTAGCCTTCCGGTTAATCAATGCTAATCTCTACGGAAGCTGCGCAGTGCCATAATTGAGTGCGAGTCAATTCATTTATATGGAGTTTAGAAGTGAAACATTCAATTGCCTGTTTAGCGGTTTTACTGGTTGCAAGTGTCACCAATGTTGCAGTCGCCGCCGACACTATAAATCCGATTCCTGCTTGCAGTAGTGCATCAAGTGATGCAGATGGTGATGGTTGGGGGTGGGAGAACAATGCTTCTTGCATAGTCGTGGCAACAGATATAGCGGTTGCACAAGCTGTGTGTGTAGACTCCGATGGAGACGGTTACGGTTGGGATGGTACCGATACTTGTTTTATAAACCCTGCGGCTATTGTTGAATCTGCGTGCATAGATTCAGACGGTGATGGCTATGGATGGGATGGCACTGATACTTGCATCCCGGGAGCCGGTACTGTTGATTCAGAGCCAGAACCTGTGGTGACTACACCAGTCTGTGTAGATACCGGTGTGATTGGCGATACATGGGGTTGGGATGGAACTGAATCTTGTAGGATTCCACCATCGCTTACGGGTGGTGATACCAGTGCTATTGCAGGCATTTGGGATACCAGTAGCACTGATGAGCCTGACTCTGAATCCTATTTCATAATCACAGCTGACGGTATAACCGGGTACATAGATAGCGATACTAATTATACTGACGGGTCAAAGTGTTATTGGATTAGTGAACCGGTCAATACTGAAACGGAAATTAATGTTGTATATCCTTTGGGAAATAATCTATACAGGTTCGACTACTATGAGAATTTCTATAGTGATATCTACTTTGAATCATTCGAAGTTGAGATGGAGGTAAATGAGAACAATGAATTAGTGATTTACAGTGTTGATGGTCTGCCAGAAGAGCTTGTGTTTCCGGCATCCACAATAAACCCCGACAATCTCACTTTGTGTTCTTCAGATTTCTAGTTAAGGTCTGCCATTATTGAGAAGTACGAAAAACAATCAAGCTGCGTTAAGCAGCTCGATTATTTTTTGATTACCAGTGTCCAGCGCCAGCTTTTTAACAGCGTAACCTTCAAAATTTTCGGTCGTTGTATCAGCGCCATGATCTATCAATACTTTAATCGCCGCTGATATGGCATCAATATCGGGGCTCGCACCGTAGCGTATTGCGTGAACCGCCCAAAACAATGGTGTGGAGGTAAAAGACGAACACCTGGTTTCAGTATCTGCACCAAGTGCTAACAACCGTTCTACAATGTTTGGCAGGCCCATATAAGCTGCCCAATGTAAAGCGGTTGAACCGTGAACAGAGGTAGGGTAGATGTCAGCGCCTGCGTCTAGCAATACCTCTGCTACTGATTCAGCGCCTAGTGATACCGCACCTATTAGAGGTGTTTCGGAATCTTCGCTGCCATTCAAGGCGGCACCGTGATGCAGAAGTATTTTGGTAAGTTCGGCCTCCGAGCCATTGTGTAAAATGCCATTGAATATGCAGTCGCTTATAAGGTGCAGCGGGTCAGACGAATGTTTATCTAAGTGAATTTTCTCATTCGCAAGCGCTGGATTATTTTGTAGGGCTAACTCAAGTTCGTTTGGCATGCCCTGGGCAATAATCTCTTTGATATCTACTTTATTTATCATCGAATCTTTATGCAAAAAGGTTAAGTATTGTTTGAAACGATTATTACGGTAACAGAAACAAGTGTCATCAACGGCTATCAGCCATAATCAGGTTAAGTCTTATTTGTGCTTCCTTTTGGTTGTTAAAGTCTTTCAGCTCAATCATCTCGCATTCGTCTCTGATCATCTCTGAAACAAGGCTTGGATAAAGCCTGCAGTCTTCAGGTCTATTCAGGTAAATGCCACAAGTGTATTTTTTAGGAGCATTGCTGTCTGCTTTAGGCTCTTCGAGGAATGGGCATCTTGATAAGGGTTCTCCGGTCTCCGGGTCAAACCAAATCTGGTTGTCTATAACGTACGCAAAGATTTCCGGGTGAAACGCTTCCCAGCGATTAAGGTCATCCTTGCTGGCTGATAGACCCGCTGCGCCGTATTTAGTGCAGCATTTACCGCACTGATTGCAGTCTTTCATGGCTTTTATAAGTCGTCGAAATAGAAACTAGTTTGCAGGCTAGAGTCAATATGTTGTATAGTCAAATTCCAAGCAGTTATAACTACTAAAGGATTTAGTAATTATCATGGATAGAATAATTGAACGCCTGATTGAGCACGACGCGCTGTGGCTAGTGATTGCGTCTATTTTACTGATAACGAGCGTGTTTATTATCGCTTAAGCGATCGTTATCGCCTTAGGTCGGCAGGTATCTGTGTCGGTACAAATTTGAGTCGGCACTAACCTTAGCTTGCTACCTTGCTACTCAGGCCCAGGCAGATGTTCAGAGTAGGGGTAGTCACTTAGCAAGGCATTAGCGAATGCTGGTGTTTCACTACTATAGCGACTCGCCGCAGGCATACCCGGACGACCATGCCCACTGGAAATTAAAACCGCCTAAGTGACCGGTAACATCGACTACCTCACCGACAAAGTACAAACCCGGTTGTGTTTTAGATTCCATTGTTTTAGAAGATAATCCATCAGTGTGTACGCCGCCCAGTGTCACCTCTGCTGTCTTATAGCCTTCAGTCCCCGCTGGCACAATCTCCCAACTGTTAATGTTCTCTGCTATCGTATTGAGTTGCACGTTGCTGCAATCAGCTAGTGGTTTATCTTTAAGTGGTTCCCACCACAATGCTTCAAGCTCTAGCACTACGTTCTTTGGTAGGTGTTTGTTAATGATTGTTCTTATTAATGCTTTTGGTGTTTCATGCTTAGCATTGATAAGTAAATCCATGACTGATTCGTTGGGTAATAAATTAACGGTAATAGGCTGGCCGGGGATCCAATAATTAGAGATCTGCAACACCACAGGCCCACTTAAACCGCGATGGGTAAATAATAGTGCTTCATTAAATGTAGTGTTGCCAAATTGAATATCGGTATCAATGGCGTTGCCTGCAAGGCGTGCAAACATTTCTTTTAGTGCGCCATCAAACGTGTAAGGCACTAAGCTTGCCCGCAGTGGTAGTACTTGCATGCCGAACTGTTCCGCAACCTCATAGCCGAATGGGGTTGTGCCCATACTAGGTATTGATAAGCCGCCAGTCGCCACTACTATGGCATTTGCTGTTAGCTCCCCCTGATTGGTTGAGACTTTATATATATTGTCTTTTACAGCGCTTACTGATTGGATATCACACTTGGTTGAAATTTCGACACCTACATTAGTGCATTCATCTAATAAAATATTAAGAATATCTTTGGCTTTATTATCGCAGAATAATTCACCGTGCTTTCGTTCATGGTAGGGCACACCGTGCTCAATCACTTTGCCAATGAAGTCCCATGCCGTATAACGATTTAACGCAGACTTCACAAAATGTGGATTACTACAGACAAAGTTTTCATGAGTGACATAGAGATTGGTGAAATTACAACGACCACCGCCTGACATCAGTATTTTGCGACCCGCCTTGTTGCTGCGTTCTAACACGCGGATTCGCTTGCCGCGCAGGCCGGCCTGCCACGCAGTCTTTAGGCCGGCAGCGCCCGCACCTAAAACAATGGCATCGTAGTGATCAGTCAAAAGAGTTAATCTTCACAAGGTAGGTGTAATTTGGGGGTCGCGTAGAGTCGACAATCGCCAATTGTAAAGAGCAAATACCGGTCTGTCACATAAATGCGTGAATCGTATGGTAAGTGTTTGAATAACAAAGGCACCTGGTTTTCGGGGAAATCACAGAATTGAATTAACAAAGCAATTCTGCAACGATCACTTATCGGTAAAGTGTGGAGGCTAATCACTAGCGAATCGCCATAGTTACCATCCAAAGCGTATAACCCAAGTGAAAAAATGCACAGTCCAAAGAAGTTTCAGCAAACAGACCTTGATCGATTAAAGAGCATAATTGTAGAGTACCCGTTTGCAACACTGGTAACGCTCTCAGACAATGGCTTAGAAGCCGATCACATACCATTTGTATTGTCGCACGTGCAGGGTGCTGATTACCTGCAAGGGCATATTGCGAAAGTAAATCCGGTTTGGCAGCACGTACAAGATCATTCTGAAGTACTGGTGATATTTAGCGGGCCAAATTGTTATGTCTCACCGAACCATTACCCTACCAAAAAAGAACACGGCAAGGTTGTGCCAACGTGGAATTATATTGTCGTACACGTTAAGGGTGTAATTTCCTTTATTCATGATCCTGGCTGGAATCTAAAAAACGTTACTGATCTGACGAATCAGTTTGAATCTGAGTTGCCGGAACCATGGGCTGTCACCGATGCGCCGGAGAGCTTTATACAGAGAATGCTACCCGCTATTGTAGGTGTGCAAATAGAAATACATTCAATTAAGGGGCAATGGAAATTGAGTCAAAATCAGCCAGAGCAAAATAGGCAGGGTGTAATTGCGGGGCTTGCAGAGCATGTTGATCAAGCCTCGCGAGATATTGCAGGCTGGGTTAAAGCTCACTCGGGCGAGTAAGTGAGAATGGCGTGTTAACGCACTTATCTTAATAACTCATTGTCTTAGTTTACTGTTGTGTATTAAGCGGGTATCGATCAGTATCACGGGCATGTCATCGCAAAAATATACATTCGCCATATTTGGTGTGTTCTTCACCGAATCTGCAGTGCTCGGCAACTGGATTCCACGGATTCCAGATATAAAAGAAAATCTCGGTTTAAGTGTTGGTGAGCTGGGTTTTAGTTTATTCGCAATGCCCTTAGGTACTTTATTGGGGCTCTTTATCGCCGCAAAGATTATTGAGCACATTGGTGGTTTACGGCGTGCGTGCCAGGTATTTGTGCCGCTTTGGGCGTTGTCTTTTATTTTGCCTGCATTCGCCTCTACGCAGTGGGAATTTGTGCTGTTTCTGTTTATCAGTGGCGGAACGGTAGGGCTGGTTGAAGTGGCCATGAATACTGAAGCCGATAGAATAGAACAACTTTATAACAAAAAAATTATGTCGCGTTGCCATGGGTTCTGGAGTCTTGGCTCTATGGTTGGAGCATTAACCGGTGGGCTGCTTGCACAAGCGGGGGTGGCGGTGTCTACGCATTTTGCCATTGTGTTTGTATTGTTAGCGATATTAGGCTTCGTCGTAGCATCACGGTTGCCAAAGCCTGAAAAGTTAGTAGTTGAAGAACCCGAGCCAGTATCAGCACCCATAATCAGGTTGCCGTCTAAAGCCATAGTGTTGCTTTGTATATTGCCAATCGGTTCAATGGTGGTGGAGGGGGCTTTTATCGATTGGTCAGGGGTGTTTATGCGCACAATCCTTGACGCGTCACCATTGATCATAGGCATAACCTATTCGTTTTTTGCAATTGTGATGGCGGCGGTCAGATTATCGGGTGATCACATCAGAGAGCGTTTCAGTGAGCAATTGATTGTGCAGGTGTCAGGCATAGCCGCCTTTGCCGGTATTGTGTTGTTTGCGTTAGCGCCTAATATTATTGTTGCATTTATTGCAGCGGCATTAAGCGGTATGGGGGTGGCGGTAGTGTATCCACTGGCTATTACTGCCGCGGCCCGCAGACCAGGTAGATCATCTGCTGATAACGTAGCCTCTATCACTATGATCTCATTTTCGGCTTTTTTGTTTGCCCCGCCAATAATTGGATTATTGTCTGAGCTGTTCGGGCTGCGAATAGCGCTGTTGCTTTTATCGCCGTTGGCAATTAGTAGTTTCTTTTTGTCGGCCCAGATCAATCCGTTGCCAGATACAGAAAAGTCAGCGGCAGACTGAGTGAGTCATAGCATGTTAGCTATCACAGCATGTTATAGGTACCAAAGTCTATGTCACCCGACCAACACCAAAAAGCCAGCAAGGGTTCAGAGCTTGAATGCATAGCATGTATTTCATTACTCTTGTGATAAATAAAATCACCTGGTGACTGCGTTTTACCACCAGGTTCAGATTCGCGAAACCAGAGGCCTGTGCCGCTGAGTGCCAAATAAAGTTCTTCCGCGGCGTGATAATGATCGGGGTATTGTGTGTTTTCGAGCTGCAGTAAAATGCCAGCTCTGCAGTTGGCATTGACTACCATACCGGTGGGGCCCACTAGTTCAACGAATGCCAAAAGCTCTCGTACATCGGAAGATTTTATTCCACCGGATGAATCAGACCAGTGCAAATGTGCTTGTACTTTGCTTATCTCTTTTAGCAGTGAGTCGTTTGGTTCTGAAGCATCGCTAAATAGGTTCTGCAGTGCTTTACACTGAGGCACCAATTGTGGTGGCTTCAGTATTGGTAGCTGAATAGATCGAACGAGTTCGGCAGCTGTGACCTCTGCAATACGGCTTTGGTGCTCAATCAGCCTGGTTGCGGCTGTTGTGAAAAGCGATGCAAATACATTTGCAGAAGCCATTGTGATTTACCCTGGTTGGACTTGTGCTCTTCAGTTTATCGAACGCCGCAATTTCTCACTACGGTGATTGCGAAAGCGGGCTGATGTGTGTCGTCTTTTCGTAAGACCGTGAACCGTACATAAGTCCACCATGTATTGGATTTCTCTTAAGGTATACTATGCCAATCACCTCTAAGAAACGTTGAATATGAGCAAGCTAGTTACGGTTATAAATGGCCCCAATCTTAATCTACTCGGCCTGCGTGAGCCTGAAATCTATGGTCACGATACTCTGGCCGATGTCGAGGAAGAATGTTCAAAACTGGCTCAGGCGCTTGGTATGTCTTGCCGTTTTCAGCAGTCAAATCATGAAGGCCAAATCATTGACTGGATTCAGGCCGCCCGTGATGATGCCGTCGGCATAGTGATCAACCCGGCCGCTTTCAGCCATACCTCCATTGGCATCCTTGATGCGCTACACACGTTTGAAGGCCCGGTACTGGAAGTACACGTATCGAACATTCATAAGCGCGAAAGCTTTCGCCACCACTCTTATGTATCGCATCGCGCAGAGGGCGTCATTGCGGGCTTTGGTGTTCAAGGCTATTCGATGGCCATTCAACGAATGGCAACTTTGCTTCAAGGCAGTTAAATTGAACAGAAGTGCGCAGCGGGTCTAACTCGCTGTGCACTCATTCGGTAATTGGCAGGTAAACGGTATACAGTTTGAACTTTCAACATGAATCTTTAATTGCCTTGTGCGATCAGAGTCGATAAAGGATTTATCACTATTCTCTACAGGGAGATCTAAATGAATTTTGTTCACATAATCGTTATTCTCGCCGTTTTTCAATTTTTCGTATTCAGCTTTCTCGTTGGTCAAGCGAGATCGAAGTATGGAATTAAAGCTCCAGCAATCAGCGGCGATGAAAATTTCGAGCGTGTATTTCGTGTGCAAATGAACACATTGGAGCAACTTGTGTGTTTTGTTCCAGCGGTGTTAATTGCATCTCTCTATTGGCCGCAAACGTACATTGCGTTAATAGGGTGCGTATATTTAGTCGGTCGCATTATCTATCGGCAGGGGTATATAGCTGATCCCTCTAAAAGGTCTATCGGATTTTTGTTAACCGTTATACCTACTCTTATTCTAATAATCGCATCTTTAGTTGGTGCGGTATTTCGGTTTAACAGTGCAGGTGTTGCTTAGATGGGGGGGGGCAAGTCAAAGCAGATAGGTAAACAGGGAGTTGGTTATGTCAAATGTTTCTGTGACTAAAACTCCAGAGAAAAGCCAACTGTATGATCGCCTTGAATCGAAAGACTTTCTAGATTGTTATTCCGTAGCATCCGATTTATCCCCTCGTAGAGCGGCCGACGTTATAACTGACTTTCCGCAATGGGCAAAGAGCCTTTTGCGGCTTCGGAATGTTATAACAGCGCCCTTTGGTCTTTCACCTGACGGTCCGGATGCAGCTGATAAAGTGGGTCTATTCCCTGTCGAGAGTGAAAACGAATACGAGGTTATCGCAGGCTTTAACGATAAGCATTTAGATTTTCGTGTTTCAGTCATATCAGACAGCGGGCGTGTTTTTCTATCAACCTGGGTGCATCCTCACAATATTGGTGGTCGGATCTATCTACGATCAATTATGCCGTTTCATATTTTGATTGTGCGTAATGCGTTGAAAAGAGTTAGCGCTAAGAAGTCGTTTGTTTGAT
>CALGKA010000166.1 GCA_937927895.1 uncultured Granulosicoccaceae bacterium | reverse complement strand
AGCCTGGGTGAGGTGCTTGTTACTTTTTAAAGCCAGAGCGTCCAAGTTGAAACGCTGTACTCAGACCGAAAAATGCAAACAGCAAGTCTATAAAGCCGAGTGACTCGAATACCATGCTCGTCGGCGAGGCGCTTGACATTGCAGCAGCAAAGGATGGTTCATTGCCCAATTCTGCAGTGTAAATTTGTGTTGGATCATCACTCTCTAAGAATGGTTGAATGTCGGCTCTGAAATCTTCAAGCTCTCTGTCAGTGACAAAGATTGCCTCATCGGCATCTGTGTAGTAGTGGTCTACCATAAAAGCTTTTACCGATGCATCGCTTTTATCTATAACGGCAAATGCCTGTGCATCGTATTCAGCTTCTTCGTAGAGTTCGGTCATCATTGCTGAGCCGCTTTCACTTTCAAACAAGGTAGCCAGTTCGAGTTGGACACTCGACATGATCATGTACTTGCCTGCGAAAATAGCGAGTAGTGTGATTACGGCACAGTAGCCGCCCATAACATCACCTCTGCCACCAGTAATGACTGCTGCCGCGCCAACTGCACCTCCGATAGCCCAGGCAATCAACCCAAGTTCGTAGCCGAATGATAGTGCAATACCCTTCCAAACAAATGCACCTATTAATGCGGCAATTAGCGGGGCGATGAATGCGAACAGTGGAAGTGAGCTATCAGCTGAGTCTGTGTCTTTCACAGTGCTTGTTGTTTCTAAAGGTGATTCGGTTTCATTTCGATTGTTATATTTCTCGAAAATAATCCCGCAGCCTGTACATTCAGTGCTCTTGGCTTGCGCTAGTTGGCACTTGGGGCAACTTATAGTTTGTGTTGCAGAGGCTTCTGGTTGTGATTCTGGTTCGTCGCACTGAACAGTAACCGGAATGCCGAGGGATTCTATTTTTACTTTGTAGTCATCAGCGCGGGACTTTGTCAGGCTATGATTAACAAGTTTGTTTGGTTCAAGGTAAGTTAAGGCTTTTTCTTGAGTCATGTCGAACAGCTTTGCGAAAGCGTTTACGACATCTGATTCTTGAAATCCGTTAAGAATTCCCCCGTTTGCTACTACCCGATAGGTCGCCTGTTTTGTCATGGCGGTACTTCTCCTGTCCTGCTTTAGTATTTCTTATTATTGGGACAGAGACACATCAACAGTTTCGGATAAGCTAATCCCACAACGCAATGCTCCCTGCTTCATATCGTGATCCTTTGTTACCTTAGGCATATTCACGATGGGACAGGTGATCGGCTGGTTTGTCAGAAATTGTTAATTGGATTAACGAAAGTGTGATCTGGCAGAGCTGGCGTGAGCACTACGTTACTAAAGGAGGGGGAATGCTTTGGTTGTTAGTAGCGAGCCGCTACAAGCACTGAATATGACTTTGCTTGTGCTGTTATCAACCGGGTTTTATTTACCATAAAGGTAGGAAATGTCGACTCTAAACAATAACATAAGTCAGAAATAGCTGATCTATTCTGGCAGAAGCAGATGAAGGGAATGTCCCTGAGCGCGCGCGGTTGGCGGGCTAAAAGATAGGGCTTTGAGCGTAAACGAATAAATCTTCGGCGCAAAAAAAAACCGCACAATGGTGCGGCTTTTCATTTTAATTGGCTCCCTGAGACGGGCTCGAACCGCCGACCCAGTGATTAACAGTCACTTGCTCTACCAACTGAGCTATCAGGGAAGAATTAAGAGCGGAATGTTAGCTGTCAGTTCGCCGGACGTCAACCTTCATTGTTAATTAAATCAGCCATTCTGGTCATGGCTTTTTCAAGATTTTCCATGCTGGTGGCGAAAGAAAGCCTCACATGGCCCTCTGTGCCGAAGGCGGAGCCTGGAACAATGGCGACTCCGGCTTTGTCTAGCACCCAGGATGAAAATTCTACGTCGTTGCTGATTTCGGTGTTGCGATCAATGGCCGCTTGCACATTCGGAAACGCGTAGAACGTACCGTCGCTTTCAATGCAGGATACACCATTCATTTGATTCAGCGCTGAAACAACGAAGTCGTGCCGTTCTTTGAAAGCCACCAGCATAGGGGCGATACAGTCGTTGCCATCTGTGAGAGCTGCGGTGGCTGCCCACTGGGAGATCGAGGTGGGGTTGCTGGTGCTTTGCGATTGGATTTTTCGCATGGCGGCGATTACAGGCTCCGGGCCGCCTGCGTAGCCAATGCGCCAGCCTGTCATGGCGTAGGCTTTCGATACGCCATTCATAACGACTGTGCGTTCATAGAGTTCGGGGCAGGCGTTCAGTATGTTGCAGAAACCTCCTTCGCCCCAAACTATGTGCTCGTACATGTCGTCGGTGGCGATTAGCGCATCGGGGTACTTGGCCAGTACCTCACCAAGGGCTTTGAGCTCGGCCATGCTGTACAGCTTGCCACTCGGGTTCGATGGGCTGTTGATGACCACAATGCGGGTTTTGGTTGTCATTGCGGCGTCTAGTTGTTGTGGTGTCATTTTGAATGACTGGTCTTGAGTCGTTTCGACCACTACCGGTACGCCGCCTGCGAGTAATGCGATATCAGGGTATGACACCCAGTATGGCGCTGGAATCAAGACTTCATCGCCATCGTCTAGTATGGCTTGAGCCAAGTTGTAGAAGCTTTGTTTGCCGCCGCACGAGACAAGAATTTCAGAGGGTTTGTAGTCTAGCGCGTTGTCGCTTTTGAATTTCTCGATGATGGCGTTTTTGAGCTCAGTAATGCCATCAACCGCGGTGTATTTGGTTTTGCCGTTGTTGATCGCCTCAATGGCGGCATCTTTTATGTGCTCAGGAGTATCGAAATCAGGCTCACCCGCGCCCAGGCCGATCACGTCGCGTCCCTGTGCCCGCAAGTCTGCGGCGAGGGCGGTGATTGCCATGGTGGGTGAGGGTTTTACCTGCGCGAGCTTTGAAGATATTTTGATGGCCACGGGACTTGCCTGAGTAAGAGTTGTAGCCGGAATGGTATCGGCGTTGTTCTCCTGTGTCCACGGGATCTAACAAGGCAAGTACATGAGCGGAGTTTTGTGTTGCTGCGGCTGGTATTTGCCGGGCAACTCAGTGCCGCGTGGCTGCAACCCCTGAGTGAAGGTGAAATTCCCACGTGCAGCGCATAGCGCTTGCACTTCGCACGGTGGCGAATAGTGTGCGATCTTACGCCGGAAATCGTACTTTTCTGCGTTATCGAACATCTGGTGCATCAAGCGTCGATGGATCTGTGCATCGGTGCATCCGCCGGGTGTGCAGACTTTGTTGGTTGAGTTAAAAGAGAAAAAGAATCCATCGGTGGGCAGGGTGGTCGAGGTTTTTTTAATTCGATTATTTTTAATTCGATTATAAGCGTCTGGTGACTGAGCGTCATTTGGTCTTTATATCAATGTGAGCTTCAAACGATTTATCATGTTAAGTTTCCGGTTAACAGTCCATAGCCTGCATTTAATATGTCCAAAGCATTCAAAATAAACAGTCCGTTCAAGCCGGCAGGGGATCAGCCTACGGCGATTGCCGGGTTGATAGAGGGGCTGGAATCCGGCCTTGCATTCCAGACACTACTCGGTGTGACCGGGTCTGGTAAGACATTTTCCGTGGCCCACGTGATTCAGCAGCAGCAGCGCCCGGCGATTATTCTGGCACCGAACAAAACACTGGCGGCACAACTTTATGGTGAGATGAAAGAATTCTTTCCGGAGAATTCGGTTGAGTATTTTGTCTCTTACTACGATTACTATCAGCCAGAAGCCTATGTGGTGGCGTCTGATACTTTTATTGAAAAAGACGCCTCTGTTAACGAACACATTGAACAGATGCGCTTGTCTGCCACCAAAGCGTTATTTGAGCGCCGCGATGTGATTATTGTGGCCACTGTTTCATCCATTTATGGCTTAGGTGATCCGCAGGCATACCACAAAATGGTATTGCATCTTGAGCGCGGCAATATTATTGATCAGCGCGAGTTATTAAGACGCTTAGCCGAGCTTCAATACACTCGCAATGACATGGAGCTTAAGCGTGGTAATTACCGGGTACGCGGTGAGGTTATAGATATACACGCAGCGGAATCTGATCGTGAGGCTATAAGAGTAGAGCTCTTTGATGAAGAGATTGAAAACCTGAGTTTTTTTGATCCGCTCACCGGTGAAATTTTAAAGCGTGTACCGCGGTTAACTATTTATCCTAAAACGCACTATGTCACCCCCAGAGAAATTTTATTGGGCGCGGTAGACCATATAAAGGTAGAGCTCAAAGCCCGGGTAGAAGAATTCCGTGAAGCCAATAAGCTACTTGAAGCGCAGCGGGTAGAGCAGCGCACCTTGTTTGATATAGAAATGATCAACGAGATTGGTTACTGCTCAGGTATTGAAAACTACTCGCGCTATTTATCCGGTCGGCAGCCGGGTGATCCGCCCCCGTGTTTGTTTGACTACATTCCCACAGATGCACTGTTGTTTATCGATGAAAGCCACGTCACGGTGCCACAGTTAGGTGGCATGTATAAAGGCGATCGGTCGCGTAAAGAAAATTTAGTTGGCTACGGATTTAGATTGCCATCAGCGTTAGATAACAGACCATTGCGCTTTGACGAATTTGAAGCCCTGTGCCCGCAAACAATTTTTGTATCTGCCACCCCCGGTAACTACGAAAAGGAACATGCAGGCAATGTAGTTGAACAGGTGGTGCGCCCGACGGGTTTGGTTGATCCACAAATTGAAGTCCGTGATGTGGCAACGCAAGTTGATGATCTTCTATCTGAAATTAGCTTGCGAGTAGCTGATAACGAACGTGTGTTGGTGACTACACTTACTAAACGAATGGCAGAAGATTTAACGGATTATCTTTCAGATCATAATGTGCGCGTGCGGTACTTGCACTCTGATGTCGATACCGTCGAGCGTTCTGAAATTATTCGTGATCTGCGCCTTGGTGAATTCGATGTGCTGGTGGGTATTAACTTGCTGCGAGAAGGCTTAGACATGCCAGAGGTTTCACTGGTGGCTATTCTTGATGCAGACAAAGAAGGCTTTCTGCGCTCTGATCGGTCCTTGATTCAAACCATTGGGCGTGCAGCGCGTAATGTGAAAGGCAAGGCCATCTTGTATGCAGCCAAAGTAACAGGCTCTATGCAGCGTGCCATAGATGAAACTGATCGGCGCCGTGAAAAACAAGTTGCCCATAATAAAGAGCAAGGTATTACCCCAACTTCTGTGCGTACAAAAGTACTAGACGTGATGGAATCAGGGGCCGCGCCATCACCTGGTGGTAGAAAGAATAAGAAAGAAGCTCAAGATGAACTAGATCAACGCGCTTATGCAAAGCTTTCACCTTCAGAGGCTGCTAAAAAGATTGTGGCATTAGAAAAACAAATGTTTGAGCATGCAAAAGATCTGGAGTTTGAACAAGCCGCTGCTGTGCGCGATAAAATCGATATGCTGCGCAACATGGCCCTTGGGCCAGGCTTGGCGGGTGTGGCGGGCTTTGCTAACGATACTTAACTTTTTGGATTCGACGGTTTAATTGTAGTAGCTCGCGAACTTTGAAAGGTACTTGCAAGTTAGTGTTGTGTTTAGTCTAGTGGCAATGCGGTTGTTTCTTTTATTGTGTTTAACACCACTGCGGTCTTTACGTTTTGTATTGAAGCATGTTGAAGTAACTTATCGTTCACCAGCGTCGATAGTGCGTGTAGATCGCGGGTAACGACTTTAAGTATGTAATCCATTTCGCCGGTGAGTGCATGTGCTTCTAGAACTTCGGGTAATTCATTAATTAGCTTCGAAAACTCAACGGTATTGTTTTTGTTGTGTCTTGAAAGTGTGACTGAAATGAAGTTGATCAGAGAGAAGCCCGTTTGCTCCCGGCTGAGTGACGCATGATACCCGCTAATTACGCCATTTAACTCCAAGCTTTGTCTGCGTCTTGAGCACTGTGATGCAGAAAGCATGGCATGTTCCGCGAGTTCTGCATTGCTGAGCCTGCCATCTGCCTGCAACGCTTGGAGTATTCGTGTGTCAAAATTGTCTAGATGGACTGAATTGGTCATAAATACTGATTCCATGCGTGTTCTGTGCATATTAGGCCAATATCACACGAAGATTGCAAGCCTGTCTCTAGCTGCCGCTACTACACTTACAGCTACTGATTTCAGGAGTATTCGCAATGGGCCCGTTTCCACACTCAGCAGAAAGATCAACAATTTCGCCAGAAAACCCGGCGGGAACAGATGGTTTCGAATTCGTTGAATTTGCAACCAGTGATTCGTCGTCACTTGAAGCACTGTTTACGCAAATGGGCTACCGCCATGTGGCGCAGCATAAATCAAAAGCAATCTCTGTCTGGCGCCAAGGCGATATCAATTATTTAATAAACTCAGAACCGGCAAGCCATGCGGCTGAGTTTTCAGAAGCGCATGGGCCTTCGGCAAGTGCTATGGCGTGGCGGGTGGCAGATGCCCGGCATGCTTTTGATCATGCGGTTAAGTTGGGTGCTGAACCTTATACAAGTGACGGAAAAGCGCTTAATGTGCCAGCTATTGTTGGTATTGGTGGATCACTAATATATTTTATTGATCAATACGCTGAGTCGGGTTCTGCTTATACCAAAGAGTTTAATTGGCTGGGTGATGTTGACCCTAAACCGGCAGGTGTTGGGTTTTATTATCTTGATCATCTAACGCATAACGTGAATCGCGGCAATATGGATACGTGGTGGGATTTTTATCGCGATCTATTTGGTTTTAAGCAGATTCACTTCTTTGATATCGAAGGCAAAATGACAGGCTTGATTAGTCGGGCGATTACATCGCCGTGTGGAAAAATTCGCATACCGCTAAACGAATCGACCGATGACAACAGTCAAATAGAAGAATACCTACGCAAGTACAATGGCGAAGGTATACAGCACATCGCAGTGGGCACAGACAATATCTACGATGCCACTGATACCTTGGCCGCCAATAATTTGAAGTTTATGCCTGGCCCGCCACAAACGTATTATGAACAAAGTGTGGCGCGTGTTGTAGACCACAGCGAACCGCTAGACCGCATGGCACAGCATGGAATCTTGATAGATGGTGAAGGTGTAGTGGGTGGTGGTGTTACCAAGATTCTATTGCAAATATTTTCAAAGACCGTTATTGGTCCTATCTTTTTTGAGTTTATTCAGCGTAAAGGCGATGAAGGATTTGGCGAAGGTAATTTTCGCGCTTTGTTTGAATCTATCGAAGAAGATCAAATACGCAGAGGCGTTTTAAAAACAGGTAGCTAGTGCCCGTCCATAAACAGCGCGTAGCGAGCTTGTTCCAGGTGCGTGAGTTTTTGTCTACTACATGAAGGCGTTTAGTCATTCTAAATAACTACCTGTAGTCGGTAAAAGATTGCGTACCTGGAGCGACCGCAGTAGCGTTCGTTTATGGATGGGCACTGGCTAACTCCTCTATAAAAGAGCTACGGTTGGAGGTCAACATGCCTAAAAGTACAAACTATATTGCTAAAAAGACCGATGAAAACGGTCTTATAGATTACACCGAAGAAGATAACGCCGTTTGGCGTGATTTGTATCATCAGCAGCAGCCAAGCGTGCTTAAGTATGCCGCGAAACCTTACTTGGATGGGTTGGTAAAACTTAATTTACCAGCAGACCGGGTTCCTCAATGTCGGGAAGTTTCAGAGACGCTCTTGCCGTTAACCGCCTGGAGTGTTGAGCCGGTTCCGGCGTTAATCGGTTTTGAGCGTTTTTTTAAAATGCTGTCAGAGCGAAAGTTCCCAGCCGCTTCATTTATTCGTAGCCGTAAAGATTTTGACTACATCGAAGAGCCCGATATCTTTCATGAGATATACGGTCACACACCCTTGTTGGCCGATGAACGGTTTGCAGAGTTTGCCGAATTCATTGGCTTAACAGGCGTGCGCTGTAGCATGAATGAATATTCATGGCTTATGCGAATATGGTGGTTCACGGTTGAGTTTGGGTTAATAAAGCAACAAGCTGAAATTAAGGCCTTGGGTTCAGGGCTTGCGTCTTCCCCAACAGAATTGGTTTACAGCATTGAAGATACTTCGGTAATTAGAAAGCCGTTTGATATTATCGATATACTTCGCACACCGTATAGAATAGATATTAATCAACCGATTTACTTTGTGCTTGATAGCGTTGATCAACTGCTTGAGTTCGTGCAGCGTGATCTAATGAAAGATATCAAAACCGCCCAGGCACTGGGTTTGCACTCACCAGTATATGAAAATAAAAAACAGGTAGGGTAATGACTGATCTAGCTTCCAAAGTTTGTGCAGCGTGTAACGGTGATTTGCCGCGTTTGACTGATCACGACATAAAAAAATATCAAGCAAAGCTCGACCCGGCTTGGACGCTTGATGATCAAAACATGAGCTTAACGCGAGAGTTTACTTTTAAAGGTTTTGCTAAGGCTACGTATACTGCCAACCTCGCAGCGTTTATTAGCGACAGGGAAGGGCACCATGCTGATATCGCTTTTGGATGGGGGTATTGCAAAGTTACTTTTACATCGCATGAGCTTGGTGGTCTTTCGGAGAATGATTTTATTTGCGCGGCTAAGATTGACAGAGCTTTGGAGTAGCCCTGCGGGCTGATCGTTTATTTTTGCCTTGCAGGCGCTGTTGTTTTGAGTTGTCCTGCGGACGGTTTATGTGCGTGGCATGCCTGCCGGCGGCTATTTGCGTTGCATGCCCTGCGGGCGGCTTACGTGCGTGGCATGCCCTGCCGGCGGCCTTACTTTTTAAAAAGACCAAAAAATAAGCAAAAAGTCTTCTTGCTACTTTGTTGCCCCTTTTTTTTAACTGGGAAGGGGTGGCTGCGCCATTTTTTGAAATCACTCTGGAGTGGGGTCGCGCCCACTATTGTCAACTATGGGCACATCCATGTGCACCGCGCTCAAAGCGCCGTCCCTGGCGCTTTGACCCCACTCCAGATGATTTCAAAAAAACAACAAAAAGCGCGTTAACCGACTCACTTCGTGAGTGTCGGCACTCTACGTGTATATTTTTGGATCTGGGTAGGTGTTGGCATTTGTGGTTCGCGACGCTCAGCTAGGCTAGGGGGCTTTGATGTTTTGCGCGCTTGTTTATGTTGATATTCCTGAAGCTTTATCCGATTGCTTAGTTGCTTAGTTGCTCGCGGCTTATGTCATATTTAGCACGTCATCTTTTAGGAAACCCTTAAGCGTAAGCGAGGGACTAAAAAACTGTGAAGCTAATTATTATCTCGCTTCAAAAAGAACACCGCCCACAATCTGATAAAAATCCGCTCGTCATCTTTTAAGGAAACCCACAAGCGTTAGCGTGGGACTTTAAAGAGTGGTTGCTTCGGTGCGCTTCCGGCTCTT
Source organism: uncultured Granulosicoccaceae bacterium (assembly GCA_937927895.1). Lineage (GTDB taxonomy): Bacteria > Pseudomonadota > Gammaproteobacteria > Granulosicoccales > Granulosicoccaceae. The sequence continues at coordinate 6,813 of CALGKA010000166.1, read as the reverse complement.
ATAAAAACAGTGTGATTGAATTTGATGTGGCTAGCTAACTACTAAATACATGTAGCAATTCTAAAGTGCTGCTATTGCCTCGTGTTGGCTTAGATAGACCTGGCCTGATAAAAGTTCCAGTAGGTGCGATCTTTTAAGCCTGTCCATTACCGGGCCTTTTACTTCTGATAAATGCAGGGTTACTCCAGATTCTTTCAGGTGTTGGTTGATTGCTTCGAGGCTTTCTACTGCACTACCGTCTATTTCATTTATCGCTGAACACATTAATACCACATGCTCTACGTGCGTGTTTTCAGCTATTAGTTGATATACCGAATCTTCAAGGTAGCGGGCGTTGGCAAAGTACAGGCTTTCATCTATTCGTACTGATAGCACGTGGTCGGTTGTTTCTACGTTGTGTCGGTTTATGTTTCTGAAGTGCTCGGTGCCGGGTACTCTACCTACTACTGCTATGTGAGGTCGGCTGGTGCGCCATAGGTGCAACAGCAGTGATGCTAATACGCCTGTTATAACACCTGTTTCGACACCTATGCCGAGTGTTACTACTATGGTTAGTAGCATCGCGATGAAATCACTTTTAGAGTAGTTCCAGGTGCGACGAATGGCGGGTATATCTACAAGAGTTAGTACTGCAACAATAATAGTAGCGGCAAGTGTTGCTATAGGTAGAAATTGAAATAGTGCGGTAAGGTATAACGCTGCAAGGGCTATACCTGCTGCAGCGAATGCACCGGCTAATGGCGTTTGCGCGCCTGCATCATAATTTACAACTGATCTCGAAAAACCACCTGTTACTGGAAAGCCACCAGAGAATGCTGATGCTAAGTTGGCTGAGCCTAAGCCGATAAGTTCCTGGTCCGGGTCAATCCGTTGCCGTCGCTTGGCGGCTAGTGTTTGACCAACGGAGACTGATTCAACAAACCCTATTACACTGATTAAAAGCGCTGCGGGTAGTAATTTCTGCCACAGGGTTGAGTCAAATGCAGGCATTGTTAAGCCTGGAAGGCCTTGAGGAATATTGCCAACCACGTTTACGCCTTTTTGGTCCAGGCCCCACCATGCCACCGCCGCTGTTGATCCGATAACAGCAACGGCCGGGCCTACTTTTGTGATGGCGCCTACTAAGCCTGTTGGCAGCCCCATAGATACAAGCCACGGTTTTAAATAACTTCGGGTGTAAAGCAGAAAACTGATAACACCGAGGCCAATAGCTAACGTAACGGCATTAAATTGTGCAATGTTTTGCGTAAGAGAACTTAAAAGCTCAGGTAGCGAGTGACCATGTGCTTCAATACCAAGCAGGTGCTTAAGTTGGCTGATGGCAATTAGAATTCCAGAGGCGGTAATAAAGCCTGAAATAACGGGGTGGCTTAGCAAGTTAGCTAAAAACCCAAGGCGCAACACACCCGATAGCAACAGAAATAAACCAGATAAAAAGGCCAGTATCAGCGCGGCCGCAGCGTACTCGGGACTACCGGGTGTTGCGATTTGGCTTACCGCAGCCGCGGTCATTAATGATACAACGGCTACAGGCCCGACAGATAGCGTACGACTAGTGCCGAACACGGTGTACGCTAGCAGAGGACCTATGCTTGCGTACAGTCCAACCACTGGTGGTAAGCCTGCAAGCATGGCGTAAGCCAGTGATTGTGGGATCAGTAAGATCGTTACAATAACTGAGGCCATGAGATCATTGCCAAGCGCATTTGGATTATAAGTGCGAGCCCACTGTAGAAACGGCAAGTAGCGTGCGAGATTCACTTATCTGCCTCAGTCATAGCCTGCACGAAGCATGTATCTATCATTAGAGCTTGTTCAGCGGGACTTTCAGATAATGTATTCCATTATTTTCCGGTTCTGGCAAATTGCCGGCGCGCATATTCACTTGTACCGACGGTATGATCAATTGCGGCATGCCGAGCGTTGCGTCTCGTGCTTCACGCATCTTTATGAAGTCTTCTTCACTGACGCCAGTATGTGCTTGCACGTTGTTTTCTTTTTGCGCGCCTACGGTCGTTTGCCATGCATAATGATCACGCCCTTTGGCTTTGTAGTCATGGCAGGTGTATAGATGTGTTTCATCGGGTAGCTGATATATTTTTTGAATAGACTGGTAAAGCTGTTTTGCATCACCCCCTGGAAAGTCACAACGGGCGGTGCCGAAATCTGGCATAAACAAGGTATCGCCAACGAAGACGGTATCGCCTATCAGGTGAACCATGCAGGCCGGAGTATGCCCGGGTGTGTGTATGGCTAACGCATCGATATTACCTAGTTTGTAGGACTCATTATCTTTGAATAAATGATCAAATTGTTCGCCATTGGTATGAAAGCGTTGCCCTTCGTTAAAAACTTCACTGAATACTTTCTGTACTTGCACAATGTGTTCACCAATACCTGTGCGACCGCCCAGTTTCTTTTTTACGTAAGGGGCAGCAGTTAGGTGGTCAGCGTGTACATGGGTGTCTATTATCCATTCAACCGTTAGCGCTTCTTTTTTAATATGCGCTATTAATGTGTCTACAGAGGTAGTGTGAGTTCTGCCTGACGCTTGATCGTAGTCAAGTAGCGAGTCAATAACAGCGCACTTTTTGGTGCTTGGGTCTGTAACCACATAGCTAACGGTTTTAGTGGTTTGGTCGAAGAACGGGCTTACGTGAGGTGTATTCATAGAAAGTAACCTATGCAGTGCGTGTTTTGATGAATAGATTTTTAGCCCAGCTTGAGCGTGCTAAATACATACCCAAAACCATTGCAACAAAGAACACTAAAACAGTTTTTGGTGTTGCTGCAAAAGCTGCGAACGCAGGCCCTGGGCATAGTCCTACTAAACCCCAACCGATACCGAACAATGCAGGTCCAACGATTAATGGTGTGTCTATGTCTGTGCGGGTAGGGTGCGAAAATTTCTCTGCGAACATAGGTTTATCTTTAGGGAGTAATAATCGATAACCTACAGTGGTTACTAATACTGCGCCGCCCATAACAAACGCGAGTGATGGATCCCATTGGCCGAATAGATCGAGGAAGCCAAGTACTTTTGTGGGATTAATCATTCCAGAGATAATTAATCCGAAACTGAAAAGTAAGCCAATAAAGAATGTGCTTATATATTTCATATTATGCTCCAAACACGTGACGGGTTATATATACGGTGGCGAAGGCGGTTAACATAAACACGCCGGTAGCAATTAGTGAACGAGCAGATAATCTTGATAAACCGCATACGCCGTGGCCAGAGGTGCAGCCGTTGCCGATCACTGTGCCGTAGCCCACCAGTAGGCCGCCAATGGCTAGTAATGGCAGGCTGCTGGTGATTTGTACGGTGGGTTGTGTGCCGCCAAACATCATCATTATTATTGGCGCTGCAAATAGGCCTGCTATGAAAGTTAAGCGCCAGAGCCAGTCTTCAGATAGGGGTGGTAGTAGCTTGCTTGCTATGCCACTGATTCCCATAATGGTGCCCTTGGTGGCCATTAGAAGAACGGCTGCCAGGCCAATCATCAGGCCGCCGATAAACGCTAGTAGAAATTCATGCATGGTGGGTTCTCTTTGGTTTTTGGTGATTGTGGTTCGGTTATTTGGTGTCTTGGCAGTAGGTGGTATACAAAAAAGTCATTAGTTTCTTCATTTTTTTGTCTGCCATGGAATAGAAGATTGTCTGGCCGTCTCTTCTGGATGCGATCAAGCCCTCCCGGCGTAGAAGCGTTAGTTGTTGCGACATGGCCGGGGGCTTCATTCCGACCAACTCACACAGTTCACCTACGCTTTGCTCCGACTCAACTAAATGACACAGAATCAGTAAGCGATTTGGTGTTGATAGCAGCTTGAGTAAATCGCTTACTTGCTCTGCTTTGTCTTTAAGCTTGTTAATATGCATAATTCATTATATATGCAGATAATGAAATAAGTGAAGCGAAATATTGTAAAAGGTTTAGCTCATGGTGGTTTTGAGCTCGGAGTGGGGTTGCTGTCCATGGCATGAGCCGACTGTTTAATGATTGTCAGCTGAGTCTGAATTCTGGTCGGTTTCGACCTGTCGTTCACAAAAGCTGAAGAATCAGCCGAAACCCCGGTCAAATATTGTCGACAGGGGGTTTGAGCCCCTACAGCGCAAATAAAAGCGTCCGCTCTGTTATAATGAGGAGATTCTTTCTTGGCGTACATAGCGCCAGATTCTGAGCAAATGGAATTCGAACAGAATTGCCCCATATTCATTGCGATTGCCGCAAATTTCTAAAGAGAGGCCCCTGTGTTAGAAGAATACAGAAAACATGTAAAAGAACGTGCAGAGTTAGGTGTTGTGCCACAGCCACTGGATGCCGAGCAAACGGCGGGCTTGGTCGAGCTTTTACGCTCACCTCCGAAAGGTGAAGAAGAATTCCTAATGGAGTTGTTGGCTGAGCGAGTGCCAGCCGGTGTTGATGAGGCGGCCTATGTAAAGGCGGGCTTTTTGGCGGCAGTGGCTAAAGGGGATGATCAATCTCCGTTGATTGATAAAAACCGTGCGATCGAGTTGCTTGGCACTATGCTGGGTGGGTATAACATTCAGCCAATGATTGCGGCGCTGGACGACGATGAGCTAGCAGAAACGGCGGTTGCGGGGTTAAGCCGCACCTTGCTCATGTTTGATGCGTTCCACGATGTGAAAGACAAAATGGATGCTGGTAACGCACACGCTAAGAAAGTTATGGAGTCGTGGGCAAACGCGGAGTGGTTTACCAATGGCAAAGAAGTGCCAGACAAAGTCACCCTGACAGTATTCAAAGTACCTGGTGAGACCAACACCGATGATCTATCGCCGGCGGTTGATGCATGGTCACGCCCTGATATTCCATTGCACGCGCTAGCGTTCCACAAGTTCCCGCGTGAAGGTTTTACTGATAAGCCACTGGAGACTATTGAAGAACTGAAAAAGAAAGGCCACCCGATCACATATGTAGGTGATGTTGTTGGTACAGGGTCTTCACGTAAGTCTGCGACTAACACGGTGCTTTGGTTAATGGGTGATGATATCCCTAATATTCCGAACAAGCGTGAAGGTGGTTATGTCCTTGGTGGAAAGATTGCCCCTATCTTTTTTAATACCCTGGAAGATGCAGGTGCGATGCCGATTGAAGTTGATGTCTCAAAAATGGAAATGGGTGATGTCATTGATATCTACCCGCATGAAGGCAAAGTATGTAAGCACGGCACTGATGAAGTGCTAGGCGAGTTCGAACATAAAACCGAAGTATTGATGGATGAAGTACGAGCCAATGGCCGTATTCCACTAATTATTGGTCGTGGTTTAACCGACCGTGCACGTGAAGCCTTGGACCTTGAGCCATCAGATGTATTTGTACGCCCGGGCGCTACAGAGCTGACTGATAAAGGTTTTACCCTTGCCCAGAAAATGGTGGGTAAGGCGTGTGGTGTTCCAGGGATTCGTGCTGGTCAATACTGTGAGCCACTAATGACTACGGTTGGTTCGCAAGACACCACCGGCCCTATGACACGTGATGAATTAAAAGATCTGGCCTGTCTGGGTTTTTCAGCTGACTTGGTGATGCAGTCTTTTTGTCACACGGCAGCCTATCCAAAGCCAATAGATGTTGATACTCACCATGAACTACCAGACTTCATGATGACCCGTGGTGGTGTTTCACTTAACCCGGGTGACGGCATTATTCACAGCTGGTTAAACCGTATGCTGTTGCCAGATACTGTTGGTACTGGTGGTGATTCACATACACGTTTTCCAATGGGTATTTCTTTTCCAGCTGGTTCTGGTTTAGTTGCATTCGCAGCAGCAACAGGTGTTATGCCGCTTGATATGCCAGAGTCTGTATTGGTGCGTTTTAAAGGCGAGATGCAGCCAGGTATCACCTTGCGTGATTTGGTCAATGCGATTCCTTATGCGGCCATTCAAAAAGGTTTGCTTACCGTTGAAAAGAAAGGCAAGAAGAACGTTTTCTCTGGCCGTGTCGTTGAGATCGAAGGTATTGATGATCTAAAACTAGAGCAAGCGTTTGAACTTGCAGATGCTACCGCAGAACGATCTGCTTCTGGCTGTACTGTAAAGTTAGGCATTGAGCCTTACATCGAATACATAACTTCAAACGTCACGTTATTGCGTTGGATGATAGAACAGGGCTACGCGGATGCTCGAACACTTGAGCGTCGTGCACGTAAAATGGAAGAGTGGTTGGCTAACCCGGTACTGCTGGAAGCCGATGCAGATGCGGAATACTTTGAAGTCATTGAGATTGACTTGGCGGATATCAAAGAGCCATTGCTTGCCTGCCCGAATGACCCTGACGATGTGAAACCATTGTCTGAAGTGGCAGGCGTTGAGATTGATGAGGTATTCCTTGGCTCTTGTATGACCAACATCGGTCACTATCGAGCTGCTGGTAAGTTGATCGAAAGTTCTGGTGATTATTTGAATACCGTTTTATGGGTTGCACCCCCTACGCGTATGGATGAGCATCAACTTAAAGAAGAGGGTTACTACAATATCTTTGGTCGTGTAGGTGCGCGCCTTGAGATACCGGGTTGTTCACTTTGCATGGGTAACCAAGCGCGTGTAAGGCCCGGGGCTACTGTGGTTTCTACCTCTACCCGTAACTTCCCCAATCGTTTGGGGCAAGATGCAAATGTGTATTTGGCATCAGCTGAGCTGTCTGCGGTGTCGGCTATTCTTGGTCGCTTGCCTACAGTTGAAGAGTATATGTCTTACGCTAAAGAGCTAGACTCGATGGGTGATGAGCTATACCGCTACCTTAACTTTAATGAGATAGCTGATTTTCAGAATGCAGCTGATGAGACTAA
>CALGKA010000165.1 GCA_937927895.1 uncultured Granulosicoccaceae bacterium | reverse complement strand
AGATTGGCATTTAGCACCGTATTTTTATATTAAGTCCGGCGGCTATCATCTCATTTAGCTGTATTGCTAAGCAATAAAAGAAGATTACAAATTATTCAGGGCATCCAGATAGCGTTGGTATCTATTTGATGAAATGCTGCCAGAATTAGCGGCATTACGTACACTACATTTGGGCTCGTGGTTGTGGGTGCAGTTGCTGAAATGACAGCCATTTAAGTAAGGTTTGAATTCACGATAGCCATTGGCGAGTTTAATAGCATCTAGGTTATCAGGTGCATAGTCACGCACGCCAGGTGAGTCCATAAGATACGCATCCTCACCCAAGTCGTAAAGAGTTGCGGTTGTGGTGGTGTGACGGCCTTCACCAGAATCTGAAATATTGGCAGTGAGAATTGCAGCATCTGGCATTATTTTATTGGCAATGGATGACTTTCCAACGCCAGAGCGTCCTAACAAAATATTAGTTTTGCCCCGCATGCGTTGCTGTAATTCATCGGTGCCAATATTTTCTAGTGTATTCATATGCAGCACCGAATACCCAATCGCTTCATATTCAGCGAGTGCAACTCTGTCGGCATCGGTTGCGTATTGTTCGGCAAGATCCTGTTTGTTGATTACGATGACCGCTTCTGCACCAAGCTCTTCAGCAACGACTAAGTAACGATCTACCAAATCCCAGAAGGGCTCAGGCAACCAAGAACTGACGATGATTAATTGGTCAACATTAGCTGCAATAGTGTTAACACGGCCGCGATAAGTTAGGCGTGTGATGGCATTTTTACGAGGATGAAGCTTGTCTATTCTGGCGGTGCCGGTGGGGTTGCCTTGCCAGTCAACCCAGTCACCACAAGCGGCGTTGTCTAATTTTCTTTTAGTAGTGCAGCGAAGCGTTGTCTTATCGCCGCACATGACCAATAACTCGGCACCGAATCGAGTAATGACTCGACCGGTTCCTTGCGTTGCTACATGAGTGTCAGAGTTCGTACTCATGTAGTGGTTTTATTAAGCATAAATCATCGCCATTATTCTTATTCCGGTGTTGGAAACTTGTAGTATTGCTGGTTTAGATAGGCGACTACATCATGTATCTCCGTATCAAACCAGTTGGTGTTTAGATTTGAGTCGCAGAGTCTAACTTGAGTGTCGAGTGCTTTCAAATCTTTAATTTTGCGATCCGGCGCGGTAAAAACCTCTGTCCCATGACAGGATAGACACTCAGAAGTTGTAAATAACTTTTCGCCATTCGTCGCATCTCCGGCTGCAAAACCTACACCTGCAAAGGTGAGCAAAGCGATAGCGAGGGGTATTCTTAACATTTTTTTCTCCCAATAGTTGATGACCAACTGCTGCAATCGCTGTTACTCCGTCCGGTTTTTCAGACTATTGCCTTCTCAAATGGGCAATGCGTATCGAGGCAGGTGGATGTGAGTCGTAGAAAGCCGAATACACTGGGTCAGGTGTCAATGTGCCTGCGTTCTTTTTGTATAGACCGACAAGAGCACTAATGAGTTCCTCTGCACTTGATTCTTTTGCTGCAAAAGCATCAGCTTCAAACTCATGTTTACGTGACCACCATGACATTATTGGGCCGATAAAAAAAGTAAATACCGGACTAACGAGCATAAACAGCAGTAGCGCGATGTGAGTAGTCTGATTTTCTACGCCCAATTGCGTATAAAACCACGGTTGCTGCATCAGGTAAGCCAACACAGCAAAAGCCACTAACGTCATACTCATTGAGACCAACATGCCTTTTTGCACGTGTTTATGTTTGAAGTGACCGAGCTCATGGGCAAGTACCGCCTCTATCTGGGTGGGGGTGAGTTGCTTTAGTATGGTGTCGAAGAAAACAATACGTTTAGTCTTACCGAAACCTGTGAAATAAGCGTTGCCATGGCTAGAGCGTCGAGAGCCGTCCATCATAAAGACGCCATTTGAATTAAAACCATTGCGTTCTAGCAAAGTTGTTATCCGGTCAAGTACTTCACCCTCTTCAAGTGGTGTGAATTTGTTAAATATGGGCGCGATAAATTTAGGATATGCCCACATCATAATGATAGAAAAGGCAGTGATTGCTAACCACGCGTAGACCCACCAGAGAGAACCCGCTGTATTCATAAGCCATAAAATAAGCATGATTAAGGGCACGCCTATGATGATTGAAAGTAGTGACCCTTTAATCAAATCAACCACAAATGTCTTGATGGTGAGTTTGTTGAAGCCGAATTTTTCTTCAATGACGAAAGATCGGTACAATGATGCTGGAATATCAATTAAGCTGGAAATGAGCATAAAGCTGATGATCACGGCGGTGCCTTTGTACAACTCACTTAGACCCGCGCTATCCCAAAGGGTATCTAACCACTGCAAGCCACCGCCTAGCGTCCAGATCAGCAATAAAACACTACTAATAATCAATTCTTTACGGCCAAAACCACCTTTAGCCTGTGTATAATCAGCGGCCTTTTGGTGTTCCTCTAAGGTGATCGATTCTGAAAACTCTGAAGGCACGGCTGGACGATGCTCAGCAACATGTTTTGATTGACGAATGGATAGCCACAGCTGGGTGCCGATAGTGGCAATTACTGCTAGAATAAAAATCAGCGTGAAGAAAGGCATTGTTA
>CALGKA010000164.1 GCA_937927895.1 uncultured Granulosicoccaceae bacterium | reverse complement strand
CTCACTGCTGGAATCGGCATAGTGCTAATTACCATCATGCTTGATCGACTGACCCAGGGCTGGACTCGCAATCAACAACGGGCACTGGGCTTATAGCGAAAATGCTAAATCAACAGAAGACGCCAAAGTGCGCAATATGGCCCTTTATTACAGGCTTGGACGCGTATTGATATCGACAGAAAGGCTCGCAAATGTTTTACTAGTGGCATCGCTGGGACGCGATTCCGCGAACTTTTAAGCAAAAGGCAGGAATGATCCTGAACGAGGAACAAATATGAAAAAATACCTAACTTCTCTGGCGGGCGCAGTGGCGCTTGCTTTGTCTGTATCAGCCCCCGCATCAGCAGCTGGCCTTTTAAAATCAGCGGTCAACGACTGGACTGGTGGCGCAGTAATGTGCGAAATCGTGCACCAGATCGTCGAAAATGAAATGGGCTACAAAGTTAAGCGCATTGTTATGCCATCGGGCCCTGGTCGTAACGAAGCGATCCGCAGCGGCGATCTTGACTATGGTTGCGAGCTATGGCCTTCGTACTCCACCACCATTGATAAATTCGTTACCGAGTATGGCGGTGATGGTTCGATGGTGAAGGTGGCAGATGCCGGCGTGATCGGCGTTTCCAGTTATTACGTTCCTCGCTACATGGTTGAAGGCGATGACGCTGTAGCGCCAGACCTTAAAAGCTGGGAGAACATGAATCAGTATGCTGATCTGTTTAAAACACTTGAAACCGGTGACAAAGGCCGTCTACTGGGTTGCCCCACATCCGCATGGGAATGTGAAGATTCCAAGCGCATGGAGCTTCTAGGTCTTAACTACGCGGCCGTAGAGCTGGGTTCAGAAGCCGCACACTGGGCAGAGATGCAGGCAGCTTTCAAACGTAAAGAAGCCTTCATTGCCTATGCGTGGGAGCCACATTGGATTCATGCAGCGCTTGACCTGGTGAAGGTAGAGCTACCAGAACATGATGACGAAAAATGGCCTGCGACCGGCTGGGCGAAAGACGTTACCTTTAACTACGCCAACCCTGACTTCATGGAAAAACACCCTGACGTTGTTGAACTGATCAAAAACTTCAGGCTTACCAATGAAATGCAGGCTCCAATGATTCTTGCCGTAGATGTTGACGGCAAAGATATGGAAGAGGTAGTGAGTGAATGGCTTGCCAGTAACGAAGATACCTGGAAAGCCTGGCTGCCTAAGTAGGTTCCAAAAAAAAACAGGTTTCAATAAGTAGCAGTAGGAAGCCGCGCATTGTCGCGGCTTTTTGCGTTAATAAAACATTTAACCGGAACATCTCATGTTTTTAAGTTGTGGCGATTCTCTTTTCGATATGTTTATTCAGGCCGCCGAGAACGACCCATTGAGGGTCGCTGTCGATGGTGTAGCCGGTGGCTCACCAATGAATGTCGCGGTAGGGCTCGCCAGACTCGGGCATGACTGTGGTTACTTCACTAAATTGTCGAACGATGTTTTTGGTACACGCTTACAGCAGTTTTTAAGCAACAACTCTGTTGATACTTCGTTGAGTATTCCAACCGACCTTAAAACCACACTTGCCTTTGTCGATAAGCAATCAGATGGCTCTGCCAACTACAGTTTCTATATTAGTGGCACGGCAGATATTTCAATAACAGAAGCCGAACTGCCAAACACCCTACCTGATAGCGTTCGGGTGCTGCACTTTGGTTCTTACTCTACTGCAGTAGGTGAAGTATCAAAAACCTTAAGAACGCTCGCTAACCGCGAGCAAAATAGCAGATTGATCAGCTATGATCCCAATTTACGGCTCATGATTGAACCTGATCTAGATGTATGGCGCGATAGCTTCAAAGCTTTTGCTCCCACTGCTAATTTAATTAAAGCAAGCGACGAAGATATCAATGCACTTGTAGGTACTGCTACCGGCACTGCAGCCGAAGAACAATTTGTTGCTGATTGCTTCAATCACAAGGCGGATATTGTTTATGTTACCCGTGGCGCTGAAGGGGCGAGCGTCTACACCCCGGATGGCAAAAGCGCGAGCGCTAAATCCAAACCTGTGAAAGTTGTGGATACTGTCGGCGCCGGTGATACCTTCCAGGCTGCAGCTCTGCATTGGTTAGCCGCCGAAAACCACATAAGTGCAGATGGCAGTATTCGCGGTGCTATAGATATAGAAAGCAGCCTGCAGTTTGCACTGGATGCAGCAGCAATTACCTGCAGCCGATTTGGTGCTGATTTACCTACCCTTGCAGATTTAAGCTGAACAAATCCCGATCGTGCTCAGCACGCCGGGCATGAGGGACAACGATATCTTTGTGGCTCAAAACCAAGCGTTATGAAAATAGTTCTATTCAGACACGGTGAGCCACTTGATCTTGCAAAAGAACCAATCAGTGCAAATGATTTGGGCTTATGGATTGCACAATACGACTCTGGCTCTATAAAGGCGGAATCAAACCCGACAAAGCTTGCACTGGCAATTGCTTCTGAAAGCAAACTATTAATATCAAGTGATCTACGACGCTCCAGGGACTCCGCTGACCGTCTTTCGACTGGCCAATCAGTTAGGCAAAACGCGTTATTTAAAGAAGCGGGGTTGCCGTATAGCAACCATAAAACATTAAAATTAACCCCCCAAATATGGATAGTGGTTTTTCGGGTGCTCTGGTACCTGGGTTACGCTAAGGGATCGGAATCTAGAACAGCTGTTAAAGTGCGAGCAGCAATCGCTGCAAAGGAACTAATAAGTTTAGCCCGCGAACATCAGAATATTGTTCTCGTTGGACACGGTATTTTTAATCGCTTTATTGCACGTGAGCTTCTACGGCAGGACTTTAAAGGCCCTAGTAAACCCAGTTCGAAATATTGGGGTTATGCTGTTTACGAGAGCGACTAATCCTAAGCATGCATCAAAACAGCTGCATGACTTGGCACTACTCGGGCGCTTCTACACCGCGTTGATGTGCGCCAAACCAAGGCGCACAGTCAAAGACTACCTTTAATCTTTACCAAGTGCTTTTTGAATAATATCGGCGTATTTAGCCAGGTTTTTTAATTCATCATTCACTTCTGAATTGCCACCAAAGGCGTCTGCACGAATTATCTCTAGCGCAGCAGCAACCGCCAGCGCCCTTTTTTCATGCGCATGTTTGCTGTGATAGCCTTTGAACGCTGTATCAAATGAGCCGAAGTCGTTTTCCATCGCTTAGTCCAGAATGTGAAGTTGACGCATTGTAGGTACCTACTTAACGGTATTCAAGTATTGCGCGATTTGTAGTGCAGAATGATTTTAACCACTAGCAAGGCCAATGCTGCAAAGAAGACCAACAACAACGGTGCTACTGCCTTGCTATCAACAGATTCCGTTAGATTGGTCAGCGACTGAAGTGACCCACCCATGCTTGCGAAAAATAAGGGTCGAATCCAACAGACTGCTATGGTGGCGGGTATAAAGCTTCGAAGTCCAATACCAAGCCCCGAGGCTATTAAGCAAGCCGCAGCACTGGGAATTACAGGGGTAAGCCGCAATACTACAGTAGTATAAAAACCTTCTTGTTGCACTGCATGATCAAAGTTTGCGGGCAGCTGGAATTTTTGCACCCAACGTCTTAGTTGTTCAGGATACTTGCGACTAATAAAAGCCCCCATTTTATACACCGGCCAACTGCACAGCACTTGAGCTAGCGAGAATATTGCGGTGGCTGCAATTGGAGAAAAAATAAAACCTGCGGCTATAAGTATCAATGAGCCACTGGGTACAATTAGCAACTGACTCACCAGGCAGACGACTGCGTATATACTTAACCACAAGGTTTTTTTACTTATGTAATTCTCGTGATTAGTAAAGTACGCTATTTGGTTCTGAAGGACCGCAAGCCCATCAAACAACAGCCACCACCCAGTGATCGTTACCGATAATATAATGAACAGGGATAATAGCAACCATTGATATTTGCTAGAGAGTTTCACTGGCTATTGATAAATCGCTTATAGAGTCCAGTGGCAATCGCCATACCGGCAAGAATCAGACACAGCCCCGCTGCATCTTGCCAGGTAATCGACTCGTTAAGAAAAATCACCCCCATTAACATGGCACTGGGCGGGATTAAAAAGGTAACCAATGATAGATTGCTTGAGCCTGCTTGAAGCAGAATCTTAAAGTACAAAAGATACGCTAAAGCAGTGCACGCAAAACCTAAAAACACTATTGCCGCAACAGAAAGAGCCGTAGGTGTATTCAATGCTACAGGTTCAAGTAGCAATGTAATTGGAATCATAATCACTGCAGAAGCCGTTAACATGCCTGCTGCTGAAATAAGCGGATCCAGGTGATTAAGCTTTTTACCAAAGATACTAGCAAACGCATAAGACACTGCTGCCACTAATATGGCGATCTGCCCGACTACTGAATTTACCGTATCAATACTAAACGCACTTGGTCCTGTTAAAACAAGCACACCCATAAACCCAAGAGCCACCCCGATCAATTTTGCGCCAGTGAGCTTTTCATTTTTTAGAAGCCAATGCGCCAATACAACAGTAAATAAAGGCACAGTCGAATTAAGTATTGATGCCCGCCCTGCCTCTATTGTTTGTTGGCCCCAGACAATGCTTGAAAACGGAATAACATTATTAATCGCACCCATGATAGCGAAAAGCCAGAGATTTTTCGGATTCCATGGGAATTTGATCTTTTTGTAGCGCAACACACCATGCAGAAAAATGGCAGCAATGGATACTCTTAAAGCCACAATAGTGAGCGGTTTAAAACCTTGTAGTGCAAACTCTATAAACAGAAATGAGCCGCCCCATAGTAGCGACAACGATAGCAGTAACAGCCAAACCTTAGTCGTCATAGTGTTACTGGTGGTGTTGTTCATACAGAACGCCGGTGGCTTTGGATTAAGAATACTGTTCGTATGATGACAATTGCATTGCCGCTAGTGCTGCCAATAGATCGCTGCAACCAGATCACGAAGATTGCAGTTAGGCGGGTCTAACCAGACCCAATATTTGCCATCCAACGCCAAGCGTTTTTGATACTGGTTAGTGTACCTGTGGCAGTCTTTTTGATCATTGCGAATAACAGACCGCGTGCTTGCGGGCGGGTGAAATTGGCTTCCTGTACTTTGCTGAGTGACTCTAAAAAATGGTCAGCATCGGGTTGCGACATTTGATCGTGTTCAACCATCCAGGTGGTGGCAAGGCGAATTGATTCCCCAGTACCACCAACTACCAAGCGCACGGTAAACACCGGCACTACTAAAGCACCAATGCCCAATACAACTATTTTTATTGAGCCCAGAGCAACTAGCTTGAGCACTGGTACTAATGGTAGCGCCATAGTGTGTTCTGCAGTGTGGGCGCTAATGCGCCCACTTGAATGAAAGTCGGTTTGCCTGAAAGTATAAACTAACAGTATCAGGTGACGACAGTAAAAACCTTCTGAAGCTCTGTCATCAGGGCTCTTTCACCATCACTGACTTGCTCGCCACCAAAACCCATGAAGCCACCTTCAGAGGCTGCCTCAGCAACCTTCTTGGCAATTGCTATGCACCATGTTTGGTATTCATCAGCTTCCTTTTCACCCTGGCGCTCTTTGACCAGTGCAATAGCTGTTTTTGCGTTATCTAGCATGTAGCTATTGAATTCTTCAGGGTTAGTGATGTTTTGTTCTTTGAATTGCGCCATTGCCTTTTCACGGTATGCACCGGCTTTCTCTTTGGCTTCACTAAAGCTTTCCGCTTTAGTAAGAACGGCTGCAATGGTTTCATTGTCGGGGTAGTCACTCTTGCCTGCGACTACCGATTTCATGCTGGCCATTGCTTCTTTGGTGGTTCCAATAATGCCACTTTTGCCAGCACCCGCCATGGCAGCACCCACCATTGAAGGTACGCTTGAAATCAAAAACCATTCGTCGTCTGAAAATTTATTTTGTACTGAATCTGACATTAAAAAATTGCCTCTTAAAGTAAAGGGTAATGCTTATAGCAACTACCGTAGATATGCGTATAAAGACTTTGAAATCAAGGGGTAGCGTCAAAGTCGTGCCGTGATGATACTGAATAAACAGGTACTAAATCCAATATCTCACGGATACTTGTTGCTATGCGCGAAAACTGGCCTATAAGACTAATGAGACCTATCGGGGTTAGTTTTTCCATAACCGGTAAGATGTCAGGAAACGAGAAAATGAACATCAATCATGTCAGTCAAAAAGACTACAACCGACGCAGCTTTCCGCGCCAGAATCTGAAGTTTCCAGTACAAATAGATTCCCAGATTAGCGGCCGGGAATTTGGGCAGATTCTTGATATTTCTCTGGAAGGCATCCGGATGCTCTGCAGCGAGCCTGTGAAGCGCGGCGAAACGTACCAATTGTCCTTTAAAATGCCCAAAGATCTCAGTGGTGATGACACCCTGTACTTTGAGGTAAGGTCTATTTGGACATGCCCTGCCACCCGCCCCGGGTGTTGTTTGTCTGGTTTTAAGCTGATTAGTTTTTCACAGCGATCGCATAGCCATCTAGCCCTAAGTAGCGCGATACATGAATATGTCAGTAACTTAGCTGACGCCTAATTCGACTATCGGGTAACGGTCGAAGTGTTATGCCCTCCAATTAGACTCAATCCATTGCTGGTGCACGCGTAAGCGTAGCAAAGGCACTCAAAACGACCAAAATCGTTGTTAAAACTAGCTTATTTTTTATTCCGCGCAACGGTTACATAGTGCCCCTATTATCACCCTGGATTGGCCCTTGACTGATTCTCACCCTGACGATCAGAATTGCTGCAATTATCAAACGATTTTGGAATCTTCATGGCTCAACTTCCCGATCAAGCACGTGTTGTCATTATTGGCGGAGGTGCTGTGGGCGCCTCTGTGCTTTACCACCTGGCCAAAGCGGGCTGGACCGACTGCGTATTGCTCGAAAAGAACGAACTGACATCGGGCTCTACCTGGCATGCGGCGGGTAATGTCCCTACGTTTTCTGCTTCATGGTCAGTGATGAACATGCAGCGTTATTCCACTGAGTTGTATCGGGGCTTAGCGGCTGAAGTCGACTACCCTATGAACTACCACGTGACAGGCTCTATTCGACTAGCGCATAGCGCCGACCGTATGCGTGAGTTTGAACGTGTGAATGGTATGGGCCGATACCAGGGCATGGACACAGAAATGTGCTCTATTGACGATCTTAAAGAACGTTACCCATTCCTTGAGACACACGACTTAGCGGGTGGCATGTATGACCCATACGATGGCGATATCGACCCGGCTCAGTTAACGCAAGCCTACGCCAAAGGGGCGCGAGACCTGGGCGCTAACATTGTGCGCTTTTGTCCTGTGACTGGTATTAGCCAAAGCGGTGATGACTGGATAGTTGAAACCGGCCAAGGCAACATACGCTGTGAAAAAGTAATCAACGCGGCTGGCTATCGTGCACAAGAAGTCGGCCGATGGTTTATTCCTTACGGCGGTCGTGAAGTGCCGATGATGACCATGAGCCATCAGTACTTGTTAACTGAAGAGATTCCAGAGTTACAACAATGGTGTGAAGCATCGGGTAAGAAACTGCCGTTACTTAGAGATGTAGATTCTTCGTATTACCTAAGGCAGGAAAAATTCGGCCTTAACCTGGGGCCTTACGAGCGCAACTGTAAAGGCCATTGGATGACACCCGATGACCCAATGCCTGAAGATTTTTCATTCCAGCTTTACCCTGATGATCTAGAGCGAATCGAGTGGCACATTGAAGATGCTATGGCACGTGTACCAATGCTTGGTGAAGTAGGAATAAACAAATGTATTAACGGCCCTATTCCTTACACGCCAGATGGCAACCCGCTTATTGGTCCCATGCCCGGAGTTCGCAACGCTTATGAAGCCTGTGTATTTACCTTTGGTATTGCACAGTCTGGTGGCGCCGGTAAAGTAATGGCCGAGTGGATAACCGAAGGTACTACCGAATGGGATATGTGGTCATGTGATCCTAGGCGCTTCACTGAATTTTGCGATCAAGACTACTGCAACAAGAAAGGCATGGAAGTATACGGCCATGAATATGCCATGCATTTCCCACATCATGAATGGCCGGATGGTCGTGATAAAAAGCACTCACCTCTGCATAAAGATATGCAGGCGCAAGGCGCACAATTTGGTGCCTATAATGGTTGGGAACGCCCTAACTGGTTTGCGAAAGAAGGCGATGATACTTCAGAGGAAGCCACACAAACATGGAATCGTGAGGGCCCTTGGTACCCGCGTATTCGTGAAGAGTGCCATGCGGTACGTGATGCTGTTGGTATCCTTGATCTGCCGGGTTTCTCTCGCTACAAAGTGTCAGGCGAAGGTGCAGGCGCATGGTTAGATGGCCTGGTAACCGGCAACATGCCACGCGTTGGCCGCTTAAGTTTAAGTTACTTCAGTGACAATCAAGGCCGTATCGTGACAGAGATGTCTATTATGGCCATCCACGACGATATGTTTTTCCTAACCACAGCGGCAGGCGCTGAATGGCACGATCTTGATTTACTTAAAAATCAGTTACCCGCTAATTCACCTATAACCATTGAAAATATAACTGATCAGTTCCACTGCTTGATTGTGACCGGCCCTAAATCACGTGAGCTATTTTCATCTATAACCGATGCCGATTTATCACTACCCTGGTTAAGCCATCAGAGTGCACAAATAGCGGATACATGGTGCCAGTTGGTTCGAGTTTCTTTTGCAGGCGAATTAGGCTGGGAGGTTCACACAAAAATTGAAGATACTAAAACAATCTATGATGCAATTATATCGGCCGGTGAACCACTTGGTGCAAAACCGTTTGGGATGTATGCGCTTAATTCATTACGATTAGAGAAAAGCTACCGAGCCTGGAAAGGCGATCTATCCACCGACTACACCTTGCTGCAAGGTGGTATGGATCGTTTCATTAACTGGGATAAAAACTTTATTGGCAAAGAGGCATTGCTTGCCGAAAAAGCCAGCGGTGTTACAAAGCGCTTCGTGACCTTATTAGTTGAGGCTGATGACTGCGATGCACCTTATATGTCGACACTTTGGCACAACGGTAAAGTGGTCGGTGAAACCACATCTGGTGGCTGGGGCCACAGAATAGATAAATCTATTGCATTGGGTATGTTGCAAACAGATCTAACCGTACCTGGTACCAAGCTGGAAGTAGAAATATACGGCAATAGATACCCCGCCGTAGTTCAAGAAGATCAACCATTGTGGGATCCGGCCAACGAACGAGTGAGAGCAAAAGCGTGAAAGAAGAACCCTCTAAAGCACGCGCGGTAATCATAGGCGGCGGCATTGCCGGTTGCTCTGTCGCTTATCATCTGGCCAAACAAGGCTGGAAAGACATTGTTCTTTTAGAGCGTAAACAACTGACGTGCGGCACCACCTGGCATGCGGCAGGCTTAATTGCCCAGCTTCGCGCCACACAAAATATGACGCGCTTAGCCAAGTACAGCCAAGAGCTTTACGGTGAACTGGAAGCAGAGACAGGGGTCGCCACAGGTTTTAAACGCTGTGGCTCCATTACGGTGGCACTCACCGATGAACGCCGTGAAGAGATTTACAGGCTTGCGTCTATGGCACGCGCGTTTGATGTAGAGATCGAAGAGATATCACCCACTGATGTTAAAGAGCGTTACCCACATTTAAATATAGAGGGTGTTAAGGGTGCCGTTTATCTTGAAAAAGATGGCCAGGGTGACCCAGGCAATATTGCCCAGGCGCTGGCCAAAGGTGCAAAACAAAACGGTGCTAAAATCATTGAAGGCGTGAAAGTTACCTCTATACAACAATCCGACGGCCGCGTGACCGGAGTAACCTGGCAACGTGATGGTTCAGATGAAGCTGGCAGCATAGAAGCAGACTTTGTAGTTAACTGCGGTGGCATGTGGGCACATGAAGTTGGCCGCATGGCAGGTGTTAATGTACCGCTGCACGCGTGTGAACACTTCTATATCGTATCTGAAAGCATTGAAGGCCTGACTCAGCTACCGGTTTTGCGTGTACCCGATGAATGCGCCTACTACAAAGAAGACGCAGGTAAAATGCTACTGGGGGCATTTGAACCAGTTTCAAAACCCTGGGGCATGAATGGTATCCCTGAAGATTTTTGTTTTGATCAACTCCCTGAAGACTTCGACCATTTTGAACCCATTTTAGAAATGGCCGTAAACCGCATGCCGTTACTAGGTGATGCTGGTATACACACTTTCTTTAACGGCCCTGAGAGCTTCACCCCGGACGATGCTTATCATCTTGGTGAAGCACCTGAACTTAAAAACTTTTTTGTTTGTGCGGGCTTTAACTCTGTAGGCATTCAATCATCTGGTGGTGCCGGCATGGCACTGGCCTATTGGATGGAACATGGACATCCGCAGTTTGATCTTAGTGATGTCGATATCCGTCGCATGCAGCCGTTTATGGGCAACAAAACCTACCTTAAAGAGCGCGTGACAGAAACGCTTGGCCTGTTGTATGCCGATCACTTTCCTTTTCGTCAAATGGCAACTGCACGTGGTGTGCGTCGCTCACCATTACATGAACACCTAAAACAACAAGGGGCTGTATTTGGTGAAACTGCAGGTTGGGAACGTGCTAACTGGTTTGCCAATGAAGGCCAAACACCTGAGTACGAATACAGCTGGAAACGTCAGAACTGGTTTGAAAATTCGCGAGCAGAACACATGGCTGTACGTGAAAACGTTGGCATGTATGACATGACCTCCTTCGGTAAAATTCGCATAGAAGGTGCGGATGCAGAAGCCTATTTGAATAAGGTCTGCGGCAATCAGATGTCTGTACCTGCAGGTAAAATCGTCTACACGCAAATGCTAAACCAGCGAGCCGGCATTGAGGCAGATGTAACCGTGACACGCCTTTCAGAAACGGCGTATCTTATGGTCACACCAGCAGCCACCGTTGTTCGTGATATGTCGTGGTTAAAGCGTCATATTACTAATGAGCGCGTAGTAGTGGTTGATGTCACTGCAGGTGAAGGTGTGATTGCGGTAATGGGCCCGAATGCTCGCAAGCTGTTAGCTATGGTTAGCCCACATGATTGGTCAAACGAGAACCATCCATTTGGCCAGGCACATGACATTGAAATAGGCATGGGCCTAGCACGCGCACATCGTGTTACCTACGTAGGTGAGTTAGGCTATGAAATCTATAGCTCATCTGATCAAACACCTCATGTATTCGAAACACTGCTTAAAGCCGGTCAGGATCTAGGTGTAAAGCTGTGTGGCATGCACATGATGGACTCCTGCCGAATAGAAAAAGGCTACCGTCACTTTGGTCATGATATTACTGATGAAGATCACGTATTAGAAGCAGGATTAGGCTTTGCGGTGAAAACAGACAAACCGGAATTTATCGGCCGCGATGCAGTACTTAATAAGCGTGAGAGCGGACTATCAAATCGTATGTTGCAATTTAAAATGCACGATAGCGAGGTTATGCTCTACCACGCGGAACCTGTACTACGCGATGGCAAGATCGTCTCATACCTTACATCCGGAAACTACGGTCACGCGTTAGGCAGCGCTATAGGGCTTGGTTATGTACCCTGTGAGGGACAATCACCCGACGAGGTTTTGGGCTGCAAGTATGAGATCGAGATTGCAGGTGTTAAGCACGCCTGTGATGTGAGCTTACGACCACTATACGACCCCAAATCTGAGCGCGTGAAAGTTTAAGTATTGCATAACACTCTTTTAGAGTGTCCACTGTTCATTAGCATACCGTTTACCGCACAGCGACAGCTAACAAAAAAGGTCTGTTGCTGAGTGCCATGCTAGCTGGTCTTGTAAACCATAGATTGGATGACTATTGCTCATTGAATAGGCTGAAGCGTTAGGGTTCCTGTCTGTTGTTGTTAGAGGTGCGTCTTAGAAATCGCACGATAGTCACATATCTATATAACTACCCGTAAAGCGATAGCTTTTGGGCATATATTGACAGTAATAATTCCACCCTGTAGCGTCGCGCCTTTAAACGCTACTACTGTGGTGCTGCTGCTATGCTGGAAAGTCTTTTAAGTAGATCTTCATTATGTCTAATCGTCTCGCTCACTATCGCCGGCTCAATCACAACAAACCTCGCCTTAGCAAATAACGATGGCACTGAGACAACCCAAAAACATGCAACGAAATCCCAATGTGAAGATCACGGTAGCTACCCGTGGGGCTGGAACCCGATAACATTAGAATCATGTCGCCTTGATGAAACCCCATCAACCACATGCATTGATACAGGTGTTAAAGGAGACGGATGGGGTTGGAACGGTACTGAATCTTGCACGATTGCCTTGCGTGAGAACACATACCGATGTGACGATAGCGGCAACTATCCATGGGGTTGGAACCCTACAAAGAACGTCACGTGCAGACAAGATTTGGCTGATATAACTGAAACAGTTAGCTACCGAATATCATACCTCGAGATTGTTGATGTGCAGTTAGCTTGTAGAAAATTCCAAAAACAAGATAGCCAAGGCCGCAACATTTTACTCAACGATCACAATGAATTTTATTTCGCAGCACTACAGTCTTTCAACGAGCCTAATCGTGGTGCAGAACTTTTTACGTTTAACGTTAGTTACAATGGTCCAAATAACAGAATCGTTTTTGCACCGACTCAAGAAACCACCACAGACTTTTTATATGGGGTTAATAGTGATGGGTCCAGGAACAATGGTTTGTTCCGTGTTGATCAGCTAGAGAACGGAAGTTTTAATATCTCTGAGAGGGATCCTTATACATTAGGCGCTATGACTTCCCGATGTGTTTATCGGTAGCCAGCCCGACATAGAAATATACCTTAAACAGCTTTGCTGCCAGCTATACTAATAGTAATCCACGCTATAGGAAACCCACAGGCGTTAGCGTGGGACTGACCACCCCAATCTACCCATACTTCGTATCCAGAACCGAACTGCACAAAACCAAAATCCCATAGTTCGATCTACATCATCCAAACCTAGAATTCATACAGGCCAGTCCCACGCTTACGCTTGTGGGTTTCCGAAAAAGCGCTGCAAAGAATCCGACATTGATATGCTCTATGAACTCGACTGAATACGCTTTTGCATTTTTGCGAGTTCATTATCAATAAACACAGAAATTTCTGGTTGCTACCTTGTGCGTAAAATTAGCTAATACAAGGCTCTAGCCTCTGGCTTTCGGCAAAACACATAACATTTCATACAACAAATTCGCCGCCACCACCGCTGTATTGCCCGAAGTATCATAAGGCGGGCTAACTTCTACTAAATCACACCCCACCAGATTTAATCCAGCGCAGCCGCGAATAATTTCCATACCCTGTGAGGCGGTTAAGCCGCCTATTTCCGGTGTACCCGTACCCGGCGCTACAGATGGATCGAGGCTGTCTATGTCAAAGGTAAGATACACAGGAAGATCACCTAACGTAGCGCGGATATCATCCATGGTTGGCGCTAACGATTTATACCAAAGCTCTTCCGCTTGAATAACGGTAAACCCCCATTCCCTACCCGTATCAAAATCTTCAGCAGAGTAACCCGTGCCACGCAAACCGATCTGATACGTTTTGGAGGCATTTAACAGCCCCTCTTCATAAGCTCTTCTGAAAGGCGTTCCATGCGCGATCTCATTGCCAAACATGTGCTCATTAATATCTGCATGGGCATCTATATGCAACAGCGCCACAGGGCCGTGTTTTTTATAGATAGAACGAAGAATCGGTAACGTTAGCGTATGATCACCGCCAATAGATACCGGTACAACATCGTGCTTAAGCACTTCATCGTAGAATGCAGTAATGCGCTCTACGGAATCTAGCAAGTTGAAGGTATTAATGGGTACGTCACCGATATCGGCTACTTGCATATTTTCAAACGGTGCGGCTCGAGTCCACATATTGTAAGGCCGTAGCATATTGCTTTCAGCACGAACCTGTTTCGGACCAAAACGTGTACCTGAACGCCAGCTTGTACCGATATCCATTGGTATACCGATGATGGCAGCATCTAAGCCTTTGGCATTTTCAGCTTCCGGCAAGCGCATAAACGTACCTGGCCCTGCAAAGCGTGGCATATCGTTTCCGCCAAGAGGCTGGTTATATTTATCTGACATTGAAGTAACCCTTTATTGAATCTGGCTTTATACGCGACTATTAGCTTTGAACCGGTTTAAGCTGAGTACGAAAGTGCTCTGCATTGCGCACGTAGTGTTGTGCAGCAGTAAGCAAACCTTGCTGTTCTTCTTCAGTAAGTTCACGTACTACTTTACCTGGTGAGCCTAATATTAATACACCAGCTGGATACTCTTTTCCCTCAGGTATTAACGTGTTCGCACCTACCAATGAATTTTTACCAATCACACAGCCGTTAAGTAAAATGCTACCAATGCCGATAAGCGACTGCTCGTGCACGGTGCAGCCATGCAGCATTACCTTGTGGCCGACAGTAACATGGCGATGTAACGTCAGCGGAAACCCCGGGTCTATGTGTAAAACGCTGCCATCTTGTATGTTGGTGCCCTCACCTATCACTACGCGATCATTTTCAGCGCGAATAACGGCACCAAACCAAACACTGCTTTTGGATTTTAATTCGACATCTCCAATGATTGAAGTGTCGGGTGCTACCCATGCATCAGCAGCGATTAAGGGTGTTTTGTCACCAATAGAATAGATCGTCATTGCACGCGCCCCGTGTTGCTAAACTCGACTAATAAAGTTGATATTACTGCAAGTTCCAGATGATTGCGTTACCCAACTGCCATTGAGTCGCGTTTTGTCGATATTGCTCTGTGTTGTGTCGGGTACGGCCGCTATAATCATGGTTTTTGGAATCTAAGTATCTGATGGCTGCAAGCGCGATATTCCACACCCAACTAGAGGGCTTCTACGCGGAGCTTGCGCCTGTCCTACAAGGCGATGCAGATTTTTCCGCCGCTGGTGTGGCTATGTTCACTAGCGACGCATCTAATTACCGACAAATTCCATTAGGCGTTGTTTTTCCGAAAACTGAAGACGATATCAATCTGACGGTAAGCCTGTGCCGGAAACATCGCTTACCCATACTCATGCGTGGCGCCGGCACCTCTCAAAACGGCCAAACGGTTAATGAAGCCGTTATATTAGATTGCTCGCGATTCATGAATCAGGTGTTGTCGATTGATCTTGAGAACCGAACAGCATTGGTGCAACCGGGCATTGTGTGTGATGCCTTAAAAGCAGAAGCCGAAGTGCATGGTCTAACCTTTGGCCCTGACCCTGCCACCCATAGCCGCTGTACGCTCGGTGGCATGATTGGCAATAACTCCTGTGGCCCACATTCCATGCTGGCCGGAAAAACAGTTGAGAACGTAGTAGAGCTTGAGGTACAAACCACGGACGGCGAACGATTCTGGGTTGGTCCTACTTCCGACACTGAACTAGAAAGTATTATCAACGGCAACGATCCACGTGCGGCAATTTACCGTGAACTAAAATCAATACGCGATCAGTATGCCAACGAAATAAGAGCGCGTTACCCAACTATTAAGCGCCGTGTTTCCGGGTATAACTTAGATCAGCTGTTGCCTGAAAACGGTTTTAATGTAGCGCGAGCTTTAGTGGGTTCTGAAGGCACCTGCGTTAGCATATTAAAAGCACGGGTAACCCTTATAGAAAACCCAAAATGTAAACGCCTATTGGTTTTAGGTTTTAAAGATATTTTTGCAGCAGGAGATATTGTCCCTGCCGTTATGCCCTTTTCACCGATTGCTATGGAAGGATTAGATTGGAATATTATCGGTGGCCTTAATGATCGCAACCTTCGTCAAAGAGAAGTAGCACTCCTACCAGAGGGTCGAGCATGGCTTTTAATTGAGCTTGCTGGCGCCACAGAGCCTGCTTTAGATACACTTAGTGCAGACTTCACCACAGCCATGGAAAGCGAGCCCACAGTAACCTCTGTAAAAAGCGTAGTCGATTCAAAAGAGGTAAGCGATATTTGGAGCATTCGCGAGCAAGGTGCGTCAGCCACCGCCTTGGCTTTAAACCCCGGTGACCCGGATCCTATAGTCGGCTGGGAAGATACCGCTGTCGATCCAATGCAGCTCGGTGACTACCTCCGCGACCTTGCATCCTTGGTAGACCGCTATGGCTATACCACAAGCTTATACGGACACTTTGGCGATGGCTGCATCCATGCACGAATCACCTTTGATACCCGTACTGAAGAAGGCGTTGCCAAGTGGCGACGCTTTAGCCAGGAGATCGGAGAACTAGTAGTTAAATACAACGGATCACTTTCAGGTGAACACGGCGATGGCCAGGCCAAAGCAGAGTTTCTACCCGTGATGTATGGCGAAGAATTAATGCACGCATTCCGTCGCTTTAAAGCCGCATGGGATCCAGACAAGCTAATGAACCCGGGCAAGCTGATAGACGCCTACAAGATGGATGAAAATCTGCGTCTCGGCCCCACCTATTCCACCCCCGCCGTTGCAAGTCAATTGCACTTCACAGAAGATGTCGGCGGCTTTGGTCGCGCCACCGAAAGATGCATAGGCATGGGTAAGTGCCGCGCTGCCACAGGCGCCATGTGCCCAAGTTACCAAGCCACAGGCGAAGAACGATTCTCCACCCGCGGCAGAGCCCATCTGTTACACGAGCTTCTGCGTGGCGAAGTTATAACAGATGGTTTTGCCAACACAGACATAGCAGAATCACTGGAGCATTGTTTGTCTTGCAAGGCCTGTAAAACAGAGTGCCCAACACAAGTAGATATTGCAGCGTTTAAAGCCGAATTTATGGCTGAGCACTATAAGCACAAACGCAGACCAATACACCACCACTTATTCGGTAAAGCCGGCAAGTGGCTGCCGCTGATGACCCGCTTTCCAGCAGTGTTCAACACACTACAAAGTGGCCTACCGGGCAAGGCATTAAAAAAACTATTGGGTATACGCGCTGATAAAGAACTGCCACAACTATCGACTGAGCCATTCTCTGTATGGGCCAGGAATAACGCAAATCATAACGACGGGCCGTTTTTAAGGTTTGGTGACTCAAACAAACCGATCGTAGTACTTTGGGCTGATAGCGTCAACGATGCCTACCACCCGGAGATTCTACAAACAACTGTCAAGCTACTCACACGCTGTGGCTTTTCAGTACACGTAGCAAAGAGCAAGTTCTGTTGTGGCCGACCACTATTCGAACACGGCTTTTTAACTGAGGCCAAACGACAACTAGAATTGATTCTCACTAACTTTCATCAGCAACTACCAAGCAACGCATCTGTGGTAGTACTAGAACCATCATGCCTATCCGTATTCAAAGATGAACTACATCGCTTATGCCCAGACGACCCAAGAGCCAGTGACTTAAGCACGCGCGCCATGACCGTTGCAAGCTTCCTGAATCAACAAGGTATAGCTCCTGTAAAAACGTTACCGAGCGGCGTACTACATTTACATTGCCATGGCAAAACCACACAGCAGGAAGAACGCGAATGGATGCAACTGTGTTTTGATGAACTACAAGAGCCCGAAAACGGTTGTTGTGGTATGGCAGGGGTCTATGGCCTGCGAAACGCTACCGGCTCCACCGGTGATACTCTCTATGCACGTAAGCTGCAACCAGCTGTCAATGCTGCAAAAGACGAAACCCGTATTGTCAGTAACGGATATAGCTGCAGAAAACAAATTGAAGATCACTCTACAGCTACAGACAAAGTATGGCATCCGATTGAAATAATCGATGCTTGTGTGTAGTCCGCACAATGATGAAGCCCTGCACCCGTTGCCTTTTGCTACAGTTTCCCCGTTCATCCTAACGGAGAAATCGGCCATTAGACGAAACCGCAGCCCGATAGCAATG
>CALGKA010000163.1 GCA_937927895.1 uncultured Granulosicoccaceae bacterium | reverse complement strand
TTTGGTAGATATATCGAGTCTTTGCAGTATGGGTGGGGCGGTGGCGGCTATAGCGCCGCGTTTGTCTTCTCTGATGATTCTGCCGGTCCAGTCCACCAGTTCGATGTAGTCAATAAGATTATAGATCAGGCCTGGTGGCATGGATTGCCTTAGGTTGCCTGCGAATGGCATAAGTGATTTGGGTTGTAGATCATCAGCTTGATCTTTTTGGTTCGCTTTGTTCTTCCAGTATTCGATACGTAATTTAATACTGGTGTGATCCGATGTTTCGGGTGTTGTTTCCATGGCGGCGCGTATGGGGTTGAGATCAACATAGACCATGGCACTGAGCACGGTTTTCTCATCAAGTAACGCTTGCGATTTAAAGCGTGATTCCCAAAAGTGTCCGGTGCATTTGTCTTCTTTGTTGGATAGTTTGGCTATTTTTTCGTTAAGTACTTTCATGAACCAGCTGATATCAAATAGCCTTGGTCGCCATTTATCTATTAGTGAATCAACTTGATTGTGTTCGTGGGGTTCGATGAATTCCCCTTCTATAAATTTGCGCGTGGCGTCTGTACCTTTATAAAGTTGGTGCCAGCGGTTGGCTATGTCTTTTGCGTTTGCCTTTTTAGCTGCTTTGGAATCTATATGTAGCACAACATGAAAATGGTTAGACATAACAGCAAAGGCCGCCACATCTATAAAGAAGATAGAAGCGAGTCTTAATAGATCAGTTTCTATTAAACTTCTGCGATGCTCGTAAGAGCGTAAACTTCTGCGATGCTCGTAAGAGCGGCCGGTGATGGGATCATTACCACATAAGTACGCGCGTCTAACGCAGCGTGAAACGCAGTGATAGAACGGCGTTGCTTCTAGAGATATTTGAAGCTTGCGAGGCTTTGGCATAGGAAGTTACTTCTACAGCTAGACTACTGAAGTAAGGTTCTCAATAACAGCTACATTACACTGAGAGGCATGCCTCAGTTTTCTTTTTCGAGTGTCTGTCCAGGTCCTCCTAAGGCTCTTTTAGCTGATTCATAAACAGAGTCAGCTTCAACCGGTTATTTCTGGGAAAACCAACCGAGATTTGGCGGTTTTCTGTATATAATGGGGAAGGTTTTTCATTCTGGAAGGCAGCGAACGTTCAGCAATGAAATCGGGGCGTTCGCTAAAGATTCGCTTGAGTGTAATTCCGATTAGACAGAATATCTTTACAAGTATCAATGCCAGTTAGAGTAGGGTGCTACTTTTCAACTTATCAAGAGTTTCTGCAAAGCGGGTTCTGACATGGCAAATCAAGTAGCATGCCTTCATTCATCGTTATTGACTACAAAACATGGGCGTCTCACAACTATGATAACTAGTAAAATACACAATAACTATAATAGAGTCTCTTTTTGTCTGGTTGCTTCATTTTTTGTCCTGAGTATTTTTCTGCTACCGGGGTGCTCAGACAGACCAGTCCAAGGTGAAGTTACGGTAGAGCCTACTAATAAGTTTTCTCTCACTATCGCTTCTGATCAAACTCTTCCTCGAGTGGGCCCTCACCTGATAGTGGAAGACAATATGCTTGTCGTCGGAGAGAGTGATATATTTTCTAACTCTGCGAGCTGGTTTATAAACAAAATTGACGCTGATGCGTTCTCTATAACCAATCTGGCGGTTACCGGTGTTTTAAGCGTGGTTGAGGAGGGTAGTTTTAGTGATTTGTATTTCACGTCAACTGGTGATAGTGCTGCGCAGCGCTGGAGTTTTATGCAAGTGGAAGAAGGTGTTTGTCTTATCTATTCGGAGTTAATGGGGTCGGAGGTGGTTTTGACTGCAATAAGAGATCAAAACCAAAACACGGTAAAAATGCAAAACTATGACCCTGATAACGTAAACCAAAACTGGCGTTTTACCAGTGTTGGGTTTGATGATAGATCCAGGCCTTGCGCTTAGAGTAGACTATAGATACAGCCATATGTGGTCATATTTCAAAACCTATAGCAAAACATTACAAGCGAAACTAATTGACGAGGGCCATGAATAAGCGTCGCCAGGGGAATCTTTGAGAGCTTCACGTAGGTTGGGGGCTGCAAAACGTGGGTAAATTGGTGTCTTTTTCTCGGCTGATTGAAACTTAGCGGCTCGGCTATTTGTAAGGTTTTATAGCGGCTGATTGCAAGTTTTCGACTTGGCGAGCTAGAGAGATGAAGCTAGAAGCGGCTTTATCGCAGCTAGTAACTCAGCTTCATTGACGGACTGCTTTTTAGCGCCGCGTTTGTGAATAAAATTAAAAGCTAGATTACCTAACCTGTCGTAGACCAGTAGGGTTGGTATGCGGTTTACTCCTCCGAACAATTCCCGGCTTTTGTCAGTGCCTTTTAATACTTGGAATTCTGGTTCGGTGGTCTTAAGGAATCTGGCCATCCTCGCGTCGTCGTTGTTGTCGAACTCTTCGAAGACGTTAAGTGCAACAACAGTAATATTGTCCGTGCCGATCTGACGTTTAATTGTGTTCAAGGCTTTAAATTCATCCAGGCACGGCGGGCACCAGCTGGCAAAAAATGTCACAACCACTACGCGACCCTCGAATTGGATATCGTTAGTGGTAGTTCGATTTTCATGTGTAATACTTGGCAGATTGCGTATGTGTTCTTTTTGCTCCGAACTTAGTGTAGTTTTGCTGACTTGTTCCAGTGCGGAAACGGATTGCACCAACACTGTGAATAAAAACAAACTAAACCACATAAGGCGGTGGTGGTTGGATTTATTTAACTGAGTTTGAATTTTCATTGACATGCCTGTCTGACCCGTCTAGCTGCGGTGAGTTCAACCAATAAAATCAAGTTTCTTGCAGTGTATACGTCCAGAAGTGCCCTGTGCACTTAGTGGCAAGGGAGTAGCAACCGTCAAACTCACCACTGAGAGGCTTGCCTCATTTCTCCTTTACTATGCACGGCAATCAATCTTTCTATTGTCAGTATGAGCCGTCAAACGGATTCGATCTTGTGCTATCGACCCGACAACCAGATCTTTTCAACGCGATCGCCCACCACATAAGCGGACCAGGCGCTGCCGTAAGAATATATCCAGCCTGCCAGCAGCTCTGTTTGGCGCTGTGGTGCTCCGTATGTGCGATCAGCGCAGATACTGATTGGATTTTCATGTGTTTTAAGAACAGCCATTTCGGCGATGCTGTCCAGCGCCAGAATGGAATCACCATGCGGGGATGTGAAGACGGTTACTGTTCCCGAGCCGATCGAATAGTCTTCTGACCGGTGCCATGAAGCGAGTTGTTGTCGGGTGGTTTGAGCGTCTACATCCGAACCGAATGCGATGGTAGTTGATCATGGAGATTCACGACCTTGGTTGTCAGTGTTGTCGCAAAGTTCTGGTGCTTTTGGCGCTTCGCAAACTTCAAACCGGTAAGCGCGCCGGGAGGTCTTTCAGTGATCGGCTAGTCGTTGTCAATGGGGCAGTGCGGCGCCTTCCCGACCGTGTTCCTGTCGTCAGCATCGCTTTCCTTTAGCGCAACACTTTCCTCCAATGGCTCCTTACCGCGGGTTTGTACTGTCATTCATTTGCGTCTGCAACTGAGTGATCATGGAATCGTCAGAATTGAATGAATCTACGTTGTTGATGTTAATGGTCATTGGGTTTTACCCGTTGTCCAAACTGGTATTTAATTGACAATATGCTACCCTTAAGTGGCTGGATTTGTCTTTTATGGATAATATATGGTCTTTAAATTCGAAACTCCTGATGTTGTTCTGAAGCGAGTTGCTGCCAAGGCTAAGGCTAAACGATTAACTGCAAATTTAACGCGGCGCACCCTGGCTGCTAAAGCGGGTGTCAGTGAAGCGAGTATCAAGCGATTTGAGACTACAGGGGAGGTAGGCTTTCATAGTTTACTAAAGCTGGCGTTCGCACTGGATTGTATGGCGGAATTTGAAAATTTGTTTTTAGAGGCCGCACCTCAATCAATTGGGGATCTGCAAACCAACCCTAAGCAACGTGGATCACTATGAACCATATTAACCGGCTTCGTGTGAGCGTTGGCGGTGCCACGGTCGGTGAGCTGGGAACAGATGTACGTGGACGCATCTATTTTCAGTACGAGCCGCTTTGGCTAGAGAGCGGTTTTGATCTTTCTCCTGGTACTTTGCCGTTTAACAATGAGGTTCAGCTATCACCTGAACCGCAGATGTTTAGTGGATTGCATGGTGTCTTTAATGATTCGCTACCGGATGGTTGGGGCCTGTTGTTAATGGATAGAGCGCTTCGGGAAAAAGCAGGTTGGCAAGCTCATGAGATCACGCCACTTGATAGACTGGCATATATCGGAACACGCGCGATGGGGGCTATAAAATACGAGCCAGCAATGCCTTTAACTTCTGAAACAGAGGTATTGGATATTGCTCAACTAGCGGAATCTGCAGATCAATTATTAAGAGGGGAAACCCCTGAGGTTTTGCGACAGTTACAGATTCATGGAGGCTCACCTGGTGGAGCACGCCCTAAGGTGACTGTTGCGCTGTCCGCAGAAAACGAACAATGCCTTTCCGGTGTAAGCCAATTGCCAAAAGATAACAATAAGGGATACGAACACTGGATTGTTAAGTTCCGCTCAAAAGAGGACCCGATTGATGCGGGGAGAAGTGAACTTGCCTATGCACGCATGGCAAAGTTAGCTGGGCTTGATATGCCAAAGAGCCAACTGCTTGAGATTGGGCACGGTGCAGACTGTAATGCATTTTTTGCAGTGCGCCGTTTCGACAGAGAGGGTGATGAACGACTGCACGTGCTGAGTTTATCAGGCTACATTTATGCAGATCACCGTCTACCCAGCGTCGACTATGAGAGTATTATCAAAGCCACCTACAATATTTCACGCAGCAGGGTGGAAGCAGAAAAAGCATTCCGGCTCATGGTGTTCAATGTAATGGCACATAACAAAGATGACCACAGCAAGAACTTTGCTTTTATCCGTCGCGAGCACAGCTGGGAGCTTGCCCCCGTTTACGATCTTACTTTTAACTCTGGTATTAACAATCAGCACAGTACAGATATTGCGGGTAGTGGTAACCCGCAACTCAAAGATATTCATCAGGTTGCTCAAAACTGCGGGATAAAAAGCTGGCGTACCATTCTTGAGCAGGTACAGGGGGCAACTGAACGGTGGGACAGTCTTGCAGAAGACGAGGGAGTGACTGCCGCTGAACGTCATAAGATTGGTAGTGCGTTGGCGGTGATTAGGAAGCGTTTTAACCCATAGAGTTGACCCATATGGGGTCAGCATCGAGAAACACAGTGATAGAAGGGCGGGGCTTCTAGCGAGATCTGAAGCTTGCGAGGCTTTGGCATAAAACGTTACTTCTACAGCTAGACTACAGAAGTAAGCCTCTCAATAACAACTACATTACACTGAGAGGCATGCCACAGTTTTCTTTTTGCAGCGCCTGTCCTGGTTCGTTCCTTCCAGTCCAGGTTTGTTCAGCAGCTCAAATACTAGTCGAGTGAGCGATCGGGGTCGGCTATTTCGTTTTTAACTTTCGCCTTGCGATGCTTTGCAGCGGCAGACAGTAATGCCGATTTTTTAGCTCGCAGGCTTTCGCTAACTAACGGTGACACGCGTTTTCTAACAGAGCTGCGACGTGAACGGCTACTAATATATAACCAGGCTTTGATTCGTCTAAGGTTTCGTCGCAGGTTAAAGCGCAGGTAGATGACTCGATGATCGTCTTTAATAATGGGTACTACATTCGCCACCAGGGGTAGTATCTTGCGGGTGAAGAAGTTGCCGATAAAGTTTGGGATAAGCTTAATGATAAACGGGCTTAGAAAACGCCAGAGCCTGATCATTAGTCTCCAGATTAACAGTATCAACTCCCAGACAAGGTCAAAAAGCAAAACAGAAATACCGAGCAGTGCCTGACCGGCAAGAACCAGAATCACACACAGAGCAATACCCAGTATCAGTCGCTTCTGCCGTTCGGTGGCATTTGACCACCAGCGTAGAGCGCGGCCTGGCGGGGTAGTGTGTAAGTGATGCATGGCAAAGTGCGGCAGTAACCTGAAGCCACGTCGCTCGTGACCGAACAGCAGATTAACCAGTACACTTAAGGCAACAAACCGTGCAGACAAACTTATAAAAAAGCGTCCGACCTGGCGGAGCATCTTTTTTACCGACCAAGCTTTCCAACCACCGAGTAGCGCACTGAGTAATGCCGCTAACTCACCCAGCCACCCGATCAGCTTGGCGCCGGTGTTTATCCATAACCAGAGTATTAGAGCAGGGAGGGTTTTAAGTAGAAATGGCTTTAGCAAAAACCATACTTTAAGGATCGGGGCGATCAGTGCATCAAAACCGAAGAGCGCCTGGCTGTACCACGACAGTAAAAAGCAGAAAAGTAATACAGCGCCCCAAGGCATAAAGAACAGCGATACAAGCCGTCTTAGCTCGATGAGCAGGTTTTGTAATAACGCAATAAATCTGGCTGTAAGTGTTTTCAGTTTCTGTCTATATTTGTGGTCAGTGTTTTAGATAATGTGTAGATTTAATATAGAGTCATTTAGAGGAAAATCAAGTGGATATCGGCTATGGAATCTGCGCGATCATAGTTGATGAGCCGAGCACAGC
>CALGKA010000162.1 GCA_937927895.1 uncultured Granulosicoccaceae bacterium | reverse complement strand
AGTTAGAGTTTTCACCGGTCAGTACTCAGCTACCGAACACATAGTTAAAACCAATCGCCAGGTCATACATGCTATCGCCCTGTGCCAACGGGCTATCAGACACTTCAGACGGTAACTTGAAGTACTCTGCATTCGCTCTGAAAATCCACTTTTCACTGAGTGGCAGGGTGGCACCTAGCTGAATCGACGGCATCAAACCACTTCCCGCTTTATACTCTGGCAATGCGGCGGTTGCTTCTTGCGCGGACACCCCAAAATAGTGGTCTACAACACTATCTGAAAAATATCGTGCGCCTAGCAGCCCATGAAAATTCCAGTTCCTATATTGCGCCTGACGCCCGTACTGAAGCGTGCCGATTACGCCATTGTGGCTGTCGTTTACATCAGCCACTAACTCAAGTTGAACTATGCTGTTGCCAAAATAGTAGGCACTTCGAATACCGGCATTAGTATCTCCCTCTCTGTATTCTATGCTCTCAAAACCAACCACTTCAGAAAGTTTGACATCAGAGAAGTAGGAATTAAGAATAATCTCATGATTAGTCGTTTCAGTTGAATACGCGTTAAACCCCAACGTCACATCACTGAAACTGTTTTGAATGACTTCTACAAAGGCTCGCTTGTATTCCACACGCCCTTCAAAGTTAGCGTGTATTCCTAACCGCAGATCACCTGAAGTCTCTAAGGTTTGCCCATTGAAACCTACCAGAGGTTCTGAGCCCGCAACAAATGAAACACCAAACTCGCCAAAGGTGCCCTTACCGTTACCAGAATTTTGAATTTCACGACCAATGTCAGCGCCCAACGCTTGCAGACTCACTAATAACGCTATCGCAGATCCGATCAACTTTATTTTCATTAGAATTGTTCCTTTTAATGTGATGATCTTAGTTTGCGGCAGCAAGCGGGATTTATCTGTAACAGGATGTACAAATGCATAGAGCATCCGCTCCGTCAGAAGTATCACATACGCTCGGAAACTATTGATTAGCAATACATTTAGTTACATCTGGTTACACCGGGTTACAGATAATCCCTGCAACCCACACTAGCATCGTTTGCTCCCAACTTTAACAAGGAAAGCAACAATGCAAAGCGTAAAAATAAGCTGTGCAGTCATCCTGATGACCACACTGATGGCGTGCTCTTCAGATAGCGATACAAGCGATAGCACTCAAACCCTACCGTGGGCGGCTTGTGAATCAGGGTCATCCCTTGAATGTGCTGAGCTCGATGTACCAATGGACTATACAAACCCGGATGGCGAAACGATTTCACTTGCGTTGATACGCATGCCGGCAACGGGCAATGACAAACAAGGCGTTATTCTGCTAAATCCGGGTGGCCCTGGCGGCTCAGGGATTGAGCTGGTAGAAGATTTTAGTCTGATCGGCAACATTCCCGAAGACATAACTGCCGCATTCGATATTATAGGCTTTGACCCACGAGGCATTGGCAACAGTACGCCAGCAGATTGCAACAACCTGGGCCTCAATGACATTACCTTCTACCCCACCAACGCTGACGCTATTCGCCAGATGCATGAAGACTCTATCGCGTTTGGTGCTGCCTGCTTTGAAAAAGTTGGCCCTTATTTGCAGCAACTAGGATCACTGAATGTGGTTCGTGATATGAATGAGATCCGCATGGCCATGGGTGAAAATACACTTAACTTCATTGGCTACTCGTACGGCACCCGACTGGCCGCTTTATACCTGCAGCAATTCCCTACCCATAGCGGACGCTTTATTCTTGATGGCAGCCTGCCACCGGATTCCTCAGTGAGAAAACTGATCACTGAACAAACCCCAGCGTACGAAAGCAACCTACGTGCAGTGCTTTCACAGTGCCGCCTAACCGATAACAACTGCGATGTTGACCAGCTAATGAGTAATGCTGCAAACCGTGCACTGGAGCTTGCCAATGATTTCTCTGGTCCAGCTCAAGATGAGTTTGCACTACTAGCCGAAATAGTAAGCCAGTCAACAGAAGACCCGGAGTTCGGTGTCTTCGCCGCTGATACACTTATAGAATACTTCACAGCACCCGATATTAGAATTCTCGAGCGCTTCTTTACTTTACTAATGCAGCTTCAAGGCGCAGGTGACGACGACTCCGACAATGATGAAGACATCGCTCAAAAAGCGGTAATGTGCGCCGATGACAGTGCACGACCAAGCGCCGACGAGTTAATCAATTTATTATCGGACCTAAACTCAATCTCGGATATTTTCGCCGAGGCGCAAGTAGCGGAAGCCGCCACCTGCGCTGGCTGGCCTGAAGCACTTGAGCCTTTACCGCAGATCAGCTCCGACACAGCACCGGTATCATTAGTAGTCGGCGGTACTACCGATGCACAAACACCCTTAGCGTGGTCGCAAGAAATGGCACAAGCCATAGGCGGTTTTTTCATTCAATCCGAACACCCTGGCCACACTTCTGTGTTTAACGGCGACAGTGACTGCATTGATACGATCGCTGAGCAATTTCTACTTGACGGACTTGCACCTGCTGTTAGTGAGTGCGGTTCAAATACCGAGTAACCAGAGCCAGAGCCAGAGCCATGGCCTTGCAACGAATACTCTTAATTCACCGCAAGCCATGGCTCAGGCGGTTCACACCACTATATCAAGCATCTAAAGTTTAGGGATTTTCCAACCGCAGTCTAAAGGTGTATTACAATCTTCCCCTCCTGCTTGCCAGTAAGTTGTGTAGAGCCAATGATTGTCGATCGCTTGTTCCGCCCTTTTGAAACTCTGATAGACCCACTCAACCTACCTATCAGCACACTGCCAGATAAAAGCCCGCTACATTTGGTTTGGCATTTTGCCAAAATGTTTCGTGGCGTACTGATTGCGGTGACTTTGTTATCACTGGTGTCGGCATCTATTGGCTTGAGCGTCATTTGGATGCTGGCTTATATCGTTGATGGCGTCACTGCAAACGGCGCTGCACAATTTGTCAGCAATAATCTGGCGCTGTTAATTGGATTTGGCTTTTTATTATTGGTCATAGACCCGGTAATCTCATTTATTGATGAGAGCTTTTCAACCCAAACAGTGGGTACTTTATTTCCCGCCGCCATGCGCTGGCAATCTCATAAAGCAGTTGAAAATCAAGACGTGTCTTTTTTTGAAGATACCTACGCAGGTCAGGTCGCCTCAAGAATTGACCAGGTCTCACGATCAGTACAACGCCAACTGTATATGGCCATGGAGCAGATCCCGCACTTTCTTATTCAGTTTGCAGGGTCATTAACGTTGCTGTTTGTGATGGCCTGGCAGCTGGCGGTACCGGTCGTCTGTTGGATTGTGATTAACATACTGTTGGCAATATATGTGACGCCTAAACTTATTAATAAATCGTCCAAAGTGGCAGAGGCTAGCTCGCGGGCCACAGGTGCAATGACCGATGTGTACAGCAATATAACCATAGTCAAAGCGTTCAGCGCTGAAACGACCGAAGGGGACGCTATTCGAGAAGTCATTAAAGAGACCATCGACACAAGACACGCTGAACAAAGACTACAGGTTCTTACCTATACAATAGTGCGGGTTCTAAACGCCATTCTGGCTGTGGCAGTTTTTGTTATTGGCATATTGGGCTTGCTTAATGGTTATGTCAGTATGGGTGAATTTGTTGCAGCCGCGACCATAACCCGCGGGCTGTTTAATTCAGCCTTCGCTTTCATTGGGCTAGGTTTTCAAATCTCTGAGTCATACGGCACCATACGCGATGCCATGCCTGTAATGAGCAACAAACCCAAGCTCACAGATAAAGAAAACGCTTTACCGTTCACTTTCAAAAGCGGCGAAATAGTACTGGATAATGTTAGCTACGCCTATCTAGAGCAAGACGCTGAAGAAAACGATAACAAAGACGAACCGCCCAACGAAGATAAGCCCGCCAAGCCCGTCGTTCAGAACATGAACTTAACAATAAAGCCTGGTGAAAAGGTCGGCCTTGTAGGCTTATCAGGCGCTGGTAAGTCCACCGTAATTTCTCTATTACTACGTCTACGAGATGTTGACAGCGGCAGCATAACAATAGACGGGCAAGATGTTCGCGACGTCAAACAAAATACTCTACGTAAAGAGATAGGCGTTATCAGCCAGGATACCTTCCTACTCAATCGTTCCGTTCGAGATAACGTCGGCTATGGCGCACCATTAGCAAGCGACGAAGATATCACCCAGGCACTTAAAATGGCTAAAGCCTATGATTTTGTAAAAGACATGCAAGATAAAGAAGGCCGCACCGGGCTTGATGCACACGTAGGTGACAAAGGTGTAAAACTCTCTGGTGGTCAGCGCCAAAGACTGGCCATTGCACGAGTAATATTAAAAGATGCAAAAATCTTATTGCTAGATGAAGCAACTTCTGCACTCGACTCAGAAGCGGAAACCGAAATTCAACAAAACCTAGAACAATTAATGCAAGATAAAACCGCTTTAATAGTTGCACACCGACTTTCAACAATTGCCGCTATGGACAGACTGGTGGTTATGGACAAAGGCAAAATTGTAGAACAAGGTACGCATAATGAACTTATCAGTAACAAGGGTATTTATGCAAAACTATGGCACAAACAGTCTGGCGGTTTTATCGCAACAAACTAATAATGTCACACGTTAAAGCGCTGCCACTCAGTGCGCAGCGCTATGGCGATAAACCAATATTCTTCCTCGAGTATCGTCATCTATTTCACGATCCAACACAGCACCCAGCTTTTCCGCCAGTCGCACTGACGGCAAGTTTGCAGCGGATATACAACTGAATACATCATCCCAACGCAGTGTGTCATACGCATAAGCTTTAGCACGCATAGCTGCCTCAACCGCAAAACCTGCACCTTATTTTCGCTGTACAACCGCCCAGGTAATTTCACGCGCCGGCCATCCTTCCGGATACCACAAACCGACGATTCCGCAAAAATCACCGCTAGATTTTTCTTCTAAGGCCCAAGCGCCGTAGCCTCTTATAACCCAATGGCCCATCATTGCAGCAGCTGCACGCCACGCCTTAGCACGATCAAGTGGGCCACCATAATATTGACTCAAATCAGATGCATAAAATTCTGCGTACGCTTCAAAATCTGTATCGTGCCTAAACTCACGCAGTAGTAAGCGATCGGTTTCTAATATTGGTATTTGCATTCTCTGTTCTTTTTAAAAGCCACTGCAGGCTGCACTTTAACACTCACTGGTTTGGCTACCCTACAGCTCATAACGTTACCCTCCCTTGTCGCACCCTATTACTAATTAGTGCCCATCCATAAACAATGCTTCGCGAGGTTGTCTCAAGTGCGTGAGATTCCGACTACCACATGTGGGCGTTTAGTCTTTCTAAATAACCATATGGGGTAGTCGAAAGATTGCGTGCTTGAGGCGACCGCAGTAGCAGTCGTTTATGGATGGGCACTAAACACCTGGTTTCCTGCTCCCACAGGTTAGCCAAAGGATATATCTATCATCTTGATTTCTGTGTAATCTAAGAAATGCCAATCATTTTGGCAGGTTGTACACAATGAATAATCAACGGAGGATTACAATGCTTAGCACAACGTTAGCGCGCTATCGCCTGCACCCTATAGCGCTATCACTTATCGTTTTACCACTTATGGCACTGCAAACCGTCAATGCCCAGGAAGTAACTACCACTGCAGAACCGGCCGCCTGTATAGACTCTGATGGCGACGGTTGGGGTTGGGACGGCACACAGTCTTGCAGGCTCGATTGTATTGATACAGACGGAGATGGCTGGGGCTGGGATGGCACACAGTCTTGTCTTATTACCACCGCATGCATTGATAGCGACGGCGACGGCTACGGCTGGAACGGCCACGAAACCTGTACTGTCATTTGCGAAGACACCGACGGCGATGGTTATGGATGGGACGGCTCTGCTACCTGCTTAATAGACTACTCCATCGGAGTCCCTGCCAGTGAATCTGGTTTCAGTGAAGGCGTAGTAACAGCCGCCAATCCAATCGCCGCCGCAGCCGGTGCTAAAGTACTTGAAGATGGCGGCAACGCTATAGATGCTGCAGCTGTTGTGCAATTTGTATTAAACGTTGTAGAGCCCACTTCATCCGGTATTGGTGGTGGTGGCTTTATGGGAATTCATCAAGCAGAGACCAATCGAACGTTTTTTATAGACTCTCGTGAAAAAGCACCCAGTGCTGCAAGCGCTACTCAATACCTTGATTGCGATCCCAATTGCACTGGCATTGAAACCAGAGACAACGTGATTGGTGGCTTTACTGATATTGCCACTAGCGGTTTAGGTGTTGGTGTACCCGGGACACTACTCGGTGTAGCAAATGCTCTCGAGCAATACGGCACAATAACACTTGCTGAAGCACTGCAGCCTGCAATCAAACTCGCGGAAGAAGGCTTTGCCATCAATGAACGCCTGGCGTCCCTCACTGAAAGCTCACGAACCACCTTCTGGCCGGAGACTTCGTCAAAGTTTCGAGATGCCGCAGGTGAACCACTCACAGAAGGTTTTTTACTGATACAACCTGATCTTGCTAAAACCTTCAAGCTTATCGCTGAACAAGGTGTTGACGTTTTCTATACCGGTGAAATTGCCGATGCGATAGTCAGCGCTCAAACCCGTTATCGCGACACCGTCGGTGAGCGAGGCGCTGGACGCATGAGCAAAGATGATCTCGCAGCCTATCTTGCGGCAGGTGTAGATGAACGCGCGCCTATCTCTAGTGATTATCGTGGCTACACGATAAAAGGCATGCCACCACCCTCATCTGGTGGTTTAACCGTTACGCAAATACTGGAGTGCCTGGAGCAGTTTCCACTAGGCGATAGCGGCCGGGGCTTTGGCGCAGGTGCTGCCAACACTTTGCATGTAATGGTTGAGTCTATGCGGCAGGCTTTTTCAAGCCGCTCTGTCTGGATGGGTGATACCGATTTTGTAGATCTACCGGTTAGTGGTTTGACCAACGCCGATTACCTAGCACCACGCTGTGCTCAAATACTAACGGACCAACGCATAGCGGACGATGCAATCGCACCCGGTGACCCGCGTCAGTTTGACCCGCTGTTTGCTACCAGCACAGAAGCGAATATTACTAATGCAGCAGAAGGTCCGGTTGGTATAGACACCACTCATTTCACAGTAATGGATCGCAATGGCAACGTTGTATCGTGGACTTCAACCATTGAAGGCACCTGGGGCTCTGGTATTACGGTACCGGGCTATGGCTTTTTGTTAAACAATGAACTCACTGACTTTAACTTTTTACCACAAGCCAACATCGACCCGGCGGACTTCAAACCAGGGGCTAATGATGTTGCCCCGGGCAAACGCCCTCGAAGCAGCATGGCACCAACATTGGTTTTCCATAACGATAACCTTGTCGCCGCCTACGGCTCACCCGGTGGATCAACCATTATTAATTCAGTCGTGAATATCACTGTCAACCTGATCGACCACGGCATGTCGATACAAGAGGCGATTGATGCTCCGAGAGTCAGCTCCTCAGGTGGTAGCGTTGCGTATGAAGCCGCGTTTGATGATACGGCCCTTGAACAACTAAGGGCACTTGGCCACACACTTAGAGACTCGCCAAGTGTAATTGGCTCAGTACAAGCGGTGGTGGTTGACCTAAGCAAAGGCACGCAACACGGCGGTGCTGACAGCCGTCGCGCCGGAAGTGTAGCCGGCCTTCCAAAGCAGTAAATCGGTAAACAGAGCCGGTGCAATGCCGGCTCTGTTTTTAGTATTGTGTGGTAGTCACTCCCCGCTTTAAAATAGAGCGCGTAAATTGTCTCCCTTGGCTAACAAGCCCACACCAAGGGAAAAACACTCAACATCCAGACAAGCCAAAAATAATGTCGAAAAATGCAGTCCCTATTGGCCCGCCCACAGGTACACTAGGCTTCAGGCAATAGAAGAGAACCACGAGGAAAAACAATGATTAGTGTAAAGCGCAAGATAATTTTATTAGGCACCGCTGCCGCTTTGTCAATATTTACCGGCATCGCGCAGGGCAAAGAGTTCAAATGGGCAGGCACCACTGACCCACAAACAATGGACCCCCACGCGACAAACTCAGCACCAGTATTAGGTTTTCTGAACAACGTCTACGAAGGGCTGGTTCGCCGTAACAAAGAAATGAAAATCGAACCGGCGCTGGCTGAAAGCTGGGAACAACTGGGCGCTGATGGCTGGCGCTTTAAGATCCGCCAAGGTGTCACCTTTCAAAATGGTGCAGCCCTTACAGCTGACGATGTTTTGTTTTCCTACGAACGCGCCTCATCTGAAGAGTCAGATGTACGTTCGTGGTTTGCACCTGTAAAAGAAGTCAAAGTGGTCGACGATCACACCATCGACTTTCTAACCAATGCTCCTAACCCGTTGTTTCCAGATTCCATTGCCAACTTCATGATCATGGATCGTGAATGGACCACAGACAACGAAGCCACCAGACCTTCCAAAGAAGCAGAAAATTTTGCCACCCGCAACGCCAATGGCACCGGTGCGTTTCAAGTAACCAGCCGTGACCCAGGTGTGAAAACCACGTTAAAACCATTTGCAGGTTGGTGGGATACGCTTGAAAGCAATATTACAGAAGCAGTCTTTACTCCTATAGGGCAAAGTGCAACCGGTATGGCCGCTCTGCTCTCTGGTGAAATAGATTTCATTTCACCTATCCCGCTGCAAGATGTACCGCGAATGAAGGAACGTTCAGGCTTTACCGTTCATGAAGGTGTGGAAGCACGCGTATTAATGTTTGGCTTTGCCCATCAAGCTGACTCACTAAAATTCTCAAATGACGTAACCGGTAAAAACCCTTTTCAAGATGTTCGCGTGAGACAAGCGGCGTATCAAGCAATTGATGTTGATGCTCTCATCAAGAAAATCATGCGCGGCAACGCACAACCTGCATCGCAGTTAGTTTCAGAACCCATGCGCGGCTACTCTAAGGCAAACGCTGATCGCCTTGCCTATGATCCGGATGCCTCCAAAAAACTACTCGCAGAAGCGGGTTATGCCGATGGCTTTAGTTTTGGCCTGCAGTGCCCGAATGATCGCTACATTAACGATGAAGCTATTTGCAAAGCGGCAGCTTCAATGTTTGCCAAGGTCGGCTTAAACGCAAAGCTAACTGCTATGCCAGTACGAAACTACTGGCCAGAACTTCGCGAAGACAAATTCGATATGTACTTACTAGGTTGGTCACCCGGCACATTCGATGCGGAACACCCTATTCGTTTTTTGGTCACAACACCCAATAAAGAAAAGAAGCTGGGCAGCTGGAACTTCGGTGATTTTTCAAATGCCAAAGTCGACGAACTTTTGCCAATGATACAAACCGAACTTGACGATACAAAACGCCAGGGCATGCTGGATGAAGTCACAGAAATTATGCAGCAGGAAGTCGCCTACATACCCATGTATGTACAACCGCTTATCTGGGCATCTAAAGACAACATCGAATTAACGCAACGAACTGATAACTTTTTCATCTTACGATGGGTTACTGTTAATTAGCGCTTAGTAGTTCATTCTTTTAAGTGTAGCTCGGGCCGCAATGGCCCGAGCCGTTTCTCTAACAGCACAGCAGCCATCTATTCATGCCCCCATCTGAATTAGTAAGTCACGAATTAGATCTATACTCATGGAACACCCCTAACGGACAAAAGATAATAATTGCGTTAGAGGAAGCCGGTGCTAAGTACAAATACCACGCAATAGATATAAGAAAAGGCGAACAAAACGCCGCCACTTTTCGTGCAATCTCACCGGATGGAAAAATACCTGCCATCGTTACTCACGGTGAAACCCCTGTTACCTTGTTTGAGTC
The DNA here is from genome assembly GCA_937927895.1 of uncultured Granulosicoccaceae bacterium. Classification (GTDB taxonomy): domain Bacteria; phylum Pseudomonadota; class Gammaproteobacteria; order Granulosicoccales; family Granulosicoccaceae. The sequence goes on along the minus strand of CALGKA010000162.1, from coordinate 9,253 downwards.
CGGGGCAATTTTATTTCACTTAGCAAATCTCTATCCGACACTCAACGGCGTTACACCTCAAGACCAGGCATCGGTCTCTGCATGGACGTTTTGGCAAGTAGGACAATTAGGCCCGCTAACCGGTCAGTTTGGACGATTTCATAGCGCTGCTGATAATAAGAACCAAGCGGCCATCGAACACTTTGAACAACTGGTGTGGCGCTGCCTTACTGTAATGGAAACACGATTAGGTGAATCACCTTATCTGGCGTGTGATCGCTTAACCATTGCTGATATCGCCTGCATACCGTGGATTGCTTCAAAGCAAAGTTATCTACAGATCTACGATGTACCGTGGCAGCAACGTTGCCCCGCGATTAACCAGTGGGCAACTAAGCTTTGTGCAAGGCCTTCCGTAATTGCAGCACTGCAGCTTTAATTACACCTTTACCAAAGACAGTGACGGCGTCTCACGCAACAACATCTGGCTATATTCATCAGTCGGCGAATTAAAAAACGCCTCTGTTTCTGCAGTCTCTATTAAGCGCCCTTCTTTCAACACCACGACCCGATCTGCCATTTGCCTGATCACCGCAAGGTTATGGCTTATAAATAAAATCGACAATCCAAACGCTTGCTGTAGATCTTTCAGTAAATTAAGCATTTGCGCTTGAATTGACACATCTAAGGCTGAAGTGGGCTCATCGCAAATAAGAAACTCAGGCCGCGCCACTAATGCACGGGCTACAGCTATACGCTGGCGCTGACCGCCCGAAAACTGATGCGGGTATTTAAGCATTGCCCGTTGCGGCATTTCCACCAGATCAAGAACAGAGGCAACAAGCTTTCGTATTTCTTTTTTATCGCCACTTAAACCATAGAAGCGAATAGGCTCGGCGATTATTCGCTCAACCGTTAAACGATTATTCAGTGAAGAAAACGGATCCTGGAAAACCATTTGAATTTGACGTCGCACAGCGTGATGCCTATCGCGCTTAGACCCTTCTGGTAAGGCCTTACCACGGAACAACATACTACCGGCGGAGGGATCAACCAATCCAACAATCGCTTTAGCCAGTGTAGATTTGCCACTACCGCTCTCCCCTACTATACCGAGCACTTCACCTGTGCGTACTTCAAGATTAATATCTGATAGTGCTTTAAAGCCTGCCCTTTTACCAAACCAACGCGGTTGACCACTATAGAACGTAACATCAAGATCATTAACCTCTAGTATCGGCGATCTTGAAACGTGAGCAGAAGCTGCTACTGACTGATCTACTTTACGCTCAGCTAAAAGCCAATCTGACGCAAGCGCCGCACTGGCACCTTCTACTTGCCATTGATTGTCTGATTCATCGAAATTATCTTCAGCAACAATATTCTTAAATCGATCCAGACGCTTATCTAACCGAGGTACTGCCATCATTAGCGCATGGGTATATTCATCTTCAGGGTGACCCAACACCTTGGCGGTCGGTCCGGATTCAATGACGCGACCATTACGCAACACAGTAACTCGATCAGTAATTTCATTGATAACACCAATATCATGTGTAATCAGAATAATGCCTATGTTTCTTGTCGTGCAAAGCGTTCTGATCAGTTCTAATATTTGTTTTTGCACCGAGACATCTAGGGCTGTGGTCGGTTCGTCAGCAATAATAAGCTCAGGGTCGGTGCACAGTGCTAATGCAATTACTACACGTTGTCGCATACCGCCGGAGAACTGATGCGGGTAATCATCTATGCGTTGCTCTACGTTATGCAAGCCCGTTTCTTTTAATAAGCCAATGGCTTGCTCAAGCGCCTCACTGTGGCTCAGGTCAGAGTGTTGTCGAATAGTTTCAACCAGCTGCGCCGAAATAGTGAGCAACGGGTTTAAGCTAGTTTGTGGATCTTGAAATATCATACTGATACGGCTACCACGCAATCGATGATAAGCATCAGCATCTAGCTCGCAGAGATTCTCACCCATAAAGTGAATCTTGCCACCGGCAACATAACCCGGGCTTTGCAACAAACCAATGACTGCAGCACCGACCGTTGATTTACCGGCACCAGACTCACCTACCAGGCCGTGTATTTCACCGGCATTAACATCAAGGCTTACGTTATCAAGCGCTTTAAATTCCCCAAAGCGCGTTGGAAATTTAACCGTAAGCTTATTAATATCGAGCAGCTTCATCGTAGCCTCGGGTTAAAGGCATCGCGCAGAAAATCACCCAAAATATTGATCGAGACAATCATTATGATCAGCATGGCACTTGGAAAAATAACAATCCACCATTCACCAGAAAACAAATACTCTGTACCTATTCGAATTAACGTACCCAACGAAGGCTGATTCGGTGGCACACCTACACCCAGAAAAGACAACGTAGCTTCAAGTAAAATAGCAACGGCCAGATCAACCGTTAAAATGACCAGTATAGGGCCCATAATGTTTGGCAAAATATGTACAAGCATTATACGCAGTGGATGCATACCCATGATCTCACTGGCTTGCACGTATTCTTTGTTGCGCTCTACCATGGTTGACGCGCGTACCGTACGGGCAAAGTTCACCCACAACGAAAGACCAATCGCGATAGTTAATACCACAATCATTAAATGATCATGTTGGTCTCTGGGTAATATGCCTCTGGCAATTCCGTCAATTAAAAGGGCTACAAGAATCGCGGGCAAGCTCAGTTGCACATCTGCAATTCGCATCATAATGGTATCGAATCTGCCACCAAAGTAGCCCGCCATTAAGCCAACCGTGACCCCAAGGGTACAAGCAAACCCGACAGACAAAAGCCCTACCAACAGAGACAACCGCGTACCATATAAAATAGCCGATAATAAATCGCGACCTTGATCATCAGTGCCGATTAAAAAACGCGAGTCACCCTCGTCACTCCATGCCGGTGGCACAAGTGAGTCCATAATATCAATGCTTGCAATATCATAGGGGTTGGTGGGTGCTAACCATGGTGAAAACGCAGCACCACAGATGCATAACAACGCGATAAGGGCTGCCACCTGGGCCACAGGATTATGCAGAAAAAGATACAGCAGTTCGTTTTCACGCGACACACGCCTAAATGTACTTAACAGGCTCATCCTTTAGCGCTCTTTAATCGCACTCTTGGATCAATAAAAAAGTACAGTAAATCTACCAACAAGTTAATACTGACAAACATCACAGCTATAAGCACCAGGTACACAGACATAACCGGAATATCTACATAGCGGATAGAATCTAAAAACAACAACCCCATACCAGGCCACTGAAAAACCGATTCAGTCACAATCGAAAATGCAATGATTCCACCTAATTGCAAACCAACAATTGTAATGACTGGAACAAGTGTATTGCGAAACGCATGGTTAACATAAAGAGATCGGTAATTTATGCCGCGCGCGGTTGCGAACTTGATGTAGTCTGTTTTAAGAACATCTTGCATCTCTGCCCGAACCAGTCGCATAGTCAGTGTGAGTTGGTAAATACCTAACGTTACTGCGGGCAGCAGCATAGATTTAAGGCCGTCCCACGAGAGTAAACTGGATTGCCACCAACCAATTTGCACAGTATCACCCCGCCCGAAAGTGGGCAGCCAACCAAGCTCTACGCCAAAGACGTAAATTAAAAAGATACCAATCACAAAAGTAGGTATGGAAATACCGACAAGCGTTGCCACCAACAATGCGTTTGATAAAAACCCTGTTTTTAATGCTGTGTAAATTCCAGCAGGAATTCCAACTAATAAAGAAATTATCAATGATACAAAGCCAAGCTCAAGAGTAGCGGGCAACCGTGAAATAATCATTTCACTGACAGGTTGGCGTGTGCGATACGAATACCCAAACTCACCACGTGTAAGGTTACCCACAAACCGAGCGTATTGAGTAACAAGAGAATCATTCAAGCCAAGGCGCTCACGCAGATTTTCTTGATCTTCGATAGAGGTTTCCTGCCCCACCATCTGTGCAACAGGATCACCGACAAATCTAAACAATGAGAATGCAATCAAGCTGACCGCAAGCATCACAAATACCGATTGCAGCAGGCGTTGAAAAATGAAACTCAGCATGAAATAAGATATTCTTGTGGGAAAGGCATAGTGTTTACGTAGTATCCTAACATTCAGTAAAGCGCTTAGCCGTAATAGTATGTTTAGCGCCTATTTTAAGTACTGCAATTATCCGCTCCACAGAGATGGATGTCAGCGCTGCATGATTTACGCACCAGCATACCATCAACACCGAATATCTTATGTGCTTTTCGGTTTTTACGCCTGGTGGTTTATTTCCACCGAAGCAAGCTCATCATTGACTGCTTGAGTCAATTGACTCCGCTCTATACCCATAATGCTAAATACTCTTGCCACCACACCGTGCTCGATTCCTGCAACCACACTAATGACATGCGCGCCCATCAGCGGTCGATCTTTGTCTTTTTTCTTTAACTCATAAAGCAACTTCATGACTGCTTGTCCTGACGGTTTTGAGCTTTTAAACACCTTGGGATTCTGTACAGGCTCAAGGTTTTCTTCAATAATATCAGCACTGATACCAACTGAACTTAACGCGGCGCTGTATTGCTCTTGAATAGCGGCTTTGTACCGGCTGACATCGATACCGACTCGATCAAATACGCGCTTAGCGCTGCCATCGGGCAATTCTAAAGCGGATAACACATAGTGCTCCGCACCAGGCTCTATATCACCCAATTTATTCGCTTGCTCGTCAGCACCTGAGATCAATTGGCTAATGGTTTTCATGTCTCGAATACGGAGCTTTATTCGTTTTAACATTAGAGTCTCCTTACTTTTTGTCTTTAGGTTTTTGCAACGATGCCGCATGGCGCTTATGCGCTGCTTGCTTGGTAACCCCCAACGCTTCAGCAACTTGAGACCAACTCCACCCTTGGGCAATAGCCGCCTTAACAGCAGATCGCTCTAGCTTTTCAGCCATAACGCGCAGCGCCACAACAGCCGCTAATGCCTCTTCAGGATTGTCTGCCGATGGAAGTGAATTCTTATCTTGCATGCGTCAACCTTAGTTGACGGCAAATTTATTGTCAACTTTAGTTGACGTTTTTGTGGCAACTGATGTATTCCATTACAATGAACTTCTGATCAGACAACACTTTACGTATCGAGAACCCCTAATGGATGTTAATGCAGATTTTTCAAAACGCGTTCTGCTACACACCGATTCCATTCCATGGGAAGACTCACCGATGCCGGGGGTTGAGCGTCGCCGTTTAGACAGAGTGGCGACTGAAAACGAAAGAGTGACCACAATTGTACGTTATGCACCTGACAGTCAGTTCTCTTCACATGTGCATACCGGTGGTGAAGAATTTTTAGTACTTGAAGGAGTATTTGAAGACGACTATGGCGACTGGCCCGCCGGCAGCTACATTCGCAACCCACCGACATCAAAACACACCCCTGGTTCAAAACTCGGTTGTACCATACTGGTCAAACTGTGGCAGTTTCAACCAAATGACCGCACTTTCGTTCATGCCAATAGACACAAGCTAGGCTCAGTTCCCGAGCACAACAGACCAGGCGTTGAAGTATCGCCACTGTATAAAGATCAGTTCGAAAACGTACGCTTCGAATACTGGCAAGCCGATACCGCAGTTACCATTACTGCAGCAGGTGGTGGTGAAATTTTTGTACTGGAAGGCTCCTGTATAGAAAACAACAATGAGCATAGCAATGAACTCAATCAGCACTCGTGGTTGCGTGTGCCAGTAGGCACCAATATTAACGCTGTTGCAGGCCCTAACGGCACAACCGTATGGATAAAAACCGGGCACCTGTAGTGCGATAATAAAGCCGGTAGCCTTATTATGAAGGTGGTAACTGCTGTCTTCAGATTCCAGGGTTTGTGACCAGAAAGGTGTCGGCCAGAATCGGGCAGAATTAACGCCAATTGAGCAACTCTTACTATTCTGTTGTTTACAGTTCTAATTGTTTTGAATTTAAGGAGCTTTGCTATGGCATTACCAGAAGAAAGAAGGAAGTTCATTGCTAATATAGCCAACGATGAGTGGGCATATGATTTACCACACCATGAAACTGCCGCTGAAAACGATAAGGAATTTACGACTCAAGAACCCAAAAAATGAACACTGGGAACTAGAGCCGCATTGGAAAATAGACCCATTGATGTATGGCGATGAGTAAATAAGCACGCTCTACAGAACGACAAGTATGGGCACTTCAGAGCCTGTCGATGAATTTACGCAAGTTGTCAACGTCAGCGAATGAGTACTGTCGGCCCGTACTTGGCCTGGCGAAATATCTGGAATAACAAATGATTCAGTGTGTGATCTTTGATTTTGACGGGACGTTAGTAGACAGCGAAGCTCTCTGTAATCAAGCATTTTTAGACCTTATACCTTCCATTGACGTATCCGTTGAAAAACTAGTAGAAAGCTATTCGGGCAGAAAATTGGCTTGGATATTTTCGGATATAGAGGAGCAATTTGGCTGTAAACTACCGCCAAATATTGAACAGCAGTACAGGAATCGCGTAGCTGAATTGTTCGATACAAAACTAGAAGCTTTTGAAGGTGTTCACAAAGCTTTAGATGAAATTACGGTGCCTATTTGTATTGCTACAAGCGCACCAATCGGTAAAGTTGAACCGGCCTTAGAAAAAACGAATCTCGCAAAATACTTTGTGAGCAATGTTTTCAGTTCCTATGCAATAGGTTCGTGGAAGCCGGAACCCGATATATTCTTGTACGCCTCCCAACGTATGAATGTGGCACCTCAGCATTGTTTAGTTATAGAAGATAGCATCGCAGGGATTGAGGCGGCGACTGCAGCCGGCATGAGTTCCGTGCAATTCTGTGGCTCCAGGCAGCCATTCCACACGAATTTTATTCATTCGTATGATGAGCTTAGTAGCTGGATATCAACTTCATAAACCGCTGCAGAGGGCGCACTTGCTGCCTGGGCTTGTAAGGTAAATTATAAATAGTAGTCGTCAGCTACTCGTTATACTTCCATCTGACCGCAAGCAACCGACCAACACCGATAAGATTCTTTCGCACCGGCCAGCTACATTTATCACTGATCGGTGAGGTGGCCATAACTGGTTTACTATCGGTACGATAATTTTCCTTTGCTCTTCCTCATTAGCAGACGCACTTAGTCGAATAAAAACTGTCAGTTGTTATTAGCCTCAGATCTGAAACTCAAGAGCCACTAACAAGTCGCTGTGGAAAGCGCAATTGCCCCAGCATACCAGGATCAAGTGATTGACAATCTGTTATGTCATGACATAAGCTTCTCTCTAAGGCAAATTGGAGAGTTACTATGGATGCTGTTAAGTTAATCCAGAAGTCATTAGTAGTAGCTCTGCTATACGGCTTCATTTCGCCAGGTAACTCTGTCGCTCAGGAAATACCAATCTGCACTCATCAGTACCACGATGCAGACGAGGATGGCTTCGGCTGGCAAAACGAAGCTAGCTGCCTTATCACTTCAGACTCGGAACCTCCCCCGGTCTTTACTAACAAATCTACCGGTGAGCCAGTCACACTGGTGCGACCGTACTGGGACGGCAACACCGATATTGCGAACCGAACTATTCGGTGCGATCGCTACGATTATCAACAAACAATAGGTGAGTATCTGCGCCCTGTGGATGAGGCGGTTTTTAATACATTGCCCGATATAATTCTGACTCACCAAAGCATTTCAACATTGCGTAAGTACACCCCGTTTGTGGCGAGCGACCAAGATCAGGAATACTATGGTTGGTATGCGTTGAACAGAGAGGGTGTTCAATTATTAGACGATGCATCGCTTCAAACATTCGCAATGCCACTTTGGCGAACCAACGACGGGCTATATGAAAGCCCTGAACTGTTACAAGCACCCTATATTGAAATCGTAAATCCGCAAGGCGTTAAGGCTATACGCATCTGGTTCAATGAGGGCGATAGATTCAATACGTCTTATGACTTTATTGATCACACCCACAACACCGAAGGATATTTCCAATGTTACGACGAAGCCGGGGCTGACTTCGCCCCTACGGGCCAAATTGGGACACCAGGTGCTACGCCGGAACCCGCTCTACAAGACCTTGTTATTTCGGGCCAAAGCACCAATGATCGATACGTGTCAGATGGCGTTGTTAACCTCGCAACAGGCGAGCCTGTTAAATTAAGTAAGGTCTACTGGAACTACAATCATGATCTTGCTGGCAGGCTTATTCAGTGTGATGAACAAGGTTTCGATCCAGATTGTGGCGAAGGGTACCGAAGAGGTTGTGGTTTCGCTGAAGTAGAACCATCTTATTACATGATGCCGTGGCATCTAACCGACTCAACTCCAAATCATGGAGCAAACATACACTGGTGGCGCCAGTTTTCGGGGGTCAGGGTAAATGATAGCATTGGCTACACAGGCAGTTCGATCGCACCGGGTAGAGTTCCGATGTTTTTGCGCAGCGATTTTGTAGAGTTGATTGATGATAACAAGGTTCGGATTTGGCTTGAGGCAACTGATATTGGTCATTCAAGGTTTTACGAATGCAGTGTCTACCCTACCGGAATTGCAGATGGTGAAACTACCAATACGGAAACCACAATCAACACCGCTGACGGAAGCAACAACCAGACAGATGGTGGTAATGGCAGCACTCAAACTGGAGTAAACAATCAGACTGAAACCAATGGTGTGACAAATAGCTCAATGACTCTGTCGGGTAACACTCAGGCGAATAGTGAAACAAGCAGTGTCACTTCAGGCAATAGCGGAAGTGGATCGATAGATACATGGTTTGTGTTTCTGATTCTGTCATTAAGTTTGATAGGGGTTAATATTTCGAGTAATCGAAAAAATATAGCTAAAGCATAGTATCGTAACAGTGATGTCCGAATGAGCGCAGCAAACGGCCAATTCCAGACATTAATAATAGCAGTGGGCTTATTTACAGAGTTTGCGAATGAAACTATATGACTGATCATAAAACGTCGACCTCGTCCTTTCCGACTATACAATCTGTTGTTATCGATGGTCGAGCCGTCTCTTTTTATTGCCACATTGCAGAGAATGACAAGACACCAGTGTTGTTGCTTCACGGCGGGGGGATTGATCGTGCCTCACTCTCGTGGAAATATCTCTTGCCAGAGCTATCCAAACATACTTCAGTTGTAGCGCCCGATTGGCCGGGTCACGGTCAAAGCGATTGTATAGGAGGTGTCTTTAATCTTGATGACCTTGGAGATTGGCTAGTTCGCTTTCTGGATAAG
>CALGKA010000161.1 GCA_937927895.1 uncultured Granulosicoccaceae bacterium | reverse complement strand
TGGTCACGGCAACGGGTGATACCTACGATATACCTGCCCCGAACTACATTAGATTTCTCTAAATCAATTGACGAGCGCAAACATTACTCTGGCATGGCCGCGGGACTGTTTATGGACGGACACTAGCTAGTGCCCATCCATAAACGACTGCTACTGCGGTCGCCTCAAGCACGCAATCTTTCGACTACCTCATGTGGTTATTTAGAACGACTAAACGCCCACATGTGGTAGCCGAAATCTCACGCACTTGAGACAACCTCGCTACGTATTGTTTATGGACGGACACTAGCTACGCTTCTGCCATCGGTGCAACAAACGTAAATCAGATAGTGCAGGGTGATTTGGATACCCTTTTGGAAAATTATCAGTCCTATTTTGGTCATATACAAATTTCAGCGGTACATGATCGTGGTGAGCCGGACCAAGGTGAAGTAAACTACCTCTTTGTTATAAGCATACTGCAAAAAGAATGGTTACTCAGGGTACATCGGGGCGGAATATAAGCCGCGCGGGCAATCGGTTTAGTGGGGCCTGGGTTGGCTTAAGGATTTTCGCCAAATCCAGCATTCCGGCTTACAACATAGACTGTGGGCATAACCCCAAATGAGCCAGCGTGGCAAATCTAATCCAGTCACCATGGAAGATGTCGCCAGAGCTGCTGGCGTGTCGCGCATGACTGTGTCGCGCGCCATGCGTGCTGATGGCAGCGTGTCGCAAAACACCCGTGACCGCATACTTAAAATAGTCAGCAAAATGAACTACGTGCCAGATCAAATGGCTGGTAGTTTATCAACCAAACGCTCAGGCTTTGTCGCCACATTAGTGCCTTCTCTTAACAATGTGCACTATGCAAAAATGGTTCAAGCGTTAACCGAAACCATTGAAACCACCGGTCTGCAAATTCTACTCGGCCATACCGACTATTCCATGGCTCGTGAAGAACAACTAGTCGAAAGTACGCTTAAGCGTCGCCCGGAAGCCATAGCCTTACCGTTTGACGGTCACACCGACAGAACCATTAATTTACTCAAGCAAGCGCAAATTCCCGTTATAGAACTCTGGGATACACCCGCCAAGCCTATTGGTTATACCGTTGGCTTCTCAAACGAACACGCATCATTTTTAATGACAGAAAAACTCATAGAGTTAGGCTACAAAAACATAGCCTTCGTATGTGAAACAAACGATGAATGGACCCGTGGGGCCGCTAGAAGAACAGGCTTTAAAAACGCCATGGAAGCCGCTGGCTTATCGGCACACAGAATGATCCGCTTCGGTACTCCGCCAATGTCCATCAAAGACGGCCACCATATAGGTCAAAATTTAGATCAGTATTACGACGATATAGACTGCGTATTTTGTGTCTCTGACTCACCCGCATTCGGGGTGCTGACCGCGCTAAACGAAAAGGGCGTTAAAGTCCCCAGTGATGTCGGTGTGGCAGGATTCGGTAATTTCGAAGTATCGCGTTATGCCATGCCATCAATTACCACGGTAAAAGTAGACCCGGCAGAAGTAGGCAGGGTGGCTGCAGAGCTTGTGATTAGACTGTTAGACGATAAACAAGATCAAAGCAAAGAGCCCAAAAAATATCAAATTGATATTTCGTTAAGTATTCGTGACAGCACTCGATTGGTTAAGTAGCAGCCTGCAGGTGGACTACGTATTATCAGCATTCTCACAGACTGCGATCAACTTTATGCTCATCTGATCAAAAAAACCTTCGTTGTATCTCGCGCTTGTTCTTGATACGACGGATTCGCATTTGCATCGGAATCTCTCGATGCTTGCAATGATGCTTGCAAAGGTAATTGGAAGCTAACTACGGAAACAGTTTTGCATGATGAATCAACTGGATACGAGGGACTCTCCACTGGATTTTCAGAACTTAGTGACGTCAAAAAAAGTAAGGCGTACATCACGTTATCAACGATATTGGGGCGAGTAGTCAATATATTATAGTATGACACAATCGTGCCGATAGGTTTTAAATCACCGGTCAAATAGCATGCTAGAAATGAACCCAACCCCAGTAGATTCACTTTGGCTGCTGTTAGCGTCGTTTTTAGTTTTGTTAATGCAAGCAGGGTTCTTATTGCTAGAAGGCGGTCGAGTACGGTCTAAAAACTCAATAAACGTTGCTCAAAAAAACGTATCAGACCTTATGGTTGCATGGGTCTGCTTCTTTCTTTTCGGCTTTGCTATTCTCTACAGCATTCCCATGCCAATGAGTGGTAAGGATATTCCTTCTCCGCTTCATTTTCTGTTTCAGCTCGGATTCTGTGCCACAGCTGCGTCGATTGTATCGGGTGGTGTGGCGGAGCGGATGCGTTTTATTCCGTATCTTGTCGTAGCGGCTGTGATTGGTGGTTTGCTCTACCCATTGACCGGTCGACTAATCTGGGGTGACACCTATGTGGCGTCTTCTTTTACGTTGCTCTCAGATATTGGTTTTGTCGATTTTGCAGGTGGCACAGTAGTACATGCCTTGGGTGGATGGGCAGCGCTAATTGCGATACTCATGATTGGCCCACGCTCAGATAGATTCGATGAGCAGGGTAACGTACAGCCCATGGCATCAAGCAATAGTATTATGTCTTTACAGGGCGCTTTACTATTATGTTTTGGCTGGATCGGGTTTAACGCAGGCGGTCTTTCGGTTGCCGACCCAAAGCTTGCAGAAGTAGTAACAAACACCTTTTCAACGGCGGCTTTTGGAGCGGCGGGTGGTGCTGTAGTCGGTTCGTTGTTAGATCGCGGTATATTTAATCCATGCCGAACCATCAATGGCTTGTTGGGTGGCTTAGTAACATCAACAGCTAGTATTCACGTAATGCACGCATACGAAGCAATGTTTTTTGGGTTTGTTGGTGGGGCGCTTGCTACGGCCTGCGCACAGTTTTTATTGGTCCGCTGCAAAATAGATGATCCAGTAGATGTAGTCGCAACGCATGCTATACCAGGGCTTTTCGGTACACTTTTATACGCATTTGTTGCACCTGTCGACTTGTTGGTTGGGCAATCAAGATTAATGCAGTTTGGAGTGCAGCTGTTTGGTTCAGTCGCTATATTTACACTAGTAGCGGTGACAATTTTTGTGACTCTAACTATTGTTAAACGCTTTACACCTTTAAGGGTAACAAAAGAAGAAGAACTGCTAGGTCTGAATTTCTCGGAGCACGGTGAGTCAATCGGTGCCGACAGGCTGAATCGTGCACTCTACGATAAAGTAGCGTCTAACGATCCGTTTTGTACGCCTATTGATGTCTCTCAAGATGACGAGCACAACGATACAGCCACTATGGTTAATCGTTTAATAGAACAGCAAGAACAAGCGCGCAAAACAATCGAATTATCTGAACGCAAATTTCAGCAATTCGCGAATACGGCGTCAGACTGGCTGTGGGAAACTGGCGTTAGTCGTTCTTTGGTGGCGCTTGATATTGTCACTGAAGAGCTCGGTTCACTGGACAATAGCCAGTGGCTTGGCAAGACTTTATCAGAGCTGGTGAGCTTAGAAAAAGCAGATAAAATTGCACTAAATGATGCACTGCAAAGAGAAAAGTCTTTTGGTCCATTAGAAGGCACCATAAAATTCTCAGAGATAGACTGTTTACATGTTGAGTTAAGAGGCACGCCGCATACAGATACTGATGGAAACTTCTGTGGATACAGAGGAACCATCAGTGACATCACAAGCCGAAAAGCGGCAGAGAGCAGAGCGCTGTATCTCTCTATGCATGATGAATTAACTAACTTACATAACCGCCGCGCACTTAATGATTGTCTGCCAACAATAACCACACACGCAAGTAAAAGCATAACTAAGGTAGCCTTTGTTGGTATCGACTTAGATGGGTTTAAAGCAATTAACGATTCGTACGGCCACGATGCTGGAGATAGTCTTTTAGTAGCTGTATCACGACGTTTAGAAAATGTAAGCAATGCAGATTGCCATGTGTTTCGAACCGGTGGTGATGAATTCGTTATGTTGATTGACAACCTGCCCAGCGAAGACTATCAAGCAGTGGTCAACTCTGTGACTGATCGAGCCTTGCAGTCATTGACGGAAGAATTTCCGCTCACTGAAAAAGACGTGAAAATTTCCGCAAGTCTTGGTGTCGCCATATTTCCTGATGATGCCGTTAAACCTGATGAGCTTGCACGTAGAGCAGACTTGGCAATGTACTCAGCTAAGTTTCAGGGAAAATCGCGTGTGGCCTGGTTTGACAAGCAGCTAGACAATGAAATGGATCATCGCTACAAACTCGAATCAGAGCTGAACAGAGCTATAAAAAATGATGAGTTTTATTTTCTTTATCAACCTCTGGTTGATACTAAAACTGAGCAGTTAGAAGCGTTCGAAGCCTTGATACGCTGGAAGCACCCTGATAAGGGCGAGCTTTCCCCTGATGAGTTTATTGGCATCATTGAAAAGCATAATCTTATGTCGGTGCTGGGTGAACATATCCTCGATAAGGTTTGTGCGTTTGCCAGTACTTGGGACGTAGGTCATAACGAGCCTGTGCCAAGAGTTGCGATTAATATATCGCCTTCTCATTTAGCCTCAGATAATTTTTCAGAGGCAGTGAAAGCCACTCTCGCACGCCATTCGTTACCCGGTGAGCGTTTAGAATTAGAAATTACAGAAGAAGCCATAATTGTTGATCACCAAATGGCTATGAACGTAATAGAAGAATTGCGCGCCACAGGCATTAATTTCTCGATAGATGATTTTGGTACAGGCCAAACTTCTTTGCGTTATTTAAGTAATTTCCCTGTACACAAAATGAAAATTGATCGAAGCTTTATAGCCAAGATGGGTGAAAATGATCGCTCAACAGAAATCATGAAGTCGATGATTGATATGGGGGCTAAGCTTGGTTACTCCGTTGTAGCAGAAGGTGTTGAAAACGCTGATCAGCTTGAAATGCTTAGGAGCTTGAATTGTCCAGTGGCACAAGGCTATTTGTTCTCAAGACCTGTCGCAACAGATATAGTGCTCGACATGTTAAAAGACAATGCTCAAGAACAAGGCAACCTTAGGAAAACCGGTTAAGTCATCAGATTCTAAGTGACCAGATAAAGAGCAGCGCGTTTCAAGTGAAGCGCGTTAACTGAAATCCAACTGTACCTTCAACGCCACTGACCTATCAGTGGCTAAGGTAAAAGCCTGTTGCATTTGATCAAGCTCCAAGGTGTGGGTAATCAGCGGGTTGACATCTATTTTCTTAGTCTTCATCCATGTAACGCCTGTAAAAAACTCTTCGTGAAATCTGAACGAACCGCGTAGCTGCAGTTCTTTGGCGGTCATTTGTTGCACCGGTAGCGTCATGTCACCACCCAAACCAAGCTGTACAATTACGCCACGTGGTTTCATTGCAGGGATCGCCTGAGCAAGTGCCGCTGCTACACCTGTGCATTCAAACAAAGTGTCAAAGTAGCCTTTGCCTGCATAGAATGATTGAAGCGGGGAATCATCACTTGTGACGTTAACCGTTGTATCTGCACCTAGGTGCTGTGCCATTACTAACGGATAGTCACTGATATCTGTTGTCACTACTTCTTTCGCACCCGCGCGTTGTGCTACCAATGCGCACAGTAAACCAATAGGCCCGCACCCGGTTATTAAAACGCGCTTGCCGACAAGATTGCCTGCCTGGCGTGCGGCATGAATAGTAACCGCCAGCGGCTCTGCCATGGCTGCTTCTGCAGCGCTAAGCCCTTGTGCATCTGCACATTGGTTTTTGTGTACGGTTAGTATTTGTCGAAATGCTCCTTGAATGTGCGGGAAGGGCATGGCAGAGCCGTAGAATCGCATATCAATGCAATGGTTAGGCATTCCCTGTAAACAGTATTCGCAGGCCGCGCATGGTCGTGACGGTGATACAGCCACTAGTTGGCCTTGTGAAATATCGGTAGCATTTTTACCCACCTGCACAACACGACCAGAAACCTCATGCCCGAGAATCATGGGCTCACGCAGTTTAACGGTGCCAAACCCACCATGTTGAAAGTAGTGTAGATCAGAGCCACAGATGCCACCGCGTTCAATCTGAACCTGCACCTCGTCATCGCCCGGGTCTCTGCTAGAACAGGTTTCAAGACGAAGATCTTGTGCGGCATGGACAACAATGGCTTTCATCAGTGGCTTTCACTTTGGTTTAAGTTTTTGATTTACGGTAAGCGTTCGTACTGGATCGCTAAACAGGCTAACATCTTTCAAAAAACATCTGGCAGTTGCCAAATGTTACCGGTAACATCATAGCCATTGTAAGTCAACTGAGCAAAAATACTTTATGGACCTTTTCAGTCTAAAAGATAAAACCGCCCTGATAACAGGTTCATCGCAAGGCATCGGCTATGCGCTTGCAGAAGGTCTGGCCAGTGCCGGTGCCACCATAGTACTCAACGGCCGTGATGAAAAAAAATTGGACGATGCCGCGGCCGAGCTAAGTAAGTCTGGCGCGAAAATAAAGATCAGTGCTTTTGATGTGACCGATCACAACGCTGTAAAGCAAGCGGTTGATCAGCTAGAAGCTGATGGCACCCCGATAGATATATTAGTCAATAACGCCGGTATGCAGCATCGTGGGCCGTTGGAAGAGTTTGATCCAGCCGCCTTTGAGAAACTACTGCAAACCAATATCGCCAGTGTCTTTCATGTGTCTCAAGCGGTAGGGAATCACATGATCAAACGCGGTACAGGTAAAATAGTTAATATAGCCAGCGTTCAAACCGCATTAGCACGCCCTGGTATCGCACCCTACACGGCTACCAAAGGCGCTGTTGGCAACTTAACCAAAGGCATGGCAACAGACTGGGCTAAGCACGGGTTGCAGTGTAATGCCATCGCTCCCGGCTACTTTGATACACCTCTAAATGCAGCTCTTGTTGCCGATGAGAAATTCTCTGACTGGTTAAAAATTCGAACCCCTGCCGGGCGTTGGGGTAATGTAGAAGAGTTGGTAGGTGCTTGTATCTTCTTAACCAGTGCAGCATCAAGCTTTGTTAACGGCCATACGCTGTATGTAGATGGCGGCATCACAGCGTCTTTGTAGTATGAAACATTTTGTTGTTATGGGGGTAAGCAGTTGTGGCAAAAGCACCATTGCTCGAGCACTAACTGAGCGCTTGGCAGTCAGTGGCCAGAACGCCACCATGATCGAAGCTGATGACCTCCACGGTGCAGCGAACATTGATAAAATGAAACGCGGTGAGGCACTGACTGATAAAGACAGATACCCATGGTTACTTAGGGTAGGCCAGGCCATAAAAGCGTCTAACGCTACAGCGGTGGTTAGCTGCTCAGCTTTGCGTCGAGACTACCGGCAATGTTTAATAGATCAAACAGAAGCCCGCATTGGGTTTATTCATTTGCATGCCGACCGCGATGTGATCCTTAAACGAATGGCTGACCGACAAGGCCACTTTATGCCATTAAGCCTGCTGCAAAGTCAGCTACAAACGTTAGAGCCACTTGCCGCCGATGAATTTGGCATCACAGTAGATATAAGTCAATCAATTGATGCGGTTGTAAACGATGCACTAGTGTTTGTGCAAAAAGTGGCTATCGAAGAATCTTTTTCAATCAAACCAACCCACAGTTGAATATTGATCAATCCATTTTCAATTGAACAGTAATATCGCGGATTTATTGGACTACTACAGGCGCACGCATTAAGCTGTACGCCACTCATTTACCAGACCCACCAAAGAATAACTTTTGGGCTGTCACTTCACGCCGGTGTAGGAGCAACAATGATAATCGGTACTGTGCGAGAAACCTTCGAAAATGAAGCGCGGGTCGCCATGACCCCGGCATCTGCCAAAGAGCTGCAAAAGCTCGGTCACAACTGTATTTTACAAGCCGGTGCGGGTGCCGCTGCCGGCTATTCAGACACCACTTATACTGAGGCCGGTGTCAGCATTGTTAACAGCGCAGATGATGTTTTTAAACGTGCTGATATTATTGCCAAAGTCAGGCCGCCAACTAATTCTGAAGTAGGGCTCTTAGCATCTGGCAAAACACTCATTTCATTTTTCTACCCGGGTCAGGAAGAAACACTGCTTAAGCAAGCGGCCAACAGCGGCGCGAATGTTATCGCCATGGATATGGTCCCACGGATTAGTCGTGCACAAAAAATGGACGCTTTGTCTTCAATGGCGAATATCGCAGGTTATAGATCCGTGATAGAGGCCGGTAATAACTTCGGCCGTTTTTTCACAGGCCAGGTAACAGCCGCCGGTAAGGTGCAACCTGCAAAAGTATTAGTCATTGGTGCAGGGGTAGCAGGCTTAGCCGCCATTGGTACAGCACAATCACTAGGCGCTATTGTCAGAGCATTTGATGTACGCCCGGAAGTTGCAGAGCAAATTGAATCAATGGGTGCTGAATTCTTATTATTGGATTTCGAAGATCAAACCGATGGCGCCAGCACAGGCGGTTATGCAGCACCATCAAGCCCTGAATTCCGTGAAAAGCAATTAGCCTTGTTCCGTGAACAAGCCCCTGAAGTAGACATAGTCATTACCACAGCACTCATACCGGGGCGTGATGCACCCAAGCTATGGCTGGACGATATGGTCAAAGCCATGAAGTCTGGCTCTGTAGTAGTTGATCTGGCGGCCGAGCGTGGCGGTAACTGCGATGCCACTGTTCCTGATCAAAAAATAGTCACAGACAACGGCGTAACAGTGGTGGGCTATACCGATTTCCCTAGTCGTATGGCGACCCAATCATCAGATCTGTATTCAAATAATGTACGCCACATGATTTCAGATTTAACCCCTGAAAAAGACGGTGTGTTAAATCACAATATGGAAGACGACGTCATTCGTGGTGCAACAGTCGCGCGCAACGGTGAAGTAACCTTTCCACCGCCGCCGCCAAAAATACAAGCCATAGCAGCGCAAAAACCCAAAGCGCCTGAAAAAACAACAGAAGAAATTGCAGCACAAGAAGCCGCCGCACTACGCAAATCCGGTCAGCAACAAATCGCCTTGTTAGCCGCGGGTGCTGTATTAATGTATTTTATTGGCCGCTATGCACCTGCAAACTTTATGCAGCACTTTATTGTGTTTGTACTGGCCGTGTTTGTAGGCTTTCAAGTGATCTGGAACGTATCGCATGCTTTGCACACACCACTCATGGCGGTGACTAACGCCATATCAGGAATCATTATTCTTGGTGCGTTACTGCAAATGGATACACCGGGGTTTATAGTTACCGCACTCGCATCAATCTCGGTTCTGATTGCCACCATTAACATTGTCGGGGGCTTTTTAGTCACCCGACGTATGTTGTTAATGTTTCAGAAATCTTAAGGGCGGGTGATCATGCTTACATCAGAATTACAAACAGCTGCATACATTGCCTCGGCAGTGCTTTTTATATTGTCCCTTGGTGGGTTGTCGAATCAGGAGAGCGCTAAGCGCGCTGTCTGGTTTGGCATTATTGGAATGGCTATAGCGGTATTTGCCACTATATTCGGGCCAGGTGTGTCTATCGGGCCTTTACTTCTTGTTTTGCTAATAGCCGGCGCAGTTATAGGCACTATCGTCGCCAAACGTGTAGAAATGACCGGCATGCCAGAACTCGTGGCAGCGCTGCATTCGTTTGTTGGTCTTGCCGCTGTGTTTATTGGTATTAACTCAGGCCTCAACCCACCCATACTAGAAACCAGTGCGGAAAAAATTATCCATGAAGTAGAAGTATTTTTAGGTGTTTTTATCGGTGCGATTACTTTTACAGGATCAATTGTCGCTTATGCCAAGCTTGCAGGTAAGGTAGACGGCAAAGCACTGATTCTGCCAGGCAGGCACCTGCTGAATATTGCATTAGTCGGTGTATCGTTAGTGTTGTTGTATTTATATATTAACCACTACGGCAACTGGACTCTATTCCTAATGCTGTTGTTAGCATTTGTATTGGGTGCCCACTTGGTAGCCGCGATCGGTGGTGCAGACATGCCAGTGGTTGTATCAATGCTTAATTCATATTCTGGCTGGGCAGCTGCCGCCACTGGTTTCTTATTGGGGAATGACTTACTCATTGTGACCGGTGCACTGGTCGGATCATCAGGCGCTATCTTGTCATACATTATGTGCAAAGCCATGAACCGCAAATTCCTATCAGTGATTCTCGGTGGCTTTGGTGGTGCCAAAGGTGAAGCCATGGCAATTGAAGGCGAACAGATCGCTATTGATGCAGACGGCGTCGCCGCAGCGCTTAATGATGCTGATAGTGTAGTGATCGTTCCAGGCTACGGCATGGCAGTCGCACAAGCGCAGCAATCAGTATCAGAGCTCACCAGAAGGTTAAGAGCCAAGGGTAAAAATGTACGCTTTGGTATTCACCCGGTAGCAGGCAGATTGCCCGGGCACATGAATGTATTGCTTGCAGAAGCAAAAGTACCATACGACATAGTGTTAGAAATGGATGAGATCAACGATGATCTCCCAGAGACTGATGTCGTTATTGTGATTGGCTCAAACGATATCGTAAACCCCGCCGCACAAGAAGACCCTAACTCACCTATAGCAGGTATGCCGGTGTTAGAGGTGTGGAAGGCGAAGCAGGTGTTTGTGTCTAAGCGCGGGCAGGGCACAGGCTATTCCGGGATTGAGAATCCATTATTCTTTAAGGAGAACACCCGGATGTTTTATGGTGATGCCAAGGCCTCTGTTGATTCTTTGTTGAGTAAGATTGCATAGGCTTTGCCTGCCGGCGGCTTGGTTTTTCTTTGCCTTGGCAGGCGGTCGTTTTCACTTGTCTTGCAGGCGGCTGACGTGCGGTTGGATGCCTGCCGGCGGCTTGTCGTTTTGACTTGCCCTGCCGGTGGCTGACGTGCGGTGGCGTGCCTGCCGGCAGCTTGTCGTTTTGACTTGCCCCCTGCCGGTGGCTGACGTGCGGTGGCGTGCCTGCCGGCAGCTTGTCGTTTTGACTTGCCTTGCAGGGGGCTGACGTGCGGTGCATGCCTGCCGGCGGCTTGTCATTTTGACTTGCCTTGCAGGGGGCTGACGTATGTTGCATGCCCTGCCGGCGGCCTTCATTTGGAAAGACCCAAACAGAAGCAAAGGTCTTCTTGCTACTTTGTTGCCCTTTATTTAACTGGGAAGGGGTGGCTGCGCCATTTTTTGAAAT
This sequence comes from uncultured Granulosicoccaceae bacterium, assembly GCA_937927895.1. GTDB lineage: Bacteria > Pseudomonadota > Gammaproteobacteria > Granulosicoccales > Granulosicoccaceae. The sequence goes on along the minus strand of CALGKA010000161.1, from coordinate 1,664 downwards.
CATCTGTCCAAAGGGTCGCGCCCATTATTGTCAACTATGGGCACATCCATGTGCACCACGCTCAAAGCGCCGTCCCTGGCGCTTTGACCCCACGGAAGACTATAGTTCAGAGCATACTCGTTATCTTTAGGAAACCCACAAGCGTAAGCGTGGGACTGACATGTATGAATGCTGAGTTTGAATGATATAGCTCGAACTATTGGAATTTTTGTTTTTGTGCAGTTCGGCTCTGGATATGCAGCACGACGAGATTGTGGTGGTTAGTCCCACGCTAACGCTTGTGGGTTACCGTTGACGTACTCTGCTCGCAAAAAAGTCTGCGATATTGCGCGCTCGTGTTTTCATATTTGTCTGACGTTGTTCCGACTTCTACTCTTCTATTTCTACGTTTCTACGTTTCTACGTTTCTACGTTTTTACGTTTTTACGTTTTTATGTTTTTACGTGCATACGTTCTTTTGTTCAGAGCATACTCGTTATCTTTAGGAAACCCACAAGCGTAAGCGTGGGACTGACATGTATAAATGCTGAGTTTGAATGATGTAGCTCGAACTATTGGAATTTTTGTTTTTGTGCAGTTCGGCTCTGGATATGCAGCATGACGAGATTGGGGTGGTTAGTCCCACGCTAACGCTTGTGGGTTACCGTTGACGTAATCTGCTCGCAAAAGACGGTAATTTCTTATGCAACATTTAGGTTAAAAAAAGACAGCCTGAAGCCAAACCACCGCTCGTCATCTAGGAAGCTCTTAAGCGTAAGCGAGGGCTAAAAAACCGCGAAGCTTCGCCACAAAATTCGCCTCTAAAAGAAGACCGCCTGAAGCCAACCACTGCTCGTCATCTTAAAAGGAAACGCACATTGACTTGGTGGGGCAGCTTTAATATATGCCTATACGGGTTCTTTCATAAGCTGTTCACGCCACATCATATAGCAGCCTGAGACAATAATTAAGGCTGCACCAAAAAGCATCATCGTACTTGGTGTTTCATCAAATACTAGTTTGCCAATAACCAACAATATAATAATGCGGGAATAGCGGAAGGGCATAACAATAGATACTTCTGCCATACGGATAGAGGCGATCAATAGCATGTAACCTATTGAGCCAAGAATTACCATTGGTATTACTAATAACCAGTTTGTCTGCGTTGGTAATAGTGATTCCCCGTTCATAAAAACCCACACAATGGTAAAGGGAACTGCTGCTGCCATTGTGTATGTTGCTAAACTCGCTGACGGTATATCTCTTGGAATTAAGCGGGTTGTCAGGTCGCGAATGGACAGTGCGAATAAGGCAAGTAATGCCCATAGTACAGCGTAGTTAAACTCTGCACCATCGGGTCGAACAATTAGCAGTACACCTATAAAGCCGACAATAATCGAACACCATCGGCGCCAACCTACGTATTCGTTTAAAAATACAACAGCACCCAGCGCTGCTAAAATAGGAGCGGCCTGTGTGACTGCTCCAACCACAGAGATTGGAACACTGGCTAAGGCCATCACCATCCCAACCATACCCAGTATTTCAGCAACATAGCGTAGTATCAAAATGGGGGAAAAGGCTCTTGAGTCTGTTAGTTTGTCATTTTGCAGCAACGCTAATAGTGTAAATATGATCAAACCACCAGCGTTTAAATAGAACATCACTTGAGCTGGTGAAAT
>CALGKA010000160.1 GCA_937927895.1 uncultured Granulosicoccaceae bacterium | reverse complement strand
GCCCATCCATAAACAATGCGTAGCGAGGTTGTCTCAAGTGCGTGAGATTTCGGCTACCACATGTGGGCGTTTAGTCGTTCTAAATAACCACATGGGGTAGTCGAAAGATTGCGTGCTTGAGGCGACCGCAGTAGCAGTCGTCTATGGATGGGCACTAGCTAGTGTCCGTCCATAAACAGCGCGTAGCGAGGTTGTTCCAGGTGCGTGAGATTTCGGCTACCACATGTGGGCGTTTAGTCGTTCTAAACAACCATATAGGGTCGGCGAAAGATCAAGTGTCCTGGGTGGGCCGCAGTAGCGTTGTTTATGGACGAACACTAGCTACCTTTTCAACCCGCGATTCTTTACTTTTCCTTCCCCTTTCGCGCTCCCAGCCCAACAGCAAGTTTAATGGGTTCGGTGTAATATTACCTTCACCATTATTTATAAACCAAATAATTTATAAACCAGATAAAATGACAGCCTCAAACAGCACCGACTACACACAACTAATAGACAAGCAAACCAGGGCCTTTATTGATCGCACAGAGAGCTGGTATCCACCAGAGACTATTGATTACCCAATCGATCGTCAGAGGCATATTTACGATCAAATGTGCAGCGAGTTCAACACCGGATACCCTGATGGTATTAGCGCAATTGATGGCAATATAAAGCACAATGAACGCGATATACCGGTGCGTAGATACACATCAAGTGAAGGCGTCGCAACAGCCGTTATTGTCTACTTTCATGGTGGTGGGTTTGTAGTGGGTGGGCTTGAAAGTCACGATGACATATGCGCAGAATTGTGCGCAAAAACCGGATTTGATCTTACTGCCGTTGATTACCGCCTTGCCCCCGAGCATCTGCACCCGGCAGCATTTGAAGATGCATTGGCTTGCGTGGCCGTTGAGGCGGCTAGAACGAAATTGCCATTGTTATTGTGTGGAGACAGTGCAGGCGGCAACTTAGCAGCTGCAGTATCTCATGAGGCTCGGAATCTTCAGGCCATCACTATTGCCGGACAGCTATTAATATACCCGGTGCTGGGTGGCGATATCACTCGGGGCTCATATATAACGCATGCTAATGCCCCAATGCTGACTACAAAAGAAGTACTGTTTTATAACAATGTCAGGTCTAAGCAGCAACATTCCACCGATGCTTCGTTTGCGCCACTGCACGATACTGACTTTAGCAATTTACCCAACACGGTGGTTGTCAGTGCCGAATGCGATCCACTATCAGATGACGGCATGCACTATTGTTCTGCGATAAATAAAGCCGGTGGCGAAGCAACATGGATCAATGAAAAAGGCTTGGTACACGGATACCTTAGAGCCAGACACGGCGTTGATCGAGCGCAACAAAGCTTTAGTCGGATGGTTGCTGCGTTAACTACGATGGGTGCAGATTCCACATTCTAAAAGCAGCGTACACTATGATTGTTTTACGTCTTTGCTTTCAGTGTTGCTCTTCAGAGCACGCTTGTCTGCTGAACTTAGGGACACCATCAATATACCAGGGGTAAGCACCACCAGACTCAACCAACCAATGTTACCTGGTATTTCCTTTAAGAAGACTATCCCCAACAATACCCCTAACGCCGGCACCGCCGCTATAAAAGCAGACATTGCAGCAGGCCCTATAGTACGGGTGGCATACGCTACTAGTATTAGCCCAAGCAAACCTGGAATCAGGCCTTGATAAAGCACTTGCAATAATAGTTGCGCATTGGAGGTTTCTGGTATTCCGGTCGGTAACCAAAAATACCAGATCGGCACATAGATCACCGCGTTAACAACCGAGCTGCACAACAACACTTGAGTAGGTGTAATGCTCCATGCTCGTGCGGCAATTATATAACCCGAAAAAAACAGCGCTGCTATAACAAACAATATATCCCCTCGCCAGGCTCCAGGTATAGATAAACCTGAAACATCAGCAGCTGACAAGATAGCGCCGATGAATATTAGCAACACTCCAATCAACTGAATTTTTGTGGCTTTTTGATGTAACCACCACCATGAGAACAGCAAGGTAACCGCAGGCATTGCACCGTTCATATAAATACCGCCATGAGCCGCTGGCGCATAATCAAAAGCGAAATACACGCACAATATATAAACTGGCCCCAACAGAAAGCTCAAACCCGCGATCCGCTTGAATGACATTTTTTGCCAAGGCTTGTAATAGAGCACCACCGGCAATGCCGCAAGCGCTGACACGCCGTACCTTAAGGCTGCAAGATCATAGGCGTTAAGGGGTGATTTGGCCGCTGTTCGACTCACTACAAGCCACATAGCCCATATTAGCGTTACCGTGAACGCAGCGATGCAACCCAGCAATGTGCTTCTGGAGCGAGAGATGCTCATGCGGGGTAACTCCAAAGAAGGTGTAAAATGGGTCAATCGGAAGGCAACGCGTCTCAAGCAGAATACCCCAACCTTGACCTGACGGATAGCCACAGGACAGTATGAGGCAACCCCACACAAATTGTTTAAGCCTATGCCGATGGAACTTACAGACAATCAACTGGACGACTTCAACCGGGATGGCTTTGTGGTGGTCCCATCGGTATTAAATCAGAGCGTTATTGAACAAGCGCGGAGTCGATTTGAAAAGCTCTTTAATGGTGAATTTGAAACCGGAATTCAGCCTGACGAATGGAACTGGAAGCCCGATCAAGACGACCCTGCCCTAACCCGACAACTGTGCAATGCATGGAAATCTGATCGTACGATCGCCGCTATTGTTTTACGCAGTGATATCGGTGCCGCCTGTGCTAAAGCACGCCAATGGCAAGGCGCACGGATCAATCAAGATAACGTTATTTGGAAACCTCCAGGTTCAAAAGCACTGGGCTTTCACCAAGATGACAGCTACCAGAATTGGATAGTCCCGGCTGAAATGATGACATGCTGGATCACCCTCGATGATACTCACGCCGACCAAAGCACAATAGAATATGTACGTGGCTCGCATCTATGGCCATTAAGTCAACCTATTAAGCAGTTCCACGCACCAGACGATCCATTAGCAGATCTACGGCTTGCTGCAGAAGCTGCAAACAAAGAAATAGAGATAGTGCCCATAGAAGTACCGGCTGGAAGCGCCGTGTTGCATCACGGACGTACCTGGCACGGGTCACGCGCTAATACGGGTAATGCACCGCGACGCTCAGTAGTGGCTCACTGCATGTCGAGTCAGGCTGAATTCCATTCCCATAATACGAGTGCTGTTTACAGTCGTTACAAACAACAAAATTCAACACAAATGGATGAGAGCTTCTTTCCTGTACTGTGGCGCAACGACGGGTACCGAAGCAGTTGGATAGACACACCAATGGCAGATTCCAGCCGCTGAGCTTTATAGGTTTAAAAGACACACCACAGACGAGTAGCTCTATGAAAATTGTCGAAGACTTCCCCTACGAAGTGCAAGAACACGCTGATATGGGAATCACACTGTCTGATGGGTGTCGTCTTTCAGCGCGTGTCTGGATGCCGGTAAAGGCCTCGACAGAGCCAATGCCAGTCATTCTTGAGCATCTACCTTATCGTAAGCGCGACGGCACAATTGAACGCGATCAGTTCACCCACCCGTGGTTTGCCGGGCATGGCTATGTATGCATACGCACCGATATGCGAGGCAACGGTGACAGTGAAGGCCTAATGAAAGATGAATACAGCCCACAAGAACTTAGCGATGCAATAGAAGTCATTAACTGGGCTGCCACTCAGCCATGGTGCAACGGCAAGGTCGGCATGATGGGTATCTCATGGGGTGGTTTTAACGCCCTGCAAGTGGCAGCACTTCAACCCGAGCCACTCAAAGCTATAGTGACAGTATGCTCAACAGTTGATCGCTACGCTGACGATATCCATTACAAAGGCGGTTGCCTACTGGGTGAGAATTTTGGCTGGGCATCTAATATGTTGGCCTATTCATCGCGCCCGCCCGATCCTGCTTTAGTGGGTGATCAATGGCAAAGCATGTGGAAACATCGACTGGAAAACATAGAATTTGATTTATCGACATGGCTCAGGCACCAACACAGAGATGACTACTGGAAGCACGGATCAGTCTGTGAAGACTATTCAAAAATAAAGGCTGCGGTACTTTCCGTTGGCGGCTGGCATGACGGCTATCGTAATACGATCTCGCATTTGGTTGAAAATATTACTGCACCGGTCAAAGGTATTGTAGGCCCATGGATTCACAAGTACCCACACTATGCCGGACCAAAGCCTGCCATTGGTTTTTTGCAAGAGTGTAAGCGCTGGTGGGATCATTACTTAAAAGATATTGACACAGGTGTAGAACAAGACCCGGCCTACCGTTGTTATGTGATGGATAGCATTGCACCCAAACGCTGGCTTGATGAACGCCCGGGTCGATGGATAGCGGAACAGCAATGGCCGTCTAACAATATTAATCAACTTGAGCTTTACCTGGCGAATGCTGGTGAGCTAAACCGTCAACCAGAATCTACTAACGTACTGATAACATCACCACTTGATTGTGGAGTCAGTGCTGGTGAATATTTTCCGTTTAGTTTTAGTGAAGAACTACCCGACGAACAATCACACGATGATCAGCGCTCTAGCTGCTTTACCAGCACACCACAAGACACTGCCATAGATATTGTGGGTGCTGTTAAAGTTGAGTTAACGTTAATTTCTACCACCTCTAATGCACAGCTTGCGGTGCGCCTGCTAGACCATAGACCAGATGGTCAATCAGCACTAATCACCTACGGCGTTTTGAACCTAACCCATGCTCAATCGCACGCAAACCCTAAAGCGATAAAGCCGGGCAAGGCATTTGAATGCGACATAACACTTGATCAAATCGCCTACCACTTACCCGCAGGCCACAAACTCGGTATTGCTCTCTCGACGGCCTACTGGCCAACTATCTGGCCATCACCTGACTTGACCACGCTAATGCTTGAACAAGGCAAAGTAACACTGCCAGTGCGCGCTTCAAAACCAGAAAATAAAACAGATGAAGTGAGTTTCGAGCCACCCGAAGGTGCCACTCACTGGCAGGCAAAAACGTTAAGAGCTGCAGACTATAAGCGCCACTATTCTAAAGACCCCATTAGCGGTCGCGTTGATACAACTATTCTTTGTGATTTTGGAGAAAACGAAGACTCACACCACGGACTAATTTCCGGTGGCAAGTTACGCGAGCTATGGAGCATACAACCAGACGATCCAACTTCAGCTAAGGTCACCAACTACTGGGAGCACACCGGTGGGCGTGCAGGCGCGATGTGGAAAACAGAAGTAAACAGCACTATGCACAGTGACCGCACAACATTCTATTTTCAAGCAACGCTCGATACATTTTTGAATGACCAGCCATTTTTAAGCCGGTCTTTCTCAGATAAGGTGCGCCGTGATTTGGTTTAAATTATAGCAATACGAAAAACGCAAAACGCAAAACGCAAAAAAAATCCCTAAAATAGGTTCGCCATATTCGCATCAAAGTTGAAGGCCGTTTGATCGCCAATAGCAATATCGAGATGCTCTGGAACGGCATAACGAAAATTTGTTTGCTTATCAGTGACAAGCTCCAGTACCGTCTCTGTACCAAGGCGCTCAACTAATGTAACGGTGCCTCTTAACGGGCCTTCCGGGTCTAGCCACATGTGCTGTGGACGCACACCAAGCCGCGCGTTATCACCGCTATTCTTTTCAATGCTGACCAATCGAACCCCACCTACATGAATGCCCTCGCCTTCAAACTGGGCGGTATCGCCTTCGCGGCTAATAAGTTTTCCATCAAAGAAATTCATTTTTGGAGAACCAAGAAACCCTGCTACAAATTCATTAGCGGGTGAGTCAAATAGTTCCAACGGCGAGCCCACTTGCATGACCTCACCATCTTTTAAAACCACAATTTTATCGGCAAGCGTCATCGCTTCAACCTGGTCGTGGGTAACATAGATTGTGGTGGCACCTAATTGATTGTGCAGCTTTGCAATCTCTACTCTTGTCTCATGGCGCAGTGCGGCATCAAGGTTGGACAAGGGTTCGTCGAATAGAAATACATCCGGATTTCTAACAATGGCGCGACCAATCGCCACTCGCTGGCGCTGCCCACCCGATAATGCTGCCGGACGTCGGTCCAACAAGTGCTGCATTTGCAAAATAGTAGCCGCAGATTCTACCCGCTCACGGATCTCTGCTTTACTAAACCCTTGTAGCTCCAGTGAGAACGCCATGTTGTGGAATACGGTCATGTGCGGGTACAGAGCATAGGATTGAAACACCATTGCGATCCCGCGCTTAGAAGGCGGAAGATCCATCACAGCGCGATCAGCTATGTGTATTTCACCACTGGATAAATTTTCTAAGCCTGCGATTAGACGCAACAGGGTCGATTTTCCACAGCCTGAGGGTCCGACAAAAACGACAAACTCGCCATCGTTAATCTGCAAATCTATATCGTGAATGACGTGAACTTTGCCAAATGACTTGTTCACACCCTTGAGCTCAACGCGGGCCATTATGCTTCCTTAAAAGTCGCTGTTAGCGATGTAAAATCGAAACTACAACGAAGTGTTTGTTGTGCTGAGATTCGGTCGAACTCAATTGTATTCGGCCCACCTGTTAATTCACTCATCGTATTGGCAGACATAAACGCCGCTTGGTCTTTACGCCACTTAAGAAAACCAGCAAATTCGTTATAAATTGAATCAGGTTTTTCAGCTTCATCAAGTGCCGCGCGTTGCAAATGCCTTTTGTCAATTGGCAACCATGTACTGTTGGCCTTCGAAAAGCCTCCGTTGGATGTATCGCCTTTCCAGACCATCGGTGTCCTACAGGTATCTCGCCCCAGGAACACTGGCGCGAATTCTATACCCCAGGGATCTTGCATCTGCTCTACTGGTATATCTTGTACATCCTGCAGCGCCAATTCTTCCCCCTGATAAATGCAAGTCGAACCTATTAAGCACGTTTCTAATTTTAGCAGCAGCAGCTGCATTGCGCGCTGTTGATCCTCTTTTAAACCCAAAGCCCCTAACTGTCTGGTCGCGCTGCGCGGGACATCGTGATTAGAGAACGCAAAACTTAAACGCCCTGTGCCATTAAATGCTTCAATAGCTTTGTTGATGGCCGTCTTAAGCCCCGCAACATCAAGCCCCTCCCACTGCAACAAGTTAAAATTGTACGTGGCGTGCAGGCGCCCTTCGGCTGTAAATTCCTGACTGGCTTTTATTGGATCATCACCGTGCAGTTCACCCATTAGGTAACGATCACCATATTCATCCGCTACCGCTCTAAAAGACTCACTAAAAGCTTGAATCGCTGGCTGGTTTAATTGCGCACTGTCGTGTAGCTGGCGAAAGAAAGGCTGTTGCTGTTGTGGCATGGGCCCGGGCTTAAACTCTGGATTCGCATGGTTATTTCTATAAGGTTCGGTGTCAGCGTTTATGGTATGTACTGCATCAAGTCTGAAACCATCTACACCACGATCAAACCAAAAACGCGCCACATCCATCAGTGCCTCACGTACGGCCGGGTTAGCATGGTTTAAATTGGGCTGGCTTTTAAGAAAGTTATGCAAATAATACTGTTGGCGTCGCGGTTCCCATGTCCACGCTTGACCACCAAAGAATGACAACCAGTTAGTGGGTGGGCTACCATCAGCCATCGGCTCTACCCAGTGAAACCAGTCTGCCTTATCGTTATCTCTGGATTGGCTGCTTTCTATAAACCATTCATGTTGATCAGAACAGTGCGCTGGAACTATATCAAGCATGACTTTTAAGCCAAGCTCATGAGCCCTGGCCATCAGCTGATCGAAGTCTGTAAGCGTTCCATACTCCGGATTAATATCGCAGTAATCTGAAACATCATAACCAAAGTCTTTTTGTGGACTCTTAAAGAACGGGCTTATCCAAATGGCATCTACGCCGAGCTTAGCTATGTATTCAAGTCTGCTAGTGATGCCGGGTAGATCGCCGATGCCATCATCATTTGAATCTTGATAAGAGCGCGGATAAATTTGATAAATTATCGCGGTTTCCCACCACTGTAGTGCCGCCATATTACTACCCACCTTTTACGGAGCCCGCTAACAGACCGCGAATAAAGTATCGCTGCATCGATAGAAAAACGATAACGGGAATAACGATTGAGATAACCGCCGAGGCGTTTAGCAGGTGCAATTGATCTTTGAAAGTGCCTAATTGTTTTTGTAGTCTTATAGGAAATACCAGGTCTGAAGAATCTGCAGGCCCTATATACAAAGCCACAATCAGATCATTCCAAACCCATAAAAACTGAAAAATACTAAACGATGCCAACGCCGGCACTGAAAGTGGCAAAATCAATCGGGTAAATATTTGCAGATGGCTGGCACCATCTATACGTGCACTTTCCAGAAGCTCTTTAGGTAGCCCGACTATATAGTTGCGTAACAAATAGATTGCCAATGGCAAACCAAAAGCAGTATGCGTGACCCACAAGCTGGCAAAAGTTTTTGAAGCCACCTGACAGGTTTGTGTAGCCTCACAATCTGTCATCCATGCATTAAGCTGCGTAGCCCATGAAGCGATTCCACTAAAGCCTTGCAGTACCGGTAAAAATGCCAGTTGTGTTGGCACCACCATGAGCGACACCACAATCACAAACAGCCAGTCACGCCCCGGGAAGCTCATCCATGCAAAAGCATACGCCGCAAAGGCTGCAATGGTAATAGGAATAATGGTCGCCGGTATGGTCACAATAAATGAGGCGATCAGTGCGTTGGGAACGTTCTCGTTTTCAAACAATACTTCTACGTAAGCATCAGTACCAAACACCGGGTTTTGATTAATAAACGCATCCAGATTTTTAGGCTTTGGGGCAGTCTCTTCCGGAAATGTCCAAGTGAAATCACCATTGGACTGAAATACAAACTCGCCCCCGCGCACATCCATTACTTCACCAGCGGCTACCAGTTTTTTTATAAGCTTGGTTTTACCTGGCTTGTCGGGGTCCGGCAACCGACCTTTAAACATAATCGATTGAACATCTCCGGAAATTTGAAAACTGTCTTTGTTTTTATTAAGCCTTTCGAAGATATTGCCACTCATAGAAACAAACGGATCTGTTTGATCTCTGTCATGAGTGCCAAAACGCTGGCCAAGCTCTGTAGGCGTAAACGCTTGCCAGAACCCGGACGTTTTAGATGCCGTCTCGGAACGCAGTGATGTAGTCACCAATGCTACAAACGGCAGAACCCAGATAAACACAATCAGGGCTAAGACAACGTGTTTAAATGTGCGTGTCATGTTAGCGCCCCGTTTCTCTTTGTTCTCGTCTAATGCGACGAGCGTTGAAGATCATGTTCGGTACTACCGTCAACATTAGCATGACAGCAATGGCTGCAAACAAGTTTTCTACGTTATCACCGCCTACAGACCAGTTGTTACGCGCGTTTTCCATCATGGTAGCAAGCAGCAGCTTGTCATCGTCGTTGGCCGATAGCGCGTAGGGAATATCAAACATTTTTAGCACTAGAATAACTAATGTTGTCCACACCACCACAACAGTTGAATAAATTTGCGGTAACTTGATTCGAAAAAACATTTGAAAAGGATTAGCGCCATCTATTGTGGCAGCCTCTACAGTATCTTCAGGCACACCTCGAAGGGCGGCTGAAAAAATAACCATAGCGAAGCCTGTTTGAACCCAAACGAGAATCCACATTAAAAAGAAGTTGCCCCAGAACTTAAGACTGTATAAAGGCTCGTTGTAAGATGCTGTATGCCCAAGCAATGCTTTCAATAAACCAATCTGATACGACGGTGTTATGCCATTGATGGCCTCTTGAGCGGGCACTCCTCCACCTGCAAAAATATTACGCCAGATAACAGCAGCACCAACAAAGGATATAGCCATCGGAATAAAAATTAGTGTCTTTGCAACAATACCCCAGCGCACGGAATCTGCCAGCACCGCAATCAACAGCCCCAGTGATATACAAACAGTCGGCACCAAAATCAACCACAGTAAACTATTGCGCATCGCATAGCGAAACTGTTCGTATCCAAGCGCTTTTTTATCCCAAAGGAAAGCATAGTTGCGCACCGTAGCTGACCCATCAGCCTCTTGGAACGATAAACTGAGTGTTGAAAACGCCGGTATAAGTAAAAATAGAATTAATAATACAAGCGCTGGACCGACAAAGATCCACGGCTGTATCGCTTCGATAATGTTTGTTTCCCGACCTGTTGATCCATAAGATCTGTATCGCGCTAATCCGTGATTGAGCCAGTTGGTGAGCCAGAAATATAAAAATGAAATTCCAACTGCAATAAATATTGATCGGATCGCAAAGCCAATTTTCGCAAAACGCTCTTGGGTTTCTAATAACGCGAATGACCAGTCATTTGATTGGTGTAGCCAGGTGCCCAACTGCACCATCCAATCGTCGAGAGGCGATGTAATTAGAAAGGCAAGTACGGCAGTTATTGGTAAAACAAAAAGAATGGTGAGCGTAATCGCTAAACCGTTGCCAGCTATGACTGGCCTAATTGATCCCATGTTTGTATTCCGCAGCGGGGTGTTTGATAAAAGAAGGCGCGCGAGGATCACCCGCACGCCTTCAGTTGTATTATAGAACTACCTCAAGAGTTAACCCTTGATGAAACTATTACTTAATAGCATCCCAAGCGGACTGGATGTTATCAGCTGTAGTTTTGGCATCTTGACCGTTTGCAAATGCTGTCATTTCTGACCAGAAAGCACCCGCTCCGATAGCACCGGGCATAAGGTCAGAAGCGTCAAAACGGAATGTAGTTGCATTAGACAAGATCTCACCTTGCTTGCGCAAAGCAGGTGTCGCGTATGCTTCTAGATCAGCACCTTTGTGTGCAGTAAGGAACGTACCTTGAGACATCCACGCTTCGTGAGCAGAGGCTTCTTTCATGTATTCGAAAAATGCACGAGTTGCAGCGCTGTCTTTAGTCATAGTCCAAAGTGTACCTGCACCCAATACCGGGTTACCAAGATCAGCAGCTTCATAAGGAGGGAAGTAGAAGAAATCAGCTGAACCGTCTTTTAGCTCTTCGCCTTTGTTCGGAAAAAAAGCAGGAATGAACGAAGCTTGACGATGCATTAAGCAAGAAGCCGGGCTTGAGAATAGACCTTTAGGAGCATCACCGAAGAAGGTAGTAGCAACCGATGACGCACCACCCGCTACGTATTTATCGTTACGTGAGAACTGACCATAAACTTCCATAGCTTTTAAAACTTCAGGGCTATTGAAAGGCAGATCATTTGATACCCAACGATCGTAGTTTTCAGGCGTGGTGGTACGAAGCATTAGATCTTCCATCCAGTCCGTTGCAGTCCAACCTGTGGCGTTACCAGACTCAACACCAATACACCAAGGTGTGTTGCCGTCTTCTACCATTTGATCTGAAAGAGCTATTAGACCTTCCATAGTGGTTGGAATTTCATAGCCGTTGTCTTCGAACTGTTCGGGTGAATACCAAACCAGTGATTTTAAATCCATTTTGTACGGGAAGCCGTAGAATGCTTCTTTACCGTCCGGACCTGCGTATGTACCAAGCGCTACCCAGGAAGATCCTGCGCCGTAGTTTTCTGCCATCCAATCGGCTGATTCTTGACCCAATGGTGTTAGGAAACCATCTTTCGCCATATCAGCAGCAAGACCTGGCTGCGGGAAAATAGCAATATTTGGTGCGTTGTTTGAACGAAGGTCAGCAACAATGAGTGCTGCAAAGTCACGTGAACCAGAGTATTTAACTACAGCGCCTGTCGCTTTTTCAAAGCAGCTAGCAGTATTGGTGAGCATCTCTTCATCTTTGCCCTCCATTGAACCCATAACCGTGATCACTTCACCTTCAAATTTGCCAAGATCACCTAACTTACTAGGTGTATCGCATACATCTGCGATCGCCGGGCTTGCCATCAGGCTTGCGGCAGCAAACACGCTGAGCGCTGCGCTTACGTGAAATTTCATATTGTTTCTCTCCAGAGCGTGAATTAAGGCGCCAAAGCGCCTTGGAAGGCCCAGTATTCCCCAGCGCTAAACCCCTGTCAACGACTAGAACTCGAAATTAAACACATCAGTATTATTTGGTATTTATAGTTGGCGTTTCTTGAATATACTGGTAAAAGTAATCATCCAAAGCGCTTTAAATTTCCTCGTGAATTATGAATCTTAAACAGCTTTCCGCTAAGCTGCAGCTATCGCAAACCACGGTAAGCCGCGCACTGAATGATTACCCCGAGGTAAACGAAGCAACTCGGGTACGGGTCAAACGTGCAGCAAGTAAATTCAATTATCAGCCTAATATTAGAGCCACCAGTCTTGCCACCGGTCGTGCCAAAGCGATCGGCCATATTATTCCAATAAACTCCTCTGAGGTATTTAACCCAATATTCGCGGAATTTATCGCAGGTGCGAGCCAAGCGTATTCTAAACGTGGTTACGAACTGCTATTAACCACAACCGAAAGCAACACAGAAGAATCTGTATATCGCACGATAGCCTCAAAGGGCTCTGTAGATGGTGTAATAGTGCATGCACCCCGCTTCAAGGACTCACGAATCAGCCTGCTGCAAGAGCTTAATTTGCCATTTGTGATTCATGGTCGCGATTACAGCAACACCGGCGATTATTCATGGATAGACATCAATAATCGCCAATCGTTTTACCAGGCGACCAAGCTCTTAATAGACCTTGGGCATACTCGTATCTCTTTGATTAATGGTGTGGAAACACTTAATTTTGCTCGCCGCCGCCTCATGGGATTTACAAAGGCTATGACAGACGCCCAGTTAACCCTTGACCAAAACATCCTGTTCAATGGCGACTTAACAGAAGCGAATGGCTATCATGCCGCGACCAAAGCGCTTGCCTTTAAAAATCCACCGACAGCATTTCTTGTTTCATCTTACATGAGCGCACTCGGGGTGCGCAGAGCAATACACAACGCGAACCTTCAAATGGGAGTTGATGTATCTGTGATCATTCACGATGATGAATTATCCTATTTTCACAACACCGGTGATGTACCGCAGTTTACCGCGACTCGCTCATCAGTAATGGAAGCGGGAATGCTTGCGGCAGAAATGCTGCTGTCGATAATAGACAAACCAGAGACAGCGCCGCTAACAAAACTGCTTGAAGCGCGATTAACCATTGGCGCCTCTACTGGCCCCAACCGTTCAGACACATAGCGATAGAACACCTACACTTCCAACAAACCCTCTATAGACATAGGTGGTTGTATCAACGATTTACATACACTCAAAACAACGATAAACCGCTGGGCGAGATCACTAAAAGAGCAAGTACTTGCAGTCTGGCTTGCGGCTCGAGACCCAAGGACTCCCCTGCTCGCAAAATCAATTGCCTTTTTTACCGCCGCGTACGCGTTTTCACCTATCGATTTAATACCCGACTTTATACCGTTACTGGGTTACCTGGATGATCTAATTATTGTCCCACTTGGTATTGCAGCCGTGGTTAAATTGATTCCATCACCATTAATGGCTGAATTCAAACAACTGGCTCAACGCGTTAACAACAGACCTGTTAGCTATAAAACTGCGGTTGTTATAGTGCTAGTGTGGCTAATCATTACAGCGCTTTGTATTTTTTATTTTTACACCCACTACCTATAAACATTACACGCCACGGTCAGCAAGCAAGTTAGTCAGCCAGTCAGGGTCCATTTCAGGCACCGATGACAGAAGCAACTCCGTGTATTCAGGGTGTGGTGGAGATAAAATTTGACTTTTTAGCCCCTGCTCAACCACCTTACCTTGATACATCACGACAATTTCATCTGAGATCGCTCTTACTGTTGCAATATCGTGCGTGATAAATAAATAGCTTATACCGAACTCATCCTGCAATCGGAGCAGTAGCTTTAATATGCCCTCCTGCACGATTTGATCAAGAGCTGAAGTTACCTCGTCGCAAATGATCACGTCCGGCTCTGCCGCCAGTGCACGCGCAATGCAAATACGTTGTTTTTGACCACCTGATAATTCAGCCGGTAACCGATCGAGAAAAGATTCATCTAATTCGATCATAGACAACAGCTCTAACAGACGTTTTTCTTTCTCACGGCCGGTCAAATTGTGAAAAAATTCCAGTGGTCGTGAAATTATTTTTTCAACCGTTTGGCGAGGGTTCATGGCGGTATCTGCCATCTGGTAAATCATTTGAATGCGTTGCAATTGATCTGGCGTTCGATCTTTTAGTGCCGACGGTAGAGGCTTACCATTAAACATGACCGTGCCGTTGGTTTGCGGCAATAAGCCTGTCACTACTCTTGCGGCTGTTGATTTTCCGGAGCCAGACTCACCCACCACTGCAACAGTTTTACCTCTGGGCAGATCAATATTAATGCCGTGCAATACAGGTGTTTTCCCATAACCTGCGTCAATATCTTTTAGAGACAAAACAATATCGTCACTGCGTGACTCGGGCTTTTCCAGTGACCTTACCGACCACAGCGATTGCGTGTATTGCTCTTTAGGGGAGTGCAACATAGTACGCGTTTCAGCCTGCTCTACCTCTGAGCCGTAGCGCAGTACTTTTATTTCATCTGCCATTTGTGCAACGACTGATAGATCGTGGGTAATGTATATTGCCGCAGTATTGTACTGGTCTACAATCTCGCGCATTGCAGCCAGCACTTCTACTTGTGTGGTCACATCGAGTGCTGTGGTTGGCTCATCGAAAATAATCAAGTCCGGGCGTGACGACATGGCCATTGCTGTCATGACTCGCTGCAATTGGCCACCAGAGACTTGGTGTGGATAACGTTCACCAATACGTTCAGGGTCAGGCAAATGCAATGACCCATAGAGGTCGATGGCATCTTTTCTTGATTCTGCTTCAGAGCGAATCTGCGCTCGTGATGCCGACTCTATTGTTTGTTCTATAAGCCTGTGGGCCGGGTTAAAAGCCGCCGCTGCAGATTGCGCTACATAAGCAATACGGGTACCCCATAGCTTTCGCCTTTGTGACTCTTTAAGGGTGAGTAGATTTACGCCATCAAAAATTACCTGACCTTGTGTGAACCTACAACCCGAGCGCGCAAAACCCATTGCCGCCAGACCGAGTGTTGACTTACCTGCCCCTGACTCACCAATAAGACCAAGCACTTGACCGCGCTTTAATTCAAGGTCTACACCATTGATAATCGGATGCCAGCGCTCATCTGAATACCCTTCAATATGGATATTATTCATTTGCAGAATGGGCTTGCCGTTGTCATTCATGTTTCTTAGCTCATCAGTTACTGTTCATCACGCAAGCCACTGGTTTTATGCAAAAACCAATCAACCACAAAGTTTACTGCAACGGTAAGCAAAGCAATGGCAGCAGCAGGTAGTAACGGCGTTATACCGGCTTTAAGATCGTATTGTGCAAACTGTATGAGTGATGCGTTATCGCGAACCATTGAACCCCAGTCTGCTGTGGGTGGTTGTATACCTACACCTAGAAATGACAACGCCGCTATTGTTAAAAACACAAAAGAAAATCGCAAGCCAAACTCTGCAACCAGTGGCGGCATAATGTTTGGCAGTATTTCATTTTTCATTACCCAGCTTAGTTTTTCACCGCGCAGGCGCGCGACTTCTACGTAATCCATTACAGCTACATTTATGGCGACCGCTCGCGTGAGTCTGAATACCCGGGTGGAATCAAGAACAGCAATAATTAATATCAAGCTGATCACACTCGGCTTAAAAATAGATAACAACACCAACGCAAAGATAAGACTTGGAATAGCCATAAGCACATCGACCGTGCGACTTAATAGCTGATCAAGCCAGCTCCGGTTGATCGCCGCCACCAAACCAAGACCACCTCCAATTAGAAACGACAACAAGGTAGTGACAAGGGCTATACCCATGGTATTGCGCGCACCATAAATAAGCCTTGTTAATATATCGCGGCCTATTTGATCAGTACCAAAACGGTGCGTTTCATCCCACGGTGCAAAAGGGGTGGGAAATATTTCGGCCTCCCCATACGGTGCAAACCATGGCGCAAACAACGCAACAATGGAGTACGCAGAAATTACGACCATGCCAAACCACGCAGAAAACGGCGCTTTCTTTAACGCCAGCCACCAGCGTTCAGCACGACCACGCCTTTGACGTAAAGCACCTACTTCAGCAGCGGCACTATAACTCTGATCTGTTTCTGGTCGTTCTTTCATCGCGGATGCAACAAGCGTGGGTTAGTGACGATACCAATCACATCCGCTATCAAATTTAAAAGGATATAAGTAGCGGCAAAGATTAAAGCGCAGGCTTGCACTACAGGTATATCGCGCGAGGAAACCGAGTCAACCATCAGCTGACCAATACCCGGGTAGACAAACACCACCTCTACAACCACAACCCCGACCACGAGATACGCCAGATTAAAAGCCACCACCGTAGCAATAGGTGCCCAGGCGTTTGGCAGTGCGTGTTTTAAAATTATTTCAGAACGCGATGCCCCTTTCAGGCGGGCCATTTCTATGTAGGGGCTTGCGAGTAAATTAATAATCGCAGCACGGGTCATTCGCATCATGTGTGCGACTATAACCAGAGTAAGCGTGATAGCGGGAAGCGCAATACGGTTGAGTCGCTCCCCTAGTGCCATACCTGCATCGACAGTGGCAAGCGATGGGAACACACTCCATAAAGAGGAAAGCAATAATATTAAAACGTAGGCAACGAAAAATTCCGGCATTGATATGGTCGTGAGCGTGGTGACATTAACCGCCCGGTCATACCATGAATTTCTGTACAGAGCCGCTGTAAGACCCAACAATAACGCCAGAGGAACCGCTATAAGCGCCGTAATGCCGGCCAGAAAAAGGGTGTTTTTAAGCCTTGGGGCGATCATTCCTGCGACAGAACGGGAGCGATCCTGCCCCGATGCTGAGCGCCCTGAAAACGAGGTGCCCAGATTACCTTTGGCGACCTCTTTAACCCAATCAAAATAGCGTGTCACTGCGGGTTTGTCTAATCCTAGCTCCTCTCTGAACGCGGCCACGGTGTCTTCTGTCGCCGCTTGTCCAAGCACCGCTTCGCCAAAATCTCCTGGAAGCAGAGAAATTGAGCTAAATATTATTGCAGATACAACAAAAAGCGTCACCAGACCGAGCAAAAGCCGTTTAACGATGGTAACTAGAACCGGATGCAAGTATTTTCAACCTTGATGATATAGTGCTTACTCAGTAGGTGAGTATGCAATCCATCTATTTATTTGGTACTACTGTACCAACCGATAGGTAATATCGCCTAATTTTCTGCGCCATATAGATACCGCGCGTCATTTGCACGCTATCGACAAGGCACAGCGCTACAAGGGCTCAGTTAACCGAGGAGAGGAAAAATTGAAAAAAGACGTCATTATTAACCACGCGGAGCAACTTACCGCAGGCAGTATAAGCCGCCGTAAATTTATTATGACCGCACTTGCCGCAGGTGCGACCCTACCAATGGCATTAACAATGGCAGGTAACGCCATTGCCGCAACTCCCGTTAAGGGCGGCCGCCTCCGGCAAGGTTTGGGTTATGGTTCAACCACCGATACTCTAGACCCGGGCACTTCAGAGAACGGCTTCACCCAGGCACTGCATTACTCTTATGGCAATCAGCTTACGGAAGTAGGCCCTGATGGATCATTGATGCCTGAACTTGCAGAAAGCTTCGAACCCAGTGATGGCGCTAAAAAGTGGATTTTCAAATTGCGTAAAGGTGTGGAATTTCACAACGGTAAATCGCTTACCGCTGATGATGTTATCGCCACTTATAATTATCATCGTGGTGAAGATTCAAAATCTGCAGCAAAAGGTTTGCTCACCGCTATTACCTCAATAGAGAAAGACGGCGACGATACCGTAGTCTTCAACCTTGAAGCTGGCAACGCCGATTTCCCATACATTGTCAGTGACTACCACCTAATTATTCAACCGTCTAAAGACGGCGCTATTGATGCGTTATCTGGCTTGGGTACTGGCGGTTATGTACTCGATACCTTCGAACCTGGTGTGCGAGCGCTTTCTAAACGCAACCCGAATTACTTTAAAGCAGATCGCGCCCACTTTGATGAAATCGAACTGTTGTCAATTCTAGATGTAACCGCGCGCCAAAACGCGATTATGAATGGCGACGCTGATGTAATAGACAACGTTGATCCTAAAACTGTTGCACTACTTGCTCGCGCTCCTAACCTTACTATTCTCGAAACCACAGGTACGCAACACTACACCTTCCCGATGCGCCTTGATGTAGAGCCCTTTGGAAACCTTGATCTTCGCCTTGCGTTAAAACATGCAATCAAACGCCAGGAGCTGGTTGACAAAATTCTATTAGGCCATGGCTTAGTAGGTAACGATATTCCCGTGTCGCCCGCTATGCCATTCTTGAACACTGACCTTGAGCAGCGTGAATTCAACCCTGAAAAGGCCGCCGAGCACTACAAAAAATCCGGTCACAGCGGCACTATAAAATTGTCTGCCTCTGATGCAGCTTTTGCTGGTGCGGTAGATGCGGCACAACTAATCGCTGCTTCAGCCAAAGAAGCTGGTATTGATATTGAAGTGGTTCGTGAGCCTAAAGATGGCTACTGGTCAAATGTGTGGAACAAAAAAGGCTGGTGTGCATGTTACTGGGGTGGTCGGCCAACGCAAGACTGGATGTACTCCGCAGCTTACACCGCTGATACAGAATGGAACGACACCGCATGGAAAGAAACACCCGCGGCTAAGTCATTCAATGAAGTGGTTGTTGCTGCACGCTCTGAAACAGACGAAACCAAGCGCAAAGCTCAATACTTTGAAGCACAACAGCTGCTGCATGATGATGGCGGTGCGATTGTTGGCATGTGGGCAAACTACATTCACGCACATTCAAAGAAAATCACTCATGGTGACAACGTAGCCGCTAACTGGATCAATGACGGCAATAAGATTGCTGAACGTTGGTGGTTCGCATAAGTCGATGCAGCCTTAATTGACGTTAGTCAATATTAAGACTAAGTCTAAAAGCCGGTGGCACTTCAAATGCTATCGGCTTTTTCATTTATGTATACCTTCTTCTATGTACACCCTTCATTGAGCCGGCAAGTGGGCTAACGAACCAGCACAAAGACAATTACAGAGCGCTAACCAAGCTCACGAGTTGTGCACCGTTACGCGGAAAAATCATGCAGACTCTTTGTTAACCAGCGCCGGACCAGACAAGCGCGCGCCATGAGTAAAATCACCGAGCCACCATTTTCAGGTGTCGTACTTGTTTAACACCAAAAAGCAGTCTAATAGGTGACTTACGGATACCGATAACTATTCTTCATTGTTATAGTCGCGACACTGAGCTGCACTGATGCTTTCAGACGAGCTCTTATCTATGTCTAAAAGAAACTATTAAGAAAGATTTATGACCGTACTTACCCTACTTACGATCTCAGTTTTGTGCCTTGCGATTATCTCAAGAAGAACACACGAGATTTAAAAAACTTTTTGCCCTGCTCTTAAGCCTGGCAGAGCGATCTGGAGCTGCACTTGCAGCGCAGCGCTAAACTCCCAGATACTGCTGTATTAGTGATGGATTTTCCTGCAATTGAGCCGCTTGCACAGTATCTGCATTGGTACCATGTTCAATGAATGTAACCCGGTCAGCAATGCTCAGCACCGCGTCGACATGCTGTTCTACCAAAATCACCGCAACGTTCTGCTGTTTCATTTGCACAATCACATCCCGTATCAGGGATGTCATTGAGGGCTGCAATCCCTCGGTTGGCTCATCCAGGAGTATTACTTCGGGCTTAGTGCATATCGCCCGCGCCATGGCGAGCATTTGTTGCTCGCCGCCAGAAAGCGTTTCAGCGCGCTGTTTGAGTCGCTCTTGTAAGCGTGGGAATAGCGACAACGCATAGTCTTTTGTTTCTTTGCCAGCACCACTGGTCATTAACCCTATTTCCATATTTTGCTGTACGCTCAACTCTGAAAACAAACGCCTGCCCTGTGGTACATAAGCTATACCTTTTGTCGGCACCAGATGAGCTGCCAGCTCATTCAACGGCTCGCCATCAAATTCAATGCGCCCTGCGCGCAGCGGTAGCAGCCCCATAATTGACTTGAGTGTAGTAGTTTTACCTGCACCATTGCGACCGAGTAAACACAATATCTCACCGCGGCTAACGCTTAACGAGAGTTCAAACAGCACTTGCACTTGATCATAAGCCACATCAATTTTATTGATCGTAAGCATTAGCTGGCACCCAAATATGCTGTTTGCACAGACGGGTTGGCGCGTATTTCAGCTGGCGTGCCTTCGGCCAGGGTTTCACCGAAGTTAAGCACAGTAATGTAGTGCGCTGTTTTCATCACTACATCCATGTTGTGTTCGATTAATAAAATAGTCGTGCTTTCTGACAACACCCCGACTAACTCTATAAAACCTTCAATCTCCGTAGCAGAGAGCCCTTGTGTTGGCTCATCAAGAATAAACAATTCCGGCGATTGCACTAAACCCATACCAATCTCTAACAGGCGCTGGTGCCCATAACTTAGATCACCCGCGATCTGATCATAGCGCTCTGACAGATACACCTTGTTAAGCACTTCTGCCACTTTGCTATTAACATTGCTACTACCTTTTACAACACGACGGGCCGCAAGGGCGATGTTTTCCTCGACCGATAAATCAGCAAACACTGAAGTAATCTGAAACGTGTAAGCCATACCCATGGCCATGCGTTTATGCGCCGGATAGGCAGTGATATCCCGGCCTTTAAAGATCACTGAACCACTGGTGCTTTTAATACGCCCGCTCAGCATGCCAACAAATGTGGTTTTACCAGCGCCGTTTGGACCGATCAGCGCCCTGACCTGCCCTTTGGGTAGTTCAAAATCCACATGGTTAACGGCCTTCAATCCTGAATATTGCTTAGATAACCCATGGGTAGATACTAAACTCATGGCAGCCACTTGACCTTGCGGCGCAATAAACCGGCGAAGCCTTGCGGCGCGTAAAGTGTAAGCACAATTAGCGCAACGCCTGCAATCAACATATAGGCCGATGAAAAATCACTCGGTAAGTACCTTGAGGAAAACTCACTAGTGTAGTCAATCAGGTAGAACATAAACAAGGTGCCAATCAACGGGCCTATGGTAGTACCTGCACCACCAAGTAATACGTATAACAAAGGCAATATAGAGTATTGCACTGCAGCAAACGAAGCGCCTGCGTATCCGAATAACAGCGCATAAGCAGCCCCTGCGGCGCCTGATAGTGTTCCCGAGATAATCACAGCAATTAGCTTGTGCCGCTGTATGTCGTAACCAAGCATTTCTGCACGCTCTTCATTTTCTCTTATGCCTACCAGAGTTTTACCAAAGCGCGAATGTACTAGCCACGCTACAAAAAAAAGACAAATCGCAAATAGGATCAACGCACAGAAAAAACGATTGGCAGGTTGAGTTAGATCAAACCCAAACAATATTCGATCGGCCCGCTGAATAACAAAACCTTCATCACCACGGGTGTAATCTCCGAATAACAAAATGGTTAAGTAACCGGCCTGGGCAAACATTAAGGTCACAATCATAAAGGCCACGCCAGTGGTGCGAAGCGCTAGAAAACCTATAATGGTAGAGACAGCAACCGCTGATAACAGGCCTGTTACTATTGCAACGCTTGCAGTAACGTCTAGAAACTGAATAGCCAGCCCAAAGCCATACATGCCACTGGCAAAAAATAGCGCATGGCCAAGACTCAAGAGCCCGGTATAGCCAAACAGCACGTTGTACCCCATGGCGAAGATCGCAAGCACTAGAATTCTGGCAAGGTTGCCACTGTGGTATTCAGGCAGCACAAAATACAACGCAATAAGCACCGCTATAACGGCAACGTGCAACAATACACTGCGAATACCAACATTAACCCGCTGGCGTTTTTTTATCGATGCCGATGGCATGGCCTTGTTAACTGACTCACTCATTCGCGGCGCTTACCAAACAGACCATTGGGCTTAAAAATTAGTACAAATGCCACCAGCAATGTCGCTAATATTTTTGCAAGAGTCGGTGTAAAAAACACCGACACAATACCGTCTGTCATGCCTATAAGCACCGCGGCAACAACGGTACCCAGCACACTACCCAAGCCACCAATAATCACCACTATAAAAGACAACAGCAGCGGGTCACTGCCCATCAGGTAATAAGCCTGCTGTATAGGCACCACCAACACCGCACCTAAAGCCGCCAGCGCCGCACCTAAGCCAAACACCAAGGCATATACTTTGTTAACGTCAATGCCATGCGCTTGCGCCATTTCCTGGTCTAGTTGTGTGGCGCGCATGATTAGGCCAATGCGAGTGCGAGTCATCACTAACCACAGTATCAATAGAATGGTAACGGCTGCGGCTATAACGAACAGTTTATACGAGGTAGTACTGAGACCTGTCGGCCAGATCACTTGCAGGCCAGCGTTCGTTGGCTCGAGCCATGGTAGTGCTATGCGTTCGTTAAACGGCGCTTCAACTGGCCGAGCTTCGGGGCCGAATGTCATTAATGTACTTTGCTGAATAACATACAACAAACCAATGGTCGCAACGATAGTGCGTTCAGGATCGTAGTTTATTTTGTTCAGTATAAATCGGTCACATAACATAGCGAGCGCACCGACTATCAGTGGCGCTACAACAATTGCCACCCAAAAGCCCAACGCCGGGTGCCCTGCAATCATTGAAGTAATCCACCACGCGAGCACCGCGCCCAGCATATAGAATTCACCGTGGGCAACGTTCACCACACGCATAACCCCAAACACTAAGCTAAGACCAACTGCTGTCAAGGCGAGTACAGCAGCGGTTATTGCGCCTTCAAGAGAGGCTGCAAATAAGTATGGGCCAAAATCCATGGTGTAAAGTAGTGGTTAAGTTCTAAGGAGCAAATGCGTAAGCCGCACGCAAACCGACTGGCGCTAGCGTCAACAATTGGCAGCTAGAATGACATCTGCGTGTAATCGACTTCATCTTCGTAGAGGGTATCTTCGATTGAAGTGGTATGTGCCAATACCAGCTTGCCGTCGGTTACCTTAGATATATACTGATGGCCAAATACCTGGTGGGTTTTGCCATTAAATAGCTTAGCGCCTTGCGGGTGTTCAATTGAATGCGGCATTGCAGACATAGACTCAATGGCTTCAATTAATTTTTGGCGATCCTTTGTGGTTTTATAGTTTGCAGCCTCCATGCCTGCTTTAACTACGTAGAGTGTCTCCCAACAGCCAAACATGTGAGCATAGGTTGAAACATCTTTTGCATCTGATACCGACGCACCATTGGCATCAACCCCAACGGCCTCTCTATAGACCTTATCAAATTCCGATTGTTCTGCCTGAGCGTATCGCGGGTTACCTTCCCAAAAGTAGGTTCCCTCTAGAAACTCCAGCCCCGGGCTGGCAAGATCTACCGCCTCCAGGCTATCAATGAAGCCAAATATTTCAGGCCGTGTCGGACCAAAAAACTCGCCGAGCTCTTTTACAAACGTCAGCACTGCAGGCCCCACCATGACATGATAGATGACTTCAGTATCGCTGGGTATTTTAGGAAAGTACTTAGAGAAAGACGTTTCAGTTGGAGGTATGGCGATTTTTTCAAGAATCTGACCACCCTGCGCTTCAAATGCCGCACTGAAGTAGTCACGGTGATCATGACCAAAAGCGAAGTCAGGGAATATCATGGTGACTTTCTTGCCCAGGTTCGCTGCGATGAACGGTGCCATCGCCTCTACCTGACTCTTAACATCAGTAATGCCTGGCTGCATGGTGTAACGATTTAACTTACCACTTGCCACATGGTGCCCTTCAGAGACGACGAAATACGGTATAGCCAGTTCACCCGCTCGCGGTGCAGAACCATAGACTACATGACTAAACAAAGTACCGAATGCGATATCGCACTTGTGCTTTGTGGCGAATTTTTCAACAACTTCCGCACCGCGCTTGGGATCAGTGCCATCGTCTTCAGCAATAATTTCTATTGGCCGGCCATTAATGCCGCCATCCGCATTAATTTTTTTGACTACTGCTTCGGTGGTTCGATCATACCAACGGCCGTATGCCGCGCCAATTCCTGTGCGGTGCACTTGAAAACCAATTTTAATTGAATCTGACGTTTCTTTTGCACAGCCCACTAGCCCTGGTAATGAACCCGCAAGGGCGAGCGCGCCGGCACCTGCACCGATTGTTTTTAGTGCGGTTCGGCGACTAACGTTTGAGGTCGACTTGTTTGAATCATTCATAGTAAATTTGGATCCCTGAATCTAACGCGCC
>CALGKA010000159.1 GCA_937927895.1 uncultured Granulosicoccaceae bacterium | reverse complement strand
AAGAGATAAAGCAAGTAGAAGAATTGCTGCTTATTGCTGATACCCATGATCAAAAGAAAAAGCTGGTACTAAAACTTAGTTTGTTAAAGGCTAAATTGAAGTAATTTTAGAGCGTGGAATCGTCGCTGATATCTGCTTCGTTGGCTTAGTAGGTGTGCTTTAATAGCTCTATTGATTGGCACTGGAAAGCCTGTAACTCGTTACATCGTAAACATAGTTTGATAGCATATTGTACGGCTACATTCCCTCTGATGTATGCACCTGTGCAAGCTTTCCACGATAACAAGGGTTATCTTTCTTATGTCTTGCCTAAACTACCGAGGGCTTACGGAAACCGACGCAGCGGCCGTAAGCGAATTAGGGTTTTATGACGATCGAGCTCGTGACGAAGCATGGAGAGACTATTTTGTTAGTGCAGCAGTAGACCCGTTTCATCTAACTAACCTTGAAGCTATTCGGGAATGGGGTGGTCGTACGTTAACTCAGGGTGCATTGAATTGGATAATGGCAAAGTCAGAATTCAATATTCCAATCCCCGGCGCTAGAAAGCCGAATCAAATTATAGAGAATGCAGGTGCGGTTGAATTTGGTCCTTTGTCGGAACGTACAATGCAAGACATAGAAAAATTAATTTCCCGGCGCCCTAAAGGGGAGCCACGTGACAGATAAAGGACGGAAAGTGTCCTTAAGAAAATGACCAGATATTTGTTGTCAGGTTGTTACTTGATCACACCAAGTAAAACACACCCTGCTGACGAACTGTCAGCAGGGCGTTGTTATTTTTAGCCATACCAAGAGCGCTTAAGCACTGTGATATCTTTTTCACCAGAAGCAACCATTTTCTCGAATATTTCAATGTCGCTGCCTTTGAAGTGGTAGGGGTAAACCACCTTAGGGGCAAATTCTAATACGCCGTCTGCAGCTTGTCCGACTTCCATGGTGTAGGGATTATTCATCGGGATGAATGCAATATCAATATTTTTCAAGGCACGCATTTCAGGTATCGCTTCTGTATCACCGGCAACATAAACGCGCTTGCCTGCTATACCCATTACATAACCATTGTCACGGCCTTTGGGGTGATACTTCAAGCGATCTTCTGTAATGTTATATGCGCCTATAGCATCGATAGAAATATCACCAAAGGTGGTGCTGTCGCCGTTGCCTATTGCTTCTGCGCGTTCTTTAAATTCACCTGTTAATTTATCGAGTACTGCAGGGTTGGTTATAAGCTTTGTTTCATCACCGATTAAACCGGCGAGGGTGTCTGGGTCCAGGTGGTCGCCATGTTCATGGGTGATCATTATTAGATCGGCTTGCGGCAGGTTTGCGTATTTCTCTGCGCCACCGACCGGATCTATATAGATTACAGAGTCGGGTGTGTTAAGTACCAACGATGCATGTGACACCGGGTGTACAGATAATGGGCCGGCGCTGGTGTCATAGACGTCTGCAGGTGATGCATTCGCCAACAATAGCTTAGGAGTCAAAATACCAGTGCCAAAAGCGGCGCCAGTGAGGATTCCATTTTTTAGAAAAGTCCGTCGATTGAGCATAAAGGGTCTCTCGTTGTGATGTTTGTAATTCACGTTCATGGATGTAATCAGTCAGACTAGCTAGCACAGCCTTAGTTCACGACATTGCCCGATACTTTGTCGCTGCAACGTGAACAAAACATAGCTGGCACGTGAGATAACTCGTCCAAAAGTTTATATAGTATGCAGCCCACGGAAATAGCGAAACTGATGTTGCAAAGTGCAGAAATTATGCAATAAGTAGTGCCACCCTATGCTTGATCTACAACTGTCTTCAGCTACACTCTTAAAGCAGGGAAATGGAAAATTAGCCGTGCTGATTTATACCAGTTTGGGTAAATCGCAGCCCAGGTAGGCCCCAAAAAGGAGTGGAGATGGGAATTAAAAAAGCGCCCACAAAAAAGAAGGACAGTCCAGAATTACGCGCCGCTAAACTTGAAGTTGAAAAAGTGGAACTCAAGGAAAAGCTAAAAAAGCAAGAGTCTGAAAAATACGCCCTGGCGTTCAGTATTCTGATGATTATGTTTGGTGCCGCTATATTCACCATCACCGGCATTTGATGTATTGCGATTCGCGAATTTACAGGTGAGTACTACTAAGCTTGTGAGTAAAGTATGTTCGTCACCTGTAAGGTAACCCACAAGCGTAAACGTGGAACTTATTAAACGTGATGTCTAATTAGTGCCCGTCCATAAACAGCGCGTAGCGAGGGTGTTCCAGGTGCGTGAGATTTTGCCTACTACATGTTGGCGTTTAGTCATTCTAAATAACGACATGTAGTCGCTGAAAGATTGCGTACCTGGGGCGACCGCAGTAGCGTTCGTTTATGGATGGGCACTAATTATTCCCATACGCCAAAAAATACACCTGACAACCATATGCTGACAACGACGGACCAGGCAAGTGTTCAAGCCATGTTGCAGGTATAGTTGAAGGTATTTCGAGTGTTACCACTATAGCAAAGGTTGTTGTTGCGGTACTGGCCAAGCAGGTAAGGGAGGTAGTGAGTTGTCGCCCATTGCAGCTTGTAACCGACTATGAAACTGTATAGCCAACTCAGGGCAATGTTCATTGTTCGGGCAGTGAATCATCATGTACGACTGATATCCAAGCTTTAACGAGTGTGCAAAGCGCTGCGCCCATTGTTCTATGTAGGCATCGTTGCTAACCAAATCAGGGTGGAGCAATAAGCGCACTAACAATAGTTCGTTGTACACATGACCGAGTACGGGTAGATCTGGCTTGGCGTGCAGTGCGGCAGTTACCTCAGGGTGGTGTCGGTCGCCCTGAAAAATCGCCCGAGTATCCATAATGACTCTGCCAAGTTTGTATTTCGCTATTAGCTCATGCAGTAACTCTGGGTGACTGAAAAAATCATCGTGGCGCACTTCAATGGCACAACGTAATTCTGATGGTAGCCTACTGACAATCGACTCAATTTTAGCTAAATCCGCAGGCCCCGCGGTGGCAGGAAACTGTAATAGAAACGGCCCACAGTATTTATGTAATGGTTCGATTCGACTAATAAACAAGTCTAAATCTTTAATGCTTGGTTTGCGTTGGTGAGTAATGGTTTTAGGTAGCTTAAAACAGAACTTAAAGTCTGTACCCTTGATTGACTCATGCCATTTTTCAACAGATGCTTCATCAGGTATGTGATAAAAAGTCGTGTTACCTTCAACGGTATTAAATACTGTCGCGTAGCTTGCAAGAGCCGAAGGCTGTGTATTGAAATACCGGTTGTTCCATCCGCTGAATGCCCATGCGGGAAGTCCAATGAAATAAGAACTCACCCCCTATTACTCAAATCGGGTGATTTCAATGTCAGTGCCTGGTCGGCCTTTTATGTCGACCAAGTGCACGCGGTGCTGTGGTCTGTCTTTAAAGTACTGCTGTAGGCTCTCGGTTACCACGGGGAAGGCGAGCTCTTTCCAGGGTATGTCTGCTTCTTCAAACAAACCAACCTCTAAAGATTCTTCACCGGCTTCTATGAAGCCATCTTTAAGATCCCCCAGAAACATAATATAAACCTGGCTAATACGCGGTAGGTTATATATGCCGAATAGCTTCAGGTTTAGTGCGGTAGCGTTGGCTTCTTCAAAGGATTCTCTCGCGGCACCTTCCATAGTGGTCTCGTTGTTTTCCATAAAACCTGCTGGGAGTGTCCAATAACCGTATCTGGGTTCTATGGCGCGCTTGCACAGCAGCACTTTGTTTTGCCACTCTAGTATGCAGCCAACAACATTTTTAGGGTTTTGATAATGAATAACGTTGCATTGATTGCATACCTGCCGTTCGCGGTTATCGCCTTCGGGAATTTTTAATATGGTGGTATCACCGCACTCAGAGCAATAATTCAACGGTTTAATCCTTTGTGTCTGAGGTTAGTATGCCATAGCTTATGACGCATTGATCTAAGCGGAGTTGTAGTGTCGTGGTGGGGATTATTTTGGTTGTGGGTGCTTGTTTTTGGTTGGGTTGGTGTCTTCTGTTATGAGTCTGGTAATGTATTGAGTTTTATGACTTTGAAGGGTCCGCGGTTGCGATTACGGTTGCGGTAAAGATGATGTGTAGTTGGTTGGTGTTTTTTTTGGAGGGAGTGATAAATTAGGTTTCACGTTTTTTTAGTCCCTCGCTTACGCTGGCGGGCTTCCTGACGAGCGTGTTTTTTGCAGTGGCGTTGTTGCTTTTTTGGAAGCCCGCCAGCGTTAGCGAGGGGTTTTATGCCGTGATGATTAACGTGGTTGGATGTGTTTGAATGTACTAGTTGGGAGTTTTTGTGTGTTGTACTTGCATAGGGGTTACACCAACTTGTCCGCTTTTAACAAATCCAATACCTCAAACATATCTTTGCAGACTGTGTGGCCGGTTGTAGCTAATAGTTCCTCAGAGGCGGGTACCAGGTTAGGTATCTGAATGACAGTTAAGTTTGCAGCATGTGCTGCTCGTACGCCGTTGTCGGAATCTTCAAGGGCTACCGTTCGTGGCATATCGGCATCTATTGATGCTCCTGCTTTTAGATATATTTCAGGGAATGGCTTACTGTTTTGCACTTGATCGCCACAGGTAACAGTAAGGAAGTAGTCAGCTATACCGGCATCGGATAACTTGTGTGCAGCAGCCTCAGTGCCAGATGAAGTCGCGACTGCACATTTAATTTCAGCTTCGCGTGCATAGTTTAAAACGTCAACCACGCCGGGCAGTACACCTATGGTGTCTACTGCTAAAAGCTGATTGAATCTTTCGATCCAATTGGTTCTGAAAGCTTCTACATCTATTTTATCTTCCAGCGCTTTTGTTAACCGTTCTTCATGCGTGGCTTCATTAGTGCCCACTAGTGATAAAAATAAATCGCTGTGGTCTCCGATGTTAAATTCTTCACTGGCACCGTCAAATGCTAATTTTGAAAAGCGCTCGGTATCGAGTAGTAATCCGTCTAGATCAAACAGCAGGGCATCAGGTTTCATAGTTATTGGTTATTTTAGTTATGCCGCAAAAGAAAAAAGGCAAGGGGTTAAAGATATAGACTAAATGGCAGGCTTCGCAGCGTTTCGCTCTTGAAGGGACAAGACTTTAGGCTGACTGACTGGCTGACCCGTTTCAGGGCTAAAGAAGGGTGAGTGTTTTTGGTGGCCACGAATCTTACGTGTAAACATATCAGAAAATATTTTAAAAATTAACCCTAACGGTGCTTTATTATGGCCGTTCGCCTCTGGTGATAAAGACGCAAACACTTTGTATTTCACGGGTCCCGCAATTTGTTCTATATTTTTTGATTTCACAAATGCCCTGATTACCCCTGCAAAAGGTATTTTGCCGTTTGACATGGTGTTGGCAATGGGCGTATTGCAACACCCGGCATACCAGCGAGTGAGTCCTTTGGGACTCAGGCGTAGGCATTTTAAATGTTCGCTACCAGTGTGTATTGCAAGTGTTGCAGGAGACGCCTGAATAATGGCTGTGCCGCCATGTTCATTCAGCGTGATTGTGTTTGCATCAAGGTGCTTTGAAAAAGTTTGGCAATCTATGCAGTAGCAACAAATGTGATTAACCGACCCTTTAGGCTCGGTTCGCATTACACCCGTTATTTTTCCGCACTGGCAGCCCAATTCAATTTCAGTAGTAATAACAGCCATTGGTGTCCTTGGTTTAAATTGGATAATTCTACTAGAAGTACTTAGCCAACATATATAGCGCCATGAATATCATCATTACATTCTCCGTCAGTGATACAAAGCCTAATGGCACCCGACTACTACCCCCAACACAGGCACATTTGAGTTCCCGTTTATCGATGTATACCGCTTTAATAACAGAAACGGCACCTATGCTTCCGATAAACAAAGCCACCGGTGCTGCGAGCCAGATAAGCGTTCCTGCAATCATTAGAACGCCTGCCAGCGTTTCAGCAAAGGGGTAGATATACCCATAACGGACAAATTTTCGGGCAAGTAAATCGTAGTTCAAAAACATGGTGCTGAAGCGTTCTATATCTTGTAGTTTTTGCACGCCTAGCAAACACATCGAAACGGCAATAAACCACTCAAATGTACGGATGCCAAAAAGTTGTTGTGTTGTTGCCCAGCTGAAAGCCAGTGCAATTAACGCTGCTACAGAAAAAATGGCAACTATCGGGCGGTAGGTAGTGGCATCGGCGGATTGAACGTGCAGCCCCAGGTGATCACGCGTTGCCTCGTAGCCACCGATTCGCTTATTGTCGATAAAAATCTGCGGTGTGCTGCTGACGTTGTGCTTGGCCTTGAAAGCGTCTGTGGCCTCGCGAGTTTCCAGCCAGTGATCTTCAACGGTATAGCCGTGGCGTTCCAATAGATCTTTGGTTTTCAAGCCGTAGGGGCAAAAGTGTTTTGGCATGACCATACGATGCAGTATCGCGGTCCTATTGGGTGCGATTGCTTCAGTAGTGCTCATACGCGGTTCCTAATGGTTACTATCAATACTGAGAATACACTTCAGCTTCGCCGCTGTCAGTAAATGAAAGCACTGCATAATCTTTGGGCTCACGGCTATTCATACCCGGCGACAGCATAGGCATACCCGGTGCTGTAAGGCCTGCAATAGCGGGTTTTTCTGACAGCATTTTTCTGATGTCAGCCACCGGCACATGGCCTTCGATGATGTATCCGTCAACGGTTGCTGTGTGACAAGAATACAGCGAAGGATCATTCATTCCGAGTGACGCTTTGATTGGGTTGAGGTCGGGGTAATCATGTGCCTCAACTGTGAAACCTTCTTCTTTTAGGTATTCTACCCAGGCGCTGCAGCACCCGCAGGTTGGGGTTTTATTTACCACTATCGTAGAGTTGGCAATGATATCTTGCGATACATTGATATTTTTGTCGCTATGTCTATCGCTAGACTGCTCGCTGCAGCCTGAAAGGGATAATAGCGCCAGCGCCTGTAACAAAATAGTAGTCACAACACATTTGGGATTTCGCATTGTTGGTATTGTCCTTATCGCCAGTGAATTCTAGTTAGTGCCCATCCATAAACACTGCGTGCTTGAGGCGACCGCGGTAGCAGTCGTTTATGGACGGCCACTAATAGACTGTAGTCGTAATTTAACAGTTTACGCTACTGAAGGATAAGGCGTACGTTGAGCCTATTTCAAGCGTAGAAAAATACCAGAGCGTGGTTTTGGGTCAAAGTAAGTTGATTTTGGCGGCATAAGTTCACCCGCATCTGCAACATTCATTAGCTGCTGTATTGAAGTCGCATAGCAACAAAATACAATATCCCATCCTTCGCTAACGGCTTGCGAAATACCTGCGCTTCCGCTAATACCTGCAATGTATCCAAGGCGTGCATCACTACGGCTATCTTTAATACCGAGAATGGGGTCCAGGACTAAATCTTGAAGTAGAGAAACATCTAATGCGCTAACGGGGTTTGAAGAATCAAGCACTTCAGGCTTAATGGTAAGTTTGTACCACGAGCCACCAACCAGCATGCCAAATTGCCCGTGTTTCTTGCAACTAAATTCAGTGCAATTTTGCTGCAGATCAACAGTAAAACTCTGCGATAGCTGCTTGGTAAGTTGTTCAACACTTAAACCATTCAGGCCTTTTACGCAGCGATGAAAAGGCAGCAGATTTAATTGATTATCAGGGAATAGGGCAACCAATAGTTGGTTGTAGGGTTCGTCGCCGGTGTTACCTCCGGTTTTAGCACGCATTAGCTCCGCGTACCTAAGGCCTGATGCTGCGCGGTGATGTCCGTCTGTAAGGTAGGTTACTTCGATTTTTTCAAAATGAGCTTTTAATGCCTGCTGGTGGTCGGTATCTGAGACACACCATACTTTTTGTGGTTCACCGTTTCTGGTAAGAAAGTCAAGATCGGGTTTTGCAAGTATTAACTCAGAGATTAGATTATCAATGAGATTATTCTGTGCATAGGTTAAGCAGATCGGGCTTGAAGCCGCACCGACGACCTCTTGATAGCGAGCCAGTAAATCTTCTTTCGTGCTGCGAGTGTTTTCATGTTTACGCAGTTTGCCTGCTTCATACTCTTGTACAGAGACTTCGCAAATCAAACCTGTTTGTACGTGCGCCGAAGTTCCCAGTTGGTATAAAAACATGCACGGGCGAGGTGTTTCGTTAAAGGCATCGCTCTTTAGAAGGGTTTCTAGAGTAGTGCGATTGGCCTGTAGCAGTTGTTCTTGAGTAGGTTGAGAGTCTGCAGGAAAATCTTCCTGCAGACGCATAGTATTAATAAAGTTCTCAGGGTTGCTTTCTGAAAACCTACGGCGTTCCTCAGGGGACACCGAATCATATGCTGGAGAAACAACAGACGTTGCTGCCTCTGGTTTCACAAGAAACCCATCAAATGGTTTTATATTTGGCATTATTAATACTACATAGCATGTTAAGCCGCGTTGTTATTTTTGAATTCCTCCATGAATTCAGATAGTGCAACAACACTCGCTTTTGGCATGGCATTGTAAATACTCGCGCGGCATCCACCGACGCTCCTATGACCTTTAAGGTTTAAAAATCCTGCTGAAGTGGCCTCTGCAATAAACTTCTTTTCAAGGTCTTCAGTGGGTAGACGAAAAACAGCATTCATGTGAGAGCGGCAGGCAACATCAACCGGGCAGTTGTAGTAGCCATCACTGCCATCTATAGCGCTGTAAACAATACCCGCTTTTTCAGTAGCAGCGGCTTCCATAGCAGCCAATCCACCTTGGGCTTTCATCCACTTGAGTACTTTTCCGTACATGTAAATTGGGAACACAGGTGGAGTATTGAACATTGAGCCTTTTGACTCTTGAATATCGTATCTAAGGTAGCGGCCAATATTCTGATTGGTCGTTTCAAGAATTGATTTGCGTATAAACACAACTGCCATACCGGCAGGGCCTAAGTTCTTCTGAATGCCACCGTAGACCAGATCAAATTTTTCCCATGGGATTGGTCGCGCCATGTACTCAGACGACATATCAGCCACTAACGGTACATTTACATCCGGCCATTCGTGCATACGAATACCACCAATGGTTTCATTGGTTGTAATGTGCAGGTAACGAGTGTTGTCTTGCAGGTTTATTTCAGCGCTTGTGGGCATGCTGGTGTAGTTGTTGTCAGCGCCATCCCATGCGGCATAAACATCACCGTATTGTCCGCCGTCAGCCATAGCACCTTTGGCCCATGTGCCAGAGTTAACGTACGCACCTTTAAGGCCTGGCTTAAGTAGATTCATGGCTAACATTGCGAACTGCAGTGTTGCACCACCTTGTATGAACATAACCGAAAAATCATCGGGTACCTGGAACACTTCCATGGAAAGTGCCATTGCTTCGTTCGCTACATCGTCGAAATGCTTGCCACGGTGGCTCATTTCTATAAGTGACATCCCAGCACCCTGGTAGTCAACAAATTCTGCCTGAGCTTCTTCAAGCACTTCTAAAGGAAGTGTGCAGGGGCCTGCGCTGAAGTTGTGTTGGCGATTACTCATTTATATATTTTCCTGATTGGTTTCAGTGGATTTATCGATAGTGAAACTAGTTAACGCAATTGCGAAACTCGCCATCTTGATACGAGGCGATCACATCTAGTACGCCATTTGCCACTGCCACCTGTGCTTGCTCTGTCGATGCGCCAATGTGGTGAGTTCCACATACGCCCGGGTGTAAGGCAACTTCAGAGGTGAAGCTGTTGTCTCCAGCGCCAGGCTCGTTGTTAAACACATCGAGTCCAGCACGTATCCCTTTGTTTTTTATGGCATCTAACAGAGCCGCTTCGTCAACTAGCTCACCTCGCGATGAGTTAATCAGCATTGCGCCGTGCTTCATTTTGGCAAGAAATGCTTCGTTGACCATCTCTTTGGTGTCTTCGGTGGCGGGCATGTGGAGTGTGACTATATCGCATTCTGCGAGTAGATCGTCCATTGAGTCGAGTTGTTTGATCTCAGCCTCTTTTATTCGCCCCTCAGCCGCCGCCGATCTACCCGGTTTAGCCACCGCAAAAACCTCCATCCCGAACGCCTTAGCGCGCTCAGCCACCGCAAAACCAATAGCCCCAAGACCGAGTATTCCGATCTTTTGGCCGTACAATCCTTGCGCTTGCGAATATTTTTTCTTGTTCCAAACACCGTTGTTAAGATCGGCAGCGTTATCGGGAATATTGCGGTCAATTGAAAGAATCAGCCCCATCACCAGTTCCGCCACAGCAATTGCATTAGCGCCCGGTACATTGCACACCCGTATACCTTTCTCAGCCGCCGCACTTTTTTCTATGGTGTTAGTACCAGCGCCCGCCCGAATAACCAATTTTAGGTGCGTAGCCGCCGCAAAAGTATCAGCGCGCACCTTAGTGCTACGCACAATCAAGACCTCGTGATCAGCAATTGCCGCCGCCAGAGTGTCGCCATCCAACCCAGGTTCAGTAGTCACCGTGTAGCCAGACTGCAAGAGCTTGGCATGGTGACTCTCAGGAAAACTATCGGCGATTAGTATTTTCATTTTAGGCCTTTGACCAAGGAACCAGGATATATTTGCGGAGTCTACTGGCGATTACCCACCTAAAATGGCCCACTGACGCCGCTTCCTGTATTCGCAACACCCATGCCGCAGGCACCTGTCGCATTTCAGCCATAAGCGATCAGCATGTAGTTAAAAGCGTAAGTGTCGGCCATGTTTACACAGGCATTCGTTTGTCTTCTGAATTGCAAAGTAAGCATTTAT
>CALGKA010000158.1 GCA_937927895.1 uncultured Granulosicoccaceae bacterium | reverse complement strand
GCCACGCCGACCTCTGCGCTATCAGATCTTATCTATAGCCGCCATCGGCACGCTGGGCTTTTTTGCGTTCCTGTATGTAATGCTAACAGAGTCAAAAGGTCGCGCTGATCTTCTAAAAGAGATTCAAGATGTTAGTTATCCAGTGCAAGAGAAGCTCTTGGCCTCTCTGCATGATCTTAAGTTTATTGATAGCAACTTAGAACAAGCGACTTTCTCTGACAACAGATCTTTGGTCGATCATTCAATTATATTGGCGGGCAAATTTAGATCATCACTGTATAGCACCATGATGATCGATAATTCAAAGGTTCCAGAGGTCAATCGCATTCTTGATCAGTTTGATATTTACTTTGGAAATTCCCATGCTCTGGCGCTAGCTGTTATTAGCAAACAAAAAACTTTGCAATCGATAACACCTGAAAAACAGAAAACCGCACAAGAGTTTAATACCGTGATTGGCTCTCTGAGTGATCTGCAGAAAAAGCACAATGACGCCCTTGTCGCAAGCGTTGAAGCCGCTACTCTGCGAGCAAGCAACGCCGTGCGCACCGGGCTAACCACAGGCCTACTGACCGCCACGTTACTTTTCATTGTTGGCCTGGTGATTACGAGTAGTATTGTGCAGCGCATTAACAACATGGTGTCTTCGCTACGCCAAATTGCCAACGGCAAAGGCGATATGAATGAACGCATTCCACTAACAGGCTCTGATGAAATGACCGAGCTGGCTTATTGGTTTAATACCTTTATCGAAAAACTACAGCGACTCACAATTGAGTCCACCAATGAGATCAAAAGGCTGGCGTACACAGATCCGTTAACAAATCTTCCAAATCGCCGCATGTTCTTGCAATGCCTAAACAGCGAAATAGAACGCATAAAAGACTCCAAAGACAAACAGCTTGCCGTGTTGTTTCTTGATCTTGATAATTTCAAACCAGTGAACGATCAGCTCGGCCATGACGCTGGTGATGAACTCATACGAATCGTTGCCAAACGATTATTTGAAACGGTAAGAGATACAGATACCATTGCCACAAGCAATGAACAAGAAGTCATTGAACACCTACCTGGCCAGGCAGTGGTAGCACGCTTAGCCGGTGATGAATTTATGATGATCATCAGTGATCTAGACAGCCCCGATCAAGCGGAGATTGTTGCACAACGAATTCGCGAGTCAGTTATGCAGCCTATTACCATTCACGGTATGGAATGTTCTGTGGGTGTCAGCATTGGAATTTGTATCTTTCCTGATAACGCACAAGATGCGAATGAATTAATCACCTGTGCAGATATTGCTATGTATGAAGCCAAAAACAGCGGCAAGAACACATATCGCTTTTTTGATCCCGCACTAAAAGAAGCTAGTGATTTAAAAATAAAAATGGACAATGCAATAAAAACCGCCATTGCCAAAGACGAACTACACCTTCTGTTTCAACCGAAGTTCAGGCTATCAGACAAAAAACTAGTCGGTGCAGAAGCACTTTTGCGCTGGGAAAACAAAGAGCTTGGTACATTCTGCCCTTCTGAGTTTATTGCCCAGGCAGAAGCCAACGGTAAAATGTGTGAGCTGGACGATTGGGTACTGGCCAACGTGCTTGAACACTTATCTAATTGGCAAAGAAATGGTCTCGAACCGCAAATCGCGATAAATTTCTCAGCTATTCAAGCGAGTCGTCCAAACCTTGGGGCCGCCGTTGAGCGACTAGCAGGCAAGCGCCATGACTTGCTCAACCAATTAGAAATTGAAATAACTGAAACGTCAGCGATCGATAATATTACTATTGTTGAAAACAATATTCTCGACCTAAAAGCACGTGGCATCAAGATCGCAATGGATGACTTTGGTGCAGGCCATTCCTCATTAACACTTCTTACCCGTTGCCCGATCGACACTTTAAAACTCGATAAAGAAGTAACTAAGAACATTGGCGCTGATGAAAAAGGCCAGACAATTGTGCAATCGATTATTAACCTTGCTTTAAGCCTCGATATCTCAGTAGTTGCAGAAGGCATTGAAAACGACAATCAAGTTCAAACACTCACGGCCATGAACTGCGACTACGGGCAAGGCTACTATTTTTCAGAACCACTATCGGCAGCGCAATTTACTGCTTTTCTGTTTTCACAGAACATAGATCTCAGTAAAGCGGCCTAACTCTCACTGCGGTTGCAGCAATGTTTCTCTAATTACCATTGAAGCTTGACGCACAGACTCTATAATCTGATCTTCGAACTTAAGTTTTTGGAAAGATCATGTCATCACTACCAGCGGCGCTCGACTATATTGATGCCCACAAAGATGAAGCGCTCAATCGTTTGTTTGAGCTTTTAAAAGTAAAAAGTATTTCTACCGACCCTGCCTACGCACAAGATTGCGTAAGCGCCGCAGACTGGCTGGTAACCGAACTCAAAAGCATTGGCATTGATGCCAGTCGCCGCGATACACCCGGCCACCCGATGGTGGTTGGCCACAGTAAAAAAGTCGAAGGCCTGGCGCATGTTCTTTTCTATGGCCACTATGATGTCCAGCCGGTTGATCCACTAGAACTATGGGATCGCGATCCGTTTGATCCTGCTATCGACACAACAAACGCAGGCCCTGTTATTCGCGCACGCGGTGCAGCCGATGATAAAGGCCAGTTAATGACTTTTATTGAAGCTTGTAGAGCGTGGCAACAAACTCACGGTTCACTGCCTGTAAACATTACTTTTCTATTTGAAGGCGAAGAAGAATCCGGCTCACCGTCATTGGTACCGTTTCTTGAAAGTCATAAAGATGAACTGAAGGCAGACCTTGCACTGGTATGTGATACCGGTATGTGGGATTCACAAACTCCCGCCATATGTACCATGCTGCGTGGTCTGCTGGGCGAAGAGCTCACCATAACCGCCGCCGATAAAGACCTGCATTCCGGCATGTTCGGAGGCCCGGCTGCCAACCCGGTTCGAGTACTCACGAAAATACTCGCAGGCCTTCACGATGAACAAGGCAAAGTAACTGTTGATGGTTTTTATGAAGGTGTTGACCCACTGCCAATTCAGATCAAAGATCAATGGCAAAGCCTTGGCTTTAATGAAGCTGAATTTCTAGGAGCTGTTGATCTTTCAGTTAACGCCGGTGAAGAGGGCTACTCAGCACTTGAACAACTCTGGAGTCGCCCTACTTGCGAGTTCAATGGCATTGAAGGCGGCTACACTGGCGAAGGTTTTAAAACAGTCTTGCCTTCTAAAGCAAATGCCAAGGTAAGTTTTAGATTAGTAGGCAAACAAGATCCACACAAAATACGAGAAAGCTTCAGAGCCTACGTGCAACAGAATCTACCTGCAGATTGCACCGTTGAGTTCCAGGACCACGGGGCTGCACCTGCCACCACTATGGAAATTTCAAACAGCGCGTTTGAAAACGCCCGTCACGCACTTACCGAAGAATGGCAACACAGTGCAGTATATGCCGGCTGCGGCGGCTCAATCCCTGTGGTCGGTTACTTCAGTGAAATACTCGATATGGAAAGCATGTTAATAGGCTTTGGCTTAGACGATGATCAAATCCACTCACCGAATGAGAAGTACAGCGTGCAAAGTTTTCACAAAGGGACACGAAGTTGGGCAAGAGTGTTAGACAAGCTTGCCGCCAAATAACCTAGTAACAGCTTAAAACATCAATGTTATTGCGTATATTCCAATTACGTATGTGTCTAAAGAATTGCTGAGGGAAATCACTACTTATATGACCGCGACATTACGGATGAAGTCAATTTACTGACTCGGCTTCTGTTTACGTTCAGGTTAGAGAAGCGATAATTAACATCCCAAGAAGTAAATTTGGGCTATACATACCGTCACGAGAAGCTCTTAGCACAATGCAGTGAATGAGATGTTCTTGATTCAACGTAGACCACCCGCAGTTATTTAGGGTGCTAACCATTTAATTATCGGCGCTTTATATTCAGGAGCCTATTACC
This sequence comes from uncultured Granulosicoccaceae bacterium, assembly GCA_937927895.1. Classification (GTDB taxonomy): domain Bacteria; phylum Pseudomonadota; class Gammaproteobacteria; order Granulosicoccales; family Granulosicoccaceae. The sequence goes on along the minus strand of CALGKA010000158.1, from coordinate 960 downwards.
CATGAAACTACCTTCAAAGAAACTCAGTTCACTAACACCAGGCCTTACGCAAAAAGCTGCGCACGTGTCTGCTGTCTGCCTTTTGTCTGCAACACTTGCTGCCTGTGGCGGTAGCAGTGGTGGTGGCGATGGCACAATGACAGGTGGCACTGGTGACGATACTGATATCAACCCACTCTTCACTGATGTTACACCTCCTTTTCCCATCTCAGATATAGATTTGGATGGTGACGGCCTCTATAACACCGAGGAAGTAACGTTAGGCCTAGACCCTAACTCGCTCGACACTAACGGTGATGGCACTCTCGATGGCGATGAAGACTCCGACGGTGACTTCATTAGCAACATCGACGAGGCAACCGCCGGAACTCTGCTAGATGGCTTTGGTGATACCCCGGACGTAACAGATACTCCTGTACCTGTACAAGACCGTTGCACAGATCCAGACTCGTCTAACGACAGCTGGGCAGACAACTGCCTGCTTAAAGAAAATGGCACTTGGGCGACTAGCACTTATACACAAGGCGTACAGCGCATTCTTTGGTGTGGAGATTTCCGCAATGGAAACGCAACTACAATAGGTGGTTTCGCTGATGGTATTTTCGGTCCAAATACGGATCAATCGGTGAGAGACTATCAAACTGCACGTAGCCTGTTAGTTGACGGCAAAGTTGGGCCGGAAACATGGGGAGAATTGCGTAAAGAGCTCTCACTAATCGATACGCTTAGTACTTCTACCGAAGATGCACATTCAATTATCGGATGTGACTCGGCTACCGTGCAGTTCTACAACCAGACAGAAGGCCTTGATTTCCTGGGTTGGACTATGGCTAGTACGCCAGGTAGTGCTACAGCGGTGCCATTTTCAAACGCAGCACCTTAACCAGAGTTAAGAGCAATTAATAAATTACTCTTAATAATCCTTCCGCTCGCCATTTTGGCGGGCGGTTGGTGGTTTAT
>CALGKA010000157.1 GCA_937927895.1 uncultured Granulosicoccaceae bacterium | reverse complement strand
CCTCTAAAACTTTTCTTTAATACAGTACCGCGATAGGTGCTGTAGTCATCGTGAATGATGTCATCGGGTCTGATTAGTAGGTCAACCTGGACGCCGCTGGGTAAATCTGTTGAAAGTTCACCATTAACATTACCTAGTTCGGTTTGCACAGTGGTTTTGTCAATAATGTTGCCGCAAATAAAAACACCTTCACCAACAAAGTCTGCAACAAATCGATTAGCCGGGGTGTGGTAAAGACTATAGGCATCATCCCATTGCGACAAGCAGCCGTTGTTTAGCACGCCAATCGAGTCTGCTATGGCAAATGCTTCGTGTTGATCGTGGGTGACTAAAATAGCAGTAACGCCATCTTGCTTTAAAATGTCTCTGACTTCTTGAACCAGCTGTACTCTTAGTTCGGTATCTTGTGCGCTAAAGGGTTCATCCAACAGCATCAGGTCAGGCTTTGGCGCCATCGCACGCATAAGTGCTACACGTTGCTGTTGCCCACCGGACAGTTCATGTGGGAATTGATTTTTTAACGATTGCATATTAACAATAGCGAGTAGTTCATCAGTGCGTTTGTCTGATTCTTTTCGGCTGGTACTTAGGCCGAAGGCTATGTTGTCTGCAACGCTTAAATGCGGGAATAATGCTAAGTCTTGAAACATCATCCCAATTCGGCGTTTTTCAGCGGGCACCATAGACTGATTATCGCTGACGGTTTCGCCACGCACTATAATGCTGCCTGCAGATATTTGCTGAAAGCCCGCAATAGCACGAAGTAGGGTGGTTTTACCGGAGCCGCTGGGGCCAAGTAGGCAACCGATCTGGCCGTCGAGCAGAGAAAAGCTAACATCGTTTACGATGCTGGTATCTTGAATATTGACACTGACCTGGTTGAGTTCAAACTGATTCAATGTTTACTAATCCTTATGACTCGGGTCTATTAACAATACCGCCTAACAATCTTGACATGACTCGCATGGGGCTTTCCGCTAAGGTCGCTCCTATAAACTAGCGCTTATTGTACGGTAAAAATACCGTGAATTCGCGATTTCCCAAACACAAGATATTTCAAATGTTTGAAAATTCAAAATGAACAAGTTTGATGCTGCATCGGTTGCAGAATTCAGTCGCTCCGTGAGCGCAGAACTTATGGCTTTTGCCGCCGATAGCGATGAAGCCACAGAGGCACTACAGGCCGCAAGCGTTGAGCGCTTGTATGGCCAGGATCGACTCAGCCCGGATCAGGTCCAGTTGGCCCTTTGTTGCAGCCCTTTTTTATCTTCTGTGGCCATACGATTCAGTGATGAGCTAATTAGTGCAGCGCTGACCGCTAACGGATCATTGCCTGATAAACAAGCTATGTTTGATCAGCTAAAGTTGCGCACAGACCCCATACCGTTCGATGATCAGAACCTTTATATGCAACAGCTGCGGCAATTCCGGCATATAACTCTAGGCTTAATTGCTCTATACGACCTTGCTGGCGTGTCTGCCGTCGAGCCCGTGTTGCAGGCACTATCCGATTTAGCAGATGTATCTATTTCAAGTGCAGTTGAACGCGCTGAGCAAACACTAATCGAGCGTTTTGGTCGCCCGCAATCAGAAGATGGTTCGCCACAGTCAATGATGGTCGTTGGTATGGGCAAGCTAGGTGGTTGCGAGCTTAATTTTTCTTCTGACGTTGATCTTGTGTTTCTGCATCGTGAGTCAGGCGACACCAGCGGCGATAAAAAATCTATTGATAATTCTGACTACTTTAGACGCGTTGGGCAATTGGTGATTAAGTTTTTGGATTCAGTCACTGAAGATGGATTTGTTTATCGTGTAGATATGCGCTTGCGACCACTTGGCCGCAGTGGCCCGTTGGTGATTAATCTTGATGCCATGGAAAATTACCTACTGACTCAAGGCCGTGATTGGGAGCGATTCGCATGGATCAAGGCGCGAGTGATCTGTGGCTCCGATAAAGATACAAGTGATTTAAAAGCGTTGCTTAGACCTTTTATTTATCGCCGTTATCTGGATTACTCGGTGTTTGATTCACTGCGGGATTTAAAGCGCCAGATTGGTGTGAAAGTTGACGGTGAAGATTCCGACAGGGACATTAAACTTGGCCGTGGAGGTATTCGAGAGATCGAGTTTATTACGCAATCTTTTCAGCTGGTTCGCGGTGGCCGTGAGAGAGATCTGCAAAATACAAGCTTACGAGCAACAATGCAGGTGATAGCGGCGCTTGAGTTGCTAACTAAACAGGAAGTCTCAGAGTTATTAACGCACTATGATTTTCTCCGCCGGGTAGAAAATCGATTGCAAATGGTGAACGATCATCAAACTCATTTATTGCCGGACACTGATCTTGAAAAAAACCGCTTAGCGCTAAGCCTTTGTTATAAAGATTATAATAAATTTGAAACGGATCTCAAGTGTTGTCAGAACTTTGTCCAAAGCCAGTTTGATTTGATTTTCAGTATTGAAGATGAAGCGACGGTTGAATCTAATCCGTTAACTGATGTTTGTTTGCAAATTAGAGACGGTGAGGATAATACTGAAGCCTATGTAAAAGTGTTTACAGACTGTGGTCTTGATAATCCGGCTGAAATTGAAAGAACGCTTAGGGAATTTTACAGCAGTAGTCGCTACCTACGTTACCTGAGTCGCTCAAGGGATTTAATAGATCAATTAATGCCGGCTAGTTTGCGATTGCTGGGCAAATCTTGCGCGCCAGATGAATCGCCTTCGAATGCTGCGCACGATGAATCACTAAAAAAACTATTAGAGTTGTTTAACTCTGTGTCAGGTCGTAGTGGCTACTTACAGTTGCTCGCCGATAGTGATGAAACGTTATCAAATCTATTGCGTTTGTTGTCTCAAAGTCCCTGGCTGGCAGAGTATGTTTCGAGCCATCCAATGGTGCTTGATGAATTGCTGGATATAAGCCGTGTAACAGTGGTTGAATCAGTTGAAGATACATCAAAAGCGCTCAAGGCTGAGCTCGCTCAAGTGGAAGACGATGATCTTGGTGAGCAGATGGATCGAGTGCGTCACTTTCAACAAGCTCGTACGGTAAGAATAGCAGCGGCGGATATCGGTGGTGTTATACCGGTTATGAAAGTGAGTGATGCACTTACATGGCTTGCAGAGTCGGTGTTGCAGGTGGCCACAGAACTGGTGACCCGGGCGATGCAAAAGCGCCACGGTGAGGTGATGCATACAATAGAAGGCAAGCCCGTGGCTGCTAAGTTTGCGGTGCTGGCCTACGGAAAACTGGGTGGTATTGAGCTTGGTTATGGTTCAGATCTGGATATTGTTTTTCTGCATCAGGCAGGTGATAGTGAAAATGTAATGAGTAACGGCGAACGGCCGCTTGAAAGCCAGGTGTATTTTTCCCGCATGGCACAAAAGCTGGTGCACTTTCTGACCACTGCCACGCCTGCGGGGGTGTTGTATGAGATAGATACCCGTTTGCGCCCCAATGGTCGTTCGGGGGTGCTGGTCATTTCCCTTAACGCTTTTAAGGAATACCAGCGCAATAGTGCCTGGACGTGGGAACATCAAGCGCTGGTGCGAACCCGTGTGGTGGTTGGAGACAGCGCCTTGAGCGAGCAATTCGCGGCCGTGCGCTCAGAAGTGCTACAGCATTCGGTTAATCTTGAGACGCTACAAACAGAGGTCCGTGACATGCGCGAGCGAATGCGCAAAGAGCTCGATCACAGTAATGATCAACAGTTTGACTTAAAGCAGGGCTGTGGAGGTATCGCTGATATTGAGTTTATGGTTCAATATCTGGTTTTGAAACACGCCAGAGATCACAGTGAGCTATTGGAGTTTTCAGATAATGTTCGCCAGATTGAGGCACTTACCGCCGGTGGTTTCCTTGAATCGGCAGAGGCCAGTGCGCTAACTGAAGCGTATTTATATCTGCGCGGGCTTTATCACAAACAATCGATGCAGCTGCAAGACGGTGTTTTACATAACAATGAGCTGGCAGCAGAGCCGCTCGCTGCTGTGAAGAATATCTGGCAACAGCGGATGCTATAAACATTAACCGGTAACGCGCCACAGCGCCTGTACTAAATAAAAACGATATGCGCCACAGCGAGCGCCTGAACTAAAAAAGAATTGGAGACAAGCAATGTCAATGTCAGATAGAGACGGAGTCATATGGCTCGATGGTGAGCTTGTGCCGTGGCGTGAAGCGAAGGTGCATGTTCTAACGCATACACTGCACTATGGCATGGGTGTGTTTGAAGGCGTGCGCGCCTATGCAACACCTAAGGGCCCTGCGATCTTTAAGCTTAAAGAGCACACTAAAAGACTGTTTAATTCGGCCAAAATTTTACGTATGGAAATTCCGCATACTCATGAAGAACTATGCGAAGTTCAAAAGACGGTGGTGCGAGAAAATAATCTTGACTCAGCTTACATTCGCCCCATGTGTTTTTACGGCAGTGAGGGTATGGGGTTAAGGGCAGATAACCTTTCGGTGCATTGCATGATAGCGGCGTGGGAATGGGGAGCGTATCTTGGTGCAGACAACCTTGAGCGCGGCATAAGAATTAAAACCTCGTCCTTTACCCGCCACCACGTAAACATTGCTATGTGTAAGGCCAAGGCCAACGGCCAGTATATGAACTCTATGTTGGCGCTCCAGGAAGCGTTGCAAGATGGCTACGATGAAGCCTTGTTATTGGACAACGAAGGTTATGTGGCCGAAGGCTCTGGTGAGAACTTTTTTATTGTCCGCGATGGCACCATTCATACCCCCGATTTAACCTCAGCGCTCGATGGCATTACCCGCCAGACGGTTATGTCACTTGCTGCGGAGATAAATGTCCCCATAATAGAAAGAAGAATCACACGCGATGAAGTGTATATTTCGGATGAGGCATTCTTCAGTGGTACAGCGGCTGAAATTACACCGATCAGAGAAGTCGATAATCGCAGCATTGGTAATGGCTCTCGCGGGCCCATTACTGAGAAGATTCAAGCAATGTATTTTGCGGCAGTAAAAGGTGAATCGCCGAAACATGATTCGTGGTTGACTTACTTATAAACAACTGCCGTAAAGTACAGTAATAAACTTAGCAACTGATCAAAATTAAAATGACCGAAAGTAAGCAAGAAAATAGTAGGCAAACCAAAACTAATACCCCAGTGCAGGTAAAGGTTTCTGAGTTACCTGCCTATTGCCCGACTGAAAAAATGGATCTCACAAGCTCTCATCCGCGAGTGTACATTTCACTTGAAGATGACAAGCAGGGCAGTTGCCCCTATTGTGGAACTCAATTTGAGTTAGTCGAAGGCTAGCGTTTGGCTTTTACAGCACATATAGCCGCCATTATAAAGCAAAAAAAAGACTGGCAGATGCCAGTCTTTTTTCGATCTTCCATTTTTAATTCTTAAACGTAGTTAGTTGCTTGAATCCAATGAGCGACTAACAGAGTCGATATGCTTCTCAGCCAAAATTCCAGCCGCAAGGCGTAGCTGCAAACTACTGATTACATACTGGTGTCTGGCTGCTGCGAAGTCAGCGTAAGCATTGAAGGTATCGCGTAGTGATACAAGTACTTCAACGGCGGTTCTTGTGCCTGCATCGAAACCTGCTTGTGTTGCCTCGTTTGCCACTTCGGTAGACGTCAGGGCTTGCTTTAAGGCATTAGTTTGGCTGATGTCAGCCAGGACCGTAAGGTAGGCATCGCGTGTTTCCTGGACAACAGCACGACGAACAGTTTCAAGATTAAAAGATGCTTGAGTTGCTCGTGATTTGGCCTGGCTTATGAGTGAGCTAGTACGCCCCCCGGTGATGAACGGGTATTCAAGCTGAAGTTTTACCGTGCCTTCTTCTCTTTCTGTCGTCACTGTCGGTATTGCCGAGACAATACCAGTATCTCTGTTCTGATAAGAACCCGCTATAACAAGTGTAGGTAGTCGGCCTGCGCGCTCGATACTGATATCCGTGGTGGCAAGTTCGTAGTCTTTTCTAGCACTTTCCAGTCTAGGGTTATTTTTTTCCGCAACAGTAATCCAATCATCAACTGAAGCCGGGGCCGGGGCAGTCAGTGCAGCATCTTCTTTAAGGCCATCAAGTTCTGGCACTTCCTGGTTGATGATTACTCGTAGTGCTTCGCGCGCCAGCGCCAACTGATTTTCAGCTACCACTTCGCGGGCAACTGCCAGATCAAGCTGCGCTTGAGCTTCTTTAACATCGGTAATAGCAGACAGACCAACATCGAATCGACGCTCTGCTTGTTCTGTTTGGCGGGCTATTGCTTCTCGAGAAGAGCTTGCAGCGTTAAAAGCTTCACGTGCGGTTAACACGTTAAAGTATGCTTGTGCCGTTCGGTACATAAGGTTTTGTTCGGCTTCTTGTAAGCTTGCCTCTGCTTGAGCCACGTTGGCTTTGGCCTTTTTAATCGAGCGCATTGCTGGCAGGTTAAATAGGTTCTGCGAAATGGTGGCGCTATAGCCGTTTGAGTCGTAACTGCCGCCACCATCGTCGTTTAACTCATTCAGGGCAACTTCACCGCCAACCGTTATCTGCGGTAGCATGGCAGAGCGTGCTAACGGCAATGCCTGTACGGCAGCTTCATACTGCGCGCGGCTGGCTTGAATGACTGAATCTCTCGCGGCGGCAAGCTTATAGATATCAGAAAGGCTTTCTGCACTAGATATTTGTGGAAGTAGCAGAGGCGCTGCAACAAGTAGTGGCAGGCAATTGGAGAGCGTCAGGCGCAATTTCATACTTTATTCTCTAATACTGGAACAGCTGTAAGTACAGCGCCGAATGGCTTTCGGCACAATTTTTTTTCTAAGTATTAAGAATGTAGAAGGTTTTTTGGGTTTTTGGGGTTTTTTTGACGGTAATCGGAGTTATTTTACGATTAACATTCGGCGGGAATTAGTGGTTGCACCGCCCATCGCCATACGGCCTTAGCCCCACCTGCTTGTGGGGCAGAATTTGGCATTAGAATTCGAATGTTCCGCCTGTGCTGCCTTTATTATCGGTTGTCTGGATAAGACACGGTATATGGGTGTCAAACATACTCTGCTCAAGCCAGTCTGATTCACCGATACGACGAATAACGAAAGTTTCCATGGTGGGCGAGGCTTCATCACCAACGGTTATGACTAATCGGCCTGCAAGGGTCAAGCGTGTTTTTAAACGCTCTGGTACGTTGGCGAGAGAGCCGTTAACAATAATAGCGTCGTAGGTAGTCTTGTCTGGTAGATCAGCAATCAGGTCACCGGTGAAAAACTTAATGTTGTCGATACCGCATTCGTTAGCGTTCTCTTGCGCACGGGTATTGACTGCCTCCTGGGTGTCAATGGATTCCACGTGCTTGCACATTTTGGCGGCGCACGCAGCAAGGTAACCGCTGCCACAGCCAATGATTAATACGCGATCATCAGTTTCAAGCACTGCGGCCTGTAATAACCGTGCTTCGATATTTGGATTCAAAGAAAAGCGACCATTACCTAAAGGAATTCGTGTGTCCGAATAGGCGAGGCCATTGTGCTCTTCCGGTAAAAATCGTTCTCGAGGTATTTTAGCAAGTGCGTCTAACACTCTTTGATCAAGCACATCCCAGGGGCGGATTTGTTGCTCGATCATATTGGCTCTGGCGTGGTCGAAGTTCATCGCTTCGGGCTCCGTGGTTCAATCGGCGTAATGATAGTTAGTTTTTGGCAGATTTAGAACAGTAATGTTCATGCCGTAGCGATGTTATTGGGTGGTTTGTTTGCTACTTGTGGGTTGTGCGCCACCAGAACTACCACTGGAAGGTTTATTCGACCCGCTGTTTGGCTTACGTCTGCGTGAGTTTCCGCGTTTCTTTGGTGGCCCGCCACGACCCTTGCCATGTTCTGGCGGTTTGTTGCGTTGAATCTTTGCCGGTGGTGCGGGTTTTACCAGGAGCGCATCGGTGACTTGAGCAGAGGCGATCTCGTGGCCTAGTAGCTGTTCAATTTCAGGCAGAGAGAAAACGTATTCTTCACAGGCAAAAGATATTGCTTCACCAGAGGCGCCAGCTCGAGCAGTTCTGCCAATGCGATGCACGTAATCTTCAGCATTTTGCGGAAGATCAAAATTAAATACGTGGCTGACACCCTCTATGTGTAGTCCGCGTGCAGCAACATCGGTTGCAATAAGGGTATTAAGCGAGCCTGAAGATAGCTGCTCTATTAGGCGTTGGCGCTTGTTTTGCCGTACATCGCCTGATAATACTTCGGCTTTTATATCGTTTCCGGTTAAATACGCCTGAACTTTCTCAGCGACTCGTTTGGTGTTTACAAAAATAATGCTGCGCTCTGGCTTCAGCGTTTGCATTAAACCAATAAGCAATGGAATTTTCTCATCAGAGGCCGGGTGATACACCTGCTGATTAACTTTTTCTGCAGCGACCCGGTCTGATTCAGTTTTTAAACCGATCGGGTTGTTCATGTGTTCGTAGGCAAGTTCCATCACTCGATGGGACAGCGTCGCTGAGAATAATAAATTGAGCCGCTCTTCTGGATCCGGCATGCGTCTGAGCAAGAATCGGATATCGGTAATAAAGCCGAGATCAAACATCCGGTCTGCTTCGTCTAACACCACTACTTGGATGTGTCGGAGCGAGAAAACTTTCTGCTTGAAGTAATCAATGATCCGACCCGGGGTGCCAATAAGTATATCGGCGCCTTCTTGTAGTTGGCGACGCTGCTTTTCGTAGTCGGTACCGCCGTAGGCGAGTACCGTTTTAAAATTCATATCAGCGCCAAGTTGTTCAGCGTCTTTGTGAATTTGAATAGCCAGTTCGCGGGTTGGGGCCAGAATGATTGCCCGCAGGTCAGTCGGGTTTCGATTATCTGAAACCGGGTTGTTTAGCAGGAATTGATACATTCCTAACAGGAAGGCTGCGGTTTTGCCGGTGCCGGTTTGCGACTGCGCCGCGATATCTTTGCCTTCGATCATGAGAGGCAACGATAATTGTTGAATTTCAGTACAGTAAGTGAATCCGGCGGTATTCAACGCGGATTCCAGATCGGGGCTTAAATCAAAGTCACTGAAACTGACGGACGTCAGATAATTGGATTTCATGAGCAGAGCATAGCTCATTTCGCGCGTGTGCGTTTATACCAGCCGGATTGGTTGTATTTGATGGCGTCACATTTCGGTCTATCGCAGAATTAATTAACCCGGACTGTGGTAATTAATTTATCCTTGATCGGTTGTTTTTTCGCGCCACCACCATATTATGGTGGAGTAAGTTAAGTCATTCCGTTCCCAAAGTAAGGAGAATCCGTTGCACGAGAGTATTGTCGAAGTCACAGACGCCAATTTTGATTCAGAGGTATTGCAATCAGAGGTGCCTGTACTTGTTGATTATTGGGCCGAGTGGTGTGGGCCGTGCAAAATGATCGCCCCGATCCTGGACGAAATTGCTGAGCAATACGGCGATAAAGTCAAAATTGCCAAGCTCAATATTGACGACAACCAGAGCACTCCACCAAAGTATGGTGTCAGAGGCATTCCGACTCTAATGCTGTTCAAGAACGGATCAGTTGAGGGCACCAAGGTGGGTGCGCTATCGAAAACTCAGCTTTCTTCTTTTATTGACAGTAATTCCTGACCTCTTAGGAGGCAGATCGTCCGGCCCAATGAGGGCCGGTTTCGAATAGGCCAAGTTGGACCTCACGTCGGGCTTTGATGCGCCAGAATCGCTCATCATAATTTTGCTTGTCCAAAAATATGTACTACACTCGCTGTATCGGGCATGATCAAGACGTTATGCCGTCGCTAGACGTGCGCTAACTTGCGTGGTAGTGTTGCTAAATCCTCAGTATCTAAACTGATCGCACGTCTCAAGCTGCGACTATCTTATCCAGTTTTTTTCTTAATCCTGTTCAAAAAGATAGCCCGGCTTTCAAAAATACCTTTCGCGTAACCCGTCATACGACCCGGTTTGCACACTGTCCCACCAACTTTTCCGATAAATATGAACCTTACCGATCTCAAAAAGAAATCAGCCAGTGAGCTTGTTGAATTAGCTCAAACAGCCGGTCTTAACGATGTAGCCCGTTCGCGCAAACAAGACATCATTTTCTCACTGCTCAAAGCGCACTCTAAAAAAGGTGAAGACATCTTTGGCGGTGGTGTACTAGAGATTCTGCAGGATGGTTTTGGTTTCCTGCGCTCGGCAGACAGCTCATATTTGGCAGGCCCGGACGATATCTATGTCTCGCCCAGTCAGATAAGACGCTTTAACCTGCGTACCGGTGATTCGATTAGTGGCAAGATCAGACCGCCAAAAGACGGTGAACGTTATTTTGCATTATTGAAAGTTGATGAGATAAACCTTGGTGCGCCAGAAGAAGCGCGCAACAAAGTGCTGTTTGAAAACTTAACACCACTGCATCCGACTCAGCGACTAACGCTAGAGTTAGGAAACGGCAGTACCGAAGACATCACAGCACGAACCATTGATTTTGTAGCACCTATCGGTAAAGGTCAGCGCGCATTGATTGTGTCGCCACCCAAAGCTGGTAAGACAATGATCTTGCAGAACATCGCACAGAGTATTGCTCACAACGATCCCGATTGCGTATTAATAGTGTTGTTAATCGATGAGCGTCCGGAAGAAGTAACCGAGATGGAGCGCATGGTTCAAGGTGAAGTGGTCTCTAGTACCTTTGATGAACCAGCCAGTCGCCACGTACAAGTGGCAGAGATGGTAATTGAAAAAGCTAAGCGCTTGGTAGAACACAAGAAAGATGTTGTGATCCTACTCGACTCAATAACGCGTCTTGCACGAGCTTATAACACCGTTATACCTTCATCGGGCAAAGTGTTAACCGGTGGTGTAGATGCCCATGCATTGCATCGTCCAAAGAGATTCTTTGGCGCAGCACGTAATATCGAAGAAGGTGGCAGTTTGACTATTGTCGCTACCACGCTAGTTGATACTGGTTCGAAGATGGATGAAGTGATCTACGAAGAATTTAAAGGTACTGGCAACATGGAGCTGCACCTTGACCGTCGTATTGCTGAGAAGCGTACCTTCCCGGCGATCAGTGTTAATCGCTCTGGTACTCGTCGTGAAGAATTAATGATTAGCCAGGAAGAGCTACAAAAAATCTGGATCTTGCGTAAATTCCTGCACCCAATGGATGAAATCGAGGCGATGGAATTCTTGATGGGTCGTTTGCAGCAGACCAAGACCAACGATGAATTTTTCGATGCAATGAAAAGATAATAATGCGCGCTGAAAGATAAGCGTTGCATTAAAAAGTATTAAGAGCCGGGTTGCCCCGGCTTTTTTTTTAAACTCAAGCGTAAAGTCTAGCCTTTGGCAATAGCCCGATGGGCAATATCTCGCCGACAATACATATTATTAAAACTGATCTTATCCACTGACGCATAAGCGTTTGTTTGTGCCTCTTGTGCATTGGCACCGGTAGCCGTTACACAAAGTACTCGCCCACCATTGGTTACGACGTTGTCGTTTTCGATTTTTGTACCGGCGTGAAAAACTTTAGAAGAGTTATCGCTGTTATTGCTTTGCAGACCATTGATGATATCTCCCTTGGCATAATCTTCAGGGTAGCCTCCTGCTGCCAAGACAACACCCACAGCTGTTTCATCAGACCACTGGGCGCTAATTTCATTTAGTTTGCCGTCAATAGCAGCGTCACACAGAGTGATTAAATCAGATTGTAATCGCATCATTATGGGTTGTGTTTCCGGGTCGCCAAAGCGCACGTTGTACTCAAGCACTTTTGCTTCACCGCTTGGGCTTATCATGAGTCCCGCATATAAAAAACCCGTAAAGCGGTTGCCATCTTTTGCCATGCCTTGAATTGTAGGCTCAATCACGCTTTGCATTATTTTGTTGTTTAACTCTTCTGTCTCTGCAGACGCCGGTGAATAAGCACCCATGCCTCCTGTGTTTGGACCAGTGTCGCCATCGTCGCGTGCTTTGTGATCTTGTGAGGTTGCCATTGGTAGGCAATTTTCACCATCAACCATACAAATGTAACTAAGCTCTATGCCTTCTAAGAATTCTTCTACAACCACCTTGCTACCGGCGTCGCCAAATCGATTCGCAGATAACATATCGGTGGCTGCTTGAATGGCTTCATCGTTACTGTGCGCTATGACAACGCCTTTACCAGCGGCTAGCCCATCCGCTTTTACGACCAATGGGGCGCCAACTTCACGAATGTAATTACAGGCTTCTTCGAGGTCTGTAAATACTCCGTAGGCGGCTGTTGGTATTTTGTGCTTAGCTAAAAAATCCTTACAAAATGATTTACTGCCTTCAAGTTGTGCGGCATTTTGATTTGGCCCAAAAATTCTGAGGCCAGCGAGTGTAAAGCTATCAACAATACCTGCCACCAGTGGCACTTCTGGCCCGACTATGGTCAGATCCACAGATTGCTCTAACGCGAACTGCTGCAGTGCTTGAATATCGTCAGCGCCGATATTGACGTTTTCTATATCGGGTTCTAACTCAGTACCTGCGTTGCCAGGGGCTACGAAAATTTTGCTGGCCTTGGGAGATTGGGCAACCTTCCATGCTAGTGCATGTTCGCGCCCGCCCGATCCCACAATCAATACTTTCATTACGTTTCATCAGCGTTTTTGATAGGGAGGTCATGGTAACGTGTTGGCCAATGACTGCAAGTTTGCAGAGGTTTTTTTTGCTTATCGAATTGTCTCTAGATAAACCGGCGCAGTCGTCAATAGCTAAAGCAGGGCAATTGTGGGATTCTTAGTTCAAACGGCACAGACAAAAAAGCGATGGCGGTAGAAATTCCTTTTCAGAAGAATCTTGATTTTGAGTACGGCCAGTCCGCGCAGTTGTCGCCACTGGTGCGAAGGGTAATTGCTAATAATCCAAGTGCATTTACGCACTTTGGCACCGGTAGCTATATTGTCGGGCAGGGAAATGTGGCGATTATTGATCCTGGCCCTGCTGATCAAACACACATTGATGCGCTATTGGAGGCGACTCGCGGTGAGCAAATCACCCACATAATGGTCACCCATACGCACCTTGATCATTCCCCCGGCTGCAAGTTACTACAACAACATTGCGAGGCAAGAACCTACGCGCTTGGCAGTCATGGAACGGGTATTGATGGAATAGCTCGGCCTCGTGATGAATCAGAATTTGGAGCTGACTGGGAATTTATGCCAGACGTGTTGTTGTCAGATAATGAACTGATACGGGGTGATCAATGGTCTTTGCGCAGTATTTATAGTCCAGGCCATGCTACCAATCATTTGGGCTATTACCTCGAAGAAGAGTCAGCGCTCTTTTGCGGTGATGCGGTAATGGGTTGGTCGACCACCATTGTCTCGCCACCTGATGGCAACATGCACGACTACATGAATACGTTAAGAATGCTGATAGCCCGAGCGGATAAAATTTATTATCCGACCCATGGTGCTCCAATAGAGCAGCCAAAGTGTTTTGTTCAGGCTTTATATGATCACAGGCTTGAACGTGAGCAGCAGATTCTCGAGTGTATCAAATCTGGTACACACACCATCAATGGCATGTTGCCTGTTATTTATAGTGCATTAGATACTTCAATGTACCCAGCCGCTGCACGCAGTTTGCTTGCTAGTATTGAGAGTTTGTTGCAAGCAAAGCGAATAAAGACGAATGCAAAAACCTCTAGCGGGCTACATGATCCAGCAACTCGTTTTTACTTGTTGTGATGGATGCCAGCGCAGAATAGTTGCGTGTCACTTAGTCACTTAAGCTACTTCAATGGAAGCACATAGCCCTATTGACGTTGTGTAATACGACAGAACGCCTGTAGTTTGCGATTCTAGGTCTAACTTATCGTTCTTGGAATTGATCTTTGCCGCTGCAGTAGGTACAACTGTATCTCACGCATAAGATCGAGGGATCGCCCATGCATCCACCGAGTAAAACTAATTGGCCTGTTGTGAGGCCACTGCCTAAGTTTATTGTTGCAAGTGTAGTTGTTGCCTGTAGTGTTGTAGGCTACGCAATACTTTGGAACGATCGCAGACAAGCTAAAGCACCCGCTAAAGTGCAAAAAGCTGCTGAGGTTCATGCATCCGTAAGTGCATAGTGCATAGATCAATATGCTTAGGCCCTTGCAGGAAATCACAGTAATAAAGCCAACAGCAGGTTTATTGTCGGGTTGCAATACATTAGCGTTTTGCAACAGCGTAGTTCCTGGCCATAGCATTGCTGTCATCTTTAGATGATGTCCCAGGATTATGTACCGTTGATAATATCTGTCAGGCGCTTATATAAGAGGCGCTAGTATGAAGTGCACTAGTATGAAACGCTTGCAGTGAATAAAGAGCAGTTGCTGTCATTGCTACTTGGCATTGACCCATTATTCTATTTTATCCCTGCGATTTGGCTGGTGTTTGTTGTTGCGCGGGTATTGCCGTTTAATCGCTTTGGATTAGTACCAAGAACATTGAGCGGTGCGGTCGGTATAGTAAGCATGCCTTTTCTGCACGAAGATTTTAAGCACCTAATGTCCAACACGGTGCCGCTTACCCTGCTACTAATTTTACTGTTTAACACCGCCGCCGGTGCCACCACCGTGGTATTGTTAACGCAATTACTCGGCGGCAGTTTGCTCTGGGTGTTTGGTCGGCGCGCTAACCACATTGGTGCAAGTCTTATGGTTTTTGCGCTTACAGGCTTTCACATTGCCAATGGCTTGGTGCAGGCCAATATAGCCACAGTAGCAATCGCAATTTTAGTTGCTGCGGTTTATGGTGGAACATTTCTCACAAGCATTAACCCTTGGAAACGTGGTTCGTCGTGGGACGGCCATTTGTGTGGGTTTATAGCAGGCGTTGGTATGGCAGTATTTTTTTCAAGTAATTACTATAGCAATCTGTTTGGCCAAGTCTGAACCTTGTGCGACCCGATACTGATAACCTGGCGGATATAATCCGCAATAAAATTCCTTTGCTTGATATACGCGCGCCGGTTGAGTTTAAGCGTGGCACAGTACCAGGTGCGGTCAATGTGCCCTTGCTTAATGATCAGCAGCGCGAAGTGATTGGAACTGAGTATGCGAAAAACGGCCAAGATGCTGCCATAAAATTAGGCTTAAGCGCGGTCACGGATGAGATTCGCGCCAACCGCTTAGAAGGCTGGCGTACGTTTGTTAATCAAAACCCTGATGGTTATCTTTTTTGTTTTCGTGGCGGTTTACGATCAAACACCACACAAGCATGGTTGCGTGAGTCAGGAATAGAATACCCCAAGCTTATTGGTGGTTATAAAGCCATGCGTAGCTATCTGTTAGAGCAGTTTGAACAACTGGCTCTTGCGGGTAATATGCTCGTAATGTCAGCACCCACCGGCAGCGGCAAGACAACATTAATCGAAAAGATGCCTGAAAGCGTCGATATAGAAGGCCTTGCAAAGCACCGCGGAAGTGCCTTCGGTAGTCTGTTTGTTGAGCAACCGTCGCAGATAAGCTGGGAAAACCAAGTAACGGCGGAATGGTTAAGAGTCAGTAGTAGAAGCGAACGGCCAGTAATGTTCGAAGCGGAGTCACATTTAATTGGTCGAGTGTCTTTACCGAAGTTTTTACAAAATGCGTTAGCAGCGGCTCCGGTGGTGGAACTGGATACCCCATTGCAAGAACGAATTAAGAATATTCGACACGACTACATCGGCACTGCAATGCAAAAGTATCGGCACGCCTTTGATGAAGAACACAGCCTGTTACAGCTAGAGAGTTTCGTGACCGACAATTTAACCCGAATTCAAAGGCGTCTTGGGGGTGCACGGTATCAGAGGCTTATGTCGCTTGTGCCGGCAGCCATCGATGAACTAAGAATGCACACAGATAGCCCAAGCGTTGATGAAATAGTAAAAACGTTGTTGTTAGATTATTACGATCCGCTCTACGCACATAAAATGCAAGAAAAAGACAATCAGGTTGTGTTCCGTGGTACCAGTGATGAGATTATTAGTTGGTATAACGCCACCTATTCTTGACGCAGTTATTAATGTGGCATTAAAGAAAACGAACCTGTGAAAAATTCAACCCAAGGAATAACAAAAGACATAGTCTTAATTGGTGGTGGCCATACACATGCATTGCTTATAAAACGCTTAGGGATGAACCCGATTGCCTCCACCCGTGTAACACTGATTTCAGAGCAAACACTAACGCCTTACTCTGGAATGTTGCCGGGTTTTGTTGCAGGTCACTATAGTTACCTTGACACTCATATAGATTTAAATCGTTTATGTCAGTGGTCTAATGTGCGCTATATCCGTGGCACTGCGATAGGTTTGGATGTAAACACTCAGCAAGTATTGATCGATTCACAGCCACCGATTAGTTTCGACCAACTCAGCATTGATGTAGGTTCGACTCCCGATTTATCAATCCCTGGTGCAAGAGATTATGCTGTCGGGGTAAAGCCTGTGAGTCAATTCGGATCTATCTGGAGTAAGCTTCTTGAATCATCAATAGATGCTACCGGAGACTGGGGTGTGGTGGGAGCCGGTGCGGGTGGGGTTGAGCTGGTTCTGGCAATGGCGCATCGCTTGCGAGAAAAACAAGGCTTACAGTTTCACCTCGTGGCATCAGGTGCGCGTGTATTACCCGGATACCCTGAAAAAGTTATTAGGAAAGTTGAAACGGCGTTGGCTAAGCATTCAATCACAGTGCATTCGAATTTTCGTGTATCGAGTGTTAATGAAAAGGGGCTTGTCAGTAATGCCGGTAAGAAAATACCACTGGATAAAAGCATTTGGTGCACCGGTGCCGCTGCGCCCAAGTGGTTTGCAAGTACGGGTTTAGGTTTATCAGAGCGTGGCTTTATTGGTGTGAATGAATTTCTGCAAAGTGTTAGTCATGCCAATGTATTTGCGGTAGGTGATTGTTCTGATATGTTGTCTGACCCACGGCCAAAAGCGGGCGTGTATGCCGTCAGGCAAGCACCATTTTTAGAGAAAAATTTGCGTGCAGTTTGTAGTGGTGGCAGCTTACAGCCCGTGAAGTTACAGAGTGACTTTTTATCTCTTTTATCTTTGGGCGATAGATCAGCGGTTGGTTGTAAAGCCGGTTGGACTGCAGCCGGCAAATGGGTATGGAAACTTAAAGATTCAATTGATACTA
Organism: uncultured Granulosicoccaceae bacterium; assembly: GCA_937927895.1. Lineage (GTDB taxonomy): Bacteria > Pseudomonadota > Gammaproteobacteria > Granulosicoccales > Granulosicoccaceae. Next base: position 5,249 of record CALGKA010000157.1, on the reverse strand, counting down.
CCTTTATGCGCAAGCTTAATGATCCGGGTGACAAGAAAGCCATGGTCAACACAGTTGGTGGCTCTGAAATGCCTATGCATTGTGCCGGCTGTGGTAGCAAATTGGGTCCTGATCTTATAGCGGGTAATCTTAGTGACTTACCTATATTTAAGCGCGAAGGTGTCACACCTGCGTTAAGCCAGGCTGAAGATGCCAGCCTTTGGCAGGTCGCTAGTGGCAAGCTTGCAGTGCAAAGTATTGATGGCTTCAGAAGCTTTAGTGATGATCTCGGCCGCTTTGGTAGAATCTGTGTGAATCATGCGCTAAGTGATTTATATGCCATGGGTGCAACACCTGTCAGTGCGCAAGTATGGATCAACCTTGCACATGCGCACCCACGCATTCAGAAGCGCGATCATCGTCTACTTATGGCCGCCATTGCTACGGCACTTGAAGAGCAGCAAGTAACATTGGCTGGTGGTCATAGCTCAGAGGGTACAGAGACCCATGTTGCATTGGTGGCTAATGGTGAGATAGACCAAAACAGTATTTGGCGTAAGAACAACGTGCAACCAGGCGATACGCTGGTGCTTACCAAGCCACTGGGTACGGGTTTGATTCTGGCGGCCGATATGCAAGCCAAGGCACCTGCTGTGGCAATTGATGCGGCCTTCCAAAGCATGCTGCAATCTAACGCCAGTGCAGCAAGTGCATTGGCACAACTAAAACCATCTTCGGTCACTGATGTAACAGGTTTTGGTTTGCTTGGTCATTTGCTTGAAATGCTATCTGGAAGCGGTTGCACGGCTAGTATATCAACCGCTGCTATACCATTGCTTAGTGGCACAGAAGACCTCTCAAGGCTTGGCTTTCAATCTACTTTGTATCCGCACTTGCAGGTTTATTTGAATCAGTGTCAGGTGCAAGATGGTGTCGATCAACACCTGCTGGATATTCTGCTCGATCCACAAACAAGCGGCGGCTTGCTGATTGCTATCGATAACACACAGGTGGATCAGTTGTTAACGCAATGCCCGGCTGCGGCTGTAATCGGTGATGTGCTACATGCAGAGATGGACAATAAAGCAGATACTAAAATTATTGAGATTACCGTTTAGGCTTAGCACTGCTAAATTTTAAGCGCTATAACTTCGGGGCGATGTAAAAGTGCTGGTTTTTGCAAGCACGTAGTTAATATGTTCTTTCAGCATCGCGACAACTTGATCATCCATCTTTTGGAATTCTACTTGAACAAAATAGGTTTTCGATGGATGGTGAGCTTTGGTTTTTTCTTCACCTGATGAAATAACGCGACTATCTATATGAACTGTCTTGCTGATAGAAGGCAAGTGCATACTAATAAGTAGTTCAGAGTTTTCATCAAGTGATGAGTGGTGTTGAAAGCGCAACCCCCCGCAACTTAGCTTAACAATATGCGTGGGTTGAGAATCAAGTGCTGTGCGTAGGTTGCTACCGTCTACATTTAGCCTCAATGACAACGCATCAGACACCCGTGGGTGCTTGCGTCTTTCATTCAGTGAAACTACGGTATTGGCTTTATTAACTGTCATTGTTTTTTTCTCAGGCACACCTTCCGTGGTGTTCCCTGTAGTTTTATATCAGAAGTACTAGAGAGTGTTAAAACTTAGGATTAGTTGCTGTGAACTAGCTCACACACTGTGATGTACCTAAGAGACAACCTTACGCTTCCGCCAATTTGCCTTCAAGTTAGATGGCAATTTTGTCATGACACGATTGTATACGTTAGACTAGCGAGAAACCAGGCACCCATTCGTATATTAGTGCAAACAATACAGCCGCTAACGCTAACCGATACACCATAAAGATCCAGAAGCCAACGCGCTTCACGAGTGCCATCAGTATGGTGATTGCCACAAACGCCGCGAAGAAGGTAAGGATCGCAGCCCATATTGCATAGCTTGGGATACCTTCGCCAATTTGAATGGCTTCAATCGCCGTGAATCCGCCGGCCGCCGCTATTGCGGGTATGCCGAGTAGAAAAGAAAACCGTGCCGCCTCTGTGCGTTCAAAGCCTAAGAATCGTGCGGCAGTCATGGTAGCGCCTGATCGGCTGGTGCCGGGTATGAGTGCCAGTGATTGTGCAAGGCCAATGATAAGTGCGGGGGGCAGGGTCATGTTTTCCATTTTCTTGGTCCGCTTGCCAACCACATCAGCAACCCAAAGTAATATGCCGTAAATCACTGCAGTCCACGCGATGACTTTGGCAACCGATACGGTATCTTCACGTAAAGCGTCTAAAGCGCCCGTGAATTTAAGTGCTGCACCAAAAACAAGTGCTGGGATAGTAGCCAACGCTATGTACATTGCCATGCGCGAGTTATCGGTAGTTCTAAAGCGCACCAGATCCCATGTGCCTTTCAAAAGATTCAGTACGTCGCGCCAAAAGTACACGATCACAGCAAACAGAGACCCGACATGTACCATCACATCGGTAATAACACCTTGGTCAGGCCAATCAGTCATTACAGGAATCAGCGCTAAGTGACCGGATGAGGAAACCGGCAAGAATTCAGTAAGGCCCTGAATAATGGCGATGACAATAATCTGTTCGATACTCATTTACGTTCTACTCGAGCTTTAGTTGCGAGATATGGTCGCTAATTGTGGTTTGCGCAAAGGTGGCGGCAATAGAATCTTGCAACAAAAGCGCCTGGATGGTGATGTGCAGGCGGCAAGTTTACCAGCAAGCGTGCAGCAACCGCAGTCATTGAGATCATGCTATTGGTTTTATGACAACTTGTTGCAATTGAAGCGCCATAACAATTTATGCAGCAAGCCGCAATGAGGCCATTTTAGTTTGTTGTTCCTGCAGGGATGCAAACAGTGCTAAGCATCGTTTGGTGTTGGTGCCTTTAGGCATGTCAGGAATAGTTTGCTGCCGCAAAGATTCATCAAAGAAGTTAAGTGATGTATTGGGTAGTTGTAGTGCTTGTACTAAGGACTGCAGTTGATCGTTAAAGTCTTGCGGACGAATACTAAACTCTACCATTGGAAACGGTTCTTTGTTTGCAGCCAACCAGGCCAATTTGCTGTTGTACTTACACCAGAGATCAAGTGCAGCAGCGGCCGACATATCGTTTCTGCGCATCAGTGAATCAGCCACCAGAAACGGGTGTCTGAATATACCGACAATCTCAAGGTGTGGAATGAACTTAAACCACATGGCACTGGTGAGCAAAGTGCGCGGGTCTTTAAATCCCCAGATCGGTTGTGATTCGAAGTTTTGAATAATAGATTTAAGCAATACGCGGTGCACTGGATTCCACCTTGGGCGTCTGACCGGCGGTTGATCCCATGCTCCTCCGTTGCGCGCCAAAAGATCATCGTGCAGCGTCATGATCGATCGCGATTCGCGATTACCTTTGAGGTTATCGCCAGATTCGTGGTTTGTTTCGCCAATGTATAAGCCAGCTTGCTCTAATGATCCTGTGAGCGCGCTGGTACCACTGCGATGCATACCTAAGATAGCGATTGTGCGATTGGTTGTTGTCATTTACTGCAATGAAAAATGGTGGATCCCAGATACGATCAATTTCTTTGCCAGTTTTATATGGAATTTAAATTAACGTCAGTGGTCTGACGACTATTGTCGATAGCTGCTTGCATTGCGCTTTTTATTTGGTCATGACATTTTATGTATAAGCTAAAGCTGTAGTGGGGTCACAAATCAGCGGAATGAGTCCGGTTTAAGGCTCTAGTTATTGGTTCCTCAAGCGTCTTTTTAGATAAAGATATAAATGGATGGATAAGCTCAAATGAAAATTGAAAAGCCAGGTCGTCGTAGCTTACTTGCTCGTGTGAGTGCATTGTTTGGTGTGGCTGTACTATCCCGCGCCGGCCACGCTGCTCTCAAGCAAACTCCTGGCGCTGCGGAAGGGCCGTTCTACCCGGCTCCGACAATGCGTTACCCCGATATAGATAATGATCTAGTCAAGGTAGAAGGTGTGGTTAAAGAGTCGGGTGGCGAGATCGTTACGCTTAAAGGTGTGGTCTCGAATAAACACGGCGCTGTACTTAGCGGTGCCAGAGTAGAAATTTGGCAGTGCGATATTAATGGCAAATATCTACACACGGGTGATTCTCAAAACCTTCCGCACGATCCTGCTTTTCAAGGCTATGGGCATGACATCACCAATCTACAAGGTGAATACAGCTTCAGAACAATCAAGCCCGCCGAGTACCCTGGTCGTACTCGACATATTCATGTCAAAGTGCTGAACGGCGAGCAAGAACTGTTAACGACACAGTTCTATGTTGAAGGTGAGCCGAACAATCGAAAAGATGGAATTTACCGTCGGTTATCAGGGTCTGAAGCCGAAGCTGTTTCTATGCGCTTTGTAGAAAACAACGGCACCACAGAGGCAGTGGTTAATATTGTGGTTTGAATTTGCTTATAAATTCCGTGTTTAAGCCCGGCGACAAAGTGCATGGCATCGCTTTTTTTTGCAAGCCAAAGGCATTTAAATTTTTTGTGAGAAAAAGCTCTCCTGTAAATAGTGGAAGCGCAATGGACCTTGCTATCAGTTATTTAGGTAAAGCTTAAGAGCAACCATATCGCTACTACGGGTTAATAAGGTCGGTCAGATCAGTTTAGCAAACGCCCAAGCCATAGCGATGGAGCTGGCGCTGAGTGTGCCGATCCATCGCCATCCCTTCGGGTTATCAAGGTAATCTGGCTGTGCGCAAAATGATTGGCAATTCTGCTGCTGATGGCACTTCAAGCCAGCTACATGCAAGCGGGCTCCTACCGCCGTGACTCAAAAGGTCGCGAGGCGCGATCAATTTTGTCTAAATTGAATAAATCTCGTCAGCCCTTGCCATTTAAAATGTTGTATACTTGCGCGCTTAGTGGGCCTGTAGCTCAGTTGGTTAGAGCAGTGGACTCATCAAAATGGTGCGTCTATATTGAAAAATATAGAATGAACGGGATGAATTCAGGGAAACCTTAGCAGTCAGTGTAAAAGCTGGGCTGATGGCAATCCTGAGCCAAGCCAAAGGTACACCTTTGGAAGGTGCAGAGACTACCTGGGAACTACAGTGTTCTTAATAACAGGCTAGAGCGTCCCGCGCCCCACCAGTAGGGCAAAGCCTACTGAGGGTGATGATATAGTCCGCTCCGTGCTGAAAAGTTCGGGCAAAGTGAATCCATTGGTCGGAGGTTCGAGTCCTCCCGGGCCCACCACTAAATTATCGAGCGCACATTCTGTGCGCTGCCGATTCGACACTTA
>CALGKA010000156.1 GCA_937927895.1 uncultured Granulosicoccaceae bacterium | reverse complement strand
TAACTCTCGGACACCGTATGTGATTGAAGTGTACGAGGATTATCAGACCGGGTATTTTTTCAATCGATTTATTGAATATCGCCTGGGGCAATGTCGGCAGCAGTAGCCGTTGCCGGCCGCTTCACAGGCGTGCTTGATGTGCTGACCTACAAGCGACTCGCCTTGCGATATTTCTGTTTTTTTTCAATTACGTAGCGTCAAGTGCAGAGTGCAGAGTGCAGAGTGCAGAGCACGATTGTCATCTCTCTTAGCGAGCCCTTAAGCGTCAACGAGGGGCTTTATGCACCGAGGATTAAATTCTATGGCTTACTTATAGAGGACTGCTGAACATCCGTTATATTCTAAAAGCCAGTGAATACCGAAGCATCAACTTCCTTAATCCCTCGCTCACGCTGGCGGGCTTCCTTTGACGTAAGCGTCCGCCTAACCCACTACTAAAAAGCAAAGCTAAGGCAAACACTGGTGTCCACTTAAAACAGGTGGATCATGCAAGAGATAATAAGCCACAACGAAGTGGCACACGAGAAACCAGTAAGAGCCTTTGACGGACTAAACTGCATTAAATACGCAGCCTGCTTGACTAATAACCCTTAGTCTTCTCTTTTCAGGAAGCCCTTAAGCCTCAGGTAAGGGCTTTAGGGAACGCGTGTCAGTTGTCTGGCTTTGCGGGCGGCTCTGACACTTTTTTCATTACTTGCAGGCAGCTTATCTGCATGACATGCCCTGCAAGGGCCTTCATTTTGAAAGACCAAAAACAGATACAAAAAATCTTCTTGCTACTTTGTACGCTCGATACGAACTAATAGGAAGCCCGCTAGCGTAAGCGAGGGATTAAAGAACTGTGAGGCTTTGCTTAGTACCCAATCAAAAACGAACACCGGCGATACCAAATCTCGCTGATCAACTTTCATTATTCCAACCCAAAAATAACACACAGGCAAGCCCCGAGACTCTCACCCATTATCAAAAAAAAAGTACCACAAAAAAAGGCCGCTAATAAGCGGCCTTCATCAAACAACTACTACATACTCGTTTCTAAATACCCGAGTCTTCTTTTTGCAACAATCCAAAAAATACACGGTCGTCACTTGCGTTATGAGCGTCTATCCAAAGGCTTCCACCGTCTAGTAGTTCTCTTAGGTTTGGCAATGCATCGTTAGGGTCGTTGTAGTTGCCATACATAAAGAACTGCGCTGGGTTACTTGGGCGCTGTGACAAGGTGGCGAATACCGTTTCCGATGCACCTGACACATTGCCGTCATTCAGGTGGGCTGAAACCAGGGTAGGATCCGTGGTGTTCCAAGTGATCGAATAGTCACCTGTTGCCTCATTCACTAAAACATAACCCCTGGCATTTCCACCATTGGTACCTGTAGTGCTGGTCTGGTATGTAAAAACAGTTGACGGTATTATCTGACGTCTTAGCTCACCGTCTGGGTACGCTGCAGTTTTTACCGCCAAATACAAATTACCAGAGACTATATTTTGCATCACAATATCGCGCTGTGCTGCTGATAAGTTAGCTGGAATAGCCCAAGTGGTTGCAGTGACCTGCTCTAGTTCAACGGCTGCGAAACCGTTTTCACCTTCAGGACCTACCATTAACGTTACCGCTGTAGGATCCATTCCAGCCGGAACAGTTACAACACCTGAAGCATTACCACTTGCCATATCAAAGCTGAGATCGGCATTTCCTACTTGAGCGGAATTACTAGGAGGTGTCGTCTCATCTGAGTAAAGCTCACCCGAAAACCCACCACTTGTACCAAGTACAGCAAGCAGACTGTCAACCGCGCCTGTTCCTGTATCTGTTCCCGTGTCAGTGTCAGTGCCGGTATCTGTTCCAGTTCCGGTATCCGTTCCAGTTCCAGTATCTGTTCCAGTTCCGGTATCTGTTCCAGTTCCGGTGTCTGTTCCAGTTCCGGTGTCTGTTCCAGTTCCGGTATCTGTTCCAGTTCCAGTGTCTGTTCCAGTTCCGGTGTCTGTTCCAGTTCCGGTGTCTGTTCCAGTTCCGGTATCTGTTCCAGTTCCGGTATCTGTTCCAGTTCCGGTATCTGTTCCAGTATTTGTTCCAGTTCCGGTATCTGTTCCAGTATTTGTTCCAGTTCCGGTATCTGTTCCAGTATTTGTTCCAGTTCCGGTATCTGGTCCCGTGTCTGTTTCTACTTCTCCAGAGCTACCTACTACCGTGTCACCACCCGAATCATCATCATCAAGAAGCAGACCCACTAAGGCGACGCCGCCTATAACGCCTAGTGCCGTGGTTGCACCTGAACCGAGACCAACACCGGCAAAGCCACCATTGGTATCACCTTCTTGCCCAGAGCAAGCGGTAAGTGCAAAGCTCGAAGCAACTATCAAGGGAAATGTTTTTTTAATTTGTCTGGAAAGCTTTGTTGGTTTCATTTATATACGCCCTGTTTCAGTATTTGGTTGTGTCTCTTGGCCGAGATTAATCAAGGCTCGCTATTTATTCCTAACGTGTCCAACCAAAGTAAAAGCCTGGTGCTCAACCTAGAGAAGGATCTTTATGAAGCCGGGTTATCACAACCCAGCCAGCAATCCATGCTTCAGCGTGTTCAAATTAGCAGAATACTTTCTTGCCATTCACTCGACACGAGTACAGCACAATCTCTACAATACCCCAAGTTGGAGCCTAACCCTCTTACCGTGCCGCAAAAATTCACATCTTTAAGTTACAAATCGCGAAGATTTTCTGCTTAATAATGCTTAAAACCTTTGTCCGCAGAAAATGGGCTAGTAGCCATACACAAAAGTCACCATAGATAGAGGCTGACGAGAGAATGATATTCCCAATTCGTGATGAGAATCCGCAGATACAGATTCCGTATGTCACCTATGCATTAATTGCCCTCAATGTACTCGCATGGCTCGCCCTGCAACAGATTGGCGTGGAACCGGGCCTAAGCCAATCAGTTTGTGCCTACGGCTTGATACCGGCTGATCTCACTGGCGCGGAGTTCAGTTCTGCCAACGCTATGTGCTCAATTGATGGCCAGCCAGACTGGCACACACTGGTCAGCGCTATGTTTATGCACGGCAGCTGGATGCACTTAATTGGCAACATGTGGTTCTTATGGATTTTTGGCAACAATGTCGAAGATGCTATGGGCCCTATTCGATTTGCCATTTTTTATATTCTGTCCGGTTTTGCAGCAGCCGCCGCACAGATAATAGCTGATGCAGGTTCTGTCATTCCCATGGTCGGTGCATCCGGTGCTATCGGTGGCGTCATGGGTGCTTACATAGTTTTATACCCACGCGTGCATGTGCACATGTTTGTCATGGTTATTTTTCGATCGTTCGCTGTACCAGCCTTCATGATGCTCGGCTATTGGATCGTAGTGCAAATAATGGGGGGTTATTCCTCACTAGGGAGCACCGGGGGTGGCGTTGCATTCTGGGCTCACATCGGAGGTTTCGTAGCAGGCATGATTTTGATATTCGTTTTTAAGAACGAAAATCTACTCGCACAGCACCAGTATCGAGGATGGAATCAGAAGAAGCATGCAGAAGCGCCCTGGCAAAAGGTTTCTACTAAGAATCAGAGGTGGCAGTAGTTTTAGCTATTGGTTTTTTTAGTTAATTATCTATGTATGTAGCTGCAACGGTCCGTATAAGACCGTCTTAATTTAACATTCAGACAGATTTCTCACGCTATTTGGTTTACTTAAAAGATGATGTGCTGGCGTTTGCTTTACGGTGGTGTTCTTTTACGGGTTGGATCAGATAATTAAGCTTCGCGTTTCAAAGTCCCTCGCATACGCGGCGGGCTTCCTGAATGTTTACGCACGGTGGTTTGGTGTCTGTAGTGTTCTTTTATGGGTTGGGTTGGATAATTAAGCTTCACGGTTCCAAAGTCCCTCGCTTACGCTAGCGGGCTTCCTTAATGATTACGCACAGTGTTTTGGTTTGCGGTGGTGTTCTTTTGCGGGTTGGGTTGGATAATTTGGCTTCGCGGTTTCAAAGTGCCTCGCTTACACGGGTGGGCTTCTTAATGATTACGCCAATACGAGCGCATGGAATTGCATACCGAGCGATCCATTGGTGCGCGATCTCTAAAAATGGTGAATCCAACCCTTCCAAATTAAAAACGGGCTAAAGGCTAAGTAGCAAGAAAGACTTATCTGCAGTGGTCCTTAAAAGGCCGCGACTAGCATCCACCGCGTTAGCAGCCCGCAGTGTAATTCAATCCGAAAAATCCCTGCCGGACAAACAATTTAACAAGCCTGCGGCAGAAACCTCTAAGGAGCAGTAAGCCACTGTTTTAAATGATTTTTATAAATCATCCCCTTGCACGCCGCGTCATCCAGCCGTTTATTTCAAATTTTTATTGTCATGACATTTGCAAATATTCAATCATGACATTAAGATACTTAACGTCATGACGCCATACTATTATATGTAAATAATTTGTACCAAATAGCAATAAAGATCAGCCAAATTTATGACAGCAGCTATCATCCTTAGATAACGCACCTGTCAGAACAATAAAAATAGGGTAAGCGAGTGCATATAATGATGTTCAATCTAGCGTTTCTAAGCTCCCTGCTAACGCATCGACAAGCTGAGCATGGCCACGCTCTTAAGCTTTTGATAGCAGCTGGGCTAGCAGCACTTACGATATTGGCAACCCTGTTCATCGGTACTGGTATAAACAACGCGCTTGCACCAGAAGGCAGCCATGACTTCCAATGGACTCCATCTAAAGATTTAGTAAACGGCGTTAACCCATACGAACAATTTATCTCCTGGCACGATCAAGGCAAAGACTCCGTACCAGAGCACTTTCTTAATCATTCGCCTAGCTACCCTGCTTCTACCTACGTTTTATTGTCTCCATTTGCACACCTAAGCTGGGAAGCTGCAAAACTCGCCTGGCTATGTGCCAATTTGGCTTTTATTGCTTTACTGCTTGTCGGCATGCAAAGGGTCTTCCCGGTTAGCAGCCCGTTGATCTTAAGCTTGCTGGTGCTGTCGTTTCTTATCGCTTCCCCCCTGCGCACGAGTCTAGGTGCCGGACAACACAACTTTATTAGTTTGGCGGCTTTTATCTGGGCCTATTATTTTGCCCTTAATAAAAACACCAAGCTTGCAGGATTTTTACTCGCCATTGCATGGATCAAATACTCCCTGACCTTCCCCCTCACTTTAATTTTCCTGCGTCGCGGAAACTATAAGCCGGTACTTCTTGCCGCTGCCATACACGCAATACTCACCTGCATCGCTGCATGGAAAGTTGGCATGTGGCCAAATGAATTTTTCTTCAGCTCTGTACAAGTGGTGTTAATGGGTGATGGCACTGGCTTTTTAAACTTAATAGCCATGTGTATGAACCTTGACCTTCCGCTTCCCGTGCCACTCGCTATTATCGCAGCTGCAACATTACTGGTGACTGTCGCCATGTTGAAATACAAAGAAGCAGACGACTTACTAGTTATGGCGTTTCTAGGGTTATTTTCATGCGCTGTGTTTTACCACCATGGCTACGATTTTATTGTCCTATTACTTTGCGCTTGGGCACTTGCACTTGGCAAACTCCCCGTTACGGGCGCTGCTACCACAGCCTGTCTACTGGCAATTGCATGGGTCGGGCAATGGTTTATACAAGAACTATCTCCGCAATTCGGGCCCTACTTAACTTTCGGCATAGACTACCTGCTTGTGTCGGTTTTCTACTGCACGTTATTTATGTTCGGCCGCGCTATTTATTCGCGGCAAGAGTCGCTTAAGCTTGCATCCGTAGCGTTCTAACAACTGATTACACTTCGAAACCCACCTCCGGTTAGCTGAATACTCGAGCTAGCCCTCTGCCTGCCCACCTCCATTTCAATCCGAACTCGCAAAGCTGCTTCAATCTACATGGTAAACTTTAGCTAAGATCTTTCGGAAGACTTTTTAATGGACGTTAACCCACTAGTAAACGGCACTGAATTTCCACCTGTGACAGAAGCTGCCAGCTGGGTCAAAGACCGAACGTTTTCAGCTGACTTCCCATTAATTGATGTATCTCAAGCCGTACCAGGCTACCCAACAAGTGATCACGTGCTCGATCACATGGCACAAGTGCTTAGGGAACCACTGGTCAGTAAATACGGCAATGTACTTGGACTACCCGCCTTGCGCGCTGAATACGCAGCCCAGCTTAACCTTGGCGCCGGGGCTAACAATGTTACGGACGACAATGTCGCTATTTCAGCAGGCTGCAATCAAGCGTTCCATGTTTGTATAACAGCCCTCACCCAACCGGGTGATCAGGTTATTTTGCCGACGCCTTGGTATTTCAACCATAAGATGTCACTTGATATGCAAGGCATTGAAGCAGTCGCCCTGCACTGCGACGCTTCTGATCAAATGATTCCCGATATCGAAAAGGCCGAATCCCTTATAGGAAAAAAAACGCGCGCTTTAGCCCTCATTTCACCTAACAATCCTACTGGCAAAGAGTACCCGCCGGAGCTTATTAACGCGTTCTATAGCTTGTGTAAAAAGCACAATATCACTTTAATACTCGATGAAACCTACAGCGACTTCAGGGCTGATACCGATATCGCCGCACACTCTGTATTCAGTGATAAAGATTGGCACAAACACGCTATCCATCTGTACAGCTTTTCAAAAGCCTATGCACTCGCGGGTTATAGAGTGGGGGCAATGGTGGCATCTGAAACGGTTTTAACCCAAGTGACCAAAGTGCTCGACTGTGTTTCGATTTGCGCGCCTCAGCTTTCACAAAGAGCCGCATTGTTTGCGATGCAAAACGCGCAAGACTGGAAACAAGATAAATGCGCTCAAATGTTCGGGCGCGCCAACGCCTTCAAAGACGCATTGGCTGGCAATAACCACGGCTACCAAATTACTGCGATGGGCTCCTACTTCGCCTACCTTGAGCACCCCTTTAACCTGCCAGCCAGAAAAGTCGCTCGATTTTTAGCCGACGAGGCCAACCTGCTCGCCCTGCCAGGCGAAATGTTCGGCGAAGGTCAAAGGAAGCATATTAGAGTCGCTTTTGCCAATGTCTCGCGCGACGTAATGCCTGCAATATCTGAACGCCTGGCCCGATTTGACCCGGAAAACCCCAATATCTAGCGGTTTCCTTTTCGAATTTACACATTATTTCAAATAAAACAACGATTTACGAAATTCACTTGCTATACTTCTCACTCCTCATGACGCGAAGTTTCACGGAAAGAGGCTATCTGTAACTCTAATAATTCAGGACATCTCCTGAACATAAAACAGGAAAAAATTATGCTTGGTTCAATAATCTCAGCAGTACTTGGTGGTGGTGGTGGTCTTCTTGGTGGCAACCTATTAGGCAGCCTTACAGGACTTGGCGCAGAGGGCAGCACAGGTCAAATCGCCAGTGCCGTTTCTGGTCTTATCGGTGGTGGTGCTATCGGTGGTTTGCTAGGGCGTGGTGGCAATGACGCAGCAGCAGCCGGTGCAGCAGCCGCTGGTGGTTCAATCAACCCTAAGCAGATCATTGGTGGTCTTCTTGGTGGTGCTGGTGCCGGTGCAATCGGTAACACACTAATGGGCCTTCTAGGTAGCGGTGTTGCAGGATAATCTTGCGACCATGTAGTTAGAAAAGCGCGGCTATGTCCGCGCTTTTTTTTGGCCTGATTTTTTTATTTTATGAACCGCGGTTGGCAACTTAACCGAGCGGATTCCAATCGTAGGTCGGTGGCGTGAGAGTATCAACGGTGAACAGTGGTTTTGTTTTTGTGTTCACCTGTGTGTACACACACACTTGAAACCACACCCCTACTACCAGAATCCGTAATCACTGCCATTAGTACACTTGCACGTTACTATGCCCGATAATAAAAGCGTTTTAATTAGCTGAATTTTCAACACCAAATCTAATAGTGACTTCTTTCGCTACAAATTCATCCTGACCTTGATCACCCACACCAAAATCACTGCGGTTTATTTCAAATTCGCCTTCAGCAATGTCATTATTAAGGGAAACTTCAAACTCAATACTTTTAACAACTCCCTTAATCATTAGATCACCTGCCACAAGGTAGGTTAACTCTTGTACCTTGGTAAAACCCGTTGAACTAAAAGTAGCCTCTGGGTATTCGTCTGATGCAAACCAATCACTAGTGACAACAGTGGCATCAATTTGAGAATCGCTCGATTTAACGCTTTTAGTCGTTACGGTGGCTGTCAAAGTAGACTCATCCAGGCGATCAACATACAAATAAAGCTGCACGTCTGCTTGTTGAAATTCACCGATCACCGGGTCTCCCAACTGCATGGCTGTGAACCCTACTAATGATTGCTGTAATTGGCCTGGTGCATCAGCATCATCGTTAGGTTCAATAGCCCCAGCTTGCGTAAAACCCGCCCGCATTGGCGTTTGTTGCGAACTTAAATCAAACAAAAACAGTCCACCTGCAGCCGCCAGACAAAAACCCATTACCAAGCCATGCCTGATATCGTTATTTTTTTTGTGCTCAGCTGATATTGTCATGCGCGATATCAGTTGGTCTTTTTTAATAAACTGATGAAATAACGCTGCTGCAATATGCAACAGCACCAACGCAATCATAGAATTCGCAAGCCATGTGTGAAGATCTACTGATCGTTCTGCTAGCACCTCAACGTTGGCCACATTGTTTAAAAACGTGATATGCGGCCAGGGGATAATCCCGAATAATTCTGTTTTAAGTTTAAGCGGCGATAATGACACCATTACCCAGCCACTGACTGGAATGATCACCATTAACACATACAACCCAAAATGGGCGGCATGGCCTGCGACACGTTCGAATAGATTAGTAGAGCCAGGAAGCGCGGGAGGCTCGTGAGTTAAGCGCCAAACTATTCTTGCAAGAACAAGCAGTAGCACTACAATACCAATTGACTTATGCCATTGCGTTAACGAGTAGCGCAGCGAATCGGTTTCTTCTAAGCCGGTCATGTACTTACCCATGGCAAGTAACGCAACCAAAAAAAATGCGATCAACCAATGAAGGCTGATCGCAACAGAGTTGTATCTTGGCATTTTTAAATGCTTATAAATTAATTACTCAGCCTTAAACATTTCAGCCTGAATTTCAAGTTTCACTTCATCACTGATGTAAGGTGCATTTGCGCCTAGACCCCAATCTGAACGCTTAAGACCACCTACGGCTGATACACCAACCACTGGCTTCTTGTTCATTGGATGCATCATGGCGTTATTGATAGTGACCACTAACACAACAGGCTTAGTAGTATCTTTGATTGTTAAATCACCAGTAAGGTTAAAAGTACCGTCATCATTGGCAGCCAACTCAGAACCGGTAAAAGTGATCATTGGGTTTTTTGCAGCATCAAACCATTTTTCACTGGTGATGTGCTGGTGAAAAATGTCAGAACCGGTATCGATACTGTCAGTGGTAATTTCTACATTAACTTTACTATTAGTCGGGTTAGCGGTGTCTAGATCCATGTTGATCTTGAACTCGTCAAATGACAACGTCGGGTTTGACAGACCTAAGTGGTTGTACTGCATGTTGATGTACGCATGCGTTGGATCAACGTGGTAAGTGCCAGAAGGCACAGCTGAAAGATCAGCCGCATTGACGGTGGTTGCAATCAACGATGAAGCAAGCAAAGAAGAGGCTATAAGAGCGGAGAATTTCATATTAGATACCTGAACCAAAAGTATAAGGAATGTAGAGCTTCGACAGCGCAACCCGCAGGTAGTTCACTGCTTATCGACCTAGATTATGACAGATGCTTAACCGAGCCGATAGGCGCAAAATTGAAAAACAATTGTGCATATTTTCGCAACAATTGCGGCGCTCACCTTAGCGCCAAGCCACTGATTACCCGGCACAGCCCTTCCGCTAACCCGATACCACCCTAACGCAACGCAAAATCTCTTCAGCTGTGGCAGGTGCATTTAAGGGTGGGAATTTTCGGTATTCTCCTGCCGCGGCTACAGCATCGCGAATGGCGCACCAAACGGACAGCGCCAACATCAAGGGGGGTTCGCCTACTGCTTTCGAGCGCATTACTGTGGGTGCCGGGTTGGGGCAATCAGTTAAAAGCTTCACATTGAATTCATGGGGCGTATCACCAATTGCAGGAATCTTGTAGGTCGCCGGGCCATCAGAGAGCATGCGCCCATCTGCATTCCATTTGAGCTCTTCTGTGGTAAGCCACCCAACGCCTTGAATAAAGCCGCCTTCAATTTGACCGATGTCTATGGCCGAATTGATTGAGTTGCCAACGTCGTGAATGATGTCAGTGCGAAGAATTTTAGATTCACCGGTGAGCGTATCAATGATCACCTCACTCACTGCCGCACCATTGGCATAATATAAAAATGGACGGCCTTTGGCTTTATCGCGATCATAGTAGATCTCAGGCGTTTTATAAAAACCAGTGGCTGACAATGACACCCTGGCTATCCATGCTGAATTTGCAAGTTCCGCCCATGTCATTGCAACATCATTGGCGACTTCAACACCATTTTCACTAAAAGTGACAGCAGCCGCCTCACAGCCTGTAGTTTCAACAATATGATCTAACAATCGTTGTTTTATTTTACGCGCTGCTATCAATGCAGCCATTCCGTTAAGATCAGACCCCGAAGATGCCGCAGTGGCAGATGTATTAGGCACCTTATCGGTGCGCGTAGCTGATATTTTTATATCACTTACTGGCACACCCAATTCATTGGAAACCACCTGCGCTACTTTAATAAAGAGCCCCTGCCCCATTTCCGTGCCACCATGGTTTAAATGCACAGTACCATCTGTGTACAAATGCAGTAGAGCTCCAGCCTGATTCAAATGCGTTGCCGTGAAAGAGATACCGAATTTAACGGGGGTTAATGCAATACCCTTTTTTACAATAGCACTGCTTTTATTAAACTCACGAATAGCATGCCGACGGCTTCTATAATCAGAAGATTCCTCTAGCTCTTTAACCATTCCAGGTACAGTGAAATGCGTTACCTCTTGAAAATACGGCGTTAGATCAGCGCCATTTTCACTGTAAAAATTCTGCTGCCGTATATCAAGCGGGTCTTTATCTAATGCAAACGCTATTTCGTCTATGACAGTCTCGGCTGCCAACATACCCTGCGGCCCTCCAAAACCTCTGAAGGCTGTATTACTTACAGTATGTGTTTTACACCGCAAACCGTCTATTAACACATTGGGATAATAATAGGCATTATCACTGTGAAACATGGCACGATCAACAATCGCATCTGACAGATCAGGTGAGTGACCACAGTTGCCAGCTAAGCGATAGTGCACAGCATGTATTGAGCCCTTGTTATCAAAAGCGACCTCATAGTCATTGATAAACTCATGGCGCTTACCTGTCATGATCATGTCATCGCGGCGCGATAATCGACAGACCGTTTTAAAATCATTACGCAGTGCGAATAATGCTGCAAAACAGCAACAGGCATTGGCGTGTGTTTCTTTTCCACCAAACCCTCCACCTAAACGACGGGTTTCAAGAAGCACGTCTTTCATAGCAAGGCCTAACACTTCTGCGACTAGCTTCTGCGCTTCTGTCGGGTTTTGATTGGAACTCAACACGTGCACGCCGCCGTCTTCATCTACACTTGCGGCCGCTACTTGTCCTTCAAGGTAGAAATGTTCCTGCCCGCCGACCGACACTGAACCAGAAAGCTTGTGCGCGCTAGCTGCCATTTCTTGCAAAACCGAACCACGCTGCATTCTATGCGGTGGCCGCACGTAGAATTCTTTCTCTATAGCCTCTGACAGCTCCAATATAGGAGCCTGTTGTTGGTATTCAATTTTTGCCAACTTAACTGCACGGCGAGCTTGCACTTGCGACTCTGCTAATACTGCAAAGATGCTTTGCCCATAAAAACTTATTTGATCTGACGTTAGCAGCGGATCACCTTTATATACAGGCCCAATATCTACATGACCTGGAATATCGTCAACGGTAATGACATCTATTACCCCATCAGCGGACTTTACATCTGAAAGATCAATCGATAAAACAGTTCCGTGTGCAATCGTGCTGCCACCTAGCGCAATATGCTTGCAGCCACTGTCGATCGCATCATCAACATAAAGTGCTGCGCCACTAACATGCTTTACCGCACTATCATGTGCTTTAGCTGTCATGCGCTGGTATCCGGGTGGCTATTTCAGGGGAGTTTATTTCAGTTACCAGTCTGGCTAATAAATTCTGACACACTTGCATTCTATATTCAGCGCTTGCACGAACATCTGCTATTGGGGTGAAGTCTTTATGCAATGCAACTTGGGCAGCCTTGATAGTATCAGCCTCGAGCCGCGATCCCAGAAGCGTCGCTTCGAGCGTTTTTGCAGGCTTCGGTATTTCTGCCATACCGCCAAAACCAGTAGACACCTGGATGACTTTGTCACCTTCTAGAAGCAGATGAAACACGGCGCAAACCGCAGAAATATCATCGTCAAGTCGCTTACTTATTTTATAAAAACGGTTGACTACCCGCTGTTCTTTATTGACCGTTGAAAATGCCGTTAGTGGAATACTGAACTCACGAATAAATTCATCAGCCTCCATAGCCGTATTCTTATAAGCAATGAAATACTCTGCAGCACTTACTGTTCTATTGCCGCGCATAGATTGCAAGACTACTGATGCGTTAAGTGCAATAAATACCGGCGGGAGATCTCCAACCGGCGATGCATTAGCAAAGTTACCACCAACGGTTGCTTGATTGCGCACTTGCGTACCACCAAAGCGGGTTAGTAGTTCTGCAAGATCAGGACAATGCGCAAGAATATATTTTCGAAATTCGGTAAGCGTTAAACCTGCGCCAATTTTAATGGCATCTGTCTCAAGGTTAAAAAATTTAAGTTCGTAAACTTCACCTACATTGATAATCTGCTTAAGCGGCTCTAGATTTTGCGTGACTCGCAAAGCGAGATCTGTACCGCCTGCTAACAATACTGCATTAGGGTAATCAACCTTTAGCTGACAAATTTCCGCTACCGTTTCAGGCGTTAG
The DNA here is from genome assembly GCA_937927895.1 of uncultured Granulosicoccaceae bacterium. GTDB lineage: Bacteria > Pseudomonadota > Gammaproteobacteria > Granulosicoccales > Granulosicoccaceae. Next base: position 11,160 of record CALGKA010000156.1, on the reverse strand, counting down.
GAAACCGTTGTTATTGTTTTCTGTATCTTCAGCAGACTTAGCTATCTCCGAACGAGCGGCTATCTCTGCAAGAGCGGCTAGTGTTGTAGATTCGTTATTGGTAAATTTATCGCTTTCTTCAGCTTGTGCTAAAGCGCTCTCTGCAGCATCAATAATGGGTCGATAACCTGTGCATCTGCATAGATTACCACCTAGCTGCTCATCAATGAATGCACGATAATTCTTAGCACAGATATCTTCGGAGTTTTTCATCGCCGAAAAAATTGACATAACAAAACCGGGGGTACAAAACCCACACTGCGAGGCGTGACAATCGACCATAGACTGCTGTGAAGGGTGCAGCGTTTTATTATCTTGCAAATCTTCAACAGTGATCAGTTGTTTTCCGTGCAGCGCGCCCGCAAAGGTAATGCAACTATTCACGCTTCGGTATTGCAACTCTTGAATGCCTGCTTCATTAACTATGCGATCTGCCACCACTACAGTACAAGCACCGCAGTCCCCTGTGGCACAGCCCTCTTTAGTGCCACAAAGCCGCTTATGTTCGCGAAGGTAATCTAGCAGCGTCAGATCTGCAGCAAGTGCAGGCTCTGACACTATCTTATCGTTGTATAGGTATCGCAGCACATGAGCTCCAGATCTGCAGGTTACAAAGATTGTAATTCTGCAGCGTATCGGCTACCACTACGAACAAGATAATTTATGCCGCTGGTCGTTATCGGCACGCTTTACGGATGGAAGGGTGCTTTACTCGATGTTATGACCACATTAGTAGCGGCTAGATTAGTAACGGCTAGTGTGCTCAAATCCACTTTATCTGGGCTTATGTCAACTCTGAGCTTGATCTCGCCTTGGCAGCTAGACTCACACTTTGATTCAGCCAGCTTGAATAGATCTTCAAGGGACTGAGCGTGTAAAACCACGGATTGGTTTTTACCAACTATTAAATTGCCTTTGAGCATTTGCGTCCTCCAAACCAGCTGACAGCCTAAACAATCACGCATAGACAAGTCACGGCAGAGAGACGCAGAGTGTGAATAGGATCACGCTCTGGTTTGAGCAAGAAGGATCGATCAGATAGAAATGATCAGAAAGCGACAACCGTGGGGCCGCTTAAAAGCGAACAGGCCATTTTCTAGACTACTGCTGAATGCTGGTTACCAGACGGCCAAAGATCCAACCTGTGGTACCAGTACCTGGGACAGATACATTGATCCAGCCATCAACGCGGTTTATTTCATTTAGCTCTGCGCCGCGTTCGACCTGTGTCAGTATAGAGTTATCAGTGCCCGGACCATCACGCAAATTAACCACCGCTGAATCAACATACAACTTTTGAACACTGAAATCATCAGGGCCGGAGGATGTACTGATTATTACCGGAGTCACTACTTGATCATCAATAATAATCGTTGCGAGATCGCTGGATGATGACTCAGTGACCGTCGCACTGACGACTGTGTTATCAACAACAGTATTTTCAACATCGTTGCTAGTCCAGGTTCTATTAGTAGCAGTGTCGGTCGAGGTACTAGCCGCCGAGGTGCTATTAGTCGACTCTACAGAATCAACGATTTGGCCAATGCTACTATCACGATCACCTGGCTTGTACACCAGCGCTAAATAACCGCACACAGCCATTACCGCTAACACCGCAAGACCACGACCCCAACTACCAGCCGCACTGACAAAAGCACCCTCTTCTTCTTCCGGGGCTAACAACAATCGACTACCAGACTGGCGGATACCATCGTTGTGCAACTTGACGAAAACACACCCTGCGACAATGGCAATCGGCCAAACAATCAGCAGAGCTAAAGTGCCCAGCTCAGTGAAATACAGCACCGCTAAAAGGAGCGAAAGGAATACCGCGCCTGCTACACTGCTGTAGGCAAGCCCCAACGGCCCGAAAAAAAGAGCAGCCGCAAATTGTGTAGACAGCGATTTCAACATAACTAAACTCTTTGAAAGTGAAAACGACACGCTGGCGGGTCGATGGGTGAATCGGCACTACTTGTCCTTGTACATAGCCCTACACACAAGAGGTCTGTGCCCAGCTGTCAGACAAAATTAGCGACCATAAACCGGCGATCTTTACTTAGGAAGCACCCAATCAGCAGGCAAACTCGAGATAGCCATGGAAATCTACAATCTACTGCGCTGTCACAGCGAAATCCGCTTGTCTTGTGACCTCTATACTGGTTTAGTGTGAACCGAGACACAGGAGACCCAGTATGTTTAACCGAATAATTACCGCCTTTTTGCTCATATTTGTGCCCATCAGCGCCAGCGCTGCCTATTTTCCAGATGGCATAGATTGGACTCACCCATCGCAAAGCCGCTTTGTGCAATCCCTGTATCTGAACATGCTTGGTCGCGCACCTAGCGCTTCTGAAACACGCGAACGCGTAAACAACTTAAGAAGAATCGATAATCGCACCGCACGCCTTCGAACTTTTGAAGCGCTTGCAGAGTCGGCGGAATACCAACGTGCATTTAGAGACACCGACAAGGCCTGGCAGATTTTCCAGGCACCCGACTACAACTACAACAACGGTGTTGGCTATTGGCGTTATACCGCTGCTGTTTCCCGGCCAGCAGATTTTCAAAGACTCACCACCAAAAGATTTTTTAGTGAAGGCATAGCGGCAAGTCTGGCTAACTATTACAATGCGTTTTGCTATACCGGCGAGCCATGCCTAGACAACCCTGAACTCGCACGTGGCCGCGGCACAGGTGCCGTTGTACAAACCACTACCACAGAGATACACGCATGCGCTGATCCCGCCAATGTAAACAGTCAGTTCAAATGGGTAGCTATCAACGGCACTACCTACCCTCGTGGCATTGGCCGAAACACCATCTGTTTAGAAGATTCCTATTTCGTAGCTGAGGAGTTAACCCTTAAACACTATCAGTGTGACAGTGGCTATGAAAATTGCAGGCGCAACCCGGATGTTGATCTGATCGCAAGCAGAGCGGGCACCGATAACAGTGGCTACCCTTCTTTGTTTTTTCGCGATGGTTCACGCCTTGCCCTAACCAACATTGAACCTGCAGTTGAAAGTTCAGATGTTCTAGCGAATACCAATAGCGACTCCGAATTGCTCTTTGATCCAAACGCGCACGATTGTGCAGACAGCCGCAAAACTACCAGCAGGTTTACATGGATAGGTCCGAACCGAAGTGCCGAATCCAAGGGCATTGGCGCGAGCATTATTTGCATGGATAACTTCTACTATGCAGTAGAGCGACTGACACTGGTACGCCACCAATGCCGAGCCGGGTTTTTAGACTGCCAGCCCGACACAAGAAACAATCTAAGCGCTGAAAAGCGTACCCGCGTCAACGGCAACCCGGGCTTATTATTCGCAAACGGCACTACACTATCCCTGACGGCACGCGATGTTGTCAGCACTACACGCCGCGAATCAAACGTCAATGCACAGGTAATAACACCCACCGATTCGCGCTTACAAATTCACAGCGGAGCTGATTGCGCCGACCCGAAAAAGCGCATGAGTCAGTTTAGATGGAAAAGCGACGGGCTCAACAGCTGGCCAGATGGTATTGACGGGCGTTTTATTTGCCAAAACGACTCCTATTATGAAATAGAACCAACAAGACTTCGGCACTACACTTGCCAAAGTAACTACACCGGTTGCAGAGCCAACCCAAGAAAAGACATCGCTGTAAGCCAGGCAAGCAATGATGGCCTTTCCTGGACGCTAAACAACGGTGATCAATTAATGTTAATCAGCCGGTAGCGACACCGTCTATGCTGCCACCTACTTATTAAACTTATTACACTGGAAAAGTAGTAAAATTGGAAACTCAGGGCGCTGATACTCACAGCGCCCTTTTTTATTTACAGCACACATAATCCATAACCCAAGGCCGCAACCCCCAACCATGCTGACGTTTACCAATTTGTGCATCCGTAGAGGGCCTCGTGTTCTCATAGACGAATGTACATTTACCATTCATCGCGGTCATAAAGTAGGCATTACCGGTGCCAATGGCACAGGTAAAACCACCCTATTCCACCTAATACTCGGCAACCTCACCCAAGACAGCGGTGACTTCGACATGCCCAGTAATTTAACCGTGGCGCATGTAGCACAAGAGGTACACGCAACGGATCGCAACGCCGTTGAATTTGCCATTGACGGTGATCGCGAGCTTCGTCAACTAGAACAGCAACTAGAACAAACGAAAGATGACGGCATCAAACAAGCTGAACTTCATTCAGCCATTGATGTGGCCGGTGGTTACACTGCCAAGGCCCGAGCATCTACGCTATTAAACGGGCTGGGCTTCAGCACCGAACAACTCAGCATGCCAGTTAATAGTTTTTCAGGCGGCTGGCGAATGCGTTTGAATTTAGCGCAAGCATTAATGTGCCGCTCCGATGTATTGCTGCTGGATGAGCCCACCAACCACCTTGATCTAGATGCGGTTATCTGGCTTGAAGTATGGTTAAAGAACTACGAAGGCACACTATTATTGATTTCACATGACCGTGAATTTCTAGATAACGTAGTGAGTGAAATTGCCCATGTGGAACATCAACGTTTAAAACTATACACAGGTAATTACTCTGCATTCGAACGATTGCGCGCAGAGCACTTGTCTGTTCAACAATCGGCGTTTGAAAAACAACAGCGCGATATCGCCCACATGAGTGATTTTGTCAGACGCTTTAAAGCGAAAGCCACTAAAGCCAAACAAGCACAAAGCCGTGTTAAAGCATTGGAGCGCTTGGAGCTAATCGCACCGGCCCATGTTGACTCACAATTTAAATTCTCTTTTAAAGACCCAGATAAACTCCCTGACCCTTTGCTACGGATTAAAAATGCAGCAGTCGGTTACAACAACACCCCGCTTTTATCAAAGATAAAACTTGAACTACACAACGATGCCCGCATAGGCCTACTAGGGCCCAATGGCGCTGGTAAATCTACCCTTATAAAAATGCTTGCCGGTGAACTTGAATCGCTCAGTGGTGATTTTCAGTTTGCTAAAGATGTAAATATTGCCTACTTCGCACAACACCAGCTAGATCAGTTACAGGTAGATGACACACCGCTTGATCATCTACAACAATTAGACGCCAAAGCAACCGAAGCAGAGTTACGTAACTTCCTGGGTGGCTTCGGCTTTCAAGGGGACCGGGTGTTTGACAAAGTAGCACCATTTTCAGGTGGTGAAAAAGCCCGTTTAGTACTCGCCATGCTGGTCTATCAGCGCCCCAACCTATTACTACTAGATGAGCCCAGCAACCACCTTGATATAGAAATGCGCCACGCTCTGACGGTCGCAATACAAGAATTCAATGGCGGCATTGTTTTAATATCGCATGACAGACACCTGCTCAAAATGGCTTGCGACAGCTTATTGCTGGTGCACGATGGACGCGTTGAAGAATTCGATGGCGATATAGACAGCTACCCTGCATGGCTGCAAAACCGCGACAAACCAGCAAATGGCACTTCAAACCACACAGCCGGCGCCAAATCCGATAAAGACCGAAAAAGACAAGAGGCAGAAATACGCCAGCGTCTGGCACCCCTTAAGAAAGAGGTAGATGCCTTAGAAAAGAAAATTGATAAACTGCAAGCTAAAGAACTTGAACTACAAGAGCAGCTCGCAGATGAATCAATCTACGCTGATGAAAATAAAGACCTATTGAAAAAAGTTCTACAAGAACAAGCCGAGCTAACCCAAACCTTAGAGACCGCAGAAGAACAATGGATGGAAAAAGCGGAACTACTTGAGCAAAGCTCCAAACTATCTGAATGAGCGCCATAGGCCTATAGCGCCTGCTTGCCTGTTTTGTGCTAGCCTGAAAAGAAGCAAAAAATCGGAGCGAATCATGGCAGGAGGGTGGTCCCGCGATGGCGCGGTGCAAGAACAAATAGACGCAAGTGTCGAAGATGCCGTTAAACGCGCACGCAACCAATTACCTAAAGGTGAAAGCGCCAGCAATTGCGATGAATGCGATGCTGAAATTCCTGTAGCGCGCCAACAAGCCGTACCTGGCGTAAGACTTTGCGTTACTTGTCAGTCTGCAGTAGACACAGCCAATGAACACGACTCAACCTTTAACAGACGTGGCAGCAAAGACAGCCAACTTCGTTAGCTACATGGCTAATGGCTAATTAGCTTCCCCGCAAAAGTATACTTAGGCTGAATAAAATATCTATTGTAGGCATCTAACAATACTTTATCGCCCGTTTGCACAGTCGCTATAGACGGGCTTTCTACCGACACTTGGCGACCACTATCCAAAGCACAAAGTAGAATACCGGTATTGCCAGTCGGGCCAGACCTTGAGGCGCGAGAGACCACTTCTGCCTTCACTTGAATGGTAGGGCCCGCTGGAATCAGCGTAATTAAGTAGGCGGCTGACATCAATACAAAAGCCAACGCAAGTATTGCTACTCGAATACGCGAACCCATTGAAAACCCTTAAAGTTTAAAACATACAAGCAAACCTAGTGCTTGATAGCGCTTATTCAAGCAAGGCTGTAGCTTACCAATGCAAAATTAGAGGTAAGTCTGGTCTTAGATCTCTGTTCAATCCAGCGGCCCCTTGATCAAAAGTAACTTCCATTAAGTGTTCTTCACCGAATTCAAAGTGAATGCCATTAGAGCCCTGTACAACAGACTTTGTTAAGGCGTGTAGTGTCTCTGACATTGCATCGGAAGGCATGAATACACGGACTGAGCTTACGGATCTAAACAATCCGTTTTCAATAACTCTTTTTTGGGGTGCAACAAACGGCACATAAACACATAGCGGTTCCTGGATATTATTAGAATTACTGCCGACATGAAAAGCGTTCGGTGGATCAAAATACTTAGGCTGGTACCGCCAACCATCAAAAGGCATCGCTGTACTTGCGCCCTCGGTTCTTGTAAAAATTAATCCGAATGGTGATGCGTTATTGTCGCTCACCCGTTCGTTAAATTTTAAATTTCTGCCAGGCCCACTTTGCGCCTCTGCACTGTCGCGCAGCCACAATAGTTCAAGCATGCTGTTTGAAACTGGAAAACGCCGGTTAGAAGTACCCTGACCTGCGTGATCACGGCTGAAACTCTCTTCCATTCCAAGGGATAGCAACAGGTCAGCCACCCGGCCTATAGCAGTCTCATCTATCAGAATGAAAAAATGATCAAGCTCTACTTTCACAATAAAGTCTTAGCGCAATACCTTTTCAGCAACGCTTTCACTGTAACGCTTTCAAAATGGACTCTTCGTATTTTACCGCACTATCCGCATTAAAACCGGTATGAGTAGCAACCACTCTGCCCTCTCTATTAATTAGCACGCTGGCCGGCAAACCTTTTACTTCGAACTGATTCGCGAGTGTACCGTCTACATCGTAACCCACAGTAAACCTGGCTTTGAATTCTTCAGCAAAACGCTTAGCTAAAGCTTTATCGTGATCCAGTGACACACCGATCACTTGCAAACCTTGCTCACTATATTTATCCAGCATATCGTTCATCCAGGGAAACGACTCACGGCACGGCACACACCAGCTGGCCCAGAAATCAAGGTAGATGACTTCACCTTTGTACTGCACACTGTTAAAAACACCGTCATCAATAGGTGCGACAAATTCAACCGGCGCAGCAGGTTTTTCACAGCTCGATAACAACACAACTAACGGAACCACACAAAGCGCAAGAAACTGGCGTATACGCACTGAATTAAAACTCTTCACTTTACAATAACCTCACTCTTTTGGCGGCTAACAGCGAACCACTCAACTACTGCAACCTGGCAGACACAGTGGTTTAAATATCAATTAGAAAATATCAAGCATCTGCATAAGAGTAGCGTGCACATTAAAAGTTCCAGACACCCTTTGATCAACCAGCTACACTACACCTACCAATAATAACTGATCCGCACGCTTCTGTGCCCAGTTCGTTCAAGCCTGCGAACCTATTTGAACAAAGCCACTAAAATTCTGACCAACATGCCGGATAACACTCGGGGTGCTCTCACGCTGCTTGTGGCAGCCGCAGGGTTTAGTGTGATGGCGCTGCTAATAAAACTGGTCGGCTCTCGCCTACACATTACGCAAATAATTTTTATCAGACAGTTGTTTATTCTGGTGATTATGGCACCACAGCTTAAAAAGAACTTTCCGGCATCACTGAAAAGTAAAATCCCACTGATGCATGTCGCGCGAATAACTGCTGCCACCGTAGCTATGCTCGGCGGTTTTACAGCCATGATTCACATGCCGTTAGCCGATGCCACCGCCATTGGGTTTGCTAAAAGCCTGTTTGTTACGATCTTCGCTATTTTACTGCTTAAAGAGACCGTTGGCATTCGACGCTGGCTCGCTACAATTATCGGGTTTTGTGGTGTCGTGATTATGCTGCAACCCGGGCCGGACGGTTTTAACGTATATGCAGTCTACGCGGCGATTTCAGCTGTCGCTGCAGGCCTTGTGATGGTGTTATTGCGCATAATGTCGCGCACGGAATCAGCGGTCACATTACTCACCTACCAGGGAATTGGCGTAGCGTTGGTTATGCTGCTACCTGCAGTATTAAACTGGCAAACACCTACAAGCACCGAGTGGCTGTTACTGATAGGTGTTGGTATCACCGGTTACTTTTCACAAATGTGTAATATCTATGCATACAAGTTTGGTGAAGCGTCACTGCTTGCACCACTTGAATACACCCGTATTGTCTACGCAACCATTATTGGCATACTCGTGTTTGGCGACTTCCCCACTGTCAGTACAATAATCGGTGCAACGGTTGTGGTCTTTGCATCAGCGTACACCATCCACCGCGAAAGAAAGCTTAACAAGAAAATTAGCACCCCATAGGCTATCGCACCCGTTGATGCGCAATGCTACATCGCTTGTTAAAATACAGTGTCGCGTTTTACTATAGTGTTTCGCCAGGTGCTTAAGCATAATGAACTTAAGCCACCACTACGTGAGACCAATTAATGAGCGCCTATGCCATCGTTAGAGCGGAAGTATTCAACCCGGAACGGTTCAAAGACTACATCGCTGTCACACCCGCCCTACTAGAGAAGTACGGAGCTAAGTTTTTAGCACGCGGCGGTAACGTTGAAACCGTTGAAGGCGAAGAAGAAAATAGACGTGTAGTGCTTATAGAGTTTGAGTCACGCGAAAAAGCCCTTGAATTCTACCAATGTGACGAATACCAGGAGCTTCTTAAAATAGTTAAAGAGTCATGTAACAGAGAATATATTCTCGTTGATGGTCTCTAGCACATTAAGCGGTAAACCATAAAAATCAGAGGCTTTACAAATGGCTGAAAATCGAGATGACCAACAGCGATTAATGGACGCCATCTATTGGCACGGAATACCGACACTATTCCGCTGCCCTTACGACAGTGACCCAACCCATGCCGATATTGGCTTAGTTGGCGTACCGCATAGCACCGGCAACGGCACTACACAAAGAGATCAACACTTAGGTCCGCGTGCTGTACGCAACATATCGGCTATCGGCAGACGCGTGCACAATGAATTTCAAATAGACCCGTGGGAACTATGCACCGTTAATGACCTTGGTGATGTACCCATGACACACGGCAACAACAACGAAAAAACGATTGAAATCATAACCGAATACTATAAAGCACTGGCAGAGGCGAACTGTCGCCCGGTCTCAATCGGTGGCGATCACTCTATCACTGGCGGTATATTGCAAGGCTTAGCTGGCAGCCACTCTAAACTTACGAACGGCGAAAAAGTATGCCTACTCCACTTAGATGCCCACACCGATGCTTTCCACAATGTTGAACACTTTATGGGCGCTGTTAAATCTGCAGCCCACTGGGCAAGCTACCTGGTTACCGGCAATCACGTAGACCCGGAGCACTCTGTGCAACTGGGCATTCGCGGCAACACCCGAACACTTGACTGGATCGATACCAGCTACGATCTTGGCTATACCGTGATCACCAAACCTGAATACGACAAATTAGGCGCTGAAGAAGTCATTAAGATAATCGATGAAAAAATCGGTGATCGGCCCTTGTACATCACCTTTGATCTCGACTGCCTCGACCCAACCGTGGCACCCAGAGTATCAAACATTGAAGCTGGTATTGAGGGCTTTGGCATGAATCAAGTCATGCAAATTCTTCAATCGGTTCGTGGTAAAAACATTATTGGTGGCGATGTAGTGTGCCTAATGCCAACGGTCGATACGCCTAATCAAATTACAAGCTACAGAGCAATGGCAGTGATGTTTGAAATGATCAGTTTGATTGCTGATAGTAAAAAACACTCATAGCCATTTTATCGCTGGCGGAACATAAAAACACGGCTTACAGTCAGAGTCGCAATTGTCGACTCGAATTCGGAATAGCAATCAAAGCTAACTATTGTAAAAGAGCAAATTATTGATATAGCGTCATGACACAAGAGGAATTGAGGCATATGAAATCTAACTTTTTTGGTCTATTTATCACCGCAGCCATCAGTAGTACTTTCATCATCAATATTGTCAGTGCCGCACCCGCTTGCCTCTCTCCCGATTCTGATGCTGACGGTGATGGCTGGGGTTACGAAAACGGTGCGAGCTGCCAAGTAAGTAGCCAAGGAGCGAGTATCAATAACACTGTTAATAGCGAATGCTTCGATCCAGATGGTGACGGTTATGGTTGGGATGGCACAGGCACATGTCTAGTTAACGAAACCGAGGTCCAACAACCGCTTGTTAATTCCTCAAGACCGACTTGTATATTCCCCGGAATCTCCGATCCTGATGGTGACGGATTCGGTTGGGAAAACGGCAACAGCTGCGTCGTAGATAGCAACGCTACATCACCAACGGCCCCATCAGAACTATCAAACCCATGGACTCTAATGATCGAAGGCAAATGGAACTGCACTGTAAGATACCCTCACTTCGGTGGTTACCAACAGGTTTCGAGCGGCTTTTACGCGCATACAACCATAGAAAGCTGGCAGGTATACAGCCAGTACTGCCCACGTGGTTGCGGGCCTTACACTTACCAAAATATGACTTTCGGAAACTCACAGGTGGTTGTCGAATCTTTTCAATATACCGACAACACCTGGCTAGGCACAGAAACATTCAACTGGTCTATTGATGACTTCAAACTTAAGATTGGCGATAC
>CALGKA010000155.1 GCA_937927895.1 uncultured Granulosicoccaceae bacterium | reverse complement strand
CTTTTTCTGAGCTACTCATGGGCTTCGGCCATATTCATGTTTTAGGTATAACGCCGCCTTCAGTCACAGTGTACGCGGGGGCGATTTTGCGGTAACGCTGAGCGACAGCGAGACCGCAAAATCGACACGGGTACACTGTCGGCTGGAAGGTTTTGTTAGCACTTCATTCTTCATAATTTGGATACTGCTCCGGATTACCTCCGATAGATTTAGTGATTCTCGGATAACTCGCACTACTATCTATTGCAACACGTTTTTTTGATTTCTTTATCTGAAATAACCACTCGTCTCCAAAGTCAAAAAGGTAGTACAGCTTATACCCAGTCAAAGGATATATTTCATTGAGTTTTGTGCTAACGGGAATCTGCTCAGATCTATTTTTAGGGCTCTTACCAATACAAAACCCATACATATGATCATTGTCAAATTCAACGATTTCTTGAATATAAGTGTGCAGCTGCTCAAGAGTGAAAGACTCCTTTACTTCAACATGCCTTATCCATGGCTTGTCACTTTCATCATAGGGAAACGATAGTTCTAAAGTATATATCTCCATGCCGTTCCCTTTGTTTTTCTCTATTGGTGCTAACAGTAACTATAAAAACGCGAGTGTAAAGGATTAACCCTCAATAACATTTAATTCCTTTGCCAACTACGCGCGTATAAACCAGATTAGACTGAGCTTGAGCCCCACCAAGCTTCCCCGCAAGGGGATAAGCCCCGCAGGGATACAAGCGCAAGGGACACAAGCCACAGCATTAGAAAGGCTTAACAACAACCAAAATAACAATCGCAATCAACGCCACAAAAGGCAACTCATTCAACAGTCGTAGCTTATTAACCGAGACGTTACTTTCACCTGCATCAAGCGCCCGCCCCACCTTTGTAAAGTAAATATGCAGCACCGTTACCCCGATCACAAGCAGCAACTTAACCCACATAAACTTAAGCTGAAACACCGAGGGGTTAAGCCCTATTAGCGCAATACCCAGTATCCAGGTTAGCGCCATAGACGGGATCATTATGATTCCGCGTAACTGAGCCGCCGCCTTTTTCATTGTTTCAAACAATGGCTCACCGACACTGCTTTTTGCTTGATGCAATTTATAGCGAGGGTAAATTAGCAATGATGCTATCCATGCAACCATGACAATAATGTGGAACGCTTTAACCCATAAATACATAATTTACCTTATACCAGTTGTTTACTTGTTTAACCCGCCTACTTACCTAGCAACCAACCACCATCAACATCAATAGTGGTACCTGTTACAAAATCATTTTCAACCATGAATACGATCGCTTTTGCTACTTCATCGGGCTCACCAGCACGCGGGATCAAATGTGGCGTGGTGAGTCTTTCAAAGTGCTCTTCACGAGCTTTGCCTTCAAGTGCTGACATAGGCGTATCGATAGTGCCTGGTGATACGGTATTAATTCGCTTCGGTGCAATTTCAGGTGCAAGTGCTCTTACGAACGCTTCAACAGCGCCACCCACTGATGACAAACTGATCTGACCGGGCTTGGCTTTTCTGGCAGGGCTACCACTCACCAAAACACAACTGCCCTGCTCCGACAGATGCGGTATGCCGTAACGCGCCACATTAGCGTAGCCCCAAAGCTTATCAAAAGAGCCCATAAAACCATCCATTTCCATTTCTAAGAATGGCCCTAGCGCGCGCCCGCCGCCGGTGGCTGCACTGATCAAAATATCAAAAGGTGCGTGCTTTTCAAAAAGCTGCTGCATCGCTTCTCGATCACGAACATCACATGCTTCAAGCGCAACACCACCAGGTAAATCACCGGCTTTTGACGGATCACGGCTGATAGCCGTAACATCAGCGCCAAGCGCTGCAAGCTGCTTGGTGGCTGCTAATCCGATTCCAGACGTACCACCAAACACCAGTGCTTTCTTTCCCGAAACTTGCATTATATGTATACCCTTAAAAGTTAGATTTCAAAGCCCATAATCAGGCCATTGCGCTCACCTTGCAACTATTTTTGCGCCTGATAGTTCTTTGAATTATTGCACTAGATCGATGCCATGTGTCGCATCTACGATGCTATACTCTGGTGCCACTTAATCTTCCGAGCTTTGTCACTTTGAGCCATACAGTTTTGATCAGCGTCAACGGCACTGATCGCCCCGGTATCACGTCCGCACTCGTCAATATATTAGCCGGCTACCCTGTCACCGTGCTCGATATCGACCAATCTGTTATTCACAATCAATTGTCATGGGGCATGCTGATAGAGGTAGACAACAGCGCCTGCGGTGACAACGGTGAACCAGATGCCTTATATAAAGATCTGCTTTTCAAGGCCCACGAGCTGGAACTTACCATTAACTTCACACCAGTAGACGCCCCCGAGCTACAACAATGGCTAAGCGATGGTGCCATTGATCGTTACATTATTACATTACTTGGGCGCAGCATGAATGCAGCACTGATCGCTCAAGTCACCGAAGTGATTAGTGCCTACCAATGGAATATCGCGACCATTCAGCGTATCTCCGAACGCCACCGCGGCAATTCATCAGACGATACTCCCCTGATTGCTGTCGAAATTCGTATCCATCACCGCAACGGCGATATCAATAGCCTACGACGCGACTGCCTTACCCTCGCTGCCGAAAGCGAAATGGATATCGCCATCCAGGAAGACAGCATCTGGCGTCGCAACAGACGCGTAGTGTGCTTCGATATGGATTCAACCCTTATACAAAGTGAAGTCATCGATATGATGGCCGACGCGGCAGGAGTAGGCGAGCAAGTCGCGGCAATTACCGCCCGCGCCATGCACGGTGAAATGGATTTCGCACAAAGCTTTAAGCAACGCATGGCACTACTGGAAGGGCTCCCTGTAACCAAGTTGGATCAAATAGATCGTGATTTAAAAGTCACTGATGGAGCTGAAAAACTCATGAGCAATTTACGCTTACTGGGTTATAAAACCGCCATTTTATCGGGTGGCTTTGAATTTTTCGCCACCCGCCTGGCACGCAGATTGGGTATGGATTACGTTCACGCCAATGGCCTTGATATAGCCAATGGTAAGCTAACGGGCAAAATAAGCGGGCAGATTGTAGACGATCAACGCAAAGCCGAATTACTAAGATCGATTGCTGAAACTGAAGGCGTTCAATTACAGCAGGTAATCGCAGTGGGAGATGGTGCTAACGATATCCCGATGCTTTCCGCCGCAGGACTAGGCATAGCGTTTCATGCCAAACCCAAAGTCCGCGATCAGGCAGGTAACGCGTTTGGTACCGTGGGTCTTGACGGTATTTTGTATTTAATTGGAATGCGTGAAAATGAGATTAGAGGGTAATTACCGGTATAAAGTGGTCGATAAATTTATCGATGTAATACAACGGCGCTTCAGCCAAAATACATTAGCGATACCGTCCTAAATAATCCTGATAGTTATCGACAGAATCTATCCAATCACAAGTATCTAAAAAAGCTCTAGTAAAGCCTTCTAAACTATACTTGTGCTTTTGATTGGCCCCACCAATGTCAACCCATAGCACGGTACCTGCCGCCATCTGTGCGATCAGATCCCAAAATACCGGCGCTTCATTTGTAATGGTATAGTTTTCGCCCTTACGCTTTAGTGTAAGGTCAATAGAGGGAAGCTTATCGACTGACACAACTATATCTATTAACGGATTATTGTTAGTGAATTTGTCATCAAGATAAAGCCAAAAACTATCTTCTTGAAAACAGACCACTTTAAGCTCGGCGGCTTCGCCTAGCTTGTTTAAACTTACTAACTGCCCGTACGGTCGGCCGACTATTGTATTTTTACTTATATGTCCCGACCAATCAGCAGCAGATACCGACGGAATGAATAACCCCGAGATACAAAGCGTCGTTAGAGTCAAAACCGTTATTACACTTTTCATAAGTTGAGAATAATTTCTTGTTCACAAAGAAGCTAAAGAAAAAGCCAGTGATAAAAAGGCAGCAATAAAAGCCAGTAATTTTTTCCTGAGTTAAGACACAGAGAACAATTAATCTGAGAATATAAGGAGGCAATTACACCCAAGCGAAACCGTGGGCTTTGTTGTTTAACAAAGGTCTCAAATTACAGACAACGCGGCACACTTGCCATTACAACCAGGGGTCGGTGCTGCGTGCGTATTTTATCACATTGATGGATTTGTCAATGTAAGCGTAATGAAACAATGCTAACGAGGTACAAACTGCGTTTGTACCTACTACTAACGATTACCAATAGAAGTGTTGCAAATATGAATCAATGAAACCAACACATTGAACTTCTATACCCTGGAAGAATACTTAAGCAAGGCTTGTACTTCGGATTGAGAGCGCAAGCAAAGCTTTGACTTTCCTATCGGTACAGATTCATACAACCGCAGCGCGTTTTGGCGATTACTTCGCCGGGTTTTCCAGATCCATAATGAGAACTCCCAATTAAATCTTTCAGGACAGCCCGCCGGTAAATCCGGTCGCGACTTCCCGTAATAGTTAAGCGTTCGCCAAAATATACGCCAGGCACGAACCGATAGTGGAAAGTCTAACCAGATAAGTACATCCGCTCTATTTAATCGCTCCGGCCAGGTAGCTGAATGACCACCTTCAAAGATCCACGAGTCTCTGGCATGCACTTCAGAAACCAAGCTGGTTTTTTCATGGCTAGACCGCTCAACCCAACCTGAACACCAATGTATTTGATCGATATACACCACCGGCAAACCAAGCTTTTCGCCTAACAAACGGGCAAGCGTAGATTTACCAGAACCCGGCTGACCGATAATCATAATTCGCTTTGCTTTGTTAATCATGCGAGCACACTACGTTAAATCAACAAATAAAAGTAACGGTATAACTTGTGTGCAGCAAAAACCATAGTATTTGTTCAGACATAACCACAACCCCTTAACAGCGGACAAATAAATTCAAAGGGGTTATACCCATGCGCAAAGGAACCAATATGATCCCTATCGTTGCGATTAAAGAGCACACAAAAAAAGGCAACCCAATTGAGTTGCCTTGATGTTCCGTGGAGTGACAGTAAAAAGCCTTAAGCCAAACTGTCAGTTTTTACATGTCGGTTATTTGACTATATACATGCGCAGACCTGGTCATTAGTTACGCGTACTTGGGATAATCTACTTGCACTTGCAATGGCATCCATTCGTGTCTGCCCGCGCGAAATATTTTCTTAGTATTCCATATTCAGAAAACAGCCTGCATGCATCTACCACTCTTGCCGAGGCATAGGTAATTTTTTTGAAAGGTGAATTTATTTGTTCCAGATCACCGAGCCATTGAGAATAATAGAAACTACGGACTGGAAAATGATGCAACGGTTCGGGAAGATGTTTAATTGCCAGGAGGGGTAAGCATGCGACTAGAAGTAAGGTGCGGGATATAAGCTGGGATGGCATGTAAATAGCCATTTCTTTAATCGTTTTATAACCAAACATTCGATGCTTATAAAACTTCGGAGCGGTTGAAACCAGGCCGCCCTGCAATCCCGCTGGTGGTGGTGGTGCGTAATCGTTGATATGAAAATTGTGAACAGTCTTAATATCTAAAGTTGCCATAGTCGTTCTCCATCAGGAGTATCGCGCCCAAAATTGGGCACGATGGTTAAATTGTTAAAGATCCATAGGTACCGCACCGCATTTGAAATTTTCAGGTGCAGGCTCAATGCCCTCCTGATAGCGATGGCACTTGTAACAGTGCAGTCCCTGCTGAGTCACTGAATATCTAATACTTTGCTTATGCTCAGGATTAGAATGCACACTCAGCTGGCCGCTGATAGCAAGCTTGGTTAAGATGCTGTACTTAGCAGTGTCAGAGATACCAAGATTTGCAAGGTTAAAAATCTCTCGAGACTTAAGCCGAACAAATTCCGCATCTTTTGCAGGCACCGGGTTGATTTTGTGTTGCTCATTAACCACCGCACGCAAAATCTTGAGTGGATTGTTGGTTCTGAACGAATGATTGCACGCCACTGAGCCTTCCTCCTTGTTTCCCAGCCTTTTGCAGGTTAGCAAAGGCTTCTTACGCACCTGAGGGTATCGGGTGCGATTACATTGTGCTTTGAAAATTTGTGAAAGGCAAAAAACCCTCAACTTAAACTGGGAGTTTTGTTTGCCTTGCAGGCGTCTGACGTGAGTGGCTATGCCTGCCGGCGGCCTTCATTTGGAAAGACCCAAACAGAAGCAAAAGTCTCTCTTGCTACTTTGTTGCCCCTTTTTTAACTGGGAAGGGGTGGCTTCGCCATTTTTTGAAATCATCTTCCGTGGGGTCGCGCCCATTATTGTCAACTATGGGCACATCCATGTGCACCGCGCTCAAAGCGCCGTCCCTGGCGCTTTGACCCCACGGAAGAC
>CALGKA010000154.1 GCA_937927895.1 uncultured Granulosicoccaceae bacterium | reverse complement strand
AGGGATTTATGCGCCTGTTTTAAGCATTGTTCCAGGGTCATAGTCTTTTCATATTTTTGCCTTGGCAGGCGGCTTGGGTGGGGTGTGTGATCTGATTTTTTGACTTGACTTGACTTGACTTGACTTGACTTGCAGGCGGCTGCTGGCGTGCTCTGTGGGTTGTCGTTTGTAGCTTGCTCTGCTGGCGGCTACGAGGGTTGTATGCCTCTGCCGGCGGTTTACGAGCTTTGCATGCCTGCGGGCGGCTGCCGTTTTGACATGCCCTGCCGGCGGCTTACGAGCGTGGTATGCCTGTCGGCGGCCTTCATTTGGAAAGACCCAAACAGAAGCAAAGGTCTCTCTTGCTACTTTGTTTGCCCTTCGGGTGGCTTCGCTATTTTTTGAAATCATGCTCCGTGGGGTCGCGCGGTATGCACGTCCATGTGCACCGCGCTCAAAGCGACATCCCTGGCGCTTTGACCCCACTTGGCAGGAATTCAAAAAACAACAAAAAGCGCGGGGGCGGGTTCGCGACGCTCAGTCGGGCTAGGGGCTTACGATAGTTTGCGCGCTCGTGTGTTTTGTTATTCCCGACACTCTATCCGCTTCCTGCACAACTTTAGCGACTACTAGTAACCTTTTTAAGGAAGCCCGCTAGCGTAAGCGAGGGACTAAAAACCGTGAAGCTTAGTTTTTATCACGCCTCAAAAAGAACACCGTTCCAACCTAAACATCGCTCGGCAATCTTTCGAGGAAACCCACAAGCGTAAGCGTGGGATTTTAGACCCGCAAGTTCTAGTTCAAGCAACATATCTGAAAAACACTACATCCAATCGCTTACATCACCAATTAGCCCGATGTAATATGTCAGAGGCTTAAATTTGACTTTTGGTTATGACTACAAAAACCTCCCACACCCCATTACCACAAATGAGTTCTTTGCTTGATGTGATGGCTCGGCTTCGTGATCCTGAATCCGGGTGTCCCTGGGATATTGCGCAGTCTTTTGAGACGATTGCGCCTTATACCGTTGAAGAGGCTTATGAGGTTGCTGATGCTATTGAGCGGGGTGATATGAATGAGCTGCGGGAGGAGCTTGGGGATTTATTGTTGCAGGTGGTTTTTCATGCGCAGATGGCTAAGGATCAGGGGTTGTTTGAGTTTGAAGATGTAGCTCTTGGCATTGCGTCTAAAATGATTGAGCGCCATCCGCATGTGTTTGGTGATATTACGTTTGACTCTGAAGAGCAGCGAAAAGCTCACTGGGAAGCACTGAAGCAAAAAGAGCGTGAACAAAAATCAACAGATGCTGTGTCTGCTATTGATGGTGTGGCGCGGGCGTTGCCTGCTCTTACTCGTGCGGAGAAAATACAGAAGCGCGCAGCCAGGGTGGGATTTGATTGGCAGCAGTTTGAGCCTGTGATTGATAAGGTTGATGAGGAGCTAGCGGAGCTTCGTGAAGCATTGGCTGATGCTGATCAGAGCGCGATAGAAGATGAGCTTGGTGATCTTTTGTTTTCAGTTACTAATGTGGCGCGGCATACTAAAGTTGATCCGGAGCAGGCGCTTAAAAAAGCTACTGCTAAGTTTGAAAAGCGTTTTCGCTATGTTGAACTTGCGGTGCAAGCTAAAGGCTTAAACATGAGTGATTTAAGTATTGAAGAGCTTGATTTGTTTTGGCTGGAAGCTAAAGCATGATGTGACTAGAAGCGAAGCATGATGTGATTAGAAGCGAAGCATGATGTGACTAGAAGCGAAAGCGTGATGTGACTAGAAGCGAAAGCATGATGTGACAAGAAGCTAAAGCATGAGGTAGCCAGAAGCATAGCCATATAGATTTCTGCTATCAGTAATCAGTCTTCTTACGTAGCTTCTTAAGATTACTATGTTTGGTTTTACTGTCCATTCGCCTTTTCTGTGAATTGCGACTGGGCTTGGTCGGGCGTCTGGATTTTTGCACGACAGTCGCAGCTTTAATTAATGCCACTAATCTATCCAGCGCGTCTTGTCGGTTTTTCTCAAGCGTTCGGTACTGCTGGGCTTTAATAATAATGATGCCGTCACTGGTGATGCGGCTATCACGGTGCTCTAGCAAACGTGTTTTATAAAAAGCAGACAACGATGAATTTTTAATATCAAATCGCAAGTGAATGGCTGATGATGTTTTGTTGACCTTCTGCCCGCCTGAACCTTGAGCACGAATAGCCTGTAGCTCTATTTCGGTCTCGGGAATACTCACGCTGTTATTGATTTCAAGCATACTTGGTTATTGTAGTTCAAAACTTGCGCCAGACAATAACAACCGGCTGTGATGTGACCGTTGCTTGGGCTTAATCAGTTACGTTTTGTGACCAGAGCCTGTAACAGTTCCATATATTCGATTTGATCCGGTTCGCTGTTATCGCGCTGTGCTTGCCACAGTACTTTGCCGAGCGGTTCCATCATGTGGTGTTCCATCTCATGGCTGTCGCGGTAGCGCAGTAGTAGTTTACGAGTGATGTCGGCAATGCCTGGAGGGCGATCAGTGGCTACTTGCTCACGCAGGGCAATATGCATTCCCATGTGCAAAAACGGGTTGGTGGCTCCGTGTTCTGGATAGAACTCTGAGCTAATAGCAGCATCTTCATTGGATAGCAGCGGATGGTATTCAGGGTGGTCGCGAATGACATCGGCAATTAATTCTTCTAGTGGTTCTAACGGTTCGCGTCGATTAGCTTTTTGCCAAACTTCCAGATACTGTTTTCTAAGTGTTGTACGGTCTTGTGAAAATATCATTTATTCGTAATCAGGTTTTTAAATACCAACAGCAGGCCAAACAATATAAAAGCACCTGGCGGCAGAATAGCAATTAATAAACCGCGGTATTGTTCGCCGAAGTTTAAAAGTGGTGCGCTACTTAAATTAGCAAAAAGTAAATGAGCATCGGCGAACAGTGTGCCTTGACCAATTAATTCACGTGCGGCACCAAGCACCACCAAAACCACAGCAAACCCAATTCCCGTGGCAAGGCCATCAATAGTTGATGCGAAAACGGTATTTTTTGAGGCAAATGATTCTGCACGTGCCAAGATTGCACAGTTGGTTATAATTAGCGGCACAAATATGCCTAGGCGTAAGAACATTTCATGAGCATAAGCGTTCATAAGTAAACTTACCATGGTAACAATGCCGCTTATTAGAATGACGAATATTGGTATTCTTATATCAGGCAAGATAAATCTTCTGCTGGCAGAAACACTAATATTTGAAAGCAATACTGTAAAAGCGGTTGCTATGCCGAGGCTTAGTCCATTGATAGCGGTATTACTAACGGCAAGTAGCGGGCACAAGCCTAATAACTGTACCAGCGCCGGGTTATTGCTCCACAGTCCAGCGCTTAATAGAGCTTTAAAAGAAGGGCCACTATTAACGACACCTGCATTAGGCAGATCGTGGTTGGTCACTGTAGTGCTGCTTGTTTCATTCATGGGCTAATAACTGTGTCTTAACGGCATTAAAAAAGCGCAACGTTTTTTCTACCTCATTCACCACAGCGCGTGGTGTGATGGTGGCGCCGGTGAATTGATCGAACTCACCGTTGTTTTTACGCAGTGCCCAACCCGATTCTATTGGTGATAACAGGCTTTTGCCATCAAAGCTTTTTATCCACTCTGAGCGCTTAAGCTCTATGGCGTCACCGAGGCCCGGAGTTTCATTGTGTTTGGTGACCCGTACACCGCTTATAGTACCGTCTTTTAAAATGCCCACTAGTAGGTTTATGTTGCCAGCATAGCCATCTGTTGCAGTAGCGGAAATAATAACAGCTTGGGGTATAGCGTTTATTTTTGCAATATAGCTTGTGCGGTTGGTGCCAGAAATATTGTCTGGTAGCTCTACTATAAATTGATCAAGCGGATGGTCGTACCACTGTGCCGGCAACACTTCAGATAGCGTTTTTTGTCGGTGTATCTTCTCATTGTATTCTATTCGGCTTTTGGTGGCGGTCTGTGTGAGTGCCAAGGCAGCCGTTACCACCAATGCAAAGCAGCCAAGCACAACACCGTGGCGGTTGGATGAAAATAATTGGCGAAGGTTATCGTTCATGTGAACTTAGCCAACTATCAAGTCGATCAATAGCGGGGGTGGCGCAGTTGGCCAACAACACTGCAAATGCCACACCGTCAGGGTAGGCGCCGTAGCTACGAATAAGGTAGACCAAAAATCCAGTCAGGGCGGCATATATAAGACGCCCTCGGTTACTTGTTGCGGCAGACACGGGGTCGGTGCTAATAAAAAACGCACATAACATTGTGGCACCGCCGAATAGGTTTAGCCCCGGTGATAGCGTGTTGCCAGCCATTAGATTATGCAGCAAAGTGCAAACGGCTAAAGTAGCCAGAAAGCTAACAGGTATATGCCAATTGATTACGCGCTTTTTCAGTAACCATAGACCGCCTATAAGATAGCCAAGGTTGATCCATTCGCTATGCCGGGCACCGAATAGCCCTTTTGTTTGTGATGCAATTTCTATGGGGGCAGAGTTTTGCAATAACAAATCTCTATGTTGATCTAAAGCGGTAGCGCCTGTGAGTGCATCCCATTGTGGTATGACTGATAATCCACCATTAAATACAATATGCAAAGATTCAGTGAGTGAATGGCTAAACCCATCAGGCTGAATTAACCATAAGCTGAGTTCTGTGGGAAAGCTTATTAGTATCATGGCATAGCCGACCATGGCCGGGTTAAACAAATTGTAGCCAATGCCGCCGAATGCATGCTTGGCTAATAAGATCGCAAAGCCGGTGGCCAGTATTGGTATCCACCACGGTAGTAGTGGTGGCAGGCAAATCGCAATAAATACGGCGGTTACAATCGCTGAATAGTCCGCCAAGGTCGAGCTAATGGATCGTTTGCGGAGTGTGACGGCTAGCGCTTCAAATGTAATGGCAGCAAGTACTGCCAATACTAAGTTGATAATACTCCCCCAGCCATTTTGATAAATAAAAATCAGGCAGCCAGGCAGCAAAGCGAGTAGCACCATTTGCATGGTGGTAGTAACACTTGTGGGTCCAATAGTATTAGTTTCAAATTTCATTGCGGGGGACTGTCATCTGCGCTGTTGCCCGATGTACTTTTCTTTTTGCGCATGCTCTTTTGCAGCGCTTTGGCGATCATTTCTTTTTTGAGTTGTTCTTTATCCTTTGAATTAATCAGCTTGTCAGATTTACGGTCTAGCTTTTTTCGCTCCCTTAGCGATTGACTTTCGAGTCGTGCTAAGCGTTTTTCATATCGTTCTTTTGCAAGCTCAGCTTTTTTTTGTTCAACTCTTTGAAGCTCGATGGTGTTTTTTGCACCGATAAAATGTTGCGTTAATTGAATGTTGCTGGGGCATACAACATCGCAACAAGCACATTCAATGCAGGCGTCCAGTTTTAAATTGCTTAATGCTGAGCTATTGTGCGGATCGGTATGCCAAAACAGTTGTTGTGGTAGAAGGTGCTCCGGGCAAACATCAGCGCAAGCGCCACAGCGTATACAGGCTACCGCTGTTTTATTTTCAGCGGTATTAAACAGCAGGCTGTTGGTTTGTTTATCAATGCTGTGTTCTGCACTAACGCGCCGCCCCATCATTTGTCCGCCGCAGGTAATGGTTTGGTTGCCTACCGTATTCAGGTCCTTGAGTACATCGGTAACAGGTGTTCCTATCCGAAGTTCTACATTGCGAATATTATCGCTAGTGACCACCGTGACTATTCTAGATAGTAGGGGCTCTGCAAGCTCAACCGCTTTATATATCGAATAACAAGTAGCTATGTTGAAGCACAGTGATTGATTGTATCTAAGTCCGCCTGTCTTGCCTGTGCAAAGAGTGAATAAGGTATTCTCTGCGCCACTTGGATAGATTGCGGGTACAACAACAAGCTTTATGTTGTCAGGTAGGTGTTTTTTTAGCTCTGCAATTGCGAGAATTTTATTCTCCTCGATACCTACAATGCAATTTGAAGCACCGCTTGCTGTGAGCGCGAGCTTTATTCCTTTGACAATCGCTTCAGGTCGTTCTTGTATTAGAGCTTCATCACAGTAAATGGCCGGGTCACATTCGGCAGCATTAATTAATAATGTATTTACTGTGTTGTGCTGACTGGCGCTAGATAGTTTTTTAGCTACCGGATAAGCAGCACCACCCAAACCGACCAGGCCATTTTGATGGCATAGGGTAAGTATTTCATTGGCGCGAATGTCGGTTTGCGGAGAACTTGGATAAGGCGTGTCTTGTCCATCCGATTGAATAGAAATAGTGCAGTTGTTAATACTTGTGATGGTTCCTGAAACAGACGCGTGACTCATTACGGCACTAGTATCGACGCTGGTAAGCGGCTGCCCTTTTAAAACGGTGTCGCCAGTCTTAACCGCAATCGTTGATTTGCTCGCTACTTTTATAGCCACCCGTGTAGGTGGCGGTATCGTCTCAATCGCACCAAAAGGCAAAGACTTAAAAGCCAGGCCGCCGTGAATTTTCATGGCTGAGACTTGTGTTCGGTAACATTGATCAAATCAATGCAATCGACTGGACAGGGTGGAATGCACAACTCGCAACCGGTGCAGTGATCAGTGATCACTGTATGCATGAGTTTAGCAGCACCGACAATGGCATCTACCGGGCAGGCCTTTATGCATAAGGTGCAGCCAATGCATTCTGGCTCTCTAATAAATGCAATAAGTGGTGGTGTTTCAACCCCGAACTCCGGGTTTAACGGTATGACGTCTTTGTTGAGCAATTCAGCTAGTGCGCTAACGGTTGCTTCACCACCTGGCGGGCATTGATTGATAGGCGCGCTGTTATCGGCAATAGCAACGGCATAAGGTTTGCAGCCTGGGTAGCCACACTGTGCACATTGCGTTTGTGGCAACAGCTGGTCAATTTTCTCAACCAATGAGTCAGGATTTTTTGCGAACCATCGAGAGGCTGCCCCTAACGCGCAACCCAACAGCAGGGCAAGCGCTACTATGACGAATATACCCGCCACTAGTTCATGCCACCGAAGCCCATAAAGGCAAGTGACATAAAGCCCGCTGTAATAAGCGCTATGGCGCTGCCCTTAAAAGGTTTGGGAACATCAGCTGTATCTATGCGTTCACGCATAGCGGAAAAGAGTATCAGTACTAATGTAAACCCTAGAGCCGCACCAAAGCCATAAAAGGCCGCACCAATAAACGAATCGTTGGATCGTATGCTTAGCAAGGCGACACCCAGTACGGCGCAATTGGTGGTGATTAAAGGCAGGAATATTCCCAGTACACTGTGCAGTAGTGGGCTCACTTTTCTTATGAAAAGCTCTGTTAATTGCACAAGCCCTGCAATGATTACAATAAAAGCAATCAATCGCAGATAGCCAAGACCAAGTGGCTCTAATACCCACAAATTAAATGAATAACTACATACAGAGGCGAGCGTTAATACAAAAGTGGTGGCAAGCCCCATGCACAAGGCGGTATCAAGTTTTCTTGATACTCCCATAAAAGGACAAAGCCCAAGGAAGTTCACCAGCACAAAATTATTAACCAGCACCGTGCCGGCTAGTATCAGCAGAATCTCTTTCATAAGACGGCCTGCATGTTGTTACTTAACTCGCATACCTGCTTGTGCCCCGTTGTCTGGCGACAGTATAAACAGGTCTGAACCACCAGGGCCCGCGGCAAGCACCATTCCCTCTGAGTTGCCAAAGCGCATTTTTCGCGGCTTAAGATTGGCTACCATCACGGTTTGCCTGCCAATTAAAGTGGCCGGGTCATAGGCCGACTTTATGCCTGCAAACACATTGCGTTGTTCGCCCCCAAGATCAAGCGTTAGCTGTAGTAGTTTGTCAGCACCTTCCACGTGATCTGCGGCTACAATGGTTGCTACTCGCAAATCAATTTTTGCGAAGTCATCAAATTCTATTTCTTCACTTATAGGGTCAGTTTTAAGGTTGCCATTATCGGTAGATTTGGCAACACCTGCAGCCGTTGCTGTGATTTGTGTGGCGGCTAGATCTTCTTTCGAAGCGTCAACGATTGCATCAATTGATTTTGATTCAAGGCGCGTGATCATCGGTTTGAATTTGTTGATCTGGTGATTTAACAATGGGCTTTGTAAATCACTCCAACTGAATTCGTCAATGTTTAAGAACGCTTCTGTTTGGCGAGCGATGTCTGGTACCACAGGCTTTAGGTAGATCACCAGGTTTTTAAACAAGTTAATGCCGAGTGTGCAAATCTGTTGTACTTGTAGTTCGCGGCCTGGTTCCTTGATAAGTGCCCACGGTGCTTCATCAGCAATAAACTGATTAGCAGCATCAGCTTGGATAATAATCTCTCTTATGGCACGGCCAAACTCACGATTCTCAAAGGCTGTTGCTATAGAGTCTGATGCTGCAACAGATTCTGCATACAAGTTGTTGTCTGGAAGTTCTGATGCAAGTGTTGCATCGAAGTTTTTGACAATAAAACCTGCACAGCGGCTGGCTATGTTAACAATTTTGCCGACCAAATCTGAATTGACTCGGGCGACAAAGTCTTCAAGATTTAAGTCTATGTTTTCAACCTTGTTATTTAGCTTGGCGGCATAGTAGTAACGTAAGTAATCAGGTTGCAGGTGATCAAGGTAGGTGCGGGCTTTTATAAACGTTCCGCGAGACTTAGACATTTTAGCGCCGTCTACCATTAAGAAGCCGTGGCAATGTACAGCCGTTGGTTTTCGATAGCCTGCACCTTCAAGCATGGCTGGCCAACACAATGTGTGAAAACGCGCGATATCTATGCCGATAAAGTGTACAAGCTCGGCGCTGGAATCCGGGTTCCAGTATTTATCAAATGCTTGCTGGTCACCCTTAAGGTAGTGCATGTGACTACCCATATAACCGATTGGGGCATCCATCCATACATAAAAATACTTGCCCGGTGCGTCTGGAATTTCAAAACCCCAGTAAGGCTTGTTGCGAGATATATCCCAGTCTTGCAAACCGCCTTCAAACCATTCTTGAATTTTGTTACGCATCTCTGGCTGCAAATGTTCACCGCTTGTCCATTCTCGCAGCATGGCATCGAAATTTTCGATGGTAAAAAAGTATTGTTCAGATTCTTTGGTGATTGGTGCTGCGCCAGATACCACAGATTTTGGATCGAGAAGTTCTGCTGCGTCGTAGGTGGTGCCGCAACTTTCGCAGGCGTCTCCGTATTGATCAGTCGCTTTGCACTTCGGGCAAGTGCCCGTAACGAAACGATCGGGAAGAAACATATCGGCTTCCGGGTCGTAAAGCTGCTCAATCGTTCTGACCGCTATATGCCCACCGTCACGCAAGCGGCCGTAGATTTTTTCTACGAACTGGCGATTTTCATCTGAGTGAGTGGTGTGAAAATTATCAAAGCTGAGTTGAAAGTCGGTGAAATCTTGCTCGTGTTCGACTTTCATCTTTTCAATAAGTGCCTCTGGCGTGGTGCCTTGTTTTTGTGCACTCAGCATAATCGGTGTGCCATGCGCATCGTCTGCCCACACCCAGGTGACATTATGCCCCCGATGTCGTTGGAAGCGGGTCCAGATATCGGTTTGGATATACTCGACCATATGGCCAATGTGGATTGACCCATTGGCGTACGGCAGGGCACTGGTGACTAATATGTCGCGTTGTTTTGGTGTGTTCATTTTGGTCGCGGCTGGGTGCTTGGTAGCAACTGGTAAGAATCAAGAAACCCAAAGTATAAGCGCTTTGTGCCTGTGGTTCCGAGAGGTTTAGTTGAGAGTGGGTGACGCACTTCGTGCACGGCTGCTTGAGCAGTGGTGTATCATTGCCACATTGTTACTTTTAGATAGGGTATTGACGTGGCGAATGTAGATAAATCTGCCGTCGAGCAGGTGCTAGCGAGTTACCAGGATAAATACACCGGGCGCAATCTGGGTGAAGATAAGGCTATTCGGGACGTCACTGTGACCGATGGCAATATCAAGGTTGACCTTCAAATGGGTTACCCGTGTGCGGGTTATTTACCTGAACTAACGGCGGCGCTCAACGATTTGGTCAAAGGGGTTGCAGGTGTAGGTGAGGTCGATTTCAACGTCACCACCAAAATCACAGCTCATTCGGTGCAGCATGGTGTCAAGCGCATGGAGAGCGTAAAGAATATTATCGCGGTTGCCTCTGGTAAGGGCGGGGTCGGCAAATCAACCACGTCGGTCAATCTGGCTCTGGCTTTGTCGGCTGAAGGTGCCAAAGTAGGATTGCTTGATGCCGATATTTACGGCCCAAGCCAGCCGCGCATGATGGGTTTGTCAGGCCAGCCGGAATCTGCGGATGGAAAATCGATAGAGCCGATGTGTAACTATGGCATCGAGACTATGTCGATCGGTTATTTAGTCGATGAAGAAACCCCAATGATCTGGCGCGGACCGATGGTCACTCAAGCGCTAGAGCAGTTACTTAATGATACCAACTGGGAAGAGCTGGACTACCTGGTTATTGATCTGCCGCCTGGTACCGGTGATACCCAACTGACCTTATCGCAAAAAGTGCCAGTCAGCGGTGCGATTATCGTCACAACCCCGCAAGACATTGCCTTGCTAGATGCGCGCAAAGGTTTAAAGATGTTTGAAAAGGTCGAGATCCCGATTCTAGGTATTGTTGAAAACATGAGCACGCACGTATGCAGCGAGTGTGGTCATGAAGAGGCTATTTTCGGTGCTGGCGGTGGTGCACAAATGGCCGGTGACTACGATGTAACATTATTAGGCTCTGTGCCACTCGATATGTCTATAAGAGTACAAGTAGACGGCGGCAAGCCTTCGGTTGTAAGCGATCCGGAAGGTGCGGTGGCCCTGCGCTATCGGGAAATCGCGCGTAAGGCAGCAGCGGCTCTGGCCGGGCAGGCAAAAGACTACAGCGCTAAATTTCCGAATATTGTTATTCAGTCAACCTAGCCAACCTTAACCTTGCCAACTCAGGTAACCATTTAAGATGTCTATAAAAGCCGATCGCTGGATCAGAGAAATGTCTGAGCAGCATCAAATGATTGAACCCTTTGAAGCGGGTCAGGTGCGCGAGTCTGAAAAGGGCAAGTTGATCTCTTACGGTACCTCGAGCTACGGCTACGATGTTCGCTGTTCAGATGAATTTAAAATCTTTACCAATATTAATCACGCTATTGTTGATCCGAAAAACTTCGACACCGACAGCTTTGTTGATGTCAAAAGTGATGTCTGCATCATTCCGCCCAACTCTTTTGCTCTGGCACGAACGGTCGAGTACTTTCGAATTCCGCGCAGTGTGCTGACAGTCTGCCTTGGTAAGTCAACCTATGCTCGTTGTGGGATTATTGTAAACGTCACACCCCTTGAGCCAGAGTGGGAAGGCCATGTCACGCTCGAGTTTTCCAACACCACCCCCTTGCCGGCGAAAATTTATGCCAATGAGGGTGTGGCGCAGATGTTATTTTTTGAATCCGACCAGGTGTGCGAAACTAGCTATGCTGACCGTGCTGGCAAGTACCAAGGGCAACGTGGCGTCACCTTACCGAAAACCTAATTTGTGCTGGGCTGCCTAAATCGGTACTTGAGCAGTCCACCTACATTGAAGAGACTTACATAATGTGGAAGAATCAAAGTAGAAAAGTGACTCTTCCGGTTTTTGTATGATCGACCCAGACGGCTTCAGACCCAATGTAGGCATTGTCCTTAGTAATAAGGACGGCAGGGTGTTTTGGGCGCGTCGAGCCGGCAAAGATTCATGGCAGTTTCCGCAGGGCGGTATTAAGCGTGAGGAAACACCCGAGCAGGCCATGTATCGTGAACTCGACGAAGAAACCGGCTTAAGCCAGAACGACGTAGAAATCATGGGCTGCACCCGCAACTGGCTGCGCTACCGTTTACCGTCGCGTTATATCCGCAAGCATCAAAGTCCGCTCTGTATTGGTCAAAAGCAAATTTGGTACATGCTACGTTTAGTGGGCGATGAATCCAGTGTGCAGCTAGATAAAAGCGATCATCCGGAATTTGATCGCTGGCAGTGGGTTGACTACTGGCTGCCGATGCAAAAAGTTATTTTTTTCAAGCGCGATGTCTATCGCGGAGCACTTGAAGAGCTAGAGCCATTCTTACACGCCACCACAACTGCCAATAAGAGTGCCGCCTGTGAACCAGCGGCAAGCAAGCCAGAATAAGCGCTTTATAACTTAATACGCTTTATATCTTGTACAAGGCTTGCTCGGCTTAGCGGCAACTCACATGATTAAGACTGCAGGGAATTAAGCAGGTGCCTTATCGCTCTAATGTGGCCAACTGCGTCTGCAAAAGGGTTGCTATTTCACCGGCTGCCCGTGCCGCATTAACTTTTCCAACATGGCGCCAGACGATATTGCCCTGACCATCAATCAGAAAGGTGGTGGGTGTGAACCGTACACCAGGAAATGCCGCGCTAACCTGGCCGTCGGTATCATGTGCGATTGGATATCCGACATTGTGGTCATCCATGTGTAATTGGATATCTTTCGATTTGCTGTAGGGCATAGCGACCGCCACAATTTCAAAATTTTCCTCTGCAAACTGTGTTTGCAAATCAGAGAGCCCGGATGCATCTCTTGCGCTAATGGAACAGTTCGGTGCCCAAAAGCTCACTAAGCGAGTTTTGCCTTGTGGAGAGGCTAGATCGATCTTGTTGCCATTGATTGATTGAAGTGACACCAACGGTGCTGCGTTTAGTCCGGGTGTATCTGCAAAATAGAGCATCGATGCACTGGCCAACACAGCTGCTATTAGATATGGGATTCTTAATTTCAATGGAGACTTTCCTAAAATTCGCGCGACGAGTATATGACGCTACGGATCATTTCATTATTGCGATCAATTAACGCTGGTGTGTTCAGGTGCTGTAATTCGTCATTTTTCAATGTGTGTTGTTGTGATTTGTCCGGTTTGGATGTGTGTCAATTTGGTGAGCAAGTAATATTTTTCAAAAATACTGCCTTTTGGTCAACCAATGAAAGTTTTGGCTAAAGTTTGTCCGTCTGTCTGCCGTCCACGTTAGGAGAGACTAAGAAAACGTGCGATGAATCTTGGTTTATAGGTGCCGGTGGATCTTGCACCACGGTAATCAAGTGCACACAAAGAAATATAAGAGAGCGGAGAACCTCGATGAAAAGAACAGTGGCGAGTACGGCGGTTGCGTTGCTTTTGGCATGTGGTGCTGCTGACGCCAATACGTTCGACTATTTGCGTGATTTTAACCCTCGCGAAGACTTTGATCGCGCCAATTTTTACTACGGCCTGCAGGTCGCGAATGGTGATATTGAAGACGTTGACGGTGCTGGAAACAATATCGGATCTTTAATTGGCACATTAGGCTTCTTTTTCAAATGGGGTATCTCACTTGAAGCACGACTTGGCCTCGGTTCGGATCAACCTACCAGTATGTTTCGTGATCCAGTAACCAGTTATACCTCTGGCATGCTTCGTTATCACTATACGTGGAACGACAACCTAATGGCCTATGTGAGCGCTGGTATGGGTATCCGTTTGCACAGTGATTTTGTTGATGCAGACAGTACTGCAGGTATAGCGGCTGCGTTTGGTTTGAATCTTTTCGGCAATAAAAATACTGCGATTAATTTTGAGTATCTTTACTTGGGCGGAAGCGAAGCCAGTACCTCAGCAGGTATTGGATTCCATCATTATTTGGGTAAGTTTTAATTGCAAACATCACTTTCAGGTAAGAACGTGTTTGGGATTGCTGGTGTGGGTTCTACGAGAACAACAATGAAAAAATCGATAGCTTTATTAGTAGCCGCCACCTTATGGTTGGCTGGATGTTCCCCAAGAGAAGAAGAGATGGCTGTTGAAGCCGATGCTTTAGACTTTGGTGCAGCACTTCAACTTGAGGCAGGTAATATTCGTGTCTTCAGTGACAAGCCAGCTCTTTTGACTGGTGAAAATGATCGCGCAATAGTGACAGCCATAGTGACGGACGAAGCCAACCGGGCGGTTGAGGGTCACACGGTAAGCTTCGGTAGTGATGGCGGTGTATTGCAAAATATCCAAGCGACTACCAACGAGGCGGGTGAGGCTATAGCGGAGCTAAACCTTGCTGGTGATTATCGAAACCGAAATATCAGTGTGAGTGCCACTATTGACGGTGATACGGCTGAAGTATTGGTTGTAGCCTCGGGTTCTGCCATCACCATGACAGCACCAGAGAATTTGATCATTGGCCAAACTGCTGATCTTATCTTTACTTTGCTGACGGGTGGTGGAACTCCAATACCGAACGAAATGATCTCGTTTGCGTCAGCTGCCGGTAATACATTTAGTCAAAACGCAGTTATGACAGATGCCCTCGGTAATGCTCGTGTATCCATTAGCACTGCAGCAGGTTCCGACATGTTGAACGCTTCAGCATTGGGCGGTACAGCGGTTAGTTCTATAGAGCTAGCAGTGGCTGAAAATGCACAAGCTGTGGTTACACCTGTAAGAGTGCGTGTTATCAGTAATGAATCTTCAATTGAAACTGGTGGCAATGATGTAGCTCGTATCACCACACTTGTGACTGATGAAAGTAACCGTGTACTAAGTGGCAAAGAAGTGTCTTTCTCCTCTACAGGTGGCGTGTTGCAGAATATTTCTGGCGTGACCAATGAAGCTGGTCAGGCAACGGCTGAGTTGAGCCTTGCAGGTGATTACAGAAATCAAGATATCACCGTCAGTGCATCAATTGATGATGAGTCTGGTGATGTTCTAGTGACTGCCAGTGGAAGTAAAATTACAGTTGCAGGCCCGACGGCTCTCGTCAGCGGTGATGTTGCAGAGCTTGAAGTTAGCCTAACAGGCGGTAATGACCAGCCGATTTCGAACGAACTGGTATCTATTCGATCAACGGCTGATAATACTATTCAGCCAGCTACTGCAGTGACTGATGCTAACGGTAAAGTTAATGTGACTGTCGGTAGTGAAAATGGCAATGATAAAATTATTGTCTCAGCACTGGAAAGCACTGCTGTAGCCACACATGAAATACAAGTAGCTGCAGATGTGCTGACAGTACTACCACAGCTGACAGCTTTTGATTCGCTGCCGGTTGATGGCTTCTCACCTTTCGCTGTCGAATGGACAAGCAATGGCTTCCCTGTAGCTAACCAGCTTATGCGTTTTTCAATAACGGCCGGGGTAGTTCGCCCGGCGGGTGATACTGTAGTGGGTGATAGTAGTGTTGACGTATACACCGATGCTGCGGGTATTGCCTCTATAGAAGTTGCTTCCAATAGTGCAGGACCTGCGATCATTGCATTTTCAGACTCGTTAGACGCAGATCCTTTTTCGCAGTTTAATGTAGAGTTTGTTGCAACGACTCCAAGCGCTATTGTTGTTGAAGCGGCCCCGGCTAGTGTCGCGACTGGTAACTCAAGTACAGTGTATGCGGTAGTGACTGATATCTATGGTAATCCTGTGAAAGGCACGACTGTAGGTTTTAGCAGCCCGGACTTGCGCGGTGGTTCATTGTCGCCTGTGTCTGCGGTAACCGATAAAGATGGCAAGGCAGCAGTAACCTTTAATGCTGGCAACCTTCCAACAGAGACCGATGGCATTACCATCATAGGTACTACTAATGACTATCCTGCAGTGGCACCATCTGAAGTTGCAATGACAATTACTGAGCGTCAGCTTAATGTCGTTATCGGTTTGTCTGGTATGCTTTCAGAGGTTGAATCAGATACTCGTTATACTAAGACGGGTGTAGTACAAGTAACCGATGGCGCTGGTCGTCCGGTTCCAGATGCCACCATTATTGTTAGTCTTACCCCAACGGTATACCGCTATGGTTACATGGCCCAGGTGGATACTAAAGGTGATGGTCAGCCTGACTCTTGGGCTGCTGTGATCACTACCGAGTGTAATGCTGAAGACATAAACGGTAACCGTATCCTGGATGCAGGTGAAGATACAAACAGTAATGGCATACTTGACCCACGTGATCCAGCACTGGTTGACGAAGATAACGAAAATGCACCTACCGTGATTGGTGGTCAAATTACGACTGATTCTAGTGGTGTCGGATTCTTCAAGATAGCGTATCCGCAAAGCAACGCGTTATACTTTGATATAAAAGTCACCGCGCGAGTCGAGGCTTTAGGTACAGAAGGTGTTGCCTACTATGACACCATCTTGCAAATCATAAGCAGCGATACTGAAGATTTAAACGTCGCACCACCTAATGAAATTAGCCCTTACGGCGTAGGCCCGGCCTCTTGTTAAAAGGCTGCAATAAGGAATTGACTTGAATTATGATAAAACCCTGCGTTAGTGGGGTTTTTTTTTGCTTTTTAGAATTCTTTGGATGGTCAGAATGAATGTGTAAGCGAATAGAGAAATGGATCGCAATAGCGGCGCTGATAGCGTTGGCTGGATGTGCTGGCACTTCACCTGATTTTAGCGCGCGCACACTGCATGCTTATGACAAGCAAAGTCAATTGGTAAGCTGGCTAGATGCAGAAAAATCTAACACTGTGGTAAGTTTAATCGAGGCGCCTGTGTGCTCAAGCACTGTGGGTCACCCGCCTCAGGGGTGGGCAATAGATGCTGGTAACTGGTGTGTGGTGGCTTGCCCGGTTAAGCCTGCGAACAACGTTTTTAATCGATGGATGCTTACCCATGATGGTTTGCGATGCTTTGCGACCGATAAAGGCCCGACTGCTAGCGTTGTAACGGAATACGAGCAGTCGCAATGGAAACTTGAGGAGCAGGTGTTATTCAATGGTTTTGATCGTAGCTTTGTCAGTGATACAGAATGGAATTGTGCTGAAAAAGAATATCAAATTGATCCAGATAGCCGTCGAGGCTTCTGGGCAGATACAGGCATCAGTGGCAATATTTATCGTTTTTATGAAGATGGCTCACTGATGATAGGTCAGACCGGATCCCCCATGCGATTCGCTGGTGATTGGCGCGGGCAGGGCGGTAGGGGCGTGCTAATTAATGATCATGAAGTATTTAAATTTGCCGTCAACTACGGTGGCGGTCGATTCGATGAATTCAGAAGCGCCACACGTAAGCAAGTGTGCAGATTTAAAGACAACCCCGGTCCTCGACTAAATGCGGCAGCCCTGGAAGTTGAAAATTAGATTTGAAATCTGGAATAAAAAGGCCGTTATCAAGTAACGGCCTTCGTGTTAGAGGGTGGTGGTTAATGTGATACCAGTGTTGAAAATAGCTATTGGGGTTTCCACATTACATATCCGTTCTCGCGAACGCTTTCTTCTAATAGATCAACTAATGGCGTTGCTCTAGTGTGGATACTGATCTCGGCGTCTTTGTCATCTTCATAGGTGTCTTGCTCGTTTTCAACTTTAGGTACAGACTCAAGGGCAGCATTTAGTTTCTCCAGCGCGCCCGGCACATCGGGTGCTCGAATAGCGCCTTCGTCATTGCCGCTTTGGCCCATCATTTTTAAAAGCTGTTTGGCGACTTTGCCAAACATAATCACGCTGCCGGTGGTTTCACCGCTGAATTCAATTATCATTTTGTTGCTCCTGTAAGCATGTTGCTACCTTAGCTGAACGCCGAAATAAAGGCGAATGGCTGTGTAGAAGTGTGCTTCGGTGTGCCTTATCAATTAACCTTAGATACCGATTGTCAAAACCGCGTGTTAGGATTTTGTTTCTATGTAAACATACGTTTACGGGGTGATATAGCGTGTTTGCGAAAGTTTATAATTGGCATTGTTGATGATAACTGGTTAACATTATCGGGTCTTGAAGTTGTCGGCAAACGGCGTAAAGGCTCAGAATTTTTGTACCAATTGGGGGTGGGGTAGCGCTAGTCGTTGCCCCTTTTTTTTGCCTTTTTTTTTGGGTTTTTGCCCTGCGGGCGGCTGTCGCTTTGGCTTGGCTTGCCTTGCCTTGCAGGCGGCTGTCGTTTTGACTTGCCTTGCTGGCGGCTACGTTTGTGACATGCCCTGCCGGCGGCCCTACTTTTAAAAAGACCAAAAGTAGGCAAAAGTCTTTCTTGCGACTTTGTTGTCCTTTTGATGGCTGTCGCCATTTTTTGAAATCCTCTTCCATGGGGTCGCGCCCATTATTGTCAACTATGGGCACATCCATG
>CALGKA010000153.1 GCA_937927895.1 uncultured Granulosicoccaceae bacterium | reverse complement strand
ATGCTCCGACAGTTATACCCCCCTCACTATCTACCATCAGCACGCCAGAGATTTCATCAATGGGTAGCTCAAAACGTCCACGGCGCTTGTTCAGAAACCTGGAAGCAAAGATCGCATCTATACCAATGATAGCCACTGCGCTGTTTATTTTTGTGGGTGCTACGTGCTGGACAATTTTTTACTCCTTCACAAAATCAAAAATGTTGCCGAACCAGAAGTTCGTCGGTTTTGATCAATATGAACGTTTGTGGAGCTCCAAACGCTGGCTGATTTCAATTGAAAACATACTAATTTTTGGTTTTTTTTCTTTAGTATTGTCACTGGCCATTGGTTTTTTTCTGGCCGCATTGCTTGATCAGAAAATTCGTTTTGAAAACACCCTTCGCACGATTATCCTTTATCCGTTTGCGTTGTCTTTTGTTGTTACCGGGTTGGTGTGGCAATGGTTACTTAATCCGGAATTCGGCATACAAAAAGTCGTACGCGACCTGGGCTTTGAGAACTTCACATTTGACCCCTTATACAACGCTGACATTGTCATTTACGGCGTGCTTATCGCAGCGCTTTGGCAAAGCACAGGGTTAATCATGTGCCTGATGCTTGCAGGCATGCGCGGCATCGACGAAGACATTTGGAAAGCATCACGCGTTGACGGCATACCAGCCTGGAAAACTTATCTGCTTATTGTGATACCGATGATGCGCCCGGTGTTCGTCACTACCCTCGTGATCATCACTGCGGGTATTGTCAAAGTATATGATCTTGTTGTTGCACAAACCGGCGGCGGGCCAGGCATATCATCTGAAGTACCTGCCAAATATGTCTATGACCTTATGTTTCGACAACAAAACCTCGGGCAAGGATTTGCGGCCTCCACAATGATGTTTTTAACGGTTCTGATCATCCTCATCCCCTGGATGTATCTGGAATTCGGGGGCAAAAAAAATGAACACTAAGACTGCAAGACTGTCATCACAACAACCAAGCGGCCCAAAACCAAAGCCCTTGTTTTCACGACACAACGTATTTTTATACGGAACACTCTTTATAGTCGCTATGTACTACGCGTTGCCGTTGTATGTGATGATCGTCACCTCACTAAAAGGCATGCCCGAAATTCGGGTGGGAAATATCTTTTCTCCGCCAATGGAAATCACCTTTCAGCCTTGGGTTACCGCCTGGTCTGAAGCCTGTACCGGATTAAATTGCGATGGTCTAAGCCGTGGGTTTTGGAACTCGGTAAAGATCACTATTCCCTCAGTAATACTTTCAATCGCTATATCATCTATCAACGGATACGCTCTGGCGAATTGGAGATTCAAAGGTGCAAATCTATTTTTTACGATTTTAATTTTCGGTGCCTTTATACCGTATCAGGTGATCATCTACCCACTTGTGATCATTCTTAGAGAGATCAATCTCTACGGCTCCCTGGCCGGATTGGTATTAGTTCATACGATTTTCGGTATGCCTATACTGACTTTATTGTTCCGAAACTATTTCAGTTCACTGCCCGAAGAGTTATTCAAGGCAGCACGAATAGATGGTGCAGGTTTTTGGGGGATCTTTTTTAAAGTCATGCTGCCAATGAGCATGCCTATATTCGTGGTGGCAATGATTCTACAAATCACAGGCATCTGGAATGATTTCCTGTTCGGAATAATTTACACAAAGCCTGAAACATACCCAATGACCGTGCAGCTAAATAACATTGTCAACTCTGTTCAGGGGGTTAAGGAATACAACGTCAATATGGCAGCGACAATACTGACAGGGCTTGTGCCGCTTACGATCTACTTTATTTCCGGAAAATTATTTGTTCGCGGTATTGCAGCAGGAGCCGTAAAAGGTTGAACAACATGAATAGCAGTATATCGATACAAAATCTCGACCTGGCGTTTGGTTCCGTTGAGGTGATTAATGATCTCAATCTGGAGGTTCATGATGGTGAATTTCTGGTGCTACTCGGTTCATCAGGCTGCGGTAAATCCACGCTGTTAAATTGCATAGCGGGCTTACTGGATATAAATGACGGACAAATTCATATCAAGGGCAAGAACGTCACCTGGGAAGAACCCAAAGATCGCGGTATTGGCATGGTGTTCCAGTCTTATGCGCTTTATCCACAGATGACGGTTAAAGGTAATCTGTCATTTGGCTTGAAGAACGCGAAGTTCAGCAAAAAAGAGATCGAATCAAGAATTGCTCATGCCGCAAATGTACTTCAGATAGAACCTTTACTGAAGAGAAAGCCCGCACACTTATCTGGCGGACAGCGTCAGCGTGTTGCAATCGGTCGTGCGCTGGTGCGTGATGTTGATGTCTTTCTCTTTGATGAGCCACTCTCAAACCTTGATGCCAAACTTAGAGCAGACTTACGGGTAGAAATAAAGCGTTTACACAAACGATTGCAAAATACCATGGTGTATGTAACCCACGATCAAGTCGAAGCAATGACGTTAGCCAGCCGCATAGCCATCATGCGCGCAGGTGCCATTGTGCAACTTGATGAGCCACACAATATTTATAACAAGCCACTGAATCGCTTTGTAGCCGAATTCATCGGTTCACCCAGTATGAATTTTATTGAGGGCAATTTAACCGATGGCGAAACACCCCACTTCGCTTTCGATAATTTGCAAGTCCCATTACAGGCTTATCCTTTTGATGGTAAAGGCAGAATGTCAGGGCCAGCGACTCTCGGAATCAGGCCCGAACACATAGTCACAGGTGCTGCGTTAACCGAAGTACCATGGAGCACCACCGTAGAAGTAGACGTTATTGAACCTATGGGCTCAGATACTTTAATCTGGTCCAAAATCTCCGATCAGGACTTCCGCTTCCGCGTTGACGGTCAGAGCACACTTCGCGCTGGTGACAGCGTTGAGATAGGTTTTGATCCGGCAAAAATTTGTGTTTTTGATGCAGAAAGCGATCTACGCCTGTAGCTTAACCAGAACTTTTAATTCTCATTGTCACCACACGGATCACTCTAATGAAATATTCGTTTCAATTGTATAGCGCCAGAAATTTCACACCGTGGGAAGAGGTGTTCAAGTCTATCAGTGAGCTTGGCTACCAACAGGTTGAAGGTTATGGCGGTGTTTACGAAACACCTGATAAAATCAGAGCACTGCTCGATTCAAACAACCTTGAGATGCCATCGGGTCACTTCTCGCTGGACTCACTAGAGAACGACCTGGATGCAACAGTTAAAGTGGCAAATACACTGGGATGCAAAAACATTTTCTGCCCACACGTGGCCGAAGAACAGCGGCCAGACAATGAAGCAGGTTGGCAGTCTTTCGCTAACCGACTGACAGAAGTAGGTAAAAAAATAACAGACAAAGGCCTGCGCTTTGGTTGGCACAATCATGATTTTGAGTTTGTCGCCTGTAGTGACGGCTCTGTACCCATGCGGGTGATACTTGAATCGGCTGCCGAAATAGATTGGGAGATAGATGTTGCATGGGCTGCACGCGCAGGCTCCGATCCGGCGTCATGGATAAAGGAGTTTGGCGCAAGAATCACAGCAGCACACATTAAAGATATTGCAGCTGAAGGCGAATGTAGCGATGAAGACGGATGGGCAGATGTTGGTTTCGGCACAATGGACTGGAAATCACTTTTGGGACAACTCCAAAACGACACCCGTGCAAGTATTTTTATCGCAGAACACGATAACCCCAATGACCATAATCGATTTGCCTCACGCACCATGCAATCGCTTAAAACATACGCCTAATCACAATACTTTTTTCACAACATCTATTATCACAACAGCTCAGGAAGATTATTTTGGCTCAATCTCTTAATGTCGGTATCATCGGTTGCGGCAACATAGCAGAAGCATATTTGGGGCTATCGCCCCTATTTAATGGCATCAACATGATTGCCTGCGCTGACATTAACATTGATGCAGCCACTGCACGGGCAGAAGAGTTTTCTGTAAAAGCAATGACCGTTGATGACCTACTGGCTGATGAATCGATAGACATCGTAGTTAACCTGACCATACCCGCTGTACATGCTGAAGTATCCGCACAGGTGCTTAAAGCGGGAAAGCACGTTTACTCTGAAAAACCATTCGCGTTGTCTTCAGCTGAGACACAAATGCTTTTGGAAATCGCGAAAGAAAAAAACCTACGTATTGGTTCTGCACCAGATACTTTTCTGGGTGGCGTTCATCAGCACGCACGGCAGCTGATTGACAGTGGAGCGGTAGGTAAAATTACCAGCGGTACTGCCCACGTGCAGGGTCAGGGCATGGAGTCATGGCACCCTAACCCGGATTTTTTCTTTAAACCAGGCGCAGGCCCGGTACTGGACATTGGTCCTTACTACGTCACCAATCTTGTGCAGCTTCTCGGGCCGGTAAGCCGGGTGGCAGCTATGTCAACCACACCGCAAACCGAACGCACTATAACTTCAGAGCCACGCTTTGGTGAAAAGGTAACGGTAGAAACCCCAACGACAATTCATGCCCTCTTATCATTCGCAAGTGGTGCCACAATAACACTCGGCACCAGCTGGGATGTCAACCACCACCAGCACCAGCACATGGAGTTGTATGGTGAAAAAGGCACGATGTACGTGCCGGACCCCAACTTTTTTGGCGGCGAATTGCGAATGACAGAAGGTAGTGAACCAATAGAGTCATTGCCTGCTTTTGATCATCCGTTCAGCGTACCGAATGAAGAGGAAGACGACGGCAGCATGCGTGCAAACTATCGCGCTGCTGGCCTTGCAGATATGGCAATGGCTATTATTGAAGGTCGCGAACACCGTTGCTCTGCAGAACTTGCCACTCACGCGGTCGATGTGATGACTTCAATACTCGAATCAGGTGAAACCGGCAAGTTTGTCACGCTCTCTACAAGCTGTGATCGCCCTGCACCACTCACCACTGCACAAGCAAAAGCACTGCTCAAATAAGTAGTGTGTGGCAGGCATGATTCATAACCCGATACTACCCGGCTTCAACCCGGACCCATCCATCTGTCGTGCAGGCAATGACTACTACATTGCTACCTCTACTTTTGAATGGTACCCGGGTGTACAGATTCATCACTCAACAGATCTTGTTAACTGGCAGTTGGCTTGTCGTCCACTGGAGCGCGCCACACAGCTCGATATGCGAGGCAACCCGGATTCATGCGGCGTCTGGGCACCCTGCTTATCTTTTTACGACAACCTTTTCTGGTTGGTATATACCGACGTTAAACGGCTTGATGGCAACTTTAAGGATGCACACAACTACATTGTTACCGCACCTTCAATAGAGGGACCGTGGTCGGATCCGGTATACGCAAATTCATCTGGCTTTGACCCGTCACTTTTTCACGATGATGACGGTCGCAAGTGGTTTGTTAATATGCTCTGGAACCATCGCGAAGATTCTGTCGGCGGTGCGCCAACACACCCGGCGTTTGACGGAATACTGTTGCAGGAATTTGACCCTGCAGCTGGCAAACTCACAGGGCCTGTAAAAAACATATTCAAAGGCAGCCCGCTTGGACTGGTTGAAGCCCCGCATCTTTTTAAGCGCGCAGACTACTACTACCTGACTACAGCAGAAGGCGGCACTGGCTATTCCCATGCTGTGACGATGGCACGCTCTAAAACAATTGATGGCCCCTATACATTGCACCCGGACCATTACCTGATAACTGCCAAAGACAACAGCGACAACGCTCTGCAACGTACCGGACACGGGCAATTGATAGAAACGCCTGACGGGCAGATATACCACACCTTTTTGTGCGGCCGACCACTACCCAACAAAAGATCACCACTGGGTCGTGAAACGGGTATTGAAAAGTGCGTCTGGCGAGACGACGACTGGCTATATCTTGAACACGGTGGACAACTTGCCCGTGAAACTGTGCCCGCACCCGACCCCAATACAGTAAAAACAACCGAGGATTATTCAAAACGAACGTTCACTAATACCTTGCCAGCAGAATTCCAATGGCTCCGCACACCACACAAAGAACGCCTTTTTGAATTGACCGGAAGCTCGTTACGCTTGCACGCGAGGGAGTCACTCGGTAGTTGGTTCGAACAATCATTGGTTGCCCGACGGCAGGAACACTTTGCCTTCACCGCTTGCACACAGGTAATATTTAACCCGCACAGTTATCAACAATCTGCAGGGCTAATCTATTACTACAACCGCCACAAATTTCATTATATTGGCATCACATGGCATGAAGAGCTCGGCCGTGTATTGAGTGTGATCAGTTGCACCGGTGACTGGCCTGACGGTAAAGTATCGTTCCCGCTATCACAACCCATACCACTGCCGGGCACAGATGCACTGGAACTGGGTATTATAGTCGACCACGCTGAAATGCAGTTCCGATACCGCACTGCGGATCAAGCACACGACCAATGGACAACACTGGATCCCGTGCTTGACGCAAGCGTTATCTCCGATGAAGGTGGCCGCGGAGAACATGCTTCATTTACCGGTGCATTTGTTGGAATGGCAGCGTTTGATATTACCGGTTCTGCTATAACCGCCGACTACAATTATTTCGAATACCTGCCGGTACCAATTGATATAACCAGCCCCACGACGAATTTATAAACGGAAACACTGAGATGAAAACTATAAAAGGACCCGCTCTCTTTCTTGGGCAATTTGGAGGCGACGAAGCCCCCTTCAACTCGTGGGACTCTATAACTAAATGGGCTGCTGAATGTGGCTACATAGGGGTACAGGTTCCAACCTGGGACGCCAACCTGATTGATCTCGATAAAGCCGCCACTTCAAAAGATTACTGCGATGAGTTCCTCGGCGTAGCAGCGGCAAACGGCATACAGGTGACCGAACTTTCAACCCATCTTCAGGGCCAGTTGGTGGCTGTACATCCGGCCTACGACGATGCATTTGACGGATTTGCAGCGCCTGAGGTTCGTGGTAACCCATCGGCACGTCAGGCCTGGGCGGTTGATCAGGTAGGCAAAGCTCTTGAAGCCTCAAAAAATATGAACATCACAGCACACGCCACTTTTTCCGGTGCTTTGGCATGGCCTTACGTGTACCCCTGGCCACAGCGACCGGAAGGATTAATTGAAACAGCATTTGATGAGCTTGCAAAACGATGGCGCCCTCTGCTGGACAAAGCCGATGATTGCGGTGTCGATGTTTGCTATGAAATACATCCAGGTGAAGACCTTCATGATGGCATTACCTTCGAAATGTTCCTTGAGCGTGTAAACAACCACAGTCGCTGTAACATGCTTTATGACCCCTCCCACTACGTACTGCAACACCTCGACTACCTTGCCAACATCGATATCTATCACGAACGAATAAAGATGTTCCATGTCAAAGACGCCGAATTTAATCCCACAGGTAAGCAAGGGGTTTATTCAGGATATCAACCATGGGTCGATCGCGCCGGACGATTCCGTAGCCCTGGAGATGGGCAGGTAGATTTCATCTCAATATTTTCCAAGCTAGCTGCCTATGGCTTTGATGGCTGGGCGGTTGTAGAGTGGGAATGCTGCTTAAAGCATCCCGAAGATGGTGCTCGTGAAGGTGCGATGTTTGTCAGTGATCATATTATCCGCGTGACCGAAAAAGCATTTGACGACTTTGCAGGATCAGGCACAGATGAAGCCGCAAATAGACGCATGTTAGGACTAGAGAGTTAAACAAGATGGACCAGATAGCAAAAGCGGCACGTATACGCCTAGGTATGGTCGGTGGTGGCCGCGATGCGTTTATTGGCGGTGTACATCGGATAGCTTCAAGAATTGATGATCACTATGAACTGGTGGCTGGAGCATTCTCATCCACCGCAGAGAAGTCACTGGCCTCAGCCGACGACCTCGGCGTCGCATCCGATCGGGCCTATCCCGATTACAAAACCATGGCACTTGCTGAAGCGCAACGAGATGACGGCATAGAAGCAGTAAGTATCGTCACCCCAAACCATCTTCACGCCGCCGTTGCTGAAGAATTTTTAAAGCAAGGCATACATGTAATCTGCGATAAGCCATTGACCTCTACTCTTCAGGAGGCCAAAGCGTTGGTTGAAACAGCACAACAATCTGGTGCATTGTTCGTACTGACGCACAACTACACCGGCTACCCGATGGTGCGTCAGGCTCGCAGCATGATTAAAGACGGTCTATTAGGTAACATCCGCCTGGTACAGGCTGAGTACGCACAAGACTGGTTAAGCACCAAGCTTGAAGATACCGGTCAAAAACAAGCCGGCTGGCGTACCGACCCAACTCGCTCCGGACTTGGTGGCTGTATAGGTGACATTGGAACACACGCTTTTAATCTGGCGTCATTCGTATCAGGGCTTCAGCTGAACTCACTATGCGCCGATCTCGACACTTTCGTCGAAGGCCGACAGCTCGACGATAACGCCCACGTGATGCTGCGCTTTCAAGGTGGTGCAAAAGGCATGATCTGGTCAAGCCAGGTAGCGCCCGGCAATGAAAACGCACTGCGCCTGCGCGTCTACGGTAGTGACGGCGGTTTAGAGTGGAGCCAGGAAGATCCCAACTATTTATGGTTTACGCCGCTTG
Source organism: uncultured Granulosicoccaceae bacterium (assembly GCA_937927895.1). Classification (GTDB taxonomy): domain Bacteria; phylum Pseudomonadota; class Gammaproteobacteria; order Granulosicoccales; family Granulosicoccaceae. The sequence goes on along the minus strand of CALGKA010000153.1, from coordinate 463 downwards.
GTGAACCCAAACGTTTGCTTACCCGCAGTGGAAGCGGTGCCAATGATGCGGCCAATGAGGTAAGTCGAATACCCGCCGGACACCCGGAAGGTTACCTGGAAGGATTTGCAAACCTATATACCGGTGCCGCAATCGCTATCAATGCACGACGTGTTGGTGAAACACCCGATATGTCGCTTTTGCCATCCGTGCAAGACGGACTGTCGGGTGTGGCATTTGTAACCGCTGCAGTGACATCATCAAGCAACGGTGGTACATGGGAACAGCTAGATATATAAAACAACTATGCAAAATCCCCACCGCATCAGATCATTTTGATCAATCATGGCTGCAAGGATATATGCAGCCATGCATTTCAATTAGTAGCGTGTGCATTTGAGAGCTTGTCATTTGGTTTGCAACAAGGCGAAGCTCGCAGGCAATAGTTATTCTCTTTTCAAGAGCTTCAACGCAGTGGCAAGCC
>CALGKA010000152.1 GCA_937927895.1 uncultured Granulosicoccaceae bacterium | reverse complement strand
AATAGGCAGCAGTGAAGCCTTGCCCTTGTGCCTTGCTACAAAGTAGACCCGAATTAATGCACCCACTAATGTTAATGCAATAAGAATTAGCCAGTTATATTGATGGCCGTAGGTCATTGCATAGTGATTGCTGATCATTACAAACAATACTGGCAAGGTAAAAAACGTATTGTGAACTGAGCGTTGCTTACCGCGAATGCCATGGATAGGGTCTGGCGCCCTGCCTTCTTCTTTGGCACGCACCAGATCTTTTTGCCCGGGTATAATCACAAAAAATACGTTGCCAACCATAATGGTGCCAAGCATTGCACCAAAATGCATGTAGGCACCGCGGCCACTAAAGACTTGACACAATACAAAGGCAAGCAGGCTCAGCACAACAAATAAAATGCCCGCCATGACGTTTTCTTTTTTACCAATCTCACTTTCACACAACCAGTTGTATGCAAACCAGCCGACTACAATAACTGCCATGCCAATGGCAATAGCAACCGGCTTAGAAAGATTAGCAACACCTGGATCAATCAGGTAAATCTCTGCGCCATACCAATACATTAGCGCTAACATAAACATGCCGGTTAGCCAGGTGGTATAGGCCTCCCATTTAAACCAATGCAGGTTTTCAGGCATGGTTGCAGGTGCAAGCTGATATTTTTGTGCATGGTACATTCCACCTCCGTGCACTGACCATACTTCACCGGAGACGCCTTTCTCGCTATCACTGGATTCTTTGGGAGTTTCAAGTGAGTTATCAAGCCAGATAAAATAAAACGATGCACCGATCCAGGCTATGCCTGTGATCATGTGTACCCATCGACCCAGCAGGTTTACCCAATCTAATAAATATGCACTCATTGACTAGCTGCCTCTGTAGGTACTGTAGCTGAAGGGTGAAACCAATAGTGGCACATGGTAATGCGCTGCTGGATCACTAATACCAAAGCGAAGCACTACACAGTCTAAGAATTGTATATCAGCGTTTGACTTACCACCGTTAAAGTAGCTGCCTACCTCGAACTCTAACTCGTATGTGCCGGCACGCATTTCAGCACCTTCTAACAATGGTGCATCACAACGGCCGTCGCTGTTGGTTCGGGTATCAACCAACAACTGACGGCTGCTATTTTCCAGCCGTGAAAGACGCACCACCATTTGCTTTGCAGGTATACCGCTGGCGGTATCAAGAACGTGTGTGGTTAATTTAGTCATAAGGGGTTGATCCGATGTTTTGCGTTATCTAATTAGCTAATGTGCGGACCAAATCATGGGTCAACGCTTAAAACTCTTCTAACTTTTGGGGAATGTCATGTGCCGATTGACATCTTTATATAACAAATATTTAAAGGTTCCATCACCGCCTGCATAACAGGCCTGCGGGCAATAGGCTCGTAGCCACATGTAGTCTCCGGCTTCAACCTCTACCCAATCCTGGTTTAGGTTGTAAATGCCCTTGCCTTCTAACACATACAATCCGTGCTCCATTACATGTGTCTCTAGAAAAGGCAGTACACAGCCGGGCTCAAAACTGACAATATTCACATGCATGTCGTGACGTAAATCAGCGGGGTCAACAAATCTTTTAGTAGACCAACCATCGTTGCTGTTAGGCATTACGATATCGTCTGCATCACTTTCATTGGTCACAATAACAGGCGGCTCTTCTAAGCCTTTTACATAGTGGTACGGTTTTCGAAACCAATGAAAACCGGCTTGATCATTGCTGCTATTGAATAGTGTCCACTCTGCACTTGGCGGCAGATACACATAGCCACCACACGTTAGTCCATGGGTGTTACCGTTGACTGTCAGCGTTAAGGTTCCCGCGGTAACCAATAAAACAGATTGCACACCCTCTTCGGTTTCAGGATTACTACTACCACCGCCTGCTTCCACTTCAACCATGTAGTGTGAAAACGTACTGCAAAACCCTGCGATGGGTGAAGCTAATACCCACAACAATGTATCTTCCCAAAATGGCAGGCGACTGCTGACTATGTCTGTCATCGAGCCCTTGGGTATTACGGTATAGGCTTCTGTAACAATGGCTCTACTGTCTAACAGTGTGCTCTGCGGTGGCACCTCGCCTTTTCTGACAGGGAGTCTTTTGGGATTCATCTTATTTTAACCACCGGCTGTGAGTTTAATAATGTACGTGATTATTAGGGTTATTTTTTAGTCAAAGTTGATTACATAGGGGGAATCAAATTCAAACTCTTCCAGATTGTTGCCATCGCCAATGTAGTCAACCACCACAAACAGGCTTTGTTTAACGATCGGGGTTAACACACCATGCCAAGTATTGCGTTTATAGTTTACGCCTTGGTATCCGTCTGTGATAAATACTTTGGGCGTCTGAGCGCGACCATTGATATCGTCCGCAACCAATACCAGGTAGCGATCGGTGTTGGTAGGCATAAATGCCTGCGACCCTAGCGGATGGCGTTCAACGTAGGTAAGTGTTAAGGGATTAGAATACGGTTTGGCATCAAAAAGACTTATACCTGCCACGCCGCTTTCACATATATCAAGTGTGGCAAGATCACTATAGCGCTGGCAATTACCACTATTGATTGTGATCGGGGTGCTATCAGCAATTTCTATGATATCGCCATAGTCACTGAAGCTCTCCTTTGTTAATAACTCTGGAGTGAGCATATTCATAAGTACGATTCTTTTAGTAGCCGCTGCACAATATCGTGCAGCGGCTTATAAGTAGTGAGGTTTCAACCCCGCTAATTATATACCTTATCGCCGATCAAGGTCTCGAGGATCGATATCTCGAGGATCAATCTCTCGAGGATCGCGTGGCCTTTCATCGTAACGTGGCCGATCATCTTCATAACGCGGTCGATCTTCGTAACGTGGCCGATCATCGTAGCGCGGACGGTCATCGTACTGTGGGCGCTCTTCATATCGCGGACGATCATCGTACTGCGAGCGGTCGTCGTAGCGAGGGCGATCATCGTAATGCGCCCGGTCTTCATAGCGAGGACGATCATCGTAGTGTTGCACGCCTGCTGAACCTGAGCGGTAATCGTCGGCGCTGGCCGTGCGAAGCGCATCACCGGCGCCGGCATCGCCTGCAAAACCTGACTGCTCACCGCTAACTCGCGCAAGCTCGTCCGGATCTTCTGGTATAAATGCATTTAGAAGAATGGCTATTAATGCGGCTGGCAATAAGCCCGATGTCATTAGAACTTTTGCGCCATCTGGCAAGTGCTGCAGCGCACCCGGCTCTAGCTGTAAGCCAAGACCAATAGACAATGCAACCGCGAAGATCATCATGTTGCGGCGTGTCCAGGCGACCGCTGAAAGCATGTTGACACCCGCTGCCGCTACCATGCCGAACATCACGATAACACCACCACCTAATACAGCAATTGGCATAGTCGAAATTGCCGCACCAAACTTCGGTACCAGACCTGCCACAATTAAAAAGATCGCACCCATAGTCACAACGTGGCGACTCATAACACCCGTCATAGAGATTAAACCAACGTTTTGGCTAAAAGAGGTATTAGGCAGTGCGCCAAAAGCACCAGACAACGCGGTACCCAGACCATCAGCCATTGTGCCACCAGCGACTTCTTTGTCAGTCGCTTCACGACCCGCTCCACCTTTGGTAATACCAGAGATATCACCAACCGTTTCAATGGCTGATACAAAGCTCATTAAGCACATAGCTATAATTGCTGTGGCATTGAATTCAAGGCCAAAGTAATTAAAAGCCGGTGGTGTAAACCAGGCTGCGCGCTCTACGTTGCCATAGTTAATTAATTCTGCAACACCCGCAAAATCTAACCCCAAAGCCACTGCATAACCTGCTAACAAACCCAGTAAAACAGCAGAAACGGATAACATACCTGTGGTGAAAAATTTCAACAGAAGTGTTACCACAATTACTACCAACGCCAAGCCCCACTGCAACAGTGAGCCGTAGCCTGGCTTACCAATCATTGGTACGCCACCCGCGGCATATTGAATGCCCACTTTAACCAACGCAAGTCCAATCATTAGCACCACTAAACCAGTTACAAGTGGTGGCAACCAATGTCTTATGTGACCAATAAAAGTACCCAGAAAAAAGTGAAAAATACCACCGACAATAATAGCGCCCATTAAGGCATCCATACCAAAGGTAATGGCAATCGGAATCATGACCGGGATAAACGCAAAGCTGGTGCCTTGCACTACCGGAAGTTTTGCACCTATAGGCCCTAAAGAGATGGTTTGTATGAGTGTCGCGATACCTGCAAACAACATTGACATTTGGATCATGTAAATCATTTGGCTGATATCACCAGATCCAAAACCAAAGCCCGCAGCACCAGCAACAATTATCGCAGGTGTCACGTTGCTAACGAACATCGCCAACACGTGCTGGATACCTAAAGGAATACCCTTGACGAATCCCGGAAAATAATTGGGATCGCGCATTTGTTCAGGCGTCATCCCTGCTATATGTTTAGCCATAAATATTTGTCTCTCAGTGTTGCTGGTTGTAATAAATCGCAAGGCGGTTCAGTGCTTTGGTGTTGTAGGTTCAGTACGCACTGTTATCCGCGAGGGCATTAATTCGGGGATTAGAACTAAAGTTTACCTAGATGTTGGGTCAAGCACTGCGACAACTGCGACCGAATTATGTCGCTTTCAGCATTGCCAGATAGCGGGATGACTCGCTAGTGTCATCCGGAAACAAGCGCTACTGCGAGCCATTAACTTACGCACCTCAGTGATTCTCGCTATACGCCTGTTTCTGAGCAGCCACTCTAAGTAGGCAGCAGCGTGGGTTCGTTGTTGCCCAGTTGCTCGGAGCGCTTAGCGAGATACGCCTTGAGCTCCTCAGCCACCGACGCATCAAGCGCAGGCGGTTCATATTCCTGCAGTGCTTTTTGCCATGTCTCTGTGGCTCTTGCGGTGGCATCTTTAGCACCGGCAAGCTGCCAGTTTTCGTGGTTTTGCCAGTCACTTAAAAACGGTTCGTAGAAGGCATTTTTATAGCGCGCCATTGTATGGTCACATCCAAAGAAATGACCACCGGGCCCGACGTGCTGCATTGCGTCAAGACCGACCTCTTCCAGATTGATCTTTAAGGGTTTAAGCATCATTGCCATATGCTGCAACATCTCGCAATCGATCACGAGCTTTTCAAACGAGGCTACTAAGCCACCCTCAAGCCAGCCCGCTGCATGATAGATCAAATTACCGTGGCCCATGACCGCACTCCAAAGAGACATTTGCGTCTCCCATGTTGCCTGTGCATCAACTGTATTAGATGCATTGCAGGCACTGGTTCTGTACGGCAATCCATACTTGCGAGCCAACTGCCCGCCGGCAATGTTAGCCAGTGCGTTTTCAGGGGTTCCAAACGCTGGTGCTCCGGAGCGCATATCTACGTTTGAGGTAAAGCCCCCATACACCACTGGTGCACCTTTACGTGTGAGTTGCGTAAGCGCGATACCCAATAAAGCTTCTGCGTTTTGTTGTGCCAATGCACCCGCCATAGTGGCGGGGGTCATTGCCCCCATTAACGTGAACGGCGTGACCACTACCGCCTGACCGAGCATGGCCATTTGCATAGCACCATACGCCATTGCATCATCAAGTTTGCGTGGCGAATTTATATTGATGTTGGTCATTACTATTGGCACTGAAAGATCTTGCAGTGGTATGCCGTGAGCGATGGCAGCAAGCTCTACCGCATCTCGCGCGCGACCACCACCGATGCCTGTTGCCAGAAACGGTTTATCAGATAAAGTAAGACTATGGAACGTAGTATCTAAGTGGCGAGTACCTACCGGTAAATCGGTGGGTGCGACCGCCTGGTTGCCGAAAAAACCGATAACGTTAAAGTGCTGACCCAGCTTTATAAGCGTTTTAAAGTCTTCTATTGAACCTGCACGCCGACCATTGATGCAGTCATGAACATTGGGTGGGCCCGAAACTAAACCAAAGTTAATGGCGTTACCACCACAGCGCATAGTGTTCTCGGGGTTGCGCCCTATCAGATCAAACTCTTTAGGTGCATGGGCTATGGTTTCAAGCACCAGCGCACGATCCATTTTTACTATGCCGCCTTTTGAGACATCAGCGCCCGCATTTCTAAATGCTTCAAGTGCCAGATCACCGAGTACCTCAATGCCTTGCTCTTCAAGAATCTGTAACGACACGTTGTGCACAAACTCTAGTTGTTCTTCATCAAGCGGCGTGAGTGGTGTAAACGGGCTTTGCAATTGGCCGCGTTCTATCTGTGGAATCTTGACCACAGGTTTTGTTTTATTTCGGCGTCGAGGTTTTGATCGTCGCCTGGGAGGTGCCTGGTCCGTATTTTCGATCATGATTCCTCTACAATACCGATGAACAAATTAGTTTTTATCTAGTTGTTTTTCGTAATGATGTATTTCTTGTGCTCCTGCCTTCATCTCTGCGATGGCTTTTCCCGCACTTCATTTTGTTAATTATAATCATGCGCAGTGGGCTCAAAGCGCGGCGCTTTGAGCGCGGTGCACATGGATGTGCATACCGCGCGACCCCACGGAGCTGGACTTCAAAAAATGGCGCAGCCATCCCTTCCCAGTCAAAAAAGGGCAAACAAAGTAGCAAGAGAGACCTTTGCTTCTGTTTGGGTCTTTCCAAATGAAGGCCGCCGGCAGGCATGCCAAGCTCGTAAGCCGTTCGCAGGACAAGTCAAAACGACACCACCGGCAGACAAAGCCACACACAAAAGCCGTCCGCAGGGTAAAAGAAAAGAGCGATCATTGCGATCGCTCGCAAAAAAACTACCTATACATGCTCTCTTTCTCTGCACCATCTGCAGGTCGCGCCAAGCCTGCAACAATCTGATCTAAATTAATACTGCCAACCACTTGATTGTCACGATTAACAACGTTAGCCGCACGTGTTGCGGAACCTGCAGCAATCTGCAGAGCTTCCTCCAACACTACCTCTGCTGGTATATCAGGGCCGTCTAC
>CALGKA010000151.1 GCA_937927895.1 uncultured Granulosicoccaceae bacterium | reverse complement strand
TTCTGTCTGTGACCATTGCATGGGTTTTAGAAGCGATTCACCTTTGGCGTGTAACCTGGCGGGGTCTATGTCAGCATAGTAGTCTACAACATCTCGCAACGTTTTTAAGCTGCCGTCGTGCATATAAGGTGATGTTAATACCAGGTTGCGTAGCGAGGGAGTGCGCCACTGACCAAAGTTTACCTGGCCTGATTTAACCGTGGTTGTTTTTAATTTTTCTGCATCAACGTCAGTACCGTTAAAGCGGCCTGCAAGGTTGTAGCGATCAGCGGTCACTCTTTTTATGCCTGCAAACCGACCCGGATCAACCTGACCCACACCAGTAAAGAATGGCCGACCGATATCGTGAAACTCACCGTTTGAGAAATTGGCACCGAAGTGACAGGAAAAACAGTTGCCCTCACCAAAGAATATTTTCATACCTCGCTGAGCCGATGCCGGATACGGGTTCCGGGCTTCGCGGTCTACATTGCCCGTGAGTAGTGAAGCGACAAAACCATCAAACGGAGTTTCTGCTGAGACCAGTGTTCGCATATAAGCACCGATAAATTTAGCCACAGTGACTACAAGGGCTTCATCTTCTAATGCTTTGATGTCTATATTGTTTCGCTGTAAGGCGTTGCTAAGGTAGATCGTGTTTCGAAGTCTGGGTGCCAGATTGTCAATGCTTGAGGCCATTTCAATTTCTGACAACAGTGGCCTTAAGCTCGCAGCCCACAAACTGTCAGCGCCGCCATCCCACCCAAACCATCTTTGCAGCCCAACATTCCACAGTCCTTGAGTGTTTCGAACATGTGCTGCGGCACCAGCTTGTGGCAATGACGTACCATCGGAAAAATCAAGCTTGCGTTTATGGCAAGTCGCACAAGAGATTGATTGATCCGCAGATAGGCCAGGGTCGTTAAACAATTGTGCACCTAACACTTCAGCCCATTGAAGTCCGGAGTATTCATTGCCAGGGTCGGCTGGTACGGTAGGTGGCCAGGGACGAAACGATTGCAACAGTAATTTTTCACTCTCCGTGAAAGTGATCTCTGTGCTAAAGGCCTGTGCAGAAAAAACTAACAATAGGCTAACCAGCGTTCTAATAACTACCTGCATATATACTTTACGTTTTAATAATTGAATGGTTAATTTACCTGGAACTCTTCGCGTGCCTGCGATCGTTCACCGTCTTTGCGCAGCGTGACTAACCATTGCCATTCTCCGGGCATGTGCAGACGTAAGCCGTCAACTTGTACTGTCATGGAATTAGAGTCTTGCGATAGCACAGTGTGTTTCGGCGTGTAGTTCATGCCATGGCCATGTGCAGGCATGGTGGCATCTATCGCTACGTTGGCAGAGTTTAAGTCTTTACCACAAACGGTTAGCGTAAGAGAAAACGCTTCACCAATTTGTATTTTTCGATCTGCTTGCAGCGCTACGCGAGCTTGCTCACCTATAGGCAGAGCGTTTGAGCCTATAGTGCTACAAGCAGTGGTTGTGTCGGTATCTAACGTTGCGCGGTTTTTCTTCCAGACTGGCATGATCAAATCATAGGCGTTTTTCCAGGCAATCCTTTCAGCGGTGTCTTTAGGTAGAGTGGCAAGCCACACACGGGCGCCTTCAGCATGGTCGGGAATGTAGTAAATTCTTTCAGGTGTGAAGGAGTCAGTGCCTAACATAATGCGATCGGGGTGTGCTTCAAACAGCGCTAACCATTCTGCACTTAATTGCCCACCGCTCCCAACTTCACCGCGGAACGCAAGATCAACCCAGAGGCGATCATGCTTTGATAACATTGATGAAACGAATTCCGGTTCATCAAAGCCCGCATGCGCCCAAATGATTTTAACGGTGCTGTCTTGCGCCAGTAAGCGCTCTACAGCGTCCGCATCTGAGTGTGCATGGAGGATTAAATTGTTCTCTGCTGCGAGTGTCACAATGCGCCTGGGGATCTCAAGGTCTGCATCCGCTCCGTATAAATGAAACTCGCCGATTGACGCATAGCGATTTTTACTGAGTAGATCGTAAACGTAATCAAGATTGTCTTGTTCTTTAAACCAGCTTCTTGTTTGACCACGCCTGGTGTACGGACGCAACCCGGGGACAATCAGATCCGGTGCAAGCTCAAGCAGCAATTGCGTGCCGTTGTCATCAGAGCTTGAGACCAGTGCGAGCTTTAAATTAGCTTCACGCATAATCTCGATCACGCGCTCGGGTGGTGTGAGTTCCACGGAATCATGACTGTAATGTAGATGCGCGTCGGAAATAGGCAGTGTGTCGGCCTTTGCTGTCTGAGTGCACAGTAGGGTGGTCAGAGCTGCGGCTACCAGATGGCGATAAATTACACTACAACTTTTACAGGGCATGGTTGTCTCACTATTAATCAAGCTTAAGAAATTACGCTGCGATTGTGCAAATACCGTGGATTTATAGCACCTGCACTTGCAATTCTAACCGAGGTGCACAATGGTTAATGTGTTGCGAGTGATATTTTCCAAGCGACTGTTTTCCGGGCTACATTTTGGGCTTATAGCCTGAAATTATTAACCAGACTCACCACGTAGAATGATGTTTTCAATAAGGAGATAAAAGTTGAGTGACACTAACCCCTCTCGCCGACAATTTCTAGCCACCGCTAGCCTGATCACGGCAAGCAGTGTGTCAGGCGTATTTAACATGGCCCATGCGAATAGCATAGCGGCGACCCCCTCTATGCGCGGCGGTGCAAATAATTATCTACCCGGAGCGCCCATTGTCGATCGTATTGGCGGTGGTGGATTCTGGATGACCGGCACGGTAAGGCGTGCAGGCGATGGCGCGCCGCTTGAAGGTCAGCGCATTCAGATCTGGGCCCACACCACAGAAGGGCACGAGCGTGACGAGCGTAGTCACGGTGCGACACTCACGGATAAAAACGGTGAGTTCAGATTAGAGATGCCGCAGATTGTTCCAGCGTTTGGTCAGGCCCATGGTCACCTGGCGTATGACAGCGAAGGTTTCGAAACGGTATTCCTGCGGCCCGTTATGGCTAGTGCCAAAGACAAAACCCTTAGCGCGCACTTCGTATTAACACCGGCTTAAAGGGTGTATTGATATTTGCGCTCAATGCAAAGTCTATGAACAGTAAAGCCAACCCCTTCATTTGGGGTGTTGTTATTATTGCGGTGGTGTTGCCTGTTGTATTGGCGGCAAATAGTCCGCTGCTTCAGTGGCGCGATCCTGTATATATTATCGCGGGCTTTGCGGGGGTAATCGCTATTGCGTTGTTATTGTTACAGCCATTAATGGCTGTAAGTGTTCTACCGGGCATTACTCGACAACGCAGCTTGCAGATACACCGCTTAATCGGCCCTGTACTGGTATTGTTAGTTCTACTGCATGTGGTGGGTTTATGGATTACCAGTCCACCGGATGTCATCGATGCATTGTTATTAAGATCGGCAACATCTTTCTCTATCTGGGGTGTTGTATCCATGTGGGCGATTTTTGCAACAGCGTTATTGGCAGCGTTACGACGAAGAGTGCGCATTAAACCAAGTGCGTGGCGTATCGCACATAAAGCATTAGCTGTAGTGATCGTTATAACAACGGTTGTTCACGCTGTCTTGATAGATGGCACAATGGAGCTTATTACAAAGATTGGGCTATGTTTTTTGTTGTTAGTTGCAACTTGCATTGCGATATTTGTCAAATAAAAAACGGTTTAGTTTATACGTTTGTCACTAATGCTTCTCAGCGTAGTTGGCACTGTGATTCAGGTTCATCTAATCCCAGGGTGTCTACATAGTGTTTTTGGTGTAAAAACCGTGGCATTGGAGCGATGGCGATCACTGCGTCGGGCGCCGCCAATAAAATAGGTTGGCGCAGCTGATTGTTCCACTGCCTTATTGAACCGCGCGTGCCTTTATATAAATCTACTTGAGAGGCTGGGTCGGTTAGTACAGCCATTAATTCAAGCTCGTTGCCCGGTGCTCTGGTGTTAAGGCTATTCGTAACGAGCTTAACGACGCTCCATGCGGCAAATTCAGCGTCTGTCATGGCGACTTGTGGCCCTAGTGGTTCGCCGCCTTTAAATGATCTATAGCGTTCGTTCAGCTGTGGGGCGCCATAGCGTTCAAGTGCGAAATGCCAGCTCTTTGGGGTTAGCCCAACATCGCCGACGATCGGTCTAGCACTTCTGGCACTGTATTGAAGGTAGCGACCGTAGTCTTTAACAGAGTCAATCACAGCAACAACATCGTATGAGACACCGCCTGTTAGAAATTCGGGTTTGTTTTTATCGCGATCATCAGGGTGATGGGAAAGCGTAAATTGCCTTTGATCAACGATTGTTGTGCCGAATTTTTCTAAACTATTGACCAGTATTTGTGCACGGTCTTTGTCACGCTGTGACTCACCGTGAACGAGTAATACTTTACGCCAACCGCGATAAACCAAAAATTGCCCGAGTGCATCAAAGTACATGTGATCAGAGGGGATGGCATGAAACAGATGCGCTAGACAAAGTGATTCTCTAAGGTGTGTGTGGCTATGGCGAACGTTAAAAGCCACAACCTTCATTTGATTGGTTACATTGGCGACTTTAACCATGGTGTCCATGGGTAAGTCTAGTATGGCAAGGCTCGTGAGAGAAAGGGTATCAAGCTGTTTTTTAATATCCTTTTCAGGATCTAGCGCCAGTTGATTGATATTGGCTTTTATGCCGAGTGTTTCAAGCAGAGTAGAAGACTCAAACAAGGCTAGTTCTACTGCACGTTGCACCGGCCGGTAGGGTTGCACAGTGATACCCGCAAAGCTTGTGCCTTGGCTTTGTCTGTTCTCAGTCTTTGATGTGATAATAGTAATATCAAGCGAGCTAGACAGCACGGGTGCTGAAAACATAACGATCAGTAGAAATACTATGCATCGAAACATTAGTTGATCATTTCCACTGAGTGAGGGACTAAGCCGGTGCGGCTTGTGATAACGGGGCGTCGGGTTTTTAGATTAATAATAGTGACGTCATCTGATAATCCGTTTAATACAAAAAGCCGTTGTCCATCTGGTGTTAGGCCAAGGCCCCAGGGGCGGTGTCCGACCAATATGTACTTAAGTACTTTGCGCTTCTCGGCATCAACAATAACCAAATGATTGGCTGAGCCCAATGCCACAAACGCATGTGTTTTTGTGTGGTCAAAAAGTATATCAACAGGTGTTAGTTGTTCAGCGCGAAATCCCTTAGGTGCAAAGATGATCTCATCTATTTTTTCGAAGGTTGTGGTGTCGAATATTTCTACTCGACTGCCCATCTCAGATGATACCCACAGTTCTTTGTCGCGCAAAGCCAGGCGTCTAGGGCGCAGATTGGTAATGAGTCTTTTAATAGGCTCGTAGGTTAGTCCGTCAAATACATGCACGATACCGGCATTCTCTGACGCTATAAATATTAGGCTTCCATCGTCGTTTAGTGTCACCCCATCGGGTTCGAGCCCGGTGGGTAGCAGCGCTAAAATTTCTCCAGTACTTATCTTGAGCACGGTCGTGGTCGCGTAGCCTTCGTTTGATACCACTAATCGATCAGATGGCTCGTGAACAGCAAGAGACATTGCGCCTGGGATATCGGTATATGTTCGCTTTGCTTGATTGGTAGTAAGATCAAACTCAATTACTTTGCCGTCGTCAGAGCAAGCAACATAAAGTGTGCTCAGTGACTTATGTTGCGCCATACCTCTAGGCCGGCTGCATAGCGGTACTCTATTGATGGTCTTGCCAGTATCATCCATGAATACAAGATCGCCGGAGCGCTCGTTACTGATCACTGCGGTTGCAGCATGGACTGGTTTGTATAACGTTAGCAGAACTAAAAGGCTGTATAGGCCCACTCGCCAGTAGAAGAGCCAGAAGGTAGAGCATGTGTGCGTACGAGAACTTCCGTTACCAACATTGAGCTTCAAATTTCAGGCTCTTTAACGGTCAACTCGAATGCTGAAAACCAGGCGGCGAGATTTTTAATATCTTCCATAGAAAGTGATTTTGCAATGAGGCTCATACGTCTGTCTTCTCGCATGCCTTTTTGATAGTCGACTATGGTCTTTTCAATATACAACGCACTTAAGCCTGCTAAATTCGGTGATTCAGGGTCTTTCGCAACTCCATTCTTGCCGTGGCAAACAGAACATTGCCTTGCGAGGGATTTGCCTTTAGATATATCGGCGGCAGTTGCAGAAAGGCTAAAAACAGAGAGCCCGGCAACTATGAATAAACTCTTTAACATACGTTCTCCGTGACCCCGGCCATAGTGACCGGGGCCTGACTCTTACTTTTTAGCCAGCATCGTACGAGATACGATAAATAGCACCCGCATAGTCATCAGAGACTAACAGAGAACCGTCTTTCATCTGTGTGACAGACATAGGGCGGCCATCGTACTCGCCATTTTCGTTTAACCACCCTTCGGCAAAAGGTTCCATAGTGGCATTGCCTTCATCGTCGATTGACGTGAACATTAAGCGAGCGCCACAGGGCTCTGTCCGGTTCCATGAGCCATGCTGCGCGACAAAAATACCGTTTTTATATTTCGCAGGAAATTGCTTGCCCGTGTAGAACGCCATGCCTAAATCTGCACAATGAGCGGTTGTTTCTACTACCGGGTGAACAATGCCGTCTGGAACTTCTTGTGTGTTGTAGCCGAAGTCACTAACGCGAACAGTACCGCCACCGAACCAGGGATGTCCAAAATGTTGACCAGCTTCAGTTTGTCTATTTAGCTCACCAGGTGGGATATCGTCACCCATGCCGTCAACCTGGTTATCAGTCCACCAAAGTTCACCTGTAACCGGGTGGAAGTCCTGGCCAACTGAGTTACGCACGCCGTAAGTGTATACCTCACGATTTGAGCCATCACGATCCATACGGATGATGCCACCTATACCGGTTTCTTTGTACAGGTCCATCTTTTCAGGTGGTGCTACATTGAATGGCTGACCGAGAGAAATGTAGAGCTTGTTATCCGGGCCGATATCAACAACACGGGCAGTGTGGTTATAGCTTTCTTCATCAACAGGGATAAGTTCGCCTTTAGGCACGATATCAACGGCAACTACATCCGGGCCTTCGTAGAAGAACTCAGCTGCTGGAAACATTCTTACGTGGTTTCGTTCAGCAACGAAAAGAAAACCATCTTTACTAAACTGCACACCGTTGGGTACGTCAAATGATAATGACGGTGCAAAATCTTTTACTTCATCAGCGACCCCGTCACGATCACGATCAGATACCACCCAGACTTTGTCTTTACGTGTACCTACGAATAGAACGGTGCCCTGTGGTGCCATTGCCATATCCCGAGCATCCGGAACAATGGCGTATAAATCTATTTTAAAGCCTGCTGGCATCTTGATGTTTGCCAGAATCTTTTTGATGTTTTCTGCTTTTTGACCACCTTGTTCTATGAAGGTGTGATCCCCCATGGTCTTGCCAGATGTTGCAAAAACGCCTAAATCAGCACTGACTGCCGTAGAAATTGCCATTGCCGAGACAAACGCCGCCAGGTGCCTTACTTTAAAGTTAGCCACTATATTCCCCCTAATTTTAACCTTCGTTATGAAAGGCATATTGCTACGCCTTATTAGTTTGTACTCTTATCAACTTGGATTTTCAAGTTTCTTGCCGACTCAACTACGTGGAAAAAGACTCAGTAATTTGTGGGTCTAGTTGTGTTCTGGTTGTGTTCCGGGCCCCTGCAGGTCAGATACGTTGAAGATACTTTAATCAAGGGAAGAAACTAGAAAAAAGAGGGGGAGTATTTCAAAAAACTGGTTGCAACGCTTATAGCGCGTGGTGCTGATCGCAGCTTACTTGGCGTTCTTACTGTATCCTAAGATGCTATTACAGGTAGAGTGCAGGTCGCTCGTGACTGCCAGCGTATTTTCTAAATGAGAACAATGAAGCTGCCGCATTGCCCTGTATTATTGAAGTCTTTGCATAAGTTGATCGTTACACGCATGCCTCGATTCCTGTTTATCTGTCTTATTGCTTTTCAAATGCCACACCCGACGGTGTTTGCAGATTCCGATGCACAAACTCCCGCAAGAAAATACTCCATGACAATCTCTGGCGGAGTGAGCCTTGGTATCTATGAAGCCGGTGTTAACTGGGCAATAATTGAAGCAATAAAGGGTTCCGGAAAACACACCTTGCAATCGGTTACCGGGGCTTCAGCGGGTGCTGTGAATACAGTGCTAACCGGCTTGCGGTATTGTGAGGCAGAAACGAGCGGGAATCGCTCTGCGATCAATAATCTTTTTTACCGCACCTGGAATGTGCAGCTTGCAGATCTACTGCCCGGCAGAGACAACTACGGTGTTTTAGAGTTACAAGGTCAAGGTCTAAAAAATGATTCCGGTATTCTTGAAGACTCTATTTTCTCAAGAGGTGTCTACGTAGAGCGTTTACTGGAAATATCGCAAGCGGTAAAAAACGGACAGTACAAAAATGGCTGTGAGGTAGACATAGCGATCGTGGTAACCCGGGTAGAGCCTGCGTTTAGTGAGTTTGGCACCGGTGATGCCAAGCTGCAGGTACCCAACCAACGATACGTATTGCCGTTAACACTTTCAGTGCAAGGCGACACACCGGTGACTACCGGCATCGCTTTTAAAAATAATCTGCGGTACGCAAAATTTCAACAACGAAGCAGCAGCTATTTATATCTGCCAGAAGAAAACGGCATTGTGCCTTTTGATACTGTCGCCAGGGCGGTAATGGCATCCAGTGCTTTTCCTATAGTATTTGGATCAGTTGAAATGGGTTATTGCGCACCGATAACGCCAGTAGCTGACAACTTAAATGATGCCAACTGCCCAGCGGGTCATTACCTTGCTAGCAATACTTTTATCGATGGCGGTGTGTTCGACAATGTGCCAGTAGGTGCAGCGGTTGATTTAGTGAAGGCCAGAGATGCAAGCGATGGTATAGAGACTTCGCACAGTTATATATTTTTGAATCCTGAAAATGATCAGGCCGTAAGTCTACCCGATACTAATGTACGCTTAACAGATGGCCGCACAGAAAATGACTACACAAATGACTACACAATAGAGCACCAGTTAGAGGTGCTCTCGCCGCTCCTCACGACACTGCGTAAGCAAGTGTTGGCTGATTCATTGGCTAAAAATTTCGGTTCAGTTGATGCACCCCAATTACTACTCACACGTCGCACGTTGCCGATAGTGGGCACTTACTTGCAAAAATTTGGTGCATTCTTCGATAAGAGTTTTTTTTACCACGACTATGCAGCCGGAATATTTGACGGCATCAATAGCGTGGTTGAGTTCTTCTGTGCGGATGCAATGCGGCTTGAAATAAACAGCCAGTGTGAAAATGGTGCGAAGACTCTTCAGCTTGAGCTGCTTAGTACAATAGTTTTTGAGCCGCTGAAAAATTCTGCAGATGCTATCGACTCTCGCAACTGTTCTGAAGATTCATGTGATGCTGAAATACTGGTTAAGCTTATGCAGGCGTTTTATCAAAGAAATCCGTTAGGTGTTTCAGAATCGGTGGGTAATTGTTATCCGGATGGTGATTTTCTAAGAGCAAGCGCTGATGGTTACGTTAATCAAACGCTGTCTGTTTTTCTAGCGCTTTGTGGAGAGCGATTCGGAAGGTTTGAAGATCTAATACTGGCGTTAGATATACAAAGAACAGATAACAGTGGTGTGTTTAAAAAAAGAAAGTGGACGTATAGCGATGAAGTTGAGTTTATTCTTGGTAAACGGTTGAGTCCCTGGACTTTCGGGTTTTTAGAAAAGTCACTGCAGCGCTTGCTGGATCTTGAAACTAAATACAACGGAAAATCGGCTAGCACATTTTCTGCCGCCTGGGCAATGATGCCAGGCAGTGGTAGTAGCCAGACAGTATTAGAGCGTAGTCGTGTGCTTGCGCACCTGTCACCCGATTATATCGGTATCGATGGGCTGCAATCAGGGGTGGCTATATCGTGGGACTGGGCATTGCCTTTGCCTGAGTTTAATTGTCATGCGTTTGCACGCACGCCGATTCTTTCAAGTTACTGTACGAACCATCGGTTTATGGTTGGGGTAGGGACACAATTTCGTCGGGTGGTTAACGAGCGTGATCGATTCAACACAAGTTCTGTATTTATAGGCGTAGACTTCAGCAAGCCAGAAAGCTTTCTGCGTTCATCCAGTGGCGTGCGTTTTGTGCGCAATGCAGATTACTTTCCGTTTGTTGATCTCGATACTAACTACGAATCCTATAGTAGTATAGAGGTATACAGTCGGTTCTTTGGCAATAAAATTGAAGTGTCTTTGGGGTTTGAAGGTGATTCATTATCATTGGCACAAGACGATCTCAGCCTAAAAATAGGCCTCTACGATGTTGATCGTTTTCTAGCGCTAATGTGTCCGTCTTGTTTTTAGTAGATTGAAATTAGATTATCATTAGATTATCAGGTGATGTATGAAAAAAAGCATAAGAAAACTAAGTCAGCCGCTGTTTACATTGGCACTGGTTGCAATATTGGCTTCATGCGGTAGTGGTGGCGACGATAGTAGTAATGCCGGCAGCACATCAAGTATTGATGCAAGCGGCAATTGGAGCCTGGTGACTACCAGTTCTAATCAGTTTGATACAACAGGTGGGGCGTGTCTTAGTGGTGTGGGAACAATGTCGGTGAATAATCAGCGCTTATCAGGTAGTTTTGTAGGTAGCAGTGCGGAAAATATTGTAACGGGAACCATTGACTCTGATGGCACTGTTGTCGCGCAGTTCAATCGTAATGGTGAGTCAATAGGTAATGTTGTTGGTTCGTTCTCTGAGTTATCGGGTGTTGGTACTTGGGCGGATA
The DNA here is from genome assembly GCA_937927895.1 of uncultured Granulosicoccaceae bacterium. Classification (GTDB taxonomy): domain Bacteria; phylum Pseudomonadota; class Gammaproteobacteria; order Granulosicoccales; family Granulosicoccaceae. The sequence continues at coordinate 6,867 of CALGKA010000151.1, read as the reverse complement.
TCTTTGGCTGTCGTGGTGATTGGACCGCTACAAGATAGGCATATGTACGCAACGGCAAGTAGTTTGTATACAAAGGCTATGCATGGAAAATAAAGACACAAACGAGTTCATGGATGGCGATAGCGCATTCACAGCGATGGTGCAGCTTGCGATTGTTGAATTAGAGACTACATCGATCGCGTTTCAGGCGGCATGGTTGAGCACACCGCAAGACTTACAAAAAGCCCGTGAAGCAAGTTCAGCGGCCATGAAAAGCCTTGATCAGCTCATAGATAAAATATTGCATGCTAGAAACAAGCAAATGGCAAAAAATCAGTATGCTGGATCACAGCTACAGAGTGAACTGAACAGGCATTGTGGAGTTATAGTGTCTAATGTCACTTCGCAACAACAAAAAGAGTTGGTAGCCAGCGGTCCCGGTAATGGAGTCCTATCAGTAGCGGGTGCGCCCATTGAGTTTGAGGCTCTCTTGGTAAAGATGCTGTATCGGCAGGAGCAAGCAGGCAATTTCAGAATTGATAATGGCAGGCATATTTTTCTTGTCAACGTTGATAAAAAAGATAGAACGCCCGATTGTATTCTTGAGTTTGATGTGATGGAGTTTTGCACCCAATGTAGAGATGTTGCAAAATATCTTTATTGATCGTCAAGCGATTGGGTCAAGGGTCAAGCTAAAACAGGTTTCAGTTATTTATTCGCAAAGCGGTCTGTGCCCGTTACATGAAATCGGTTACCTTCAAAAGTTCATAGCCATAGAGTATTTACAATCAGACTGTTTGGCACAGCAGCGGGCATTATGCCTCCCGTGTGAATGTCCACCGTCCGCGGTTGTGGCAGGTGGCCGTAGTGTAAGCCCGCTTCACTGTATAAGACGCATATCCCTGTATTCTTTGTCCAATTTGCGACCCTCGCGTGCGAAACGCTATTAACCTAGGGCTACATCAGCGGTCTTAACCGTTTCATTGGCGGCTGTTTATTATCAGTGCTTGCGTCCTTGCGGCAGGGTTCGTAGACTCAGATAAAGTCCGATGCGGTTACTGTGCGTACGCAGCTCAAGGGTACCCACAAAAATGAGCTATCGGCCACACCGTCATTCAGGGGGAAATTTATGTGCGGTATTGTTGGTCTCTATGCCAAGACTGATTCGGTTCGAGAGAATCTCGGTAAGTATGTTGGCGCAATGCTAGAGCAAATGGGAGAGCGAGGGCCAGACAGTGCCGGTGTGGCATTCTATGCTGACAGTGCCATTGCCGGAGAAGCATCGAAAGTCACTGTACAGCATGACGACACTAACCAGATAGATGCGGTAGCCCAGTCGGTGCAAACAGCGTTTAATGGCGTACAATTAAAACGCCGTGGCACTCACCTTGTCATTGAATCTACGAAAACACCGGAACTGATGGAACAATGGGTTAGAGAATCGTTTCCCGATGTACGCTTAATGAGTGCCGGTAAGCGCATTGAAATCTACAAAGAGAAAGGCCACCCGAGTGAGTTCGTTAGCAATTATGCTTTGCACGAGATCAGTGGTAGTCATGCGTTAGCGCATACCAGAATGGCCACAGAAAGTGCTATCACTACCAGTCACTCTCATCCTTTCTCAACCGGACTTGATCTATGTCTTGTGCATAACGGTTCTTTGTCAAACCACAATCGGCTAAGGGAGAAATTGTTGCGTGCGGGCATTCGATTTGAAACTGACAACGATAGCGAAGTAGCTGCCGGATACTTAACGTGGCGTATTTCACAAGGCGACTCATTGCGTCAAGCATTGGCCGCCGCCATTCGTGACCTTGATGGTTTCTATACTTTTGCTATTGGTACTCGTGACGGCTTTGCTGTGCTGCGTGATCCGGTGGCGTGTAAGCCTGCGGTACTTGCAGAGACCGATGACTGGGTCGCGATGAGTTCAGAGTTTCGAGCCATAGCACAGTTACCCGGTGCTGAGAACGCGAAAGTGTGGGAGCCCGTACCTGCGCAAATATATACTTGGGAAGGTGAGATACGTGATGGAGTAGCAGCGTAATGGTTTCATTTGATCTTGCAGATAATCCGGTTCGAGAATTAAACCAACATTTGCACGCTGCAGTATCCGGCAAAGTAACGGTGAACAACGCTGGTGGTAAGCATTCTATTGCAGTAGGTGCCATTGGTAACCACGAGGTAGAAATTAACGGCAATGTGGGTTACTACTGCGCGGGCATGAATAGCGATGCAACTATTCGTGTGAATGGTCATGCAGGGCCCGGGCTTGCAGAAAACATGATGTCAGGCCGTGTGCAGGTAAGCGGCAACGCTTCACAATACTGTGCCGCTACCGCACATGGTGGCCTGGTTGTTATAGAGGGTGATGCATCTTCACGTTGCGGCATTTCTATGAAAGGTGTTGATATAGTGGTTAAAGGCAGTGTTGGTCACATGAGTGCGTTTATGGCGCAAAAAGGGTGCTTGGTTGTGTGCGGTGATGCAGGTGATGCGTTAGGTGACTCGATCTACGAGGCGCAATTATATGTGCGCGGCAAGGTAGAAAGTCTGGGGGCGGACTGCGAACAGAAAGAGATGCGTGCAGAGCATAAAGATAAGCTTCAGTCCTTGCTTGATGCAGCTGGAATAACCGATATACAAGTGAATGAGTTTACGCGCTACGGTTCTGCTCGAAAGTTGTATCACTTTGATATCGATAACGCATCGATCTACTAGTAACAATAAGAACATTTGAATACTTTGAATCAAGCAGGCGGGAGTGTCACACATGGTCGATAAATCATGGTTAAAAGAATCTGCAACGTTTTCACGACCAGTGATTCGTGAGATTCAACGCGCTGCAGAAACAGGTATCTATGATATTCGAGGCTTTGGTGCTAAACGACAGATACCGCACTTTGATGACCTTGTGTTTCTTGGTGCCAGTATGTCTCGCTATCCGTTGGAGGGTTATAGAGAAACGTGTGGAACCAACGTTACATTAGGAGATCGCTTTGCAAAAAGACCTATAACCCTGGATATACCTATCACCATTGCAGGTATGAGCTTTGGGGCGTTATCAGCGCAAGCAAAAGAGGCGCTAGGCAGGGGTGCATCGCAAATGGGTACCAGCACCACTACAGGTGACGGTGGTATGACTCCAGAGGAACGAGGTCAGTCAAAGTATCTTGTCTATCAATACTTGCCATCGCGGTACGGTATGAACCCTGAAGATTTGCGCAAGGCCGATGCTATTGAAGTGGTGGTAGGCCAAGGGGCAAAGCCGGGTGGTGGTGGTATGCTGCTTGGGCAAAAAATATCTCCTCGTGTTGCAGGGATGCGAGATCTACCTGAAGGGATTGATCAACGATCTGCCTGCAGGCATCCGGACTGGACCGGCCCTGATGATCTTGAAATCAAAATCGCTGAACTGCGAGAAATCACAGATTGGGAAAAACCTATCTTTATAAAAGTGGGTGCGGCCAGAACCTTTTACGATGTAACTCTAGCGGTAAAGGCCGGTGCCGATGTCGTGGTGGTTGATGGCATGCAAGGCGGTACAGCGGCAACACAAGATGTATTTATAGAGCATGTTGGTATTCCCACGCTGCCGGCGGTACGGGCAGCGGTCGATGCATTAAAAGAACTCGATATGCACCGCAAGGTGCAGCTCATTGTATCTGGTGGTATTCGTTCAGGTGCTGATGTGGCAAAAGCATTAGCGATGGGTGCAGATGCAGTATCTATAGGAACCGCAGCCCTTATTGCGCTCGGTGATAACAACGACACCCACGAGGCTGAATACAACAAGCTCGGCACTAGCGCCGGCTACTACGATGACTATCAAGATGGTCGTGATCCGGCGGGTATCTGCACGCAAGACCCGGAGCTAAGCGCAAGGCTAGACCCTATTGCAGCAGGCAGGCGGTTGGCCAACTACCTCAGTGTACTAACGCTTGAAACACAAACGCTTGCTCGTGCTTGTGGTAAGTCTCATGTGCATAACTTAGAACCAGAAGATTTAGCAGCGCTTACCATAGAAGCGGCCGCGATGGCGGGCGTACCGTTAGCGGGAACACAATGGATACCCGGTAAGTTTTAATAGTCATGTAGAAAAACCTAAACAAATTTCTTAAAGATGAGTTGGAGGAAAACCATGCCCGATCTTTCTAAAATAGCCAAAGCCAAAGGCATTGAATATTTTTTAATCAGCTTTGTTGACCTGTTTGGTGTACTGCGAGCCAAGCTGGTGCCAGCGCGTGCTATAAAAGGTATGCAACAAGAAGGTGCGGGCTTTGCAGGTTTTGCGGCATGGCTTGATATGACGCCGGCACACCCGGATATGTTTGGTGTGCCCGACCCGGACAGTCTTATTCAAATACCGTGGCAACCAGAGATCGGATGGCTGGCTGCAGATTTATGGATGGATGGCAAAGAGGTAGAAGCGTCACCGCGGGTGGCGCTAAAGAAACAGCTGAAGGCAGCTGAAGCCAAGGGGTATCGTGTTAAAACCGGTGTTGAGTGTGAATATTTTTTAACCAATATCAAAGGCAATAAGCTATCTGATTTAAGAGATACGCAATCCAAGCCTTGTTATGACCAACAGGCCCTGATGCGCCGATACCCGGTGATTAAAGCCATATGTGATTCGATGCTTGAGCTTGAGTGGGGTCCGTATCAGAACGACCATGAAGACGCGAACGGCCAGTTTGAAATGAACTGGGACTACGACGATGCTTTAAAAACAGCAGATCGTCATGTGTTTTTCAAGTACATGGTAAAGACCCTCGCAGAACAGCACGATATTCGCGCAACGTTTATGCCTAAGCCTTTTGCAGATCTAACCGGTAATGGTTGCCATGCCCATGTATCAGTATGGAATAAGACAGGTGCAAAAAATCTGTTTTTAGATAAAAAAGATAAACAAGAACTTGGCTTGTCAAAGCTTGCCTATGATTTTCTCGGTGGCATTATTCATAATGCCGAAGCGCTAACCGCGATCTTTAACCCAACGGTCAACAGTTACAAGCGTATTAATGGTGCTTTGACACGTTCTGGTGCTACGTGGTCACCGAATACCGTGACTTACTCGGGTAATAATCGTACGCACATGATACGTGTACCGGACGATGGTCGTTTTGAATTACGCCTAATGGACGGTGCGGCGAACCCGTATTTAATGCAAGCGGGAATCATTGCCGCCGGGCTCGACGGTGTTTACAACGAAAGACCACCCGGCAAGCCGCATCACAACAACATGTATGCCGAGCCTGAAAAAGCCAAGGGTGCAAAAAAGTTACCATTGAATTTACTCGACGCCATCAGATTGTTAGATAAGAGCAAATCGCTACGCACCGCATTGGGAGATGACTTAATAGACGCCTATGTAAAACTGCGTATGCAAGACTGGCATGACTACACCGCTCATTTAAGTGAGTGGGAGCGAGCTAATACATTAGATTGTTGATCAAGTACTCGACTGATTTTAGTGGTCATCAACAGTGCAGTGGTGGTTCAGAGTGATCTTGATCTTTCGGGTCAGCGTTGGCGGTGTGCATTTTAAGTATGCCAATTTTAGTGTGATAAAAACCAAGCTAAAAATGCCATAGTGATATGCTTTTTTGAGTCTACAAAAATTGCGCTGTGGGCCACGTGTGCTCTGCTTCTAGTGTTCTTGTAGATACCTATATTGAGTATATCCGTGTCTTTCGGGGAATTGATTTCGTATGGGTATTCTGTTGTAGTGGCATGGTCGCTGTTTAGATTCCGCATGTTCTGAGCGTGATCTTCTGGTGTCTGTAGGGATTATTATTTGCTTGTCGATTAACCTGTTTAGGAAATAGGTTGTTTGATTGTCCGCAAGCACTCGCACATCTAATGGAGGAATATCGTGGAAATACGGCCACCACTACAAGAATTACCTATAGCAACTGAAGATAATGGCTTTTATGCCAATTTCAATCGGTTTGTCTCGGTAGCTTCAAAAATTGTAATTGCACTCATTGTTGTTTGGGCTGGAGTTTTTCCCGAAAAAGCGGGTGCTGTATTAGGAGCGATGAAAACCTGGTCGTTTAATAACCTGAACTATTACTACACATGGGCGGTGGCATTTTTTATTGTAGTGTGCCTTGTTATTGCCTTGCATCCACGGTGGGGGAAAATAATCCTGGGCGATGGCGGCAAGCCCGACTTTTCAAACTTTTCATGGTTCTCAATGATGTTCGGTGCCGGTATCGGTATTGGCATGCTGGGTTATGCCACAGGGGAACCTATGTGGCACATCGGTGATAATCCATTAATTCGCATGAGCACATTAGAAGTAAAAGCCGCACTGGATGCAGCTGGTATATCAATAGCCGAGGGCAGTTCTGTTATGGCGACGTACAACGAACAAGTAGCGGCTGGTGCTATAACCGCTCTTCCTGATTTGGTGATTGCAAAAACTGAGTCTGCAGTTACCTCTACTTATCGCTATTCGTTTTTACATTGGGGTCTAGGTGCTTGGGCGTGTTATGCATTAGTTGGTATTGCCTTGGCATTTTTTGCATACTCTCGTAACTTGCCTCTTACCATTCGCTCTACACTTACCCCGCTATTTGGTCGTCACTTGTCGGGTCCTTTAGGGAATATCGTTGATATTACCGCTGTAGTTGCCACTATATTAGGCATTAGTCAAACGATTGGGCTGGGTTTAGATTCGTTTTCCGCGGGGCTTTTTAATATAACCGGTGCTGATTGGTTAATGACTACAAATGCTGAAGGTGTTTTAGTGCCGAGCACAGGCTCTATGCTACTGGCACTCGCTGTTGTTATGGTGTGTTCTACTTTGTCTGCATTGTCTGGAGTAGGTAAAGGGATCAAGTGGTTGAGTAATATTAATATGGTGCTCTCGTTTAGCTTGCT
>CALGKA010000150.1 GCA_937927895.1 uncultured Granulosicoccaceae bacterium | reverse complement strand
AAAGTAAAGAATTGGCTCGGTGACTTCATTGACAACGCATTACCGGTAGACCTTCCGCTAGATGCCTTATCAGACCCACTCGAGTTGGCAGAGCAACACCAGCGTGAGGCAGATGGCTGGCGTCAGGTTGATGTCTAATATATTAAATTACCAATAAACAGATGGCTTTTACACGCCGCTTCATTGGAAGCGGCTTTTGATTTGCACATAGAGTTTCCCAACTCCCAAGAGCCTATTCTGGCCGGTACTGTATCTCACCCACTGCCAGCCAACCGCGTTTCGTTAGCACTATAGGCAATACAGTACGCCGCCCGCCATTATCAACTAACTCGATACGGTTACCATCTACGCGATAAGTGCCGCTGCTCTGATCGCTATCACTACTGTTGGCATAAGTCGAAACCGAATCCAGGTTGCCGCTACTGTACGACTCACCACCAGAACTAAATAAATATGTTCCATCTTTCTTGAAACGAAACAAGCGGTCTTGTATAGAGCCACTACAAAAACCAGCGGCACAATAAGCGATACCTCCCGAACTAACCTCTTGGCTATCCCACGTGCCAATAACATCTGCAGGGTCTACAGGTGCTGCGAGCTCTACTTTAAATTCTCCAACACGCTCAAGAGTATCATCACGTGCATATGAAACAGGCAATGAATAGACTTTTCCCCAGGGCCTTGTTAAAGAAATAGTTTTGCCATCAAAGTCGTACTGACTACATAAGGGCATTCCACTAGGCTGCGTTAACGTACAGTCAGTCCCACCCTCTATAGGCATTCCGATGCGAAGATAACCCGAAGAATCAAACTCTATGTATTGTGCAGCATCACTGCGCGACATTCCCGATAGCTCGCTTTCATCAATGAGATAGAGCCCTTGAAGTGCTTGCTTCGGTGCAATAGGCTGTGGCGCTTTGTCTACTCCATATAGTTTGTATGGCCGCGGCTCAGATTGTCTTGTACAAAACGCTGTAGTCGATCGACTAGACGTTGCAGCACCAAAATATTGTCTACGACTCGACTCTTCAAACACCAATGCTTGAGTGCCTGAATCCGGATCTTCATAGTAATCCGCTTGCGCCCCCATCAGAGGGCCACTGACAAACCCAATTGCACTGGAATTATCAAAAGCTGCAAAAGTATATTCATAGCTGCCGGTTTTGCCGGAAACGTTGTATTGCTTGTTCGGGAGTAATTCAACTGACGTGTTCTTTGCACTGGCAACAGATGTGTTGCAATTGAATGTTCCTGTATCAGGTGTATTCAACAGGAATCGATGCTGCAATGATTCGTGTGATGCACCTCGTTGGTAGCAAACCATTTCACCAAAACTCAATTCCTGACCGAATGAAGTAAATTTAAGATACCCCTCATGAGTTTCACCCGATCCTTCCTTGATAAGAATGTCACCTTCTTCTCTACCTGGCCTGAAAGTGGCTGACATTTTTTTTTCGGCTGTGAGTATTGTTAGCGATCTATTTTTCACTCTTAACGTCACCGCTGGCTTGTCGAGATCCTGTTGCTCTTTGAAGTAGCAGTAAAAATCAGTCGGGATAAGTGTGGTCTCCGGGTTTAAACCGGTTTCAATTGCCGCAATGGTGACCAACGGATTAGCGCTGGAAACATGTGATTGATCAAGCTGGCCGTAAGTTGTGGCTAAAATTTTTACGCTATCATCAGCGTTATTCATGGAATCAGACGAACCACTACTTTCTACTGAACTGGCCGCCGAACTGCCCGAGTTGCCTGCCACGCTACTAATGTTCCGGGGTGGAGATAAGCCGCTATTAACAGTCGATAAAACAGCGAGTGTGCATACCGTGAGAAACAAGATCATTGCCATGTTTACATTCCCTTATCAGCGAATACCTTCCAAAGTCCCGTTGCTCGACGATGGACGCAAGGTTAAATTCCGCACGGCAATCCCGTTGCCAGCGGTTTTATACTATAAAAACGCTGCAGTAATACTAAAAGGATTATATTCCCACTGCAAGTAACACTTATATCGGCGGAAGAAATGCCCCTAAGGCACGCTTGTCAAATAGGTGCGCTTAATTTTATCTGGCCGGTAAAAGAACGGCTTGGGCTTGCCTTAGACGCGGCTGGACCTACTTGCTTGAGTTGCCCGTTACATCTGAGCTTTTGCAACTTTAGCAATTTGTTTCTTACGAAATACCCTGTAAGCGTTCTAATTATTCTTTGTAAAGTCAACTAGCATTTAGTCAGCTTGCAGCGATGGTTGATTTATTTGCGGCAGGTATAGACAACTTTATCCATAAGAACCCACAACAACCTCTGTCATTCGCGGCCTTGCATTGGCGGGGGTTTTAGCCGAACAGTGGCTAATGATGAGCTAGCCGGCGAGGTACACATTGCATGTAAACACTGTTGTCGCGAGTGCGCCGCATTTCCAACAGTATCGCGGCGCTACATTTGTTACATTAGTTTACATATTGGAGCAGTAACAAAAGGAGTCGTACAAATGTTTGTATAACCACCACTTTTGACAAAGTAGCGAAAAAATGATGAACCTAAAGCAAGAAATCGGCGCTCCAGCTCTCAAATCCCCTTATACGAAAACCAGCCTCAAAAAGCGCCGCTCCCCAACAACAGGCCCCTCCGTAAAGCCCACAGAAGAAATCAGATCACCCTACCTGGTACAGCGGTTACTCGAAACAAACAATGAAAACTTGTTTAATCACGTAAAGTTTCATCTCGTCAAACAAGCTATCGATGAACTCAATATTGAAAACCCGCGTATTCTAGATATTGGTTGTGGTTTACAGGTTTCCAGACAATACCTCGAGAAATTAAACCTGAAATTTGACTATTGCGGTGTTGATTACGAATCAAAGTTTAAGCCAGATGCCGTGGTTGACCTTAGTGTGCCAACAGCTCTAGAAGGCAAACTACCATGGAAGCCTGATGTCGTAATGATGCTCGATGTTTTAGAACACGTTAATGAAGATCCGGCAGAAATAAAAAAGATTCTTGCTAACGTAAGACGTGCAATAGGCGACAAAGCGACAATCATAGTGACATTGCCTCAGCTCTATCGCATGGATAGATTCAAATTCAAACACCTGCATTACCCGGAGCACAAAATACGCTTAACTCAGCATGAATGGCGCGAGGTACTTGAGTCAGAGTTTGAGATCAGTCGCGTTCAGGGGCTTGGATATCTGTCCGTCATCCCCTATCTGCCAATGATTAGTAAGCGATACACTCCTGAAAACAAATTGGGGTCTCTCTTCAACTACCTTCGCGGCACCTTTTTCGAATGGTCCGGCTTCAAACCTGCAGACCTGTTTTTATCGAACACACTAGGCAGGTTATCCGCGCTCAAAACAGTTTCAAATGACGTGCTATTTATTGCGACTCCGAAGAAGTAATTAAGAATTAATTTGATGACTAATGTAATTCCTGATTACCTGGGAGAAACCGCTCGGCGTATTGGACTTAAAGAATACCCGGCTGTGCGTCAGTTTGTTGTGCAGCATTTGTATCCGGATACTCTTCGGCTGCTACTCCTTCTGCATAAGCATATACCGATAGACTGTGTTATCGGTATTGGCTACTCAGGCTCTCAGCCTGTAATCGAAGAGCTAAAACAGGCCGGCATTAAAGTAGTAACACCCTCCTTTCAGGAATTAAACCAGGTGTTGCATCGTGAACTAGGCTCGAGCCTCGAAAGATGCCGAAAAGACAATCTAGAATTAATGATCCATGAAGTAGGCGGTTACGCGATCACGTGCTTACATGAGCACTATGCAAATGACATTAATATCGTCGTCGGCGCTGTAGAAGTCACCAAACAAGGCGTGTGGGCAGCACAGGCTTTGCCGGATCTAAAAATACCGCAGCTCAATTGCGCTGAAACTCGCCTCAAAGAAATTGAAGGTGGATTGGTGGGTGAAGCCGTAGTTGCAGCATTTGACAACATCGCAAGGGACCTCGGGATGGCGCTGGTCGGCCGCGAAGCATTGTTGGTGGGTTACGGATGGGTGGGCAAAGGAGCCGCTCACAGTCTCTCGGCACGCGGCGGCCGGGTCACTGTACAGGATGTCGATAACATTACACTGGTCGGTGCTGTCGTCGATGGGTTTTCTGTTTTGCGAGGTGAGCATTCGTTCAAACCGCAAATTGTTATCGGAACTAGTGGCAGGCGTTCAATTACCGCTACGCTGATTGATCAGCTACCGCACAAATGCTTTCTGGTGAGTGGATCATCCAAAGATGTAGAGATCGATATCGATTATCTGCGATCGATTACAAAATCTGTTGATCAAATACATGAACACGTTGAAGCACTAACGCTCAACGATGGTCGATGCTTATACCTGGTAAACAAGGGTTATCCGGTTAATTTCACAGGTGCCAGTGTTCCGGATGAGATCGTTGAGTTCCTGTTTTCGGAATTGATCATGCTGGTTCCAGAACTACTCAGCAAAAAGTATCGCCCTGGTACCTACGCATTACCAGAAGAGCTCGAGAGCATCGCCGCAGAGATCTGGCTCGACTTACGTTGAGCCGTACTGTATTAATTATGCGGCCAAACTCTTCTCTGAGTGATCGCTGTACATATGAGCAGTGACGTCATAACTGCTAATGAAATCGGTGGCGTCTGAAGCAGGCATCGGCTTACTGAAAAAGTAACCCTGAAGCTCATCGCACCCGGCAATTTGAAGCCATTTGAGTTGTTCGATAGTTTCAACCCCTTCAGCTACCAGCTTCAGATTTAACATCTTACCCATGCCGATAATCATCGTCAGTATCGCGGTCTGCTTGATATCCATGACAAACTGTTGGTCTATTTTCAATGACGTCAATGGGTAAGCTGATAAATAAGCAAGGTTCGAATACCCGGTTCCGAAATCATCAAGCGCTATCGGATACCCGCGTTGGTGCAGTGAATCTAAGGTCTCCTTGATACCTGAATCATCGCCTAACAATAATGATTCTGTAATTTCAAACTCGATCAACGATGGATCACTACCCGTGAGCTCGGCTGCAGAATCAATGTAGCTAACGAAATCATCGAGCGCAAACTGTACAGGCGATACATTTAGAGCGACCACTACCTCGAACCCTTGCTTTTTCCAGCTTGCCTGTTGACTCATTGCCTCGTGTATTACCCACGCACCAATTTTATTGATCAAGCCGGTTTCCTCTGCGATGGGTACAAAATCAGCAGGGCTAATCATTCCCTTTTCCGGGTGTATCCATCTAATCAACGCTTCCATCCCACTGATGGAATTACTGTCACAAGAGATTTTTGGCTGGTAGTAGAGCTCGAATTGATTTTCTTTGATAGCTATTACCATGTCGTGCTCTAATTCAAGCCGTTTTTCCGCGTGTACATTCATAGCAGGCTTGAAAAACTGATAGCCTGACTTCAACGCTTTAGCTGCATACATAGCGACGTCAGAGTGTTGCATCAACGTAGTTGTGCTATTGCCATCAAAGGGATACATGCAAATACCTAAACTGGGAGCAATAGAAATATTAAATCCCTCAATCTGGACATCTTCGCTCAACGTGTCATGTACTTGCGCAGCGATTTCCCGTACCTGTTCACGGTCGCAAGATTCCTCCAGAACCACAACAAATTCATCACCTCCAAGGCGAGATACAATCCCTACCCTATGCTCCATAATCGATTTTAACCTACTACCAATTTCTTTTAGCAAGTGATCCCCGATTTGATGCCCGAGTGAATCATTCACAACCTTAAATCGATCTAAATCCAAATACAGAATTCCAAATTGCTGCCTTCCCTCTACACAGAGTTTGTTGAGGTGCTCTAGCAGGGCTACACGGTTGGGCAAGCCCGTTAGTGAATCGGTGTACGCAAGAGTAATTGCCTCCTGCTGTGCTTTCTTGCGATCAGAGATATCTATACAGCTACACAAAATCGCATAGTTGCCTGTCACAGGGTCGAGACTGCGTTGAAGATTCATTGAGTGCCAAACAACACCCGACGACGTTCTCACCTGGACTTCCATGGCACAAGACCCTGTACTCTTCAGTAACACATTGATGTCAAGCAGATCTTTGGGAGAGGCAAGCTTTTGATCTAGTCTCTCGTTTGGGTATTTCGCCACAGCTCTAGCGGCGGGGTTTGAGTACAATAAGGTGCCACTCTCATCGTATAAAGTAATCATTGCCGAGGTGTGCATCAATGCTTGAGCGCTGCGCAATGTATCGGATGTCTCGTCCTTACGCTCATAGACTATATGCACTAGCAGCGCGGAGTAATCTCCTTGCACAAATGGAGACAAAACCGCTTCGGCTGTATGCGGAACACCCTCAGGATATAGAGTCCAACTCTCAGTTCTGGATTCGCCAGTCTCTATGCAATCATTCAGTACGCCTTGCAGATGGTTTTTAACCGATACCGAAATATCTTTGGAAAAATCGCGGACTGATATTTCGTCCGCAGAAGATGCCTTCCAGTATGCTAAGGCTTCTTTATTAGCCCACCGAATCCGCAAACTCTGAACGTCAAATATCCAAAACGGGATTTTTACAGATTCTAGAACTGATAAGCGTGGATCTGATATTACTTTCATCTACGACTGTGTCCGCTATATTATTAATTCAAGCCAAACAGATCACACATAGGAAGATTGGGCTTACCATTACTTGATCGTCAATATTTTATAAAAACGTACCTTTGGATTCTGCATGGGTTCGCAAAAACAAGGCAAATTTTCTACTGAACCGAAAAACTTCTCCACTCCCCCGCAAATTGCATAATTCATTCCTCCTATTCATCGCCTAATCCAACATAATTAACTCAAACTCGATCAACCATTTCCAAAACTGAGCTTTCGAGGGCTACCTAAGCTTGCCGTTTGCTCAAAGTGATCCTCTGACCTGGCGCTGTGAACTTTAGATCGATCTCCACGGTTTGCGGCAATAATTTCAAAGGAGACGCAATCGTTTTATACCGAGGAAACGTTATACCAACAAAGCGCGTAATTACTATTGAGAACTAATGTGAATAAATATTATCGACCAGCGTTACTTCTAATCTGTCTGCAATCCAGCCTCAACTACCCGGTTCACGCAACTGAACTGGAGATGAGCCCGGAACTCCGCGAATCACATCACGTACTAATGGAGTTGCTAGCCCCTGAACCCGTCGTTAACACTGGTAGTGACGGTGTACTGACACACCTACAACAAGAAACTCCACAAAGAATCAGCGATGGTCGGGGTATTTATCTTTTGCATTGTGCAACCTGTCATGGCACTGAACTTCAAGGACAAACCAATTGGGAGCTACCCGATGCCACCACAGGCATGATGCCAGCACCTCCGCATGATGATAGCGGCCACACCTGGCATCATGCAGATGATCAACTTTTTGAGACCGTAAAATACGGTGCAGCAACCGCCATGGGTGACCCCGAATACCGTTCGATGATGCCTGCTTTTAAAGATGCCTTGAGCGACAAAGAAATCAATTCCGTTCTGGTATTTATCAGAAGCACATGGTCCGACGCGCACACGCGATGGCAACAAGGCGCCAATGATGCGCAATCAGGTCGTGCGTGGAGAACAGAACAAAGGGATCAAGAATAAAGGATGCTACTGTTAATTTCTGTGCAAGTACATTTAACATTATAATACTGACATTCTGGTCGCTGATAATTCAATACCAACATGGCAACCATAGACATCACCACCCGACCATAAAAACCAACTCAACCTACTGGCTTCCATTACCGACTTAACGCTTTACCAGTCCGTGTCCATTCTGCTCCTACATTACCAACACGCTGAATTTTAAAACTTCCAGATTCAAGAATCTAATTCTAGTATTCTTACCACTCGACACTACCGAAAGCTTAAGAACACCTGAATGCCTCCAATTTCCAGACGTACCTTTTTAAGTGGCGCAATTGCTTTCGCCACCGGCCCCGTTGCAGCACAAACAATGGATGCGCAAACAATAGATGTGCAAACAATAGCCGCACAAACCAATGACTGGCAAGAAGTTATAGAGAAGGCGCATACACTAGACCAATGCCGTGCAATCGTTATACATCAAAATGGCAAACAGGTTCTGGCCGAACGGTTCCGTGGCCCCGGCCTGAATCAACTAATCCCTATTAAGTCAGTCTCCAAAACGATTGTTGCAGCGCTTACCGGCATTGCCATTGATCGTGGCGAAATACCGTCAATGGACTCTACTCTAGGTGATCTTATTCCCAATCTGATTCCATCTCACGCCAATCCAAAAGTAGCCGACATAACGGTTAATAATCTAATCACTATGCGAGCGGGCCTCGAACGCACATCAGGGCCTGGCTACAACCGATGGATTGGAAGCAGCAACTGGGTAGCAAGCGCTTTGTCACGCCCTATGGTTGAAGAGCCCGGTACCGTAATGCTGTATTCAACTGGCTCTTATCATGTGCTGGGTGCAATTTTATCCAAGGTCACCGGCACCAGCCTTTTGACTCTAGCGCGTTATCGCCTCGGACGACCGTTAGGTTTTGATATCCCTGCATGGACACGCGACCCGCAAGGCCACTACCTCGGCGGCAACGAAATGGCTCTGACAATCCCTGCGATGATTCGCTTCGGCGAAATGTACAGAAATGGCGGCATAGTAGGAAATAACCGGGTATTAAGCGAAGACTGGGTCAAACGCTCACAACAACAAGTCACAAGGTCTATGTTTTCAGGCCTGGGCTATGGCTATGGCTGGTTCCTTGGAGAAACTGACAGCACCACCTATGCACTCGCACGGGGTTATGGCGGTCAAGTCATATGCATCGTTCCAGATCTTGCGCTTACTTTTGCAATCACCTCTGACCCAACGCTGCCTGCCCGCAGCCAGGGATACTTTGGCGACTTAATGCGTTTGATCAATGACTATGTTATTCCGATTGCTCGCGCGGACGTGTCATAGCGAGCATGTTTGCTAGTAGCAAACCACATCTACAGATCTACAGTAAAACTCTTGCTCATTTTCTGGCCCCCTTGTGACATACCTAAGAGCCGAGTATACCGATAGCCCGCATTTGATTTGTCTGCTTACAGGACAGTGTTAAATCCCGGTATGGACACAGATCCGATACTGCCTGTGCACAAGCACGCTATTACCCTTAGAAATATCATCTATGGAAATATCATCTATGGAAATATCACCCATGGAAAACAGAGACCAATCTCGCACTGGTTCCAGTCATAAAAAAGAAGCTCCGAAGACCCCACCATTAATGGCAAAATCTCCGGATCAATACTTTGTTTGTAATTCGCTTCTATTGCCGCTCACTTAAAGCGCAGCGCAAAATCTCGAACTTCTCCCAGCTATTGAGCAACCCGCTTTGGCTCAGGTTATTGTTGATACCGGAAATACAATTCGTATATTGGTCCTCGCTTGTGAAACTATCAAAATCGCAGGCAGACAATTCATCCAGAATACTGCATCCGTTTGGCTGCACAGTATTAGCAACATTAGTAGTGCAAGAACCAAGCGATACTTCTGACCGTAACGAGGTATTCGGGCAAATATCTAATTTACCAAAAACACCGTCATTGTCTGAATCACCATCTGATACGCTAACGTTATATTCATCGACTCTAAACTGACCTTCACCAAACCATATTTCTGTTCCAAACTCCAGACCAGCCATACAATACTCAGAGTTTAAAGTAACACCCAGCTCTTGCTGATTGTTATATACATACTGGACGAACTCATTCCAGTTATAACCTCCGCTAGCTGATGAGCCAGTACCCGAGGTACTACTAACAATGTCTCTGCCACTGAAAGGCGTAGTGGCCTCAAACACTATATAGTCCTGAGGCGTTTCTCTAGAATAAACATTCCAGGTATAACCCCCGATAGAAACATCCCTCGCATAATTATTCTCTGTAAGGGTAAACTCATCCGACGGTCTTTCAGTCCAGATCATGATTTCAAGCGCACGATTATCGCCTCTGATCTGTGAACAATCACCACCAACATTGTGTAAAAAAGCCTCTATAACAACATTTCGACCTACTTCGTTTACCAAATATTCACTATAGGCAAAGCTCACATCAATCAGCTTATTGTTCTCTAAAACATCTACAGCTTTTATTGGAAAGCCAGAGTCAGGATTGGATACTTTATTCGGATTGTCGTTAAATTCGCCTTTTTCTCCATAAATTATTTCTGGAAAAGCCTTCACTGCATAACGCTGTGTACCAGATGATCTATCAGTAATTTCAGGCCAATTATAACTCCATCCAACAGGTATGCCGTCATTCAGCCAGATACACTGCTTGTCCGCCGGCAAACTAT
>CALGKA010000149.1 GCA_937927895.1 uncultured Granulosicoccaceae bacterium | reverse complement strand
TGTTTTCTTCAACGGTACTTTTATAAGTATCCATCTCTGCCGCCAACGAACTTTTCTCGCCATTTAGTGTGGCAACATTCTCTTCTAGAGTGGCTACGTTTTCTTCAAGCGTGGTGACTTTTGCAGTAAGTGTATCTCGCTCTACTGAAAGACCTTCAATCTCTGCTTGTTTAGCAGCGATATCTGCATCAAGAGCCTCTCTTTGCGCAGTAAGATCTGATGCTAATTGTGTTAGCTCAGCATTCTTACCGGTAAGCTCTTCATTTTGAGTTTTAAAACCGACAACGGTGCCTGCTACGTTTGAAAGCTCCGATTCAAGCCCGCTAATTTTTGCAGCCGAAGATGCTTCTAAGCCCACAAAGGACTGATTCAGTTTATTGTAGGCCGCAAGGCCTTCTGAGTTCTTAAGGTTTTCAAGATCCGCAGTGAGTTGATCACGCTCAGCACCAACACCTTCAAGCCTGGCAAGTAAATCATCACGCTCAGTTTTCACAGCATCATGTTCAGATAGCAAGCTACCAGAGCGTGTATCAATTGCATCAACGCGTGCTTGTAATTCATCTCTGGCGGATGTGAGCGTGGCAATTTCTGCATCAAGACCTGCAGCAATACTTTCGCCTTGTTGGCTCTTTGCACGAAGTGCCGAGATTTCATCTACCGCTGATGCTTTTATTGCTTCAAGCTCCGCTATAGCAGATGCTTGTTCGTCAATTTTAGCTTGCAGGTTTTGCTGTTCTGTTTGATTAGCTTCTAACGCTGCGACTTTAGCTTGCCATTCTGCTAATGCCGCTTCTTTATCTGCGACGGCACTGTCATTTGAAGCCTGCAATGTGCCTACTGAATCTTTAAGTTGTGCAAGCTCAGTTTCGTAATTACTGATTTTTACGTTTGAAGCATCAAGATCAGCCTGGACTACTTCCATCGAAGCAGAGGTTTCAGTCAAACGCTTTATCTCACCGTTTTTCTTGACGTTGTTGCCCCAACTACCAGCTAATAAAAGCCCTGCAAGCGCAACACCACCATACTTCACTGATTTTCGGAGCTTTTCATCATCAGGCAATATGTGCTTGTCCCGGATATCTTCGCTCTGGACCGCATGCCCTGTCTTTCTATTTGTGTCGTCTTTTTGATCTACCATGAAAAATTCCCCTATTTGGTGTTTGATACTCGGGCTTGCAGATATCTCCACCACGGAGTGATTGACTACCCGATTGCACTAGCTAGTGTCCGTCCATAAACAACGCTACAGCGGACCACTCAGGACACGTGATCTTTCGCCGACCCTATATAGTTTAGAATGACTAAACGCCAATATAGGGTAGGCAAAATCTCACGCACCTGAATGATCCTCGCTACGCGCTGTTTAGGGACGGACACTAGCTACATGCGCTTAGCACCAATTATAACCCCATTGCCCCTACTCCTGCCCATAAGAATCAGGTCAAAAATGGTTAAAACACTGGTGCGCCAATCACTTGTCGTGAACTCTTCGGACACGGAATTTCTGCGCCGTGGCTCTGTTCGAAGGGTAGCCAGCTAGCACCTGATCCAGCCGTTTGCGAAGGTTTTCAGGGTCAGCCTCAATCGATAAAAACGCGCCAACACAATTACCGTAGGTCGGTAAGCTGAAAGCGAAACGACTATCTGCCCGACCACTGGGCAGAGAATTTAGGTAGGCCTTATTAGTGGCCCTTAGTTGAGCCGGCTCTTCAAAATTTATTATTAGAGAGCCATTTGGTTTTAGCAGTTTGTGTAATTGTCTAAACCAGCTCTCTGTGGCTTCCATTACGCGTACCGGCTCACCAGCCTGTTCAGTAAATAAGTCTTCAATTACAATATCAAACTTCGGGCCCTTGTAAGCTTTCACCCACTCTATTGCGTTTGCCTCGATCAGCTCTACGTTCGGTAGCTGCAGACCAAAATACTCATGCGCTACGTGCAAATGAAGTGGATCAAGCTCAATCCCCACCACTTTATCTACCGATAACAATGTGGTGAACTGGCGAATCACTGCACCACCACCAACACCAAGCACCAACACACGCCGTACTGAACCTTCAGGCATAAACAACGCCGGTAAAAATAATAGATCCCACACACCGCCGGAGAGAGGTCGATTTTCATTCCACTGAGTATGAAACACACCACTCTTGTATAAGCGAACCGACCGACCTGCCGTGCGAACTTCATAGTGATCGTCGCCCTGCTGCTGCTCCCAAATTACTGCCATCTTTCGATTAACTTCCCAAGGCTTGGCCAGTGTTTACCATGACCTGGCAAAATTTTACCGTGGCAACAGCCGCTTTGCCCGCCACATTGGCGTTGAATGTTAGACCCATCAGGTTTTCTTTTACTCACAAACGAGCTTCCCTGTTAATATCTCATATTCAACGAACAACGATCTAATTGTGTGAATATTCACCTAAAAGCACTTGGCTGTAGACTTAACGAAGCAGAGCTAGAAAGCTGGGCTTTGGAGTTTCAACAAGCCGGACACCAGCTTGTCACCAACGCGCAAGACGCAGACGTGACAGTGGTCAATACCTGTGCTGTCACCAAAGAGGCCGTGAGAAAATCGCGCAAGCTTATTAACCGGCTACGGCGCGAAAGCCCTTATGGCAAACTTGTGGTTAGCGGCTGTGCAGTGTCTACAGGTGAGGCTGGCAGCGCCACAGAGCTTGGTATAGATCTACTGATCGACAACAGCAAAAAAAACCAGCTAGTTAAAAATGTTACTGACTCGCTTCCGATCAGCATTATGCCGGAAGGCGCTACTCTACCTGCAGAATCAGCACTATTTGCACGCAATAGACAAAGAGCTTTTATAAAAATTCAAGACGGTTGCCGCTATCGCTGCAGCTATTGCATTGTCACTATTGCGCGTGGTGAAGAACAAAGCCGAAGCATAAAAGACATCATTGACGAAGTTAACCGCTTACACCGGGAAGGCGTAGAGGAGATAGTCTTAACAGGCGTGCATGTCGGCGGCTATGGCTCAGATATTCAAAGCAACCTGACGGAATTAGTCACAGAAATACTCGCATCAACTGAAATACCCAGAGTGCGCTTCGCATCGGTAGAACCCTGGGATCTAGGTGAAGGTTTTTTCACCTTATTTGAAAACCAACGGCTGATGCCTCACATGCACCTGCCCCTGCAGAGCGGTTCCGATTTCATTTTGCGTCGTATGGCTAGACGGTGTCGAACAGATGACTTCGAGTCACTGGTAAAACAGGCAAGAAATCAGGTTAAAAATTTCAATGTCACCACAGACATAATTGTTGGCTTTCCTGGCGAAACCGACCAACACTGGAGCGAATCGATTGAATTCATAGAAAAGATCGGTTTCGGCCACATTCACGTTTTCAGCTATTCTCCCAGGGCCGGCACGAAAGCCGCCGGCATGCAGGATCAAATCGCTGAATCGGTAAAAAAGCAAAGAAGCGCTGAACTACGCACACTAGCGGATCAAATGCGCAAAGACTTCATCACAGCGCAGCTCGACACTACCGGCCTCGTCCTGTGGGAGGGAAATCACACCTTGCGATCACCTGGCGAACAACCCAAACCACATGTCTTCGGCTACACCGAAAACTACACCAGAGTTCGCACTGAAGCCAGAGAAGCACCCAATGGCGGGGGAATTACCAGCTGTCGACTCACAAGTGTTGAGCCAGGGGGGAAATTTGCAGACGCTCAAATCTGCAACTAGCCTGCGTTTCAGCCGCTTAATGCGAGCAAAACTGCATCTTATTTAATTCGCTCATTTATAACTTCGCACATTTTTTGACAGGGTGGTTTATACTCATCCTCTTGCCTTTTGTGCACCCGTTTCAAGAGAACAATTACACTCATTCCATTGAATGCACTATATGTTCTCCCTAACCTTATAAACCTCCGCCACAAGCGATCCAACATAGAGGCCTAATTATGCGCGAACTTCCAGACTCCGACCCACAGGAGACACGCGAATGGCTCGAAGCACTAGATGCAATCATTGAGCACGAGGGCCCCGAGCGCGCGCACTTTATACTTGAAGCACTGATTGATCAGTCTAGACGCTCAGGTACCAATTTACCGTATAGCGCATCAACCGCCTACATCAATACCATACCGCCTCACTTAGAAGCCATCAGCCCTGGTAATCACGAATACGAACACCAACTGCGCTCAATGATCAGGTGGAACGCGACCGCTATGGTGTTAAGAGCTAATCAAGACGACTCAAACCTCGGTGGCCATATCTCAAGCTTTGCGTCTGCAGCCACTCTATATGATGTCGGCTTCAATCATTTTTTCAGAGCACCAGGCCCTGAAGGTGGCGGTGATCTAGTGTTCATACAAGGGCATTCAGCACCTGGTATTTACGCGCGAGCGTTTCTTGAAGGAAGACTCTCTGAAGAAGATCTAGATGGCTTTCGACGTGAAGTTGATGGCAAAGGATTATCTTCATATCCACACCCATACCTTATGCCTGACTTCTGGCAGTTTCCAACGGTATCGATGGGACTCACCTCTATCACTTCAATTTACCAAGCACGGTTTATGAAGTATTTGCATGATCGAAGCATAACTAAAACTGATAATCGTCAAGTCTGGGCGTTTATGGGTGACGGTGAAATGGATGAGCCTGAATCATTAGGTGCAATCTCACTAGCAGGTCGTGAAAAACTTGATAACTTAACTTTCGTTATCAACTGTAACCTCCAAAGACTTGACGGCCCGGTACGCGGCAACGGCAAAATCATTCAAGAACTCGAAGCCGTTTTCCGCGGTGCCGGCTGGAATGTTATTAAAGTCATTTGGGGCTCTTATTGGGATCCATTACTGGCTAAAGACCACGACGGCAAGCTCAAGCAACTAATGCTTGAAACTGTCGATGGTGAATATCAAAACTTCAAAGCCAAAGACGGCGCTTACACAAGAGTAAACTTCTTCGGCAAGCACCCGGAAACTGCAAAAATGGTTTCCAAGTTATCTGATGAAGATATCTGGCGCTTAAATCGTGGTGGCCATGACCCACATAAAGTGTATGCCGCCTACCACGAAGCAACTAACCATAAAGACCAGCCGACTGTAATTTTAATGAAAACTGTCAAAGGTTATGGCATGGGTGAATCTGGTGAAGGCACCAACTCTACTCACCAGCAGAAAAAGATGGCCCTTGATTCACTAAGAGATATGCGTGATCGATTCAATATTCCACTTAGCGATGAGCAAGTTGAAAACTTAGAATATTGCAAACCAGAAGCAGACAGCGAGCTTTCAAAGTATCTAATCGAACGTCGCAATGCACTGGGAGGTTTTCTACCTCAGCGGCAAAAATTTGCAGCACCACTCGAGATACCACCGCTATCAGTGTTTGATCCGCTGCTAAAAGACTCTGGTGAAAGAGAACTTTCTACCACTATGGCATTTGTAAGAATGCTCACCATTCTTACCAGAGATAAAAAGATTGGTGAAAATATTGTACCTATAGTGCCAGATGAAGCCCGCACCTTCGGCATGGACGGCATGTTCAGACAACTAGGCATTTACTCGTCTGTTGGTCAGCTATACACCCCGGAAGATCGCGATCAGGTGATGTTCTATAAAGAAGACAAGACCGGTCAGATTCTTGAAGAAGGCATTACAGAAGCAGGTGGTATGTCTTCATGGATTGCTGCTGCTACCGCTTATAGTACGCATGGCGTGAACATGATTCCGTTCTTCGTTTATTACTCAATGTTTGGCTTCCAACGAATTGGTGATCTTGCATGGGCTGCAGGTGACATGCGTTCACGTGGCTTTATGATAGGTGGCACCGCGGGTCGCACTACATTGAATGGCGAAGGCCTACAGCACGAAGACGGACACAGTCACGTGTTGGCAAGCACCATACCTAACTGTATTTGCTATGACCCGTGCTTCGCCTATGAAATGGCAGTGATCATTCACACTGGAATGATTCGCATGATGCAAAATCAAGAAGACGTTTACTACTACATCACTGCGATGAACGAGAATTATCATCAACCAGCTATACCTGAAGGCGTAGAGGATGGCATTAATCGCGGTATGTACAAATTAAGCAGCACTGCACCTAACGCGGCACACCGTGTCAATTTACTTGGCTCAGGCGTAATCTTAAGAGAGGCTATTGCCGCCGCCGAGATGCTAGCCGAAGACTGGAACATTGGTTCAGATATCTGGAGCGTTACAAGCTTCACTGAACTACGCCGAGACGGACTGGAAGCTGCACGCTGGAACAACTTGAATCCTGAAGCTACTCAAAAAGTACCTTACGTTAGCGAACAACTAGATGCCTTCCCGCATCCAGTAATCGCGACTAGTGATTATATGAAAGTGTTACCTGATGGCATCAGAGAGTTCATTAAAACTCCTTACAAAGTACTTGGCACCGATGGTTTTGGGCGCTCAGATACTCGCGAAAAGCTTAGAGACTTTTTCGAAGTTGATCGTCGCTACATTGTGGTTACAGCGCTCAACGCACTTCGCGAAGAAGGCAAGGTTGAAGCAAGCCAAGTGAAAGAGGCCATCGCCAAGTACGGCATTGACCAAAACAAATCTAATCCAGTCGCTAACTAACCGGAGGAAAACAAATGGCAACATCCATAGAAATCCGCGTTCCGGATATTGGCGAAGATAGCGTTGAAATTATTGAAGTGCTTGTCTCACCCGGTGAGAGCATAGAGGCTGAACAGTCTCTGATCACACTTGAAAGTGATAAAGCAAGCATGGAGATTCCATCGACACATGCAGGCACAGTGACAGAAATTTCTGTAGCAATCGGTCAAGAGGTTTCACAAGGTGACTTAATAGCAACCGTCACAGCCGAGGAAGCTGCGAGTGAAGCACCTGCCGCAAGGGCGGACGAACCTGCATCAATGCCGACAGCAGAAGTACCACCTCCAATACCGGTAGCGGCAACAGAACCATCAGGCGCTACAACAACAAACCAGGTAGTCGTACCTGAGATCGGTGACTTCGAAGAAATAGAAGTGATCGAAGTACTAGTCAGTATCGGTGACACTGTTGAGCTCGATCAATCATTGATCACTCTTGAAAGTGATAAGGCGAGCATGGAAATCCCCTCGAGCGCCGCTGGTAAAATTATTTCTCTATCAGCATCGATCGGGGATAAACTTTCCCAGGGTGCAGTGATCGCTGAAATCGAAAGCACTGGCACTGCAACAGCACCTACACCTGCTAAAGCAACACCTGCACCTGCAACTAAAGAGCCCGATGCAGTAGCGCAATCCCCTGCTCCGGCTTCAAACAAGCCGCAGCTCGCAACATCACCTACACAAAAAATTGCTGACGAATCTTATCGTCGTGCACATGCAAGCCCCGCCGTTCGAAAATTCGCCAGAGAGCTAGGTGTAGACCTATTACTCGTAAACGGCAGCGGCCGTAAAAGCAGAATTCTAAAAGAAGACGTACAGCAATTTGTAAAAGCCAGCTTAGCTTCTGCTGGAAGTAACTACGGCGGCGCAAGTGGCGTAGGTGGCGGCATACCCGCTATACCTGAAGTAGATTTCAGTAAATTTGGCGAAGTTGAACGCGTTGAAATGACACGCATCAATGTCCTAACTTCAGAGAACCTACACCGTGCCTGGTTAAACCTACCCATGGTGACCCACCACGACGAAGCCGACATCACTGAAACTGAAAACTTCAGAAACTCTATAAAGAAGGAAGCCGCTGATATGGGCGTGCGTGTTACCGGTCTTGTGTTTCATATAAAAGCACTGACCGCGGCACTCAAGCAGTTCCCTCGCTTTAACTCTTCATTGTCTGCAGATGGTAAATCACTTTTCTATAAAAAATACTTCAACATTGGTATAGCTGTAGATACGCCTAATGGCTTGGTAGTGCCAGTACTAACCGATACTGACAAGAAAAGTATTTACGAACTGTCAGAAGAAATGACTGACCTCAGCACCCGCGCAAGAGAGAAGAAGCTCAAACCCTCAGAAATGCAGGGTGCAAGCATGACCATCTCAAGCTTAGGTGGTATTGGTGGCAGTGGCTTTACACCTATCGTAAACCCGCCTGAAGTTGCAATTCTCGGTATTACACGAGCCAAGATGCAGCCGGTTTGGAACGGAGAAGAGTTTACTCCGCGTCTTATGTGCCCGCTTGATTTAACTTATGACCACCGCGTGATTGACGGTGCAGACGGCGCACGCTTTATGGTGCACTACTGCAAAGTCATCGGTGATATTCGCAAAATGCTGTTGTACTAACGTTCAACGCTAAAGAAAAAAGCTCTTTATATTACGAATATGGCCGAGCACTTTCGGCCACTTTACTTCTCAAACAATTACTCAAAGACTCTGTCGTAGAAACTTTGAAATGCTAGTCACGGAGACAAAACGTGGATAATCTTGTCACGATTACAGTACCGGATATCGGAGACTTCGACGATGTAGAGATCATCGAACTACTGGTACACGTCGGAGACAGCATCGCTCTTGATGACTCACTTCTTACCGTAGAAAGCGACAAAGCCAGCATGGAGATTCCCTCTCCACATGCGGGTGAAATCACTGAAATATTAGTATCAGTGGGCGATCGAATCTCTACCGGATCGTCGATAGCAGTCATGGCAGTATCAGAAGCAGCAGCAACTACCGCCACCGAATCTACACCAGCCCCTACAAACACAGCGGCTGCGACTGCCACGCAATCCACAACAGCCGCTGAACCTACCGGTGGTGGTGACTATGATGTAGTGGTTATTGGTGCCGGACCGGGTGGATACACCGCCGCATTTAGAGCCGCAGATTTGGGACTCTCAGTTCTATTAATAGAACGTTATCCGCAACTTGGTGGTGTTTGCTTAAACGTCGGGTGCATTCCGTCTAAAGCGTTACTACATACGGCACAAGTAATAAACGAAGCACGTGACATGGAAGATCATGGAATAACGTTCGGTGAACCACAAATCAATCTCGACAAACTACGTGGCTTTAAAGAAAAAGTGATAGGTCAATTGACCACAGGCCTAAAAGGGCTTGCGAAACAACGAAGTGTTGAAGTCGCCCACGGCCGCGCTAAATTTCTATCTTCAAACCAACTTGAAATTGATGATCAGGGCTCAACACGCACAGTAAACTACAACCATGCAATTATTGCTGCCGGCTCGTCAGTGGTGCGCCTACCTGGCTTTCCTTATGAAGATGAGCGCTTAATAGACTCCACAGGCGCACTGGAACTTACTGATATTCCAGATCGCATGCTGGTGGTGGGCGGTGGAATTATTGGCCTTGAGATGAGCTGCGTATACCAAGCTCTTGGCACGAAGATAACCGTCGTAGAATTATCCGACGACTTAATACCAGGTTGTGATCGTGATTTAGTAAGACCATTTCAAAAACGTGTTAGCAAACTTTTCGAAAATATATACCTTGGCACGCGCGTCAGCGGCATGGAATCAACTAGCAATGGAATCACTGTCACTTTTGAAGGCAGCAAGGCTCCTGCCACAGACACCTTTGATAAGGTATTGCTGGCGATTGGCAGATCACCAAACGGCAAGCAGCTTGATGCAGAAAAAGCAGGTGTTAACGTCGATGAGCGTGGTTTTATCGCGGTAGATAAGCAACAACGTACCAATGTTAACCATATCTTTGCGATTGGCGACATTGTCGGGCAGCCGATGCTTGCGCACAAGGCAACTCATGAAGGCAAAGTAGCAGCAGAAGTCATTTCTGGTAAAAAATCATTTTTTGACGCTAAGACGATTCCATCAGTTGCCTACACCGACCCTGAAATCGCATGGATGGGCCTGACTGAGACAGAAGCCAAAGAAAAAGGCATAGCCTACGAGAAAGGCACCTTCCCTTGGGCTGCCAGCGGTCGCGCTTTAAGCATTGCTAGAACCGAAGGCTTGACGAAAGTCCTGCTAGATCCTGAGACCAAAAGAATACTAGGCGCAGGGATTGTCGGTACCAATGCAGGTGAACTACTTGCGGAAGCTGTCTTGGCACTAGAAATGGGCGCCGACATAGAGGATATTGCACTTACGGTACACCCTCACCCGACACTCTCCGAAACGCTTAACTTTGCGTGTGAAGTGGCAGAAGGAACTTGTACCGACATTTATGCACCTAAAAAATAACACCGCGAATTTAACTCGATAGGGTGAGCCATTACCCAATTCGCGTAGCGGCAACAATGAAGAGCAATCCATGGCCGACGAACTTCGCGAAGCAGCACTTGATTATCATCGCTACCCTAAACCGGGTAAGCTTGAAATCAGTTCAACTACCAATATGCTCAACCAGCGCGATCTGGCGCTGGCCTATTCCCCAGGCGTAGCTGCTGCCTGCGAAGCTATCGTCGACGATCCGAGTGAAGTTTCCAACCTTACCGCGCGCGGCAATCTGGTGGGCGTGATCACCAACGGCACTGCTGTACTGGGCCTTGGTGCAATTGGGCCGCTTGCATCGAAGCCTGTGATGGAAGGCAAAGCGGTATTGTTTAAAAAATTCGCTGACATAGATTGTTTTGATCTTGAACTTGATACAACCGACGTTGATAGATTCGTTGATGCCGTCTCTTTAATGGAGCCATGCTTTGGCGGCATTAACCTTGAAGACATAAAAGCCCCCGAGTGCTTTGAGATAGAACGCAGACTACGCGAGTCTATGAACATACCCGTGTTTCATGATGATCAGCACGGCACCGCCATTTGCGTTGCGGCAGGAATAATTAACGCCTTAAAAGTGGCAGAAAAAAATATTTCTTCCAGCAAAATTGTTTGTTCCGGTGCAGGGGCTGCCGCGCTTGCCTGCCTTGATTTATTAGTTTCTCTTGGCGCTACGCAAAACAACATAACCGTGATCGACATTGTCGGTGTTGTCTATGAAGGTCGCACAGAACAGATGGATCAATACAAAAGCCGCTACGCGATCAAAACGGATGCACGCACACTTGGCGATGTCATAGAGAACACCGATATATTCCTGGGCCTCTCTGCGCCAGGAGTTCTTAAACCAGATTTTGTCGCACGTATGGCGAGCACGCCAATAATTTTCGCGTTGGCCAACCCTACACCTGAAATAATGCCTGAAGAAGTTAGAAAGGTACGCGATGACGCCATCATTGCAACTGGCCGCTCTGATTACCCTAACCAGGTTAACAATGTATTGTGCTTTCCTTTCTTATTTCGCGGCGCACTAGATGTAGGTGCCACGCAAATCAACCAAGCGATGAAAATAGCTGCAGTAGAAGCACTAGCTGAAATCGCGACACAGGAAGTTTCAGATGTAGTAGCAGCGGCCTACGGTGATACATCATTTGGTTTTGGCCCTGAGTATTTGATCCCTAAACCTTTTGATCCGCGCCTCATGACAACAATACCCTTGCGTGTCGCCATGGCTGCTATGGAAAGTGGGGTCGCCACCAGACCAATACAGGATTTTGACGAATACCGCACCAAGTTGCGTGAGTTTGTTTTTAAATCTGGCATGGTGATGAAGCCAGTATTTTCAAAAGCTATGTCTAACCCGCAGCGCGTTGTATTTGCAGAAGGTGAATCCAGACGTGTCATTAATGCACTGCAAGTTATTGTTGACGATGGCATTTGCAAACCGATTGTTCTAGGCCGACCTGAAGTTATTGAAGGCATCATTAAAAAATTCAGCCTACGCTTAACAATAGGAACTGACTTTACCGTTATTGATCCGAGTAATAATCCAGATGAAGAAAAATACACTGATGCCTATTTAAGTTTAATGGGACGCAGTGGTGTTACACCCGGCTATGCAAAAGCAGTAGTCAGAAGCCGGGCCACAGCACTTGCATCGTTAATGGTAAAAATGGGCACTGCTGATGCGATGATCTGCGGCACCCAAGGCGCCTACATTCGACACCTTCGTTATGTGAAAGGCATCGTCGGTTTAGATGAAGGCGTTAGCGATTGCTCAGCGGTTATTTTATTAATTTTGCAAAACGGTACTTTCTTTTTAACTGACACGCATGTCACTGTTGACCCAACTGATGAGCAATTGGCAGAGACTGCCGCGCTTGCCGCGGGCGTGGTTAATCAATTCGGGATGAACGCCAAAGTAGCGCTAATCTCGCATTCCAATTTTGGTAGCAGAAACAATCGCAGCAGTCGTAAAATGCGCCGCGCACGCGAGTTGATCACAAAGCGCTATCCAGACCTACCAGTAGAAGGTGAAATGCATGCCGACGCTGCCGTAAATGAAGCGATCCGCGATCATATCTTTCCCAACTCTGCCTACCGCGGTGCCGCAAACCTGTTAGTTATGCCAGATCTTGATGCTGCCAATATCGCCTATAACATGGTGAAAGTATTTGGCGATGGCTTGCCGGTTGGCCCAATGCTGGTAGGCATGAGCAAGCCCGCCCACGTCTTAACGGAGGCCGTCACAGTTCGCGGCATCGTTAACATGTGTGCCGTAGCAGCGGTCGAGGCGATTGATCTAAACAAGTCTGAAACGCCTTCATAACCATCGAAATTTCGGCTCAATGATGGTCGTGAGGCCCAATTTCCGGTTACAACTGCGAAATAGGCTTCATTTATAATCAGGTTGAGTCGTAAATCAGAAGATCGGAGTCGCGCAAAAGGCATGGGCCGAGGCACTTAGGCCCTACTCTTGCGAGGTTGGAAGAAAACAGTTTCGAATCCTTTTTCGTCACTACAATCCAGACAATTAGCCCCCTTTAGATACTAGTTCGGAGTGTCAACCGATGTCAGAAGAAGAATACGACGACGAAGAAGAGATTATTCTCTCAGAGCTAAGCGACGATGAACTCGTTGAACAAATGCACGATGACCTATACAACGGTCTGCGCGAAGAAATAGTCGAAGGCACCAATATACTGCTCGAGAGAAAATGGGGCCCAGACAAAGTCCTTAACGATGCTCTGGTAGAAGGCATGCGCATTGTCGGTATCGACTTCCGCGATGGCATTTTATTTGTCCCAGAAGTATTAATGGCCGCGAACGCTATGAAAGGCGGCATGGAAATCTTACGCCCACTACTTGCCGAAACCGGCGCTGAGACAATCGGCAAGATGGTCATCGGTACAGTCAAAGGCGATATCCATGATATTGGTAAAAACCTTGTTTCCATGATGATGGAAGGGGCAGGCTTTGAGGTTATTGACCTTGGTATTAACAACCCGGTGGAAGATTACCTAGCAGCGCTTGAAGAGCACAAGCCAGAGATTCTTGGTATGTCTGCTCTTCTCACGACTACTATGCCTTACATGAAAGTCGTTATTGATACCCTTAAAGAACAGGGCATTCGCGACAACTACATTGTATTAGTAGGTGGCGCACCGCTTAACGACGAGTTTGGCGATGCCATTGGCGCTGATGCTTACTGCCGCGATGCAGCTGTCGCTGTAGAGACCGCTTCAAAGCTCATTGGCGAGAAAAGGGCAGCGGCAAGCTAACGCTCGCCTCTGTTTAAGAGCCCACCTTGGCATCACAGCCTGCTCTGATTATTGCCTGTGGTGCATTGGCGCGAGAGATCACCACACTTATTGATCTCAATCAATGGTCACAAATGCGGGTACAGTGTATACCCGCAAAAATTCATAACACCCCAGACCAAATTCCAGATGCCGTGCGCACTCTGATACACAAAGCACGTGATCAATACTCGCAAATATTTATAGCCTTTGCCGACTGCGGTACAGGCGGACTGCTTGATGTTGTAATTCGCGAAGAGAAAGTCGAACGCCTACCCGGCGCTCACTGTTACGAATTTTTCGCAGGTAGCGATGTATTTAAGGCGATGTCAGATGATGAGCTTGGTACTTTTTATCTAACCGATTTCCTAGCCCGTCATTTTGACCGAATTATTATCAAAGAGCTCGGCATAGAAAAACATCCCGAGCTACGCGACATGTACTTTGGCAATTACAAGAAACTTATTTATCTGGCGCAAACAGACAACCCTGAGCTAATCGTTATGGCTCAGGATGCAGCTAATAAACTCGGTCTAGAATACGAGTATCGACGTACAGACTACGGCGATCTAGAAACCGGACTCAACCAGTTCAACGAAAGTGTTATCCAATGGCAAAACTAATTACTGTTTACTGGCGTGACATTCCAGCCCAGGTAACGGCAAAAGCTGGTCGTAAAACGGCCAAAATTCAATTGACCGATCGCTTTCAAGAAGCGATCGACATGGCCGCCATGCGCGCGGGTAAGGGCACCACTGATGCCTACCTCGAAGACTGGCGCCGCGAGCAAACTGAATGCTCCAATGATCTAGATATGGAAGTAAAAAAGGCCGCGCAAATTATCGAAGATCAATTCGATCTAGCAGCCTTACAGGCAATTGTTAAGAACAAAGGCTTAGCACCCACCAACGGCACCCCTGCTGCAAGTGACGAAGAGTAAGTACTTTGTATAAGGTACGGCTTTGGTCCGTAAAGCAAGCGAAACTACTAGAACTATTCTATAAGGGCTTCGAAACAGTAGTCGTTCGGTTGCATCCGTTATGGAAATTTATTGGCTACGAACGCATAGAAAAACCTTTTGCAGTGACTGAAAAAGTCGTTAAAGGGTTTCTGTTTGATTGCCAAATGTGTGGCCAATGCGCGCTTAGTTCAACCGGTATGTCTTGTCCCATGAACTGCCCAAAAAATTTACGCAACGGTCCATGCGGTGGAGTAAGAGCCGATGGTAATTGCGAAATCAAACCAGACATGGCGTGTGTATGGGTTAAAGCGTGGGAAGGCAGTGCTCGTATGTCTAACGACAACGTTCATGTAGTTCAGTTTCCAGTAAACAATCAGTTGCGTGGTCGCTCTTCATGGCTTGCAGTTGCACGTGAGAAAAACCAAGCTGCCAGTGCCGCCCTAACTGAAAGTGGCAAAAGCTAATGGAACAGCGCAACGTACATTTATCACCTGCAGAACTACTGCCTATACTTCCTGGTCATAGCTCACCCGGACGATTTGAACGTGTGCTTCGTGCAGGTAAGTTTGCGGTAAGCACAGAACTAGCTCCACCAGACTCCGCAGACCCGGCACAAGTTTATGAACGCGCCAGTATATTTGATGGCTACGTTGACGCGATCAATGCCACCGATGGCAGCGGCGCACACTGCCACATGTCAAGCGTTGCTGTGTGTGGCCTGCTTACACGTGCAGGCTACTCACCAATTATGCAAATTTCCTGTCGCGATAAAAACCGTATCGCTATACAAGGTGACATCCTTGGTGCCTCTGCCATGGGCGTATCCAACATACTGTGCTTAAGTGGTGACGGAGTAGAATCAGGTGATCATCCACAGGCTAAACCCGTCTTTGATCTAGATTGCATGTCGCTGCTGAATATCAGCAAAAACATGCGCGATAACTCAAGCTTTGAGAGCGGCCGAAAACTAGACACAGCACCTGCGGTATTTTTAGGTGCTGCAGCAAATCCATTTGCACCACCTCAAGAGTTCCGTGCTGATCGATTGGCCAAGAAAGTCGAAGCGGGCGCGCAGTTTGTACAAACACAATATTGCTACGATATTGACGTGTTAAAAAATTATATGCACCGAGTACGAGAACTCGGCTTAGATAAAAAGGTATTTATCTTAGTCGGTGTAGGGCCACTGGCGTCTGCTAAAACCGCGGAATGGATTCGTAAAAACGTACCCGGTGTGCATATTCCAGATGCTGTTATTAAACGCCTTGCAGGAGCTGATAACCAAAAGGCGGAAGGCGTTAATTTATGTATCGATATGATTCAACAAGCCAGTGAAATAGAAGGCGTACACGGCTGCCACATTATGGCCTACAGGCAGGAACACGCGGTCCCCGAAATCGTTGAACGATCTGGCATTTTGTCGCTACGCAATAGGCGTCAGGCGCCTGCACGCTGACTCCATTCTCGAGTGTAAGTTACATTCACTACGCTGTACCCCACAGTTTTTTAGGAACACCTCCATGACTGAAACCGTTATAGGTTCTGCAAAGCGCGATCACATTATTGGTTTTAACAAGCCATTTACAATGATCGGCGAAAGAATAAACCCCACCGGCCGGAAACTGCTGGCAGAGGAAATGAAGAACGGCGATTTCAGTCGTGTAGAAGCCGATGCGATTGCACAGATCGAAGCGGGTGCCCATATGCTCGATATCAACGCAGGCATTCCACTTGCAGATGAACCAGCACTTTTGGCACAAGCCATAGAACTAGTGCAGTCAATGAGCGATATACCTATTTGTATTGACTCATCAATTGTTGAAGCACTTGATCGCGGCTTACAAGTCTATAAAGGCCGTGCACTGGTTAACTCAGTTACCGGCGAGCTGGAACAGCTTGAACGGGTAATGCCTCTGGTAAAAAAATACGATGCTGCAGTGGTGGCAATCTCAAACGATGAAACAGGCATTTCAGAAGATCCTGCTGTTCGATTCGCTGTCGCTAAGAAAATTGTTGAACATGCTGCGGACTACGGCATTAAGGCCTGCGATGTGGTCATTGATCCTTTAGTAATGCCAATCGGTGCAATGGGGCAAGCGGGCCGCCAGGTATTTGATATCGTCGGTCGCATTCAACGCGAGCTAAAGTGCAATACAACCTGTGGCGCGTCAAATGTAAGCTTTGGATTACCGAACCGTGACGGAATCAACGGTGCCTTTCTATCCATGGCTATCTCACACGGAATGACTTCTGCAATAACAAACCCATGCCACAAAGAGGTAATGGAATCAGTGATGGCAGCTGATGTCCTCATGGGACATGACCCAGACTGCCTCAACTGGATTGGCAAGTATCGTGAGCCACCTAAGGATGGCGACGGTCGCGGACGCCGCGTTTCAAAACGCAAGCGCCCTGCACGAACCTAAACCACAGATTTGCAGCCATACCAGGAACTCCGCAGATGTCAGAACCAGAGCAGGTAAAAGTAGTCTTTACCCCAAGCGGTAAACGCGGTCACTTTCCAGTCAACACCCCTGTGCTGGAGGCCGCACGGGCTCTGGGTGTTGATATTGATTCCGTTTGTGGTGGCAGGGCTATTTGTGGCCGCTGCCAGGTGTTGTGTGCTGAAGGTGAATTTTCCAAACACGAAATAATCTCTGATGCCTCAAACCTTTCATCGTTTACAAAAACAGAAGAGCGCTGGGAGAAGGTAAAAAAAATCTCGCTAGATGGTCGCAGACTTAGCTGCCAGGCACGCTTGTTAGGTGATGTAGTCATAGATGTTCCACCAGATAGCCAGGTTCACAAACAAGTTATTCGAAAAGGCGCTGATCTGCTAGACATTGAACTTGATCCATTAGTACGCTTGTATTTTGTTCAAGTAGAAGAGCCAGACATGCACTCACCTACGGGTGACTTGC
This sequence comes from uncultured Granulosicoccaceae bacterium, assembly GCA_937927895.1. Taxonomy (GTDB): domain Bacteria; phylum Pseudomonadota; class Gammaproteobacteria; order Granulosicoccales; family Granulosicoccaceae. Next base: position 13,563 of record CALGKA010000149.1, on the reverse strand, counting down.
AGCGCCTTAAGCTTGCACTTGAAAATGAATGGCAACTAAGCGATTTAAAATTTGAAGCATCGCTACTGCCAACACTTCAACCAGTACTACGCAAAGGTGATTGGCAGGTAACGGTAGCGGTGGCCGACGACAATAATATTGTCGCGATATGGCCCGGTCTGCATGAACAAGCACTTGGCATTGCCATTGATGTTGGCTCGACCACTATCGCAGCACACTTATGTGACCTCCTAAGCGGCGATGTACTCGCTTCATCAGGGATTATGAATCCACAAATTCGCTTTGGCGAAGATCTTATGAGCCGCGTCTCTTATGTAATGATGAACCCGGGTGGCGAAGTTGAAATGACCAAAGTGGTGCGTGAAGCCATTAATGCCCTGGTCACCACTACTACTGAAGAAATCAATGCCGACGCAAACAACGTAATGGCAATGACCTTAGTCGCCAACCCTGTTATGCATCATTTACTACTGGGCATAAACCCTGTGGAACTTGGCGGTGCACCCTTCGCACTGGCAACTGATGAAGCGTTTAAATGCAATGCTATAGCACTCGACTTTAACACCCACCCCAATGCGCAAGTTTATGTATTACCTTGTATTGCAGGCCATGTAGGTGCTGATACCGCAGGGGTTATATTGGCAGAACGCCCTGACACCATAAGCGACATAACATTATTGGTTGATGTCGGTACTAATGCAGAAATTGTTTTGGGCAACAACGAAAGAATACTCGCGTGCTCTAGCCCAACGGGACCGGCCTTTGAAGGTGCACAAATTAGCGGCGGACAACGCGCAGCACCCGGAGCTATAGAACGAGTCAGAATTAACCCGGAAACGCTTGAACCCAAGTTCAGCATAATAGGCAGCGATGTTTGGTCTGATGACCCTGAGTTCGCGACCGCCACTGAAACACTAGGTGTTACCGGGATTTGCGGCAGCGGCATTATTGAAGTGGTTGCAGAAATGTTCTTAGCGGGCTTAATAGATACCAATGGCGTTATTAGCTCAGCACATGCTGAAAAATCTGATCGCGTCATTGAAAACGAAAGAACCTTTTCCTATCTACTGCACGATGGCGATGTAAAAATTATTATTACTCAAAATGATGTAAGACAAATTCAATTAGCCAAGGCCGCTTTGTATGCAGGTGTAAGGCTGTTAATGGACAAACTAGAAATAGAACAGGTCGATCGCATTCGACTTGCAGGCGCTTTCGGTAGTCATATAGACGTTAAGTACGCCATGATCTTAGGTTTAATACCAGACTGTACACTGAGCAATGTGTCTTCCGCTGGCAATGCGGCAGGTTCAGGCGCTCGTATGGCGCTGTTAAATCGACGCACCAGAGACGATATAGAAAACCTGGTTAATCGCGTTGAAAAAATTGAAACGGCAGTAGAGCAAAAATTTCAAGATCACTTTGTAGAAGCGATGGGAATCCCGCACAAAACGGCGGAATTCCCACAACTTTCTAAAGAAGTAAAGCTACCTGCTCCAACGCCTGCATCAAGCGGCGGGCGGAGCGCTCGCCGCCGACGGCGCAGAGGCTGAACACACCGTAGTGCGACGCAAATTGGAGCCACCGTTTTTCTTAGCGGCTTTACTCGCCTCTACTTGTCCCGCAGCACGACGTCGTTCATCACGTGGCGGTAAACCGAAAGTATCTCTATAGCATTTGCTAAAGTGCGGTGCAGATATAAAACCACAAGCCAGTGCTATATCTACAATTGGCATACTCGTTTGCAGCAATAACTGACGCGCGCGCTCCAACCTTAGCTCCAGGTAGTAACGTGTAGGCACACACTGCAAGTAGCGTTGGTATAAACGCTCTAGCTGTCTACGAGATAGGCCTACATGAAAAGACAACTCATCGAGTGTCATTGGCTCTTCAATGTTAGCTTCCATTAGTGACACAGCTTCAGCCAACTTAGGCTGGTTAGTACCAATGCGTTGTGTCAGTGGAACACGTTGTCTGTCGTGCTTGTCTCTGATTCGATCACACATGAATTGCTCAGTGATCGCGGAGGCAAGATCAGATCCATGAGTGTTTCTTATTTCATGCAAAATCATATCGAGCGGTGCAATGCCACCAGCGCTGGTATAACGACCTTCATCTATTTCAAATAGCTCAGGTGATATAACCAGGTTCGGGAACTCTTCTCTGGCACTTGCCATGTTTTCCCAATGGATAGTACAACGGTGCCCTTCCAGTGCATCGGCCTTAGCCAACGCGTAGGTGCCAGTGCACACAGCACCTAGAGTCATGTCTCGTTTCGACAGTGATCTGATCCATGCAGTAACGTCGTTGTCTATGTTGTGTTGAATTTGATTTCCGGAACACACAAACAGTGCATCCAGTTGCGGAACATCCTGGATCGAATAGTCAGGTGTTATTGTTATGCCGTTACTGGCATCAATTGCTTCACGCGTCCCTCCTACTGTTATCCATTCGTACAGGGGCTCACCTGAAAGTTGATTTGCCATTCTGAGCGGCTCAAGAGCCGATGTGAATGCCAACATTGAAAAATCGGGGATTAGCAGAAAGCCTATTCTTGTAGGTCCAGCGGTTTTGCTTTTAATCATGCAGTTTTTTCCAACCAGTAGCGTATTCTAGTAGCGGGTATTTCCTCAGCGCATGCTGTACTGGACCAGTATTTGGCTGCACTTCACTGTGCATAAATCTTTGCTTAGACCACGATTCTATTGATGATCGCTTTAGGTCGCGCTGAGCTTCCGCTTGTTCTCGTAGCATCACGATCATGTACTGTATGCGACATTTCGGCTTAGGGCCAGATCATTTAACGATCAGGGACCACACTGAAATAAAGCCTTATTCGTTAACGTGATCTCTCACTAAAACAGTGTTAGTCATTGATAACAAACCCGTAATTTTTAGGTGAGGTTGTGAAAAATAAATTCACAATTCGGCAAACTTTTCTGACAAAAAGTCATATAAAAGGAACATTTGAGGAACAAATGCTTCCTGAACACGACCTTTTTGATTCGTCAGTGGTCATTTTTCGGCTCGGATGAGCCGAAAATCGAGCCATTTTTGTCAAACTAGCGATCAGCCAGGCTAGTAATTGGCATCTGGAAAAGAATCTTTGCGCTGCTTTATGTAGGCCAGTAACGCTTCATCAACCGCCGGATCAATCGCTGGCGCTTCGTAGCTTTCCAGCATACTTTTCATTTTGACGTTAGCTCTTTGCGCGGTATCCATCGCGCCTTCAGATTCCCACTGCTCAAAGCTGTTGTTATCCGCAAGGTCGGAGCGATAAAAAGCTGATTCGAAATTCTTTTGAGTATGCTCACACCCAAGGAAGTGTTGCCCCGGGCCCACTTCGCGAAGAGCATCCAGCGCTTGACCATTCTCTGAGAAGTCAAGGCCTTCACCAAACACTTGCAGCATGCCGGCTTGATCGGCATCCATCATGAATTTTTCATAGCTCATCACCAAACCACCTTCAAGCCAACCGGCGGTGTGCAACATGAAATTAACCCCCGCTAACATGGCGGCTTGCAATGTGTTTGCAGCTTCATACGCCGCTTGTGCATCTGGCAACTTAGAGGCGTTTAAACCACCACCCGATCTAAACGGCACACCAAGGCGTCGTGAAAGCTCTGCGGCAATATATAAAACTGATGTCGGCTCCGGCGTGCCGAATGTGGGCGCACCCGACTGCATTGAAACACTACTGGCAAAGGTGCCGAATACCACTGGTGCACCAGGGCGCACAAGTTGCACAAACGCCATGCCTGCCAGTGCTTCGGCAAGAATTTGCGTGACCGTACCAACCACCGTCACAGGTGACATTGCACCAGCGAGAATAAACGGTGAAACGACTGTTGCTTGATTAGCCAATGCATATGTTTCTGCAGCACCCAACATGGTGTCATCGAAGGTCATTGGTGAGTTAGCATTTATTAAGTTGATAACAACGGTTTTTTCAGCGCCGCTTGCAGGGTCTATAAAATCATCACCGAATAAAATCTTCGACATCTCGACTGTATCGTGCGCACGCTCGGCAGCGGTCACCGAACCCATATAGGGTTTATCGCTGTAGCGCATGTGTGAATAAACCATATCGAAATGGCGTTTGTTTACCGGTAGATCAACCGGCTCGCAAACAGTGCCACCAGAGTGATGCAACGAGGGCGACATATAAGCCAACTTTACGAAGTTCTTGAAATCTTCAATATTGGCGTAACGGCGACCGTTATCCATATCACGGACAAATGGCGAGCCATAAGCAGGCACTAAAACAGTGTTGTCGCCTCCGATAGGGACACTCTTCGCTGGGTTACGCGCATGCTGTATAAACTCTCTAGGAGCGCTGTCTTGTATTATCTTGCGGCACATGCCACGTGGAAAGCGCACTCGGTCGCCATCGATATCAGCACCGGCCTCTTTGAAAAGCTCAAGTGCTCGCGGAAAATCTCTGAACTCAATGCCGATTTCCTCAAGCACGGTATCGGCGTTGTGCTCGATAAGCTCAAGCTGTTCCTGAGTGGCGTGGCAATAGCTTGGAATTCGGCGCTTGATATACGGAGCAGCAGTAGCTTGATTGGCCGCCCTGGCCCTCTTACTCTCGCGCCCGCCTCTTCTTCTTTTTTTTGCCGCCATAGCCTTAAGAATCGTCTCTGTTGATTGAAGTTAGAGTATTGCTGTAAGCAACACTCGCCACAGTGTGGTCAACGACGGACAGCTGTATATAGACGCCAAACCTCCAAAAAGACCGAAACTATAGGGATTCAGATCTCAATGCCGTCTATAATTTGCACATTGTTACCGCTGGATTCCATGGCAACTCGCTGGATTTGCTATTGTTGCTGATGCTCGGATCTGCTGATTGGGCGAGCGGCTGACGAAAATATAACGCAGTGGCTCCCGCGGATCCCAAATTTTAACCTTTAGCACATCAGATACGCACGTTTGCCGTAGCTTTGAGCGGCCAAATCGGCGAAAATATTCTTAAGTATTTAACTGTTTCACTTTAACTTTCACGGATCGCAGCGGCTTGAACATGAATCGCGCACAAGGGGTAACCAATGGCACTTCCACCAGATAAAAAAATTCCAGGCACGGATAAACTCACTGATGCGGCAGGCGACCTTGCTCGCAAAGCAGAGGCTGTGGCCAATAGCGCGGCACAAAAAGCCACGGATGTCGGCAATACTGCAAAAGCCTCTATCACCGGTGCCGCGTCAGACGCTGCAAAAACAGCAGGCTCGGTGGTACCGAAAACTACTGTGCAACCTGGCAATCAAGGCACAGGCGGGCTTCCGCCTATGCCGAAGCAGAGCAACGCCAATGTAGATATACCACCACCTTTACCCGCAACCACCAAAACAAGCACAGCGGCACCGACACCACCACCGCTGGCAACCACGGGTTATAGTGATAGTAGAGCAACCGCTGGTGACAGACCTGCAGGGCAACGCCCTGCAGCAGCTGCAGGTAATACTGCAGCCCGACCTGCTGGTAATGCACCTGGCAGATCAGTAAGTGATGCACCAGGTCGCCCTATTGGTGCCCGACCCGCGAGTCGCCCTAGTGGCGCACGACCAGCTGATCGACCACCCGCACGACCACCAGCGCCACGCGGCCGACCAGTAACAGGTAGCGGCCGCCCACCTCCTCGTGAACCAGGACGTCCAATGGCACCACCACCAGGCGCCAGAAACGGCCGATACGCAGCACCACCTCGCCAACATGGCCGACGTGGCGGCGGCTATATACCACCAGCGGCAGCAGCAAGCACTGGTAGCAATGCTTGGCTACCGTTGTTGTTCGGTCTTTTGTTACTAGGCGGCGTAGCGTGGTACGCGATCAAACACTACACACCAATGATCAACGCTGATCTCACCGAACGCACAAACGGCGCTTTGGCAGATGCCGGTCTGGGTGAATTTGCCAGTGTTGAAATTGACGGCAGAAACGCAATTTTAACCGGTAAAGTCGGTAGCCAACCCGATAGTGACCGTGCTGAAGAAGTAGTTGCTAACACCACCGGTGTACGATCGGTTGACAACCAACTTGCTATCGGTGAGATCGCTCAAGCACAACGCATTCAACCTTCACTGTCTTTTGCGTCAAACGAAAATGGTGTAGAGCTTTCTGGCACCGTCTCCGATCAAGCGTACGCAACTAAAATTGAAAACACCGCTAAAGAAACTTACGGTGAGGACAATGTAACAGGCTCTATAACGGTTGATCCAAACAGCACCAACCCTGGTTGGTGGCCAGCTGTAGAACAACTGACTCCAGACTTACAAGCGCTCGACGGCGGTTCTTTCGCCGTTGCAGATGGCGCTTTGGTTCTAACAGGAACAGCACCTGAAGAACAAGCCAAAGCAGACATCGAAGCCAAAGCCACAGAGTTATTAAATGGACAGCTTACTGTTGATAACCAAATTACAGTAGCCGAAGCACCTGTTGTACTTGAGCCCGGGTTTGCTACTTACTACAACAGCCCTGATCGAATAGCACTTTACGGAACTTTGCCTGCAGATAGCGCTGCGAGCATTGCCAGTGCATTTGAAGGAGCAAGCAAGCCTGTAGAGAGTTTCATTGTTAGCAGTGATGGACACCTTGCCCCTGAATGGGTGGCAAACTTCGGTGGTTCACTCGACGCAATGCAAGACATCGAAAAAGGCAAAGTTAAAATTCAACCATCAGGTGATGTTGTTATCTCTGGAATCACTACCTCGGAAGATGCTAAAACAACAGCCGGTGAGAAAATATCAGCGCTGTTTGAAGGCCAATCGATTGACAACAGAATTGCCGTACGCGCACCAGAGCCGGAACCTGCACCAGCTCCTGAGCCAGAACCAGAACCAGCACCTGCTCCGTTCATGAAGCCGTTCGCCACTATTTCCAGCTCGGGTAACGATGTACAGCTTGTAGGCCTACTGCCTGCCGCAGCTGCTGAATCAATTACCAATGTACTCGAAAGCAATGGCAGTACTGTGATCGCTAACATCACTGTTGATGAAAGAGTCATGCAACCTGCGTGGACAGACGCTATCACACAGTCGTTTGCATCATTACGCGACCTTGAAAACGCTAAGGTTATTGTGTCATCCGGCGGTGATCTCACTCTCAGTGGCACGGCGGCAAACCAGGCGGCTCTTGATCAAGCAACAGTTAATGCCCAGGCACCGTTTGGCAACTCTGTGAGTTTGCGCAACGACATCATAGCCAAAGGGCCCGATATTAGAGAGCTGTTTGCGCAGATTGATCTGGCCGCCATTCGCTTCCGTTCTAACAGTTCAGAATTGGATACAGATAGTGTCAGCATTCTCGACCAAGTCGCTGATGCATTGGCACAATCGCCAGAAACCACAGTTGCCATCAGTGGCCATACTGATTCAACGGGTAATGACGAGCGCAACCTTGTTTTAAGTCGTGAACGCGCCGAAAAAGTAAGAAACTACTTAATCGATCGCGGAATTAGTGGTGACAGAATGACATCACAAGGCTATGGTTCAACTCAACCAATAGCTTCCAACAATACGGTGACTGGTCGAGCCCTAAATCGACGCATTGAGTTTGGGCTTAACTAACGGAGAATAGTAATGAATGTCATGGGCGAATTAGCTTCCATAATGGGTCTCACCGCAATAGCCGGTGCGATCATCGGCTGGTGCTTGAAAACCTTCTTCCCCGGTAAAACGGTTAAAAAGGTCCGACAGCATGTCGCCCGTGACATTGACGATGCGGTGAAAGATGCTAGTCATCTTCGCAGAAACCTCGACAAAAAAGATCAAGAACTCCGCGACACGAGAAAACAACTGCAAGGGCTTCTGCAAAAAGAAACCACTACAGATGTGCCGAGTAACCGAGCTCAAGTAACTGAGATCAACGATCTTAAAAGAGAAATCGCAACCGTTAAAAATTCTCTTAAGAACAACCAATCTGAATTCAATACCTATCGCACGAAAAGTGAAGCCGAAAAAAGTGAGCTCCGAAAAGAGCTTAATAAATTCTCAGCGGGCGGATCCGCGAATAGTGAACGTCTAACAGAAGCCAATGAAACAGTTGCCGCATTGCGTAGCGCTGTTCGAGAAAATGACAAAGTCATTGAAAGCTTAAGAGCCCGTGTTAAAGAGGGTGATACCACGGTCGAGAGCTTACGTGGTCAGTTAAAAACTGCCGAATCAGGACGCGACGATATACGCAGCGTCACACTGAACTACGATACACAAGTTGAAGAACTAACCAAAAATCTTGAACAAACTAAAACAACAGTGGACAAGCAAAAGCGTGAATACGACCAAATGCTTGAGCGCAAAAACGCAGACATTAAAAACCTACACACAAAACTGGAAGATCTAAGTTCGACGGGGGCAACCTTGCAGACCCGGGAACACGAGTTCAAAAAGCGTGAAGAACAACTTAAAGCCAGTGAAACCAAAGTTAAATCTGAAGTAAGCGATCTAAAACGCGTTATCGCTGAACGTGATGCAGCACTGTCAAAATCAAAACAACAAGTTAACAAGCTCAACGAAACAATGAAAACCGTCGAGCAACGCACCCAACAGGAACTACAACGTAATCAACAAGAAGTACAGAAGCTAAAAACTGCAGTATCTAGTAGCAGTGACTCACAATCAAAAATCAGAAGTAAAAGTGCTGAGGTAACAGCCCTCAATGACATGCTTCGAGATTCAGCTAATAAGCGCGAAGCTCTACAAAGCACCGTCAACACCCTAAGCAAAGATTTAGCAGAAAAAGACAACAGCATTAAAGTCATGCGCAGCGAACTAGACGATGTTGTTGCCAGCCGCAACAAAGTGTCGGTGCAAATGGGGGAACTGCAATCACAAGGCAATATTGCACTTGAAAAGTTACAGCAAGATCTAAATACACTTGCAAGCACTCGCGATGAATACAAAAGCCGCATAGATAGCTTGCAACGGCAGGTCTCGGACTTAACTCAATCAAAAGACAGCCAACTTCGTGAGCTACGTACCCAGCTTACTGAAAAGTCACAGTCCACTGAAGCTGAATTAAAACAAACTAATTCTGAACTTGCAGCACAAACCAAAACACTACAAAACGACGTTAAAACGTTGCAGGCCAAACTGCACGATCACAACCGCACGGCTCAGAATCAAAAAACAGACCTTCAAAAGCAGGTAGAGATCAACCAAAGACTCACCACACAGCTCAATGAAAAAGACGGCAAGCTTACAGAGTATCGCACCAAGCTCGTACGTGAAGAAAGTGAAAGCCAACGACTCAACAGAGAGCTATCTGAAGCAGAAGCATTGCGCTTAACGTTAACTCAACGTGACGCTGAACTGCGTACCGCACAAATCGCACTAGCTGACACTCAATCGAGTGGTGGACCACTGCAAAAAGTAGTTGAAGAGCAGACTCACCGAAACGAATCTCTTATGTCAGCGATGAGAGAACGCGATGAGGAAATCTCGCGACTTAATGCTCAAGTTACCAATAGCAGTGTCCGAAACAAACAACTGCAATCAAGCATTAATTTACTAACGCAAGAGCAAGAGGCGCAGGCGGAGCTTGTTCGATCACTTGAAAAACAAGCTGAAACTACTTTACAACTGCATACAAAAATTGCTCAGCAATCGTCAGAAATTGAAGATCTCAAAGCCCGTTTGTACGAGCGCGATGACAGCAAACGCACAAGCACCCCAAGCCCTACCAGCACTCGAGCCAGCAGTACCTTGCAGCAGGTAGAAACTAATTCAGAGCGTGCACCTGTCGCTACTGGTGCTAAACCACGAGTGTTTGTTCGAGCAGACACAGACACCGAGGCGCTGACCGGCGCGACCAACTACGCCGCAGCGGTACAAAGACCTCAGTTCACTAAAGACGGGCATCAAGTTCGCCGCGCAGACGGTAGCGATGAACTGACCTTATTACCTGGTGTGACACAAACTATTGCGGGTGCTTTCAGCCGCAACGGGGTCACAGACTTTGAGCAGATCGCTCTGTGGACTGACCGGGAAGTTGCGCACTATGCTGAGCGTGTTGGCGTATCAGTACAAAGAGCAGCGCAGTACAACTGGCCCAGAGCAGCACGTAACATTCTCAACGGCACTTACTCAAAGAACGGCCAGGAGATCGGCAACTCCTGATAACTCAACCTTGATACCAGCATAAAAAAACCCGGCGCTTGCCGGGTTTTTTGTGTCTCAACACTTAACTGTGCGTTGGGTCTATCAGTCTGTCTGAAATCGGCAATTAGCAAGTCTCTGCTTGTTGTGTCACTGCATTCGAACTTATAGTAGCGACCTCTTCAAAAAGGAAACCCCAATGGTCAAAGTTAATTCGTGGAATGAATTTGATCCACTCAAGCATATTATTGTGGGTCGCGCAGACCACACCTGCATTCCTCCATCGGAACCTGCCACGGAAGCGAAAGTTCCTGAAGACAGCGACATGCGCGGCATGTGGGGGCCACGGCCACTAGAGACCGTAGAGAAGGCTAATGCCCAGCTAGACAACTTAGTTAAGGTACTGGAAGGTCGAGGCATCACAGTAGACCGCCCCACCCCTATTCAGTGGAATCAAGCGGTGGTTACCCCCGACTTTAGCACCGCATCAATGTTTGGCTGCATGCCACCACGCGATGTATTGCTAACGGTGGGCAATGAAATACTAAGCGCTCCCATGTCTTTTCGTTGCCGCTACTTTGAATACCTTGCATATCACCCATTAATGCAAAAATACTTTGACGAAGACCCGAATTTCAAATGGGAAAGCGCACCAAGGCCAAGACTTTCAAATGAGTCATACCAAGCAGGCTACTTTGATGAGATAACAATAGACGAGCGCTTAGAACGTACCGCAGCACTTGATTTTGTCACCAATGAACACGAGCCATTGTTTGATGCCGCAGACGTTATGCGCTTGGGCAAAGATCTGTTCTGCCAACACGGTTTAACCACTAATCGTCGTGGTATGGAATGGTTAAAGCGCCACTTTCCAGAACATCGGATTCATTCGGTTAATTTCCCTGGTGACCCATACCCCATTCATATTGACGCGACCTTCGTACCGTTACGCCCGGGCTTAATCATAAACAATCCAAACCGACCACTGCCTGATGCGCAACGTAAAATCTTTAATCAAAATGATTGGGAAATTCTTGACGCAGCAACCCCGGTTCACAACTCACCACCACCACTATGTTATTCAAGTGTTTGGTTATCGATGAACTGCCTGGTGCTTGACCATAAAACCGTAATCGTTGAAGCCAGTGAAACCAACCAGATGGATCAAATGGATAAACTGGGAATGGAAGTGATCCCTATGCCATTTAGAGACGCTTATCCATTTGGTGGCGGCCTTCACTGTGCCACCGCCGATGTACATCGTGAAGGTGACTGCGAAGACTACTTCCCAAAGCTTGCTACTGAAACATTGGTTTGACCACACGCTGGTGCGGGTAGGAAATATTAAGTGGCGACGAAGCTAATTCGTCGTTGCTTTTAGTATTAACTATTGAACCGCACTACGCTCGCGCAACTTTCACAGCAGTATCGTGAAATACGCCCCCGCCATTTGGATAACCAGGCTCTGCACTTACCAGTGCATTAACCCCTACCCCCGACTCAAACGCTGAGTTGGGCCATATACTCTCCATAATCACGACACCAACCTGCACCCCTGTAAACGCCTTTGCATGCACAAGCACATTGCCACAGTCACTGGTGACCCGGACCTTTTCACCGTCGGTTATAGATAGTGCTACTAAGTCATCAGGGTGAATCATTAGCGTCGGTCGTTTTTCACGCTTTATGGAAGATGATGTTTCTGTAAAAGTGGTGTTTAAGAACTGCCGTGCCGGCGCTGCCACTAAACGAAAAGGGTATTCAGTAGAAGCTTCATTGGTTACCTGCCAGTGATCGGGCATGGTCGGCATAGACTGATAATTGGGCCCCACACGACTCCAATCAGGTGAAAAATGGAATTTTTTATCTGGCGTATCAAAGCCATTTAAAAAATTACTACCTTCAAAATCACGCGCTACATCCTGCCAATGCTCTTTATACAAAGTTTCAGCATCAAGCAAACCAGACACTTTTAACGTGTGATCGCACAACTCCCACGCAGTCATGTTAAAACCTGGATGCGCAATTCCAAGCCTCGTCGCTAGTTCACACAATACTTGGTGATTACTGCGACACGCAGCAAACGGCTCAACAATCTTTTTGGTCATTTGCACATGAGTATGGCCACCTGCAATATAGAGATCGTCGTGCTCCAGGAACATGGTGGCCGGCAACACAATATCCGCAAACTTTGCAGTATCGGTCATAAACTGCTCGTGCACGCAAAGAAAAAGATCGTCACGGGCTAGTCCTTTTATTACCTTATTTGATTCAGGCGCTACTACTGCCGGATTAGTGCTTTGCACAAACATACTCATTATGGGTGGGCCTCCCTGCAAATCTTTAGGGTTGTCATTGAGCACATCACCAATTCTTGATTGATCAAGTTCTCGGACATCAGTGGCGCGATCCAAGCCTTCTATTAAAGTTTTATCTATGTTGGCATAAAGTGCAGCATTGGCGTAAAGTGCTCCACCACCGCGTTGTTTCCAAGCCCCAGTAATGGCTGGTAAGCAAGTGACTGCATGCACATTTGCCGCACCATTTCTGGAACGTGAAAATCCATACCCGACACGAATAAAACTTTTTTTCGTAGCGCCATACGCTTTGGCAAATGAGACGATCTCATCAACGCTTAAACCCGTAATGTTAGATGCCCACTGGGGTGTCTTTTCAGACAAGTGTTTTTCAGTGGCGTTTGAAAAATCTGTGTATTGATTCAAGTAGGCATGATCAGCATAACCTTCTGCAAGCAATACATTCATAACAGCAGCTGCTAGCGCACCATCAGTACCGGGGCGAAGCATTAAATGTTGATCTGCTTGTCTAGCGGTACCGGTTAGATAGGGGTCAACCACTACAAGTTTGGCACCACGTTTTTTGGCGGTAGCGATGTGGTGCATTAGATTCACTTGTGTGTTTACCGGGTTACCACCCCACACAACAATCAATTCACTCTCTTCAATTAGTCGCGAATCTGAGCCGCGCTTTGAACCTACGCCAACATTCCAACCGGCATCAGACAACGCCGTGCAAAAAGTAGAGTGTTGTTGAGAAGTACCCAGGCAGTTCCGCAAACGGTTTATACCGTCACGCTGCACCAAGCCCATAGTGCCAGCATAATGATATGGCCACAGGGCCTCTGCACCATACTCTGCAATGACCGACTGCATATTATCAGCGACTATATCTAACGCATCATCCCAACCAATGGGTTCAAACTCCCCTTGAGCTGACTTTTTATTTACACGACGAAGCGGTTGCGACAAACGATCCGGATGGTGAATACGCTCAGCGTAACGAGCGACTTTGGCACAAACGACACCTTGCGTATAAGAGTTGTCTGCTCCATAAATTCGACCAATGGTGTGGCTGTCTATTACCTCAACCTCAATTGCGCAAGTGCTTGGGCAATCATGCGGGCAGGTAGAATGAAGCCGGGGAGGATCTATCGGTGTATTCATCAGTT
>CALGKA010000148.1 GCA_937927895.1 uncultured Granulosicoccaceae bacterium | reverse complement strand
GGCGCCAGCCCACACCATTCAGAGGTGCGATGCCCTAACACCAAGGCGTTGTCGCCTTGTCTTAGCAGAAACTCAAACAGATGATTTTGATCATCGGTCATTACATGTTACCTGCTTCATCAGGCAGTTTGTAAAAGGTCGGGTGACGATACACTTTATCGGTAGACGGCTCATACAGCGGTCCCTTATCACTTGGGCTGGAAGCACTAATGGCTGATGCTTCAACCACCCATATACTGGTTCCTTCATTGCGCCGTGTGTATACATCTCTTGCGTTTTTTATCGCACGCTCGGCATCCGGTGCGTGCAAAGAGCCTACGTGCCGATGGCTCATTCCGTGCTGGCCACGTATAAAGATTTCCCACAGTGGCCATTCTTTAGTTTCTGTCATGGTCCTAACCTGTAGCCATTTTGTGTTGTGCTTTTTTAGCTGCTATGGCTTTTTTCTCAGCGTGGGCCATCATGCCTTCACGCACCCAGGCGCCATCTGCCCATGCTTTTTTACGTGTTTCTAATCGGTCCGTATTACACGGGCCATTGCCCGCCAGAACATCGTCAAATTCACTCCAGTCCGGGCCAGTAAAATCATAGTGTTCGGTTGCTTCGTTCCACTTTAAGTTTTCATCCGGAATGGAAAGACCTAAGTACTGCGCTTGTGGCACGGTTTCATCAACAAACTTTTGTCTGAGTTCATCGTTAGAGTTCATTTTAATTTTCCACGCCATCGACTGCGCCGAATGCACGCTGTCTTTATCTGAAGGCCCGAACATCATTAACGAGGGATACCAAAATCTGTTCAGTGCATCTTGCGCCATACGTTTCTGGTCAGCGTTTCCTTTTTTTGCCATGGCTATCATAATGTGAAAACCCTGGCGTTGATGAAAGCTTTCTTCTTTGCAGATACGCACCATTGAGCGCGCATAAGGCCCATATGAAGTACGCTGCAATGGCACTTGATTCATGATCGCTGCACCATCAACTAACCACCCGACAGCACCCATATCAGCCCAGGTTAATGTGGGGTAGTTAAAAATGGAGGAATACTTCATTCGGCCGTTATGCAGCATCTCGAATAATTCATCACGGCTTACTCCCAAGGTTTCAGCCGCACAATACAAATACAAACCATGACCTGCCTCGTCTTGCACTTTCGCCAGCAGGTTTGCCTTACGTTCGAGTGTCGGTGCACGTGTTATCCAATTGCCCTCAGGTAGCTGCCCTACAATTTCAGAGTGTGCGTGCTGACCAATTTGGCGAATAAGATTTTTTCGATATGCCTCTGGCATATAGTCTTTGGGTTCAATCTTTTCGCCGCGATCTATACGTTCTTGAAACTCTCTGTCTTCAGCAGACATATCTTCAAGCGACTGAACCGCCCTGCCTGTTGATTTTATAGATTGTGCATACATTTAGTTCAATCCTTTACGTTCGTTCGAGTATCAGCGCAACACCCTGACCCACACCTACGCACATAGTGCACAGTGCGTAGCGTCCACCGGTTCGTTGCAATTGATACGCCGCTGTCATTACTAGTCTTGCGCCAGACATACCCAACGGATGACCCAATGCAATCGCACCACCATTCGGGTTAACGTGCTCGGCATCGTCAGGTACACCCAATGCTCTAAGGGTCGCCAAGGCCTGACTAGCAAACGCCTCGTTAAGTTCTATTACATCCATTTGGTCAATGGTTAAACCACAACGCTTAAATAATTTCTGCGTTGCCGGCACAGGGCCAATACCCATTACGCGTGGTTCAACCCCTGCCGCACACATACCCACTACACGCGCAAGTGGCGAATGCTGTTTGGCAATAGATTCATCGGCCAGTAACAATGCTGCAGCGCCATCATTAACGCCCGAAGCATTGCCCGCAGTAACGGTTTTATCAGGGCCATTAATGCCCGTAAGTGTTGCTAGTTTATCAATCCCTGTTGCGGGCCTAGGGTGTTCGTCCTGATCAAACACCACTGCTTCGCCCTTGCGCTGTGGAATCTGCACCGGCATTAGTTCATCGTTAAAATGCCCCGCCTTAAGGGCTGTGTCATAGCGTAGTTGGGATCGTTCGGCAAACGCATCTTGATCAGCACGACTTATTTTATAATCGGTAGCAACGTTATCTGCGGTTTCAGGCATAGCATCTACACCAAATAGCGATTTCATGCGCTTATTGACGAAACGCCAGCCAATGGTGGTGTCATAGACGGTGTTGTCGCGACTAAACGCAACGCTTGCTTTGGGCATTACAAACGGTGCGCGACTCATGCTCTCTACACCACCGGCTATCGCCTGGCGGTAGTCACCTGATTTAATACCTCGTGCCGCCATGCCGACCGCATCCATTCCGGAAGCACATAAACGGTTAACCGTGTTACCCGGCACTTGAACCGGAAGCCCCGCCAACAACAATGCCATACGTGCAACGTTACGGTTATCTTCACCAGCCTGATTCGCGTCACCAAGAATGACATCATCTGTGGCTGACCAATCTATCGTAGGGTTACGTTTTACCAGTTCAGCAATAGGCATTGCCGCTAAGTCATCAGTGCGTAGCGATGCCAAAGCACCGCCGTAGCGACCAATAGGTGTTCGAACCCCATCAAGAATATAAGCCTGCAAACGTGCCCCCTTTACCCTGTGATTTCATTCTATTGTACTCGCCGTTGTCATCTTATACCTGCTGTGCAGTATGTCGATAGTGGGGTTTAACCAAGCTGATAAGCATTCATAGTGAGCAAATCGTATTCGGCCACCAACTCGCTATTTTGGTTGGATAACGAAACATCCCACCGTACCTCGCCATAGGTGTCGTTTCTTGGGGTTTTCTGCTTAACGGTTAATCGAACCTGAATGCTATCACCCGCCTCTACTGGTTTCATGAAACGCAGATTATCAAGGCCGGTATTGGCTAACACCGGTCCTTCATCGGGTTGTACAAACAAACCCGCTGCAAAACTCAACAATAAGTACCCGTGCGCCACACGCCCCGGGAAAAACGGATTACGCCTGGCCGCTGCATCGTCCATGTGAGCATAGAATGTATCACCAGTGAAGTGGGCGAACTGTTCTATATCGGCTATTGTTATTTCACGTAAACCGGTATTCAGTGTTTCGCCTAATTCAAGCTCATGAAATGTACGCGTGAAAGGATGGTCTTTTTGAGTTATCTGTTGCGCACCCGGCACCCATCGCTGTGAAATCTTGCTTAATATTTCAGGACTACCTTGAATGGCCGTACGCTGCATGTAGTGCATAACACCACGAACACCACCCATCTCTTCGCCTCCACCAGCACGGCCGGGACCACCGTGAACCATATGTGGAAGCGGTGATCCATGCCCGGTACTTTCTTTCATGGAGTCACGATTATTAAAGTACAAACGGCCATGAAAAGCACCTGAGCCCAAGGCCACTTCTCGCGCAACATCAGCATCGTGTGTGATAACAGACGCCACTAAACTACCCTGACCTCTGTTGAACAACGACACTGCATGCGGAATATCGCGATAAGGCATCACCGTTGATACCGGGCCAAAGGCTTCAACATCATGAACGTGCTTAGCAATATCGGGTGATGCACAGTGTAAAAGCATGGGTGGTAGAAAAGCGCCCTTTGAGGCATCTGCCCCTTTAACTTCAAAATTGTCCGGGTCACCAAACACTCGCTCTGCATCAGTGGCTAACAAGGCTATTTTATCTAATACATCTTGCTTTTGATCATTAGACACCAGCGCCCCCATCGTAGTGGCTGCAGCTGCCGGATCACCCACAACGATTTTCGCTAAGCGTGCCTTAATTGCCTCTAGTAATGAATCTATCTGTAGCGCAGGTGCGAAGACACGCCGAATAGCGGTACACTTTTGCCCCGCTTTTGCAGTCATCTCACGACTGACTTCGTTAACAAACAGCTCAAACGCTGGTGTACCGGCAATCGCGTCAGGGCCAAGCATAGAAGCATTTAGGCTATCTTGCTCGGCGATAAATCGAATAGATTTCTCTATAATATTGGCTTTAGAACGAAGTGCCACAGCAGTATGTGCAGAGCCCGTAAAGCTGACAACATCTTGTGAATCCAGCTGATCCAGTAAGTTACCCACACCACCTGAAATAAGTTGTAATGCGCCATCAGGCAATACACCACTATCCAATAACAACTGCACGCAATGTTCCGTTACATAACAGCTTGCGGTGGCAGGCTTTACAATAGCCGGGACTCCAGCCAATAACGCAGGCGCTAACTTTTCTAACATACCCCACACCGGAAAGTTAAACGCATTAATATGTACCGCCACCCCATGAATCGGTGTACAAATATGCTGCCCTTGAAATGTACCCTGGCGTGATAACGGTTCAATATTTCCATCAAGATACACCTGAGAATCTGGCATTTCCCGCCGACCCTTTGATGCAAAGACAAACATTGTCCCAATACCGCCATCAATATCTATCAGATGGTCTTTTTGTGTAGCACCGGTTGCAAACGAAATATCGTAAAGCGCCTGCTTGTGGTCGTTGAGGTAGGTAGCAAGCGCTTTAATCATTCTTGCGCGATCATGAAAAGTAAGCGCACGCAGCGCTGGCCCACCAACATTGCGCCCGTAGTCCAACATCGATTCAGTATCTAAGGTGTCGTTTCCAGCACAGGCAATGGTCTCACCTGTTACCGCAGACTGAATAAGGCGCGCATTATCATCAGAACGCACCCACTGCCCCGCAACAAAGCTTCTAACGTTCTGAATACTCAATATGATTCCTCATTACCCAGTTTATTTGACCGACTGGACGGTTAATGAAACACTAACCAAGATGATTTGAAAGATCAAGCGAGGAAAGTTTTGTCTGACACCATATTGCTAAGCGAAAACGACGCGTGGGTGGAAATCACCCTTAACCGACCGGACAAGCTCAACAGTTTTAACGACGAGATGCATCTGGCCTTACGCAAAACCTTAGAGCAGTCTGTCGAGAACGGTGCTCGAGCTATACTGCTTACCGGCGCCGGTCGCGGTTTTTGTGCAGGCCAGGACTTAGGTGATCGAGATCCTGCAAAAATGGATAGACCACCAGATTTAAGCCAAACCCTCACCGAATTCTACAACCCGCTGATTCGCTTTATAAGAAACGCTGGTATTCCAATTGTGTGTGCCGTTAATGGCGTGGCCGCAGGTGCAGGCGCAAATATCGCACTTGCCTGTGATTTAGTATTGGCGTCAGACAAAGCCAGGTTTATTCAGTCGTTTGCCAAAGTAGGGTTAGTACCTGATGCAGGTGGCACTTGGACGCTCACACATTTACTAGGACCAGCTCGGGCCAAAGCTCTCGCCCTAACTGCCATGCCTGTTAGCGCAGAATTGGCTGAACGCTGGGGTCTTATTTATCA
Source organism: uncultured Granulosicoccaceae bacterium (assembly GCA_937927895.1). Classification (GTDB taxonomy): domain Bacteria; phylum Pseudomonadota; class Gammaproteobacteria; order Granulosicoccales; family Granulosicoccaceae. The sequence goes on along the minus strand of CALGKA010000148.1, from coordinate 2,765 downwards.
GTGCGTAGCCGCAGATCAATTATTAATCGAGGCGCGTCAGATAACTGAACAATTAGCCAACGGCCCGACTCATGGTTTTAAGTCAATCAAGCGCGCCATACATGCTGCAAGCAACAATACCTTCGATGAACAGTTAGAACTTGAAGCACAATTGCAAAAGAGTTGCGGCGAATCACCTGATTACGCAGAAGGTGTTTCGGCATTTTTAGAAAAACGCACACCACATTTTACTGGAAAATCATGACACCCAAAGAGCGCGCCGAAAAATCCGCTGAAGCCTTATGGGCAAACGATCAAGCCAGTGCCTGGCTTGGTATCTCAATAAAAAATGTTGACGAAGGACAAGCGCAAGTTACTTTGCACGTTCAACCACATCACACCAACGGCTTAGGTATTTGCCATGGCGGAATCACTTTTGCGCTGGCCGATAGCGCCTTTGCGTTCGCCTGTAGTAGCCGCAACCAAGCGACAGTCGCACAACATAACACTATTACGTATTTAGCCCCTGCAGACCTTGGTGACACATTAACCGCCTCTGCAAAAGAAGTAAGCTTACGCGGTAAAAACGGTATTTACGATATCAGCGTCACCAATCAGACTGGCACTGTGATCGCAGAATTTCGTGGCTGCTCACGTGCTGTACGCGGTCCATTGTTTGAAGAGTAATGGGAGAATAAAAAAACATGAAAGACCTAACCCCAAACCGTGCTGATTTAGATCCTATAGAAATAGCTTCAATCGATGAGATCCGTTCTTTGCAGTTTGAAAGATTAAAGTGGTCACTAAAGCATGCGTATGACAACGTCCCAATGGTTACAAAACGCTTTGATGATAAAGGCGTACACCCTGATGATTTAAAAACACTGGCAGATCTCGCTAAGTTTCCGTTTACCGTAAAAAACGACTTACGTGATAACTACCCGTTTGGCTTGCTGGCAGTCCCTCGTGAGCAAATAGCTCGCATTCATGCATCGTCTGGTACCACTGGCAAACCCACTGTCGTTGGATACACCAAAAACGATATAGATATGTGGGCTGATATGGTCGCGCGCTCTCTACGCTCTAGCGGCACACGCCGCGGTGATATGGTACATGTCGGCTATGGCTATGGTTTATTCACAGGCGGCCTTGGCGCACACTACGGCGCAGAACGTTTAGGCTGCACCGTTGTGCCTGTATCGGGCGGCATGACGGAAAGGCAGGTCACCCTGATCAATGACTTCAAACCAACCACCATTATGGTGACACCCTCTTATATGCTGAACATATTAGAGCAATTTCAATCAGCGGGAATAGACCCGCGTGAATGTTCACTAGAAGTTGGTGTGTTCGGCGCGGAACCCTGGACCGATTCACTGCGTTCAGAAGTAGAAGAAGCGTTTGATATGCATGCCGTCGATATCTATGGCTTATCTGAAATTCTTGGCCCGGGCGTTGCCAATGAATGCGTTGAAACCAAAGACGGTTTACATTTTTGGGAAGATCACTTCTACCCTGAAATTATTGACCCTGTTACAGGCGATGTTCTCGAAGACGGCGAAAAAGGCGAGCTGGTAATAACCACCCTCACGAAAGAGGGGCTCCCCATGTTGCGCTATAGAACCGGCGACCTAACACGCCTGCTACCTGGCACTGCTCGATCTATGCGCCGCATAGAAAAGATCACCGGCCGCACCGATGACATGATCATCCTGCGCGGGGTCAATCTGTTTCCGACCCAAATAGAAGAACATGTTTTAGCAACCCCCACACTTGCACCCTACTTTCAAATAGAGCTAACCCGTGAGGGTCGTATGGATGCCATGACTATTCTGGTAGAAACCGGCAATGAGTCTGCATCGGACACCGAACGCGAAACCGCCGCCAACAATCTACGCGACACAATCAAAAATACAATTGGTGTTAGTGCCAGCATTAAGGTCGGCGCTGCGGGTAGTGTCGAGCGCTCACAAGGTAAGGCACGGCGTGTGGTTGATCTAAGGCCAAAGGATTAGGCACGTGGCCCGCCCCATAGCAAAAGACCACGATCAAAAGCGATCAGACATACTGATGGTCGCAGCACAAGTGTTTGCACACAACGGCATAACCAAAGCATCGATGAACGATGTAGCGAAACAATGTGGAATTTCAAAAGCCAATATTTATCATTACTACAGCAGCAAAGACGAACTAATCTTTGGCATTTTAGATAATTACCTCTCTGAGTTAAGAGACCGAATTTGTTATCTTAAATTAGATAATCTCAGTACAGAAGAACAATTGCGCAGTGTAGTAACTGCATGCCTACTGGCCTACGACGGCATGGACAACGAACACAAAATACAAAACGAAGGGCTGCCACTTTTATCGAATACCCAGCAAGCACTCTTAAAAGATTATCAGCGTGAAATGGTCGCGGTAGTGCGCAGCATATTACTGCAGGGCTTTTCCAATACACTGAGCAACAATAAAACCTTATTGCGTTCTACCACCATGTCTGTTTTCGCTATGATGAACTGGTTTTATATGTGGCACCCCAAAGCCACTAGAAAAGAAAGAAAAGCCTACGCCAATACCATTGTGAGCATGACTTTTCATGGCATTGGTGGATGCTCAAAGAGTTAGCAATAGTTGTTTTCAACCATTTTTAATTTAAGCGCAACAGTTGTCGTCAGACAGAAAACCGCTCATCGCGATCTAACTTTGATTGCTAATCGGTTTCGAGAAGTGAGAGATGAGTTGACATGAAATTGCAAAAATCTAAAGGCTCTGTATGGGACGATATT
>CALGKA010000147.1 GCA_937927895.1 uncultured Granulosicoccaceae bacterium | reverse complement strand
GGACTACACAGAGCCACAAGCGACCGACACCAGCAGCTGTCTCAGCGCGCGTGACAGCCTCAGAGAAATTTTCGAGACTCGAGCATTGGCAAGGCTTGCCTGTGCTGCAGCTCGCGAGGGTGGAGACGATCAAGAGTGGCTAGATTCGCAATGCAAAATGTACCGCTCGCAAATGACTAACTATCACTTGCCGTTTAGGTCAGTCGTTCAGCACTGTGAACTAGACTACGACCAACTGGTTGCGACACTCGATAACTAGTTCGATTATTTTGCGCCAGCCTTTCCACTGGCGCAATTTTCAAATAACCACGCTACTTTCAACCACGCTACTTAGCCACCAAGGCTTTTAAGGCCTTCCCTTAGCCGCTAGTTTTTGCTGATCAAACTCTTCTCTTAATTGCTTTAGCTCATCATCACTTAAGCACGCAATATTATAAAAGTCTTTCTTCCAATCACTACTTGCTGCAAATCGTTGCGGCGACTGAACAGTTGTACGCGCAAAACTTGCACCCTCAAGCAGTGTTAAGGCCATAGCCAACGTTTGACTTTGTGATTGTTGATCATCGGGTTTACCTGCGGCGTTGCCCAGCGGGAAGTCACTGAATAACAGTCGCGGCACACCAACGTATTCAACAATATCTTTGGCACAACCCATAATGACAGTTGCTATACCCGCAGCCTCCAAATACCGCGCCGCCAGACTCACTGATTGATGACACACCGGGCAATTTGGCACTAGCACCGCTGCATCAACACCACTTGCTTGCAAGCGGGCAAGCAGATCAGGGCAATCAATTTCATTCGTTTGGCGCTGACTACGATTGGTTGGCAGACCATAACCCTGCTCCGCCAGACTACCCACCACACCGTTATCACGCGCTAACTGCATTTGTTTAAGTGGCAACCAACTATTGACGTCTTTTGCATGAGTATGTTTGCGATCATAAGCCACATGCGAAATACGCAGATCAGGCGCGCCATTGGCATCAAACTCATACACTGAGAAAAACTTTGCAGCGCCATTGTATTCAGCTCCTGGACCTTGATCACCTGCCTCCGGGTTATACAGTGCAGCGGTGGTAACTAACGCTACCTTGCATTGCGACAACGGTTTCGGCAATGCCATAAACGGCACTTCTTTAAAGTGCGCCCACTGATACGGATGCTGATAACCTAAAGATACATAGTATTCCCTGACCCGTGCACGATATGGGATCGGTTCATCACCCGCTATTGCGAGCTTATCTCTAGAATTAATAGACATAGCTAGTTAGTGTCCGTCCATAAACAGCGCGTACCGAGGTTGTTCCAGGTGCGTGAGATTTTGCCTACTACATGTAGGCGTTTAGTCATTCTAAATAACTACATGTAGTCGGTAAAAGGTTGCGCACCTGGGGCGACCGCAGTAGCGTTCGCTTATGGATGGACACTAGTTAACCTAACTTGTTCAAAATTCGCTTAGCCATGATGTCGTTAAAACCCGTTTCTTCCAGGTCTGCGGCAAGCATTGTCAGCATTCCTTGCTCGCCACATTTAAACAATGAATCGGCAAGTATCAAAAGAAATACTTCTCGCTGCGCGTGGCTGCCACCCATTTGCACTAACTGGTGTCTTGCGGGCATCAATAGATCAATTACTTTTTTATAGTCTTTTTTCCTGTGCGCAACCGCAGCACTGGCAGCGGGAATCGCAGCGTTAACATAACAACCTGCACAAAAAGACTGCGCTTGGCGCATGCTATCAATTAATTCATCTGCTTGATCAAAACGTTCATCTGCAGCAAGCACCGCCGCGTAGTGCGCACAACTAAATGCATTTGACAGATCATGAATTCTTTCTTTACAAACACTCGCAAGAGCCCTCCACCGATCACCCACATCAACACCTATCAGTTCCAGACGCAGCAATAACGAACTAGCGTTTTGAAGATCAAGATAAAGATCAGGCAGTGCCGCAACCATATCGATTTCAAAGTTACGCAGGTAATCATCATAGACCGCAAGTGCTGCATCGGGTTCTGCATTGATCAAGTGAAACAATGCTCTATGCCACCACAAATGTAACACCATTTGACTTAAGCCATCCCAATGACCACCAGCATGCAAATTATCCAACCACTGCGCACCGTCTTGCCCACGGCCTTGCATATACATTACGTGAGTTACCGCATGCGTACCCCATACATCAGATGGATTAATTTCTACGCATTCACGGCCGAGCTTTTCAGCTAACGTTAAATGACCTGTTTCTTCAAGATCAAAGGCACGGATAGCAAGATAATCTGAGTAGTAAGTAGACTGTGGATTCCAGTGAGGAGCTACCAATGCAGAGAGCGAAGCAGACCATTGCATTTCGCCAAGCCAGAATAACTCTGACTGGCACAACTTTAACGCAATAATATCGGTTGGATCAGCCAACAGTTGTTGCTCAAGATGGTAGACCATGCCCATGGGGTTACCAATGCTGGCCGCAGCTAGTGCATTGCTATAGTGCTTAGCTTGCGAATCATTAGATGATAAAAACTTAGCGCTAGCATCAGAATACTCTTGCACTTTCTCTTTATTACGATGGTGCCGCTCGCCGTAAAAATATAACCCACATGTCGCATGAGCCAGAGCATCTTCAGGGTTATCAGCAAGTGCTTGCTGCACTAGCGCCATGGAATCACGCCGCGATCTGAGTGAACTCTCACGCGATTGATACAGTGCGGAACCATCGATTAAAGCCATACTGTTTAGCTACCTGGAATACGGAGTGACGCTTGCTGTTAACAATACAATCTGTAGACCGCGAAGCGCCAATCTTGGGTTCATCTGCATAGCAAGCTGCTATGCAGAGCCTAACGTAAATCAGTTGCGTAAAACAATTTCTACAAGCAACAAATAGTGCTCAAAAACACTAGACCTTCTGCTTTGTACTCTCAGGGATAAGACCCCTCGGGCTGAATCGCAAGGCCAGCAATAGAATCAGTCCCATTGTCATTAGTCGCATGTGAGCCGCTGATTCAATTAGGTGTAGTCGCAGTGGATTATCGACAGCCATACCAGACGTAAGAACATCCATTAACCACAAACCAAGCGGTTCTGCCTCAATCCAAAAAAACCAAATCACAAATCCACCCAGCACTGCACCCCAATTATTACCAGAGCCACCGACAATTACCATGACCCAAATTAGAAAGGTAAATCGCAACGGTTGGTAGCTTGAAGGCGTCAGCTGGCCATCAAGAGTGGTTAACATAGCTCCGGCAATTCCGACCACTATAGAACCTAGAACGAACACTTGCAGATGCCGTGCTGTTACATTTTTACCCATAGCATTGGCAGACACTTCGTTGTCGCGTATCGCGCGCATCATGCGCCCCCACGGTGAACGCAATGCGCGTTCAGACAACCAAAGTATAAGCAGCAACACTGTGAGAAACAGAATTGCATAACAGAGCTTGACGAAGATACTGGAAAAAGTCACCGGGTTTGTCCCGAGGCGCTCACACAGAGATAAAAACCACTCAGAACTTTGCAGGTTGATTTCATAGGGAACCGGGCGCGGCAGGCCGTTAACGTTCTTAACACCTCGAGTGAGCCAGTCTTCATGCTTTAATATTGCAACAATGATTTCAGAGATACCAAGCGTTGCAATAGCCAGGTAATCTGAACGCAGGCCAAGGGTGATTTTTCCAACAACCCACGCCACTGCACCTGCTAATAAACCACCAATAGGCCAAGACAATAAAATAGGCAAGCCAAACCCACCAAGGTAGCCCGTGGCAGCTGGGTTAACCTTTTCAATAGTCGTTGTGGTTGGATCAAAAAAGATTCGCAGCAATAGGTATCCTATAACTACAATGCCCATAACGAGTGCAGTACGTAATTTACCTTTAGCGAGTTTTCTATAAACCACCAGGGCTGCAACTGCCGTTGCCACAAATATCAACAAGCCTATAGCTGCCCCACTACCAGCTGCTGCCCACGCCTCTTTAACAGGCGGCATTGAAACAAGCATGGCTGCCATTCCACCAAGTGCTGCAAAACCCATAACACCAACATTAAAGAGACCCGCATAGCCCCACTGTATGTTGACGCCCAATGCCATAATGGATGAAATCAAACAAAGATTAACAATAGACAAAGCCACGTTCCAGCTTTGCATTTGGCCGACCGCAACGATCAAGCCTGCCATTATCAAAAAGTACGTTACATTGCGAAGGGATCCGATCATACTGATTTCCCCTTAAAAATACCGGTCGGCCTGAACAGCAACACCAGCAATAAAATGATAAAGCTAACTGCAAATTTGTAGTTGGTAGATAACAACTGCAGTAGACCATCAGCCTTCCAGTCACCAGGCACTATATAGTTAGCAAACTTTTTATAGGCGTAGGTGACCGTAATTTCAGAAAACGCGATGACGAAGCCACCAGCAATAGCACCCAGCGGATTACCAAGACCGCCAACAATTGCTGCCGCAAAAATGGGTAGCAACAACTGAAAATACGTAAATGGTTTGAATGATTTATCCAAGCCATAAAGCGACCCGGCAATAGTGGCCAATGCAGCCGCCAAAATCCAAGTGACCATCACCACTCGGTCCGGGTTAATACCAGACAGTAAGGCTAGATCTTCATTGTCAGAATAGGCTCGCATAGATTTACCAGTGCGGGTTTTATTTAAAAACCAAAACAACGCCGCCACAACAATGATCATGGTGACAACTGTAATCCCCTGACTGACCTTTATAGAGATACCTTCAGACAAACCCGTCATTTGTTTGAAATCCCGAGCTCTGATAATAAAGCGCTCGCCGTCTGCAAAATTTTGATCATCGGGGCCAATAATAAACCGCACCACACCATTCATCACAAACATGACACCCACAGACGCAATAACAAATATAACCGGGTCAGCACGTTGCTTTCTATAAAAGCGATAAACAAAGCGATCACTCAACAGAACAAAAAACGCACACATAACAATCGCAAATGGCAGCGCTAGAAGTGCTGTTGGCAAAGGCCCAAGGTTTATACCCATTGACTGGAACCACCACGTAAACAAAATAGTAAACATAGTGCCGAAGGCCATGGTGTCACCATGGGCAAAATTCGAAAATCGAAGTATGCCGTAGACGAGAGTTACGCCCAATGCACCTAGTGCCAACTGACTGCCATAAGCAACAGCAGGAACCAAAACGAAGTTCGCCAGTAGCGCCATCGCGTTTAAAGGTTCAGACAACATTAGACCACCCCACTCTTGTTACGATCATTGTTGCTATCCACCCAGGAAGCTTTTGCGAACTTCAGGATCATTCATTAAGGCTTCACCTGTATCTGTGAATCGATTTTCACCTTGAACAAGTACATAACCTTTGTCGGCAATATTCAACGCTTGTCTGGCGTTTTGCTCAACCATCAAAATAGAGATACCGGTACGCGCCACTTCAATGATCCGGTCAAACAATTCATCCATAACAATTGGCGACACACCCGCGGTGGGTTCATCTAGCATCAATAGTTTTGGCTGAGTCATCAGCGATCGACCAACCGCTACTTGCTGACGTTGCCCGCCAGATAACTCACCGGCGTTTTGACGGCGCTTTTCCTTTAAGATTGGAAAAAGCTCAAAAACCTGTTCCATTGTCGTGTTGATATTATCGCGTCGAAGGAAGGCACCCATTTCAAGGTTTTCTTCTACCGACATAGATGGAAATACATTATTGGTTTGCGGCACAAATGCCATACCCTTTGCGACCCGGTCTTGCGGTGTTAGTGCAGTGATATCTTCACCGTCAAGCATGACCCGCCCTTTACGCAGTTTCAGCATACCAAACACAGCTTTCATGGCGGTTGATTTGCCCGCACCGTTAGGACCTACAATCACTGCGATCTCGCCCTGCTCTGCGGCAATAGTGCAGTCATGCAATATATCAGCACCACCATAGCCACCGGTCATGTTTTCACCGATAAGATAGCTCATGCCGTAGCCTTATTTTTAAGCCCGGTACCGAGGTAGGCTTCTATCACTTGTTCGTTGGCTTTGATTTCTGTCAATGTACCTTCTGCGAGCACCGTGCCTTCAGCCATTACAATCACTGGATCACACAATTTACCGATGAAATCCATATCGTGCTCGATAACACAAAAAGTGTAACCGCGTTCTTGGTTGAGGCGAATAATCGCATCACCAATAGTATTTAAGAGCGTTCGGTTTACGCCGGCGCCGACCTCATCAAGAAACACTATTTTCGCATCAGACATCATGGTGCGGCCTAACTCCAGTAGTTTCTTTTGTCCACCAGATAGATTGCCCGCCAATTCATCAGCAACATGCTCTATCTGCAAAAATTCTATAACTTCATTGGCTTTGTTTTTTACTTCATCCTCACGCTGTTTTACCTGCTTCGCGCGAAACCAAACATCATAAAGTGTCTCACCTGATTGATCAGGTGGCACCATCATGAGGTTTTCTCTAACCGTCAGCGAAGAAAACTCGTGCGCGATTTGAAAGGTGCGCAGCATTCCTTTATGAAACAACTCATGCGGAGGCAATCCAGTAATATCTTCACCATCAAGAAAAACTTTTCCAGACGTAGGCGCATGGACACCGGCGATCACATTAAAAAGCGTGGTTTTACCAGCCCCATTAGGGCCTATTAATCCGGTGATTGAACCAGTTGCTATTTCTAGTGAAGCATCGTTCACTGCGGCAATGCCACCAAACCGCTTCGTCAGGTGTTCGACTCTAATCATAGTTAGTGGTCATAGGTTAGCGTGGATTGTGATGGGACTGAATTTTGAACTAATAGCGTATCTTTTTCTTATTGTGCAACGCCAATTGTCATTCCAATTGTGATTTTCAATTGTTTAAACACAATTGTAATTCCACAATGTTCAAGTGGCCCGAGTGGGCCACTTGAAAGCAATAAGACTAGCGGTAGCCTACAGTTGATAGAGCGCCGTCTTTGATCTCGATTTCACGATAGTTACCAGCACTCTCACCGGCACCAATCAATTCAACGTTAGATGCACCGACGTAGTCGATATCGCCACCAGCAGCTAGAATTTCCAGGCCTTTAGCAAGTTCACCCGGGAAAATTTGCTCACCTGGTGCATTAGCTACTTCCATTACCTTAGCTTTGTAAGCTTGCGGATCAGTTGAACCCGCAGCCTGCATAGCCAACATAATAAGAGCAGCAGCATCATAGCTTTCTGGAGCGAATGGTGAGCTTGCGTCAAATTTGTCGCCTGCCATCTCTACTAGCAAGCCAGCGCCATCACTGTCAGTACCAGGCGCCTGGCCGAAAGAACCATCCAGGTCTTTACCAATTGCCGCAGGAAGAGCATCACCAACCATGCCGTCTGGAAGTACGAAAGTATCGAAAGCACCAGTGTCTAGTGAACCCTGGATAATACCTTTGCCACCTTGATCTAGGTAACCAGCAACAACCAGTAGTTCACCACCAGCGGAAGCCAATGCACCGATTTCAGCAGAGTAATCTGCCTTGCCGTCTTCGTGAGAAGCAGAAACGGTTACACTGCCACCGGCTTTTTCAAATGCAGACTGAAACGCATCAGCCAAGCCTTTGCCGTAGTCATTGTTGGTGTAGGTAACAGCAACTTCTTTGAAACCACGTTCCATGATGATGTCAGTCATTACAACACCTTGACGCGCATCTGAAGGTGCCGTTCTGAAGAATAGATCACCATCTTCTACAGTAGAAAGCGCAGGTGAAGTCGCAGAAGGCGAGATCATTACCATGCCATTTGGAAGTGCCACGTTAGTAAGTGCCGCAGTTGTAACACCAGAGCAGTCACCGCCAATAACACCTGAAACTTTTTCAGAGGTAATTAAACGTTCGATGGCCGCAGTTGCCGCCGCCGCATCAACACAAGTGGTATCAGCGCGCACTGCTGTGACCTTAGTACCATCAAGCAATTTGCCTGAATCAGACACTTCAGCGATAGCAGCTTCAGCCGCAGGCGCCATGTGAGCTACCAGTGATTCAATTGGGCCTGTTAGACCAAGGAATACACCTAGCTTGATATCTTCAGCAGAGGCAACACTAGCTGCACCCATGCTGGCTGCCACTGCGGCAGAAATTAGTAGTTTTTTCATTGAGAGTATCTCTGTTTGCGTAAAGTATTTCGCCTCACGAAAGGCTAAGTTGTTTGCCTTCCCCTCCAGGACTATGTCAGCGGGTACCAACATTGGCCCTATCTAACCATTTTTACATGTATTTAGACTGAAAGGTATTCTGATGTAGGCGTTTTGATGAATTGAACCATTTCGTACAACAAAAAAACACTCCCAAATTGTCTTTTGGCTGTTGACAATTCTGGCTGCCAGCTCTATTCTTAGCGGCTTGCTGTCCGAAATGTCCCCTTCGTCTAGAGGCCTAGGACACCGCCCTTTCACGGCGGTAACAGGGGTTCGAATCCCCTAGGGGACGCCAT
>CALGKA010000146.1 GCA_937927895.1 uncultured Granulosicoccaceae bacterium | reverse complement strand
CCAGATGTAAAACCTTTCTTCATTTGTTATGTGGTGGTACTGTGGCATTTGTGTGATTCCTTGGGTTGGAGGCGTTGATTATTCGCAAAAACAATCCTACCTCTTCAGCTTGAGGAATTGCACTTATTATATGAATCCAAGGCGCTTTATAAACACGCTGAACACGTATTTTTCAGTCAATACACCAGCCGATAATAAAAGAAATTAGATAGAACGCTCGCTTCGAATCTATTTGGCTTCTTTTTACTATGACTGGCCGTATTAACTCGTCCGAGTAAAGGTTACGTCCGAGTAAAGGTTGTTCGCAAAGTTCAAACCTAACTCGGCACTTTACATAACGCACCTGACCCCTTTAACTTTAATTTTCACCCTTTAATTTTTTCTGCTTATAACCTAATCTTCCCACTCGGGAAGACTCTACGCTGCACGCCACTTTCATTTTTTGACTTTATCGTGCCTCTTACCTGCATTAATTCTTATCAAAACGATAAATTAGCAGTCGGCCTCTAGCTACCCGGAGAAATTTATAACTAGAACGCAGGCAACCTAACAACCTAGGCTCTTTTTACAATGCCTGTACATGGTTATTGGTTATTGGTTATTGGTTATTGGTTATTGGTTATTCACTAGAGCTACAAAACTCCTCGATTGACGCCTTACCCTGTATAAGTCCATTAAAGTGACTGGTCATCATATTTTCAAAAATACCACATACTTTTTGCGGAGTTGCTGGTAAAGCATGCTGAAACAACAATGCATCATGCATGGGCAACAGAATTCCAACATCTTCTGTCTCAGCCAATTGCAACAATGTTTTCTTGAAGATTAGGGAGCCTTCACCCTGGACCACCTGACTAATCGCAGATAACTTATCTTTGACACTAACTTGTATATTTTTTTTGTAAAATCGATTACCAAAACTAGTAGAAACATACCCTTTGTGATTAAGTGCATCGAAATTTCTTAATTTCCACTTTTCGTACTCTTTGAATGGTTTAAACGCATTTTTTATAACCTCGCGCTTTATGTTAAAATCCAAACCAACAAGTTGTAAGTGTTTTAGCTTCATGCCATAAGCATATGCTAGAAAAAGAACCTTCGCAGATTTTCGATTACCCTCTCCTTTTAAATGCTCGATTTGAAACGACTCATACATATCAGGCATTGCGTATAACTCTAACAATTTGGGATCTCGGGAGAGTGCTGCCATTATACCCACCTCAAATTGATCGAAATCAACATAGCAAAGATCCATATCCTTATCTGCAACAATTATACTTCTGTATTTTTTGGCTATGTTTTGCAAGTATGGACTGCTTAACGATAATCTCGAAGTCCTAGATCCCTGTGTATCAACGATTGGGTGAACTCTTTTAGACTTAACAGCAACACTATTAAGCACACCTCTGGTCGTATTAAGCTCACGTAATTCGGTAACAGATTTTGCAAACTCTCTAACCGCCGGATGATAATTAAAGACAAATTCGTGAGAATAATCCTTCAGATCAACTTTTTTTGAAATTGCGAATTCATCAATTTCAGTGCGATTTGGAACCTGCAGAGGTACGTTAAACGTGTCTGAGATATATTTCAGTTTTAAGTAGTATTCATGACTAGCATCAGCTTTAAATTCCGATAATTTTTCGGTTGAAATAGGTATACCTAAAGCGGTAATTTCTGCTGCAATTCTCTGGCACGGAAGCTCAATATCAAAAAACCTACTAAATTCCCCATTAGCAAAAGCTAACCTACAAATCTCGATATAATAAAAAAGTAATAGCTGGTGAAAATTATCGATGACGGACAGAACAACATCTGCTTCAGCATAAAATATTTTTTTATAACGCACTGCTGTATCAATAAACAGTTGAGAATGATTTTTTATATACTCCACCAAATCATGCTTCTCTCTCTCCTTTCGAATGCCTGGTCTCTTAGAAGTGAATACTCTATATTCGTCGAGATCCACCACCCTAGTGGGTAATTTTCCAGTATGTTTGAACAGCTCACCACATATCATCCAATAGTCGTGAGATATCAATATATCATCTACAGCCACTACATCTGATGCAGATGCCTCACGAAACCCAGTATCATCACTTAAGAAATATCGTGACGAGTCATTTCCTGAATTGTCCTTAATAAACGAGAATATTGTAGCCATCAGCAATAATCCTTGATGTCTTCATATAAGTCCGACAACGATGGTTTCTCCCGGTACCGAATGGCAACTCCGTCATCTCTAAATTTTTTTCTTGATCGGTCTATTGTGCCTCTTAGATTAAACGGAACTTTACCTCTAAGCTTATCTCTACTACTGGCGGAGCAACCCGAGAGCGCGATTAAAAAATATCTTTGGTTTTGAAATGGCCACAGTGATGTGTATTTATCAACTAGGCTTTCTATTGGTGAAAGATGACCTATGGCTTGCAACCATATAAAAACACCAGAGGCTTCTCCACTAGTTGGGTCATTAGCGATAAAGGACTCAGCAAAATCTCGCAGATCTTCACGATCAAACTGATGTGAAGCCAACAACATCCATAATAGATGGTTCTGCCAATCGTGGAGGCAGTTCTCTCTGTCAACTAGGTAGTCCCCCAACTTTCCAAGGTAGACATTGTCGGGCTCTAGTACAGTGATAAGGCGGCAGATCTGATCAGTTGATCTAGCTTCACTTTTCAATACCTGAATTGCATAATCCAACAATTTCTCTGCGAACACTCCACTTACATCAAACAAACCAGCATCTGCGAGTTGACTAAGCCTATTAACCGCAAAGCGAAAAGAACGGGATTGTGTTTCTCCCTTATCGAAAGACTCCTGAATAATTTCCACTATGTATTCTATGGAACGCATGAAGACTCGTCGGCTTCGTGATCTCCACATACTGTCTATGGCTGCAACCAAAGGATCCCTTGAAGGAAAATGCTCATATATCTCCGATACTGAACTCTTCTTAGATAGAATCGTGGTTTTACCAGCATTTATGTTCATGCCAACATCGCGTAGCAAACTAGTAACGTTCTGTAATGCTCTTTGCGCGATCAACTCTGTTTTGCAGATTATTCGAATATCATCAACATACCGGTAGTAATCATAGTTTTGCGCCTGCATCTCGAAATCAACCCTACACAATAGCACATTTGATAGAAAAGATGATGCATCTCTATTTTGCGGAAGACCAAAGTCTCCAGAATACGACCAATTTTGCAAGAGTAAACTCAACACATTGATTGCTGATCGAATGTGCCCTTTTTCATACCCGCTGCAATCACATTTAGCTGCAAGCTCTGTAAGCGAATCTACAACCTGACTAGAAGAAACATTTTCAAAAAAATTACTAACATCAGTTACGGCAAGAAATTTATTGTCTTGGTAAAACGTATAGGTTAAACCATCGTAGTCTAGCCACTTGCTTATCTTATTCCTAAACAAGTATTTTTTGTTTGATGAGAATCGACTATATCTATAGCTTAATACACGGTGGGATAGCAGAGGATCCAAGTACGGGATAAAAACTACAAATAGATTGATAAACGAATCTATCGAAAAAATCTGTCTCGAGCGAATACCTCTCAGCGAATCCTTTCTTGGGTATTGGTCGAACAACCCGCCTCTGTCCCGAATACACCCCTCCCCATTCATCCAGACACTTCAATATGACACTCATTGCATATTCTGAGTCAGAAAATATATCTGCATATCCTAAAGTATCTGAATACCAATCATCTCTCATATCCTGTTGCAAATGTTTCAAAACTAAATTGAAATCGACAGGAAAACCAAGCACCTGACCTGACAAAAACAGTTCATTGTTAAGGTACATTTTTTCGTTTTTCAAGAAACTTCCTACTTCGCGACTTGCTGGTGAATGTTTTGTTAGGCGCTTTCAGCTGCTTCAATTGAATTGCCAACCAATTGAAGATACTTAGTAAAAACTTCGTGCACATAGAATAAATAACCTTCCTCGAGAAATACTTCAGCGCCATTGCTCATAGTGCTTAGGTATTTGGAGCTATTTATATCGCTCTTAATCGCCTCTATTTCTTTACCATTCTTATCTAAGATACTTCCGTCTTGATGTGCGCATACGTTTCTTATTTTTTGTATTTGAACTAATTCTTTCCATGCCACCGAACTAAGATGCATATCGATTCCAGCTACTTTCTCTAGATACGAGGCAATTTTCCTGAGACCCTTCCCATTAAGATCGTTGACGGAAATTGTATATTTTTTCTCTTCTTCATAGAGTTACAAAGCATGCGCACTTCTGACTCGAGTAGTCCAGACATAGTGAGCAGAGCAGAACGCCTTTGTAGGTTTGGGAAGTACTCAACAAAAAGAGCCCGCATATCCCAAGATTCATTGTCTAGCCCACGATGCATCTCTACAGCCTTGGTATAGTCCTCGTGAACCTCCACTTCAACAATCTGAACCTCATCCCTGTACCGTTCTGCGGTTTCAAGCGCCGACTCCTCAGAATGCTGCACAAAGTTTCCCAGAAGTTCAAGCGAACCTGAAATGTAATACTTGGACCAAGAACGTACACTAGTAAATGATTCTATAAGCACCATGACTATTTTTCTCGCCTAACAGTTAACTATAAAGACGCAAGTGTAAAGGAATATCCCTCCCTGGCATCTAACTCCTTTATCAAATATACGGGTATATGCCTTAGTTATACTACAAACGGATTCTTTATCTTCACCAACACAACACCCACGGATGTAGGAAAATTCCTACAAAACACAAATACAAGCCACTAAAGACCCAAACACCAACCCCCTTAACCTCCCAGTCTACATATAGTTATGCCGAGCCATACTGCATATCACTAGCAACAGCCATGGCTTCTTCTTCGGTATCAAAAGGAATAATGCAAAGCACAAGGCCAAACACTTCTTCACCTACAATACAAGCTATGCGCTGAATGTCCCGCCACCTTGAACATCACAAAGCAACAAACCATCTGTGGCGCAACTTTGTAGCAAAGGGCTCACCTTCCATACCACAGCATCTTCCTTGGCAAGCTGTTCTAGCTTCCCAACAATAGACGAAGCGCCAATACTATCAGCATACCCCATCAACCCACCGCGCCACCGAGGAAACCCATACCCAGCCACAGCAACCAAATCAATATCACTAGCACTAGCCGCAATCCCTTCATCAAGAATATCAGCCGCTTCATTGATCATAGCCAACAACAACCGCTCACGAATTTCATCTGCTGTATAGTCAACGCGCTTAATACCCGCAAAGTGCGCTTCTTCAATGGCAAGGTCTGCAACTATTGGGTCTTCAACACGACCGGCACCACCAGGGTATCGATACCAACCGGCCCCTGTCTTACGCCCCAACTTACCCAACTCAACCATACGATCAGCTATCGGTATATAACGCCTTGCAGGGTCACGAGTAGAATCTTGTCTACGACGGTTAGCGTGAGCGATGTCTAGCCCTGAGAGATCTTGTGCTGCATAGGGGCCCATGGCGTAGCCGAACTCGACCATGGCTTCATCGATCTCCCACGGGGTTGAGCCATCCATTAGGATTGTGTCTGCAGCTTCGCGGTAGCGGGCTAAGATTCGGTTGCCTACAAAGCCATCGCATACACCGACTACCACGGGTATTTTTCGTAGGATTTTGGCTAGTGCGTAACCTGTGGCGAGTGCGGTATCTGATGTTTGTTCGCCGCGTACTATTTCAAGTAACTTCATAATGTGTGCGGGGGCGAAAAAGTGTAGGCCTATTACTCTTGATGGGTCGGTTACTGAACTGGCTATTTCATTTAGATCAAGGTAGCTGGTGTTGCTTGATAGGATCGCGTCTGCGGGTAGCGCTTTTTCTAATGCTGCGAATACTTCACGCTTTACTTCCATGCTCTCGTACGCGGCTTCTATGGCAAGTGTGGCGTTAGATACTTGTGCGTAGTCTGTTGTGGCAGTGAAGCGTTCGCGGTGTTCGGTGGCTGCGGCATCGTTTATCATGCCGCGTTTAAGGCTTGCGGAAATTATTGATTCTACGTTATTGTTGGCGCGTTCTACACCGTCGTTATCATTTTCCAGAATGGTTACTTTTAAGCCTGCGTTTAATAACGCATAGGCAATACCCGAACCCATGGTGCCGCCGCCTACTATGGCTACGTGTTCCAATGCTACCGGCTTGGCGGTTAGGCTTGCGGGGGCTTTCGCGGCTCTTTCTGAAAAGAACATGTGGCGTAGTGCTTTGGCTTGTTCAGAGCTGCGTAGTTCTAAGAAGGCCTGGCGTTCTATGGCCAGGCCTTCTTCTAATGGTAGCGCTAAGCCCTGCTCTATTACTTCAATGGCACGTAGTGGTGCAATTTGTCCGGCGCTTTTTGCTTGTAGTCTTTCGCGCGCAGCGGCCATTGCTTCTGCATCATGCGCTGCAGGTGGTAAGTCCCGTGCGGGTACTATACAACCTAGTGCTTCGCTGTTAACCATGAAGGCTGATTCTATTGGCTCTTCATCTACTTCATGTATTAGCCCTATCTCTAAGGCTTGCTGTGCACCAAGCGGTTTTCCGGTGGTGATCATATTGACTGAGTTGGCAAGGCCGATTAAGTGCGGTAGGCGTTGCGTGCCACCTGCCCCGGGTATTACACCAAGCGTTACTTCTGGAAAACCGATTTTTGCTTTCGGTGCCATTATTCGCATACGGCACGCTAGTGCTATTTCTGCACCGCCGCCGAGCGCTACGCCTTCTATGGCGGCAATCCACGGTATGTGGCTTTCATCTATGGCGTTTAGTACATCGGGTAGATGTGGCTCTACCGGTGCGCTGTCGAATTCTTTGGCGTCAGCGCCGGCTGCAAACATGCCGCCTTTGCCACTGACAATTACACGCTCTAGGTTTTCTTTTTCTGCCCAGTACACAGCTTCTAGTAAACCGCTGCGTACGGATAAACCTATGGCATTGACCGGTGGGTTGTCGAGTTCAACATAGCCTACATTGCCTTCGCGACGGGTGGTGACAGTCATAGGGTTGTTCCGGTTGTTGTTCTACTGGGCATTGGTGTTCTACTTAATATTTTTTAGGCAACGATGTTGTGCGAGCTTATTACGGTGCGCAGTTCAGCCAAGCTTGCCTCTATGGTTTTGCCGCTGGTATCTAAGTGGTGTTCGGCTTGTCCGTAGCGGGATTCACGTGCGACTAAAATTTCACGCAGTTGTTCCATGGCTTGCGGGTTGCCTGCCATGGGGCGTAAGTCACCTTGGGCACGTACGCGTTCCATGTGTTCTGTGGGTTGTGCTTTTAACCATACGGTATGGAAGCGGCCTAATACTTCTGCGAAGGTATCTGGCTCTTCTACTACGCCGCCGGCTACTGCTAATACTAAGCGTTCGCGTGTGGCGATAATGGTTTTTAGGGTATCTGCTTCTAGCTTGCGATAGCCTTCCTCACCGTACATGGCAATCACTTCAGCGACTGGCATACCAGCACTGCGTTCTATCTCTTGATTAAGTTCTATAAACGGCAGATCTAGTGCTTTGCTTAATTGCGCACCTAAGGTTGATTTACCTGCACCGCGAAGCCCTATTAAGCATATGCGTTCGGCTTTGCGTTCGCGTAGTTGTTCCGGGTCTAGTACGCGCAGTACATTGGCGCGGGTGGCGGCGTCTGCGTTTTGGTAGCGTACGATTAAACGCGCTATGTCATCAGCCATTGTGTCTTCAGTGGCCACTAGTAATTCAATAGGTTTATCCAGGGCTATGGCTATGCGCTGCAATAGACCAATAGAGATATTCCCCTCGCCTCCTTCTAGCCGCACTATGTAGCGTGGTGATACACCAGAGCGTTCTGATAGCTCACGCCGTGATAAACGTTTGGCTTTGCGTGCTGCATACACGCGCTGGCCGACCTGGTCCATAAGGGCTGTGGCTGCAAGGTCTGCGGCGGTTGGCACTTCATTGCTTGCGGCATCGGCCTTGTCAGTTATTTTTTGTACTTTGTTACTCATGATTGGTTGGCGAGTAGTTCGCGCTCAATGATTGTGCGTAGTTCTTCAGGTGGCGGCTGTTTAGTAAAAGTATCTGCAACAATAAATACGCTTACTGTGCGGGTTGAAAAACACAGCTTGCCGTCTTGTTCGCCATCTACCCTGAAGGCTACCGATGTTTTACCCAGATGCACCGGCCACACATGGCAGACTAATTCATGGCGCGGCGTAACAGGGCTTACAAAGTCCATTTCTAAACGTACGAAAGGTGTGCCTACGTTGCGATCAATTTCCATTTGGAACCAACCGTCGCCCTCCAGGCGTGATTCCCACCAGCTGTTGATGGCATCTAATGCAAACCACGGTAGCCTGCCTGTGTAAGCGATACGTGCGGGATCACAATCACCCCAGCTGATGTTTTGTGTGTGCTTGTGTGTTGTTTTTGGTTTGGGTTCCATTAATAAGTTTCTACGTGGTAGCGTCCGTCTTCTCGCATAACATCACGCAGTGCTTGCCATGACTGGCCAGTTGATTCAGTAATGTTATTGAGCGCCTCTTCTACACCCTGCTCCATGTCTTTAAGGCCGCAAATATAAATGTGGGTGTTTGAGTCTTGCAGCATTTCAGCTACTACATCTTCTTCTGTGCGCATTCGATCTTGCACGTATTCTTTGGGGCTGTCTGGCTGACGGCTAAAGACTAAATGCTGTTGCAGCAGTTTGTTTGGCATCTTTTTTAACGGACCAAAGTACGGCAGGCTTTCAGGTGTTCGTGCACCGAAAAACATTACCATGCCGCCTTCACGTGCACCGACTGTGCGTTCACGTGCCATGGTAAAGGCGCGCATGGGGGCGGAGCCTGTGCCGGTGCATATCATTAATAGACGTGCTGCGGGATCGGTTGGCATTAGGAAAGTGGCACCGAAGGGGCCGGTTACATCTACTTTGTCATTCTTTTTAAGATCACAAAGGTAGTTTGAACATAGGCCGCCTTCATCGCGCTTAACGGTTAGCGATACGTTGTGGTAGCCGGGGCGTTCACCATCACG
>CALGKA010000145.1 GCA_937927895.1 uncultured Granulosicoccaceae bacterium | reverse complement strand
GGAATCTTTTTTTCAAGAGATATATGGAATCTCGAAAAAAAGAGATATATGGAAACAAGATTTCATAGAATTGGACTAACACGCCACTAATTGGTATAGTCACTGTACGTATATACAGCTGTTGCGTTTATCATGTCGTTTTCTGTCTATCCTGATAACTTTCATTCACAAGATACCACTACCGGTCACAGCGGCTGGCACTTATATCGCGAAGCATTAATCGACAATAGAATTAAGCATACTACCCATCAGTGGTACGCCCGTCATGCAAAGCGATTTCTCGAATTTCACAAAGATTCCGACTACAAACACATGACAAAATATCAGGTGGAACAGCATATTTTAGCTATTCCGACTGAATGGTTTGAGCACGATTGGCAGGCCGCACAATATATCGATGCCGTTCGTATACTGCTCATTTATATTTTTAAACTGCCCTGGGCCTGCGAATTCCCATGGCAATCACATATTTCCGCAACCAAAACCATCACTACCGCTCACCCCACTCTGGCCCGTGAAACCATTAACAACACACCTTTAGCACCGAAGTTTTCAACGGAATTGTCTTCAGCACACCATAATTCACTTCTATCTTTGGTCCACTCTTTACGAGAAAGGGATTACAAGATTAAAACGGAGCAATCATACTGCCACTGGGTACAGCGATTCCTTTTAGAAACAAACTCAACTCCAATAGAATCACTGGCAGATTCCAATGTCAAAGAATTTCTGAATAACTTGTTGATGCAACGAAATGCCAGTAAAAGCACTCAAAACTCTGCGTTGAATGCCCTTGTTTATTACTTTAGATTTGTGCTGAGTCGGCCACTCGGGGAGCTGTCTCATTTTAGAAGCAGCAGGCCGCCCAAGCTGCCAACTGTGCTAACTCAAAATCAGGTCAACATGTTGTTAAATTCACTGTCTGGCACACACCTGTTAATGGCAGAGATCATGTACGGTGCCGGGCTCAGACTCATTGAGTGCGTGAGACTTCGAGTGAAAGACATAGATTTCGATCACCGAATCATTCAAGTTGTCGATGGAAAAGGCGGCAAACACCGGAGGGTACCGCTACCCAACAAAACAATCAAAAACTTACACCTTCAGATCACCAATGTCGCGTCTCTACACAATCAGGATCTTGCCATGGGCTTTGGTTCCGTTTTTATGCCTAATGCGCTCGGAAAAAAATACCCGACAGCCGCCAAAGAACTACATTGGCAATATACGTTCCCCAGTTCACGACTGGCTGTTGATCCAAGGTCTGGCGTAACCCGCAGACATCATATCCACGAGTCTGGCCTACAGCGCGCAATTCGCAAGGCTGCTGCAAGGTCGGGTATTAGTAAATCTATTTCCAGCCACACTCTGCGGCATTCATTTGCCACTCACCTACTAGAAGCAGGATACGACATCCGCACTGTGCAAGAACTTCTGGGCCATTCGGACGTTTCAACCACCATGATATACACGCATGTTATGAACCGCCCGGGTATGGTGCCGGTAAAAAGCCCGCTTGATACCTGAACGTTTTTTTAGCGACACTACACCCGGATAGGCTGGCCATACGGCCTTTTAAATAAAACGTTTCGTCATGGCTGAATTATCTACGTCGGCAAACTGCGCTTGAACTTTCCAGATTAACAAGATGCCTTTACCAGTCTCATGGGTGGGAGCATTCGTATTGTTGAAGACTGGGAACAGGCAAAACAATGACCGCGAGAACCTTCGAAGTCTCTGCTGCGTATAGCAGAGCTTCATTCAAACCATTGAGAGAATCCAGCATTAAACCAAAATTCTGAGTAAGCCACCTGTGTTTCGAAATATAGTTTTTAAAGCCGCGACAAACTCACTGTACTCAGAATCATTTATATTAAGATTCACCTCAACCTCACTGATTCGCGTTTTTGCTGACGCTGACTGATTTAGTTTGACTGATACAAAATTGCGCTCAACTCTAACGCTTGAAATACAATTGTACTGTCCGTTCATCTGATCATTGTATTCAAAATAAACCCCTTCATCATCTGCTATCCCTGTTGCACAACGTTGAAAGTTAACATACAGCCCTGATGAAGGCTGGTATACCCCTGCGGTAAGGCTGTATTCATCCTGTTCTGTGCCACTCACCGTTGCTGAGAATGTAAGTATCTCTTTAGTCATTTTTCTGCATAACATTCATATTCAGTGTCAAAGCAATTTCAGTGTCAAAGCAATGGATTCCCACAACACGCAGATCGGGCCATTGGCGAAATTACCTATTCTTTATATAGCCTTACACAGCATAATAAATCTGCGCGCTCTTTTACTTCTTTTGAAGGAAAACCTTCGACACCCTTCTACAATCGGCAGTGATGATATACGCAGCTTTCTAAACCGGAAAGCCTTAACCGTGCGTATTCGTTACGTACAAACATTCAGCATAAACCTGTGGATCAAGTGACTACACAGCAGGGGCTTTAACTTCTTGCTCAATAGCTCCAAATATTGACTTACCTTGTGCATCCAGCATTTCAATTCGCACCTTACTGCCAAACTTCATAAACTCTGTTGTCGGCTTGCCATTATTAATAGTCTCTATCGTACGAATTTCAGCAATGCAGGAGTAACCAACACCGCCGTCATTGATTGGCTTGCCTGGATCATCCCCCGACTTGTTC
The DNA here is from genome assembly GCA_937927895.1 of uncultured Granulosicoccaceae bacterium. Classification (GTDB taxonomy): domain Bacteria; phylum Pseudomonadota; class Gammaproteobacteria; order Granulosicoccales; family Granulosicoccaceae. Next base: position 26,360 of record CALGKA010000145.1, on the reverse strand, counting down.
GACACTGTGCCAGAACCAATAATAGTTCCGGCGCGCAGGTTACGGGTTTTTGCTGCATGAGAAATAAGCACACCGAAGTCGAAGGTCATATCGATGCCTGCATCTGCACGCCCAAATGGCTCACCGTTATAATCAACATTTAATGGTAAATGTACTTTGCCATCGCGCCAGGCATTGCCCAGTTCTTCAGGGCTTACCGCTACTGGTGAAAACGTTGACGAAGGTTTTGACTGCATAAATCCAAACCCTTTGCTTAGTTCGGCGGGTATTAGATTGCGTAAGGAAACATCGTTAACCAGCATAATAAGTCGGATTGCCTCTAGCGACTCTTCGCGGCTCGCACCCATTGGTACATCGTCTACAACCACTGCAACTTCACCTTCCATATCGATACCATAAGCTTCGTTATCAAAGACAATAGGCGCACGCGGTGCAAGAAAAGAATCTGAACCGCCTTGATACATTAGGGGGTCAGTCCAAAAGCTTTCAGGCATTTCTGCATTACGTGCTTTTCTAACCAGTTCTACATGGTTTACATAGGCAGAGCCGTCTAGCCATTGGTAGGCACGAGGCAGTGGCGATAACACGTCACGCTCATGAAAGCGCTGTATAGGTTGCGAACCCCGTTCTAACGACTGCGCCACCCTTCCAAGCCGCGGACCACATACAGACCAATTATCCAATGCCGATTGCAGCGTTGGTGCAATGTGACCCACAGCGGAACATTGCGTTAGATCTTTGGACACTACTACAAGAACGCCATCTCGACTGCCATTGGCCAATGTCGCTAGCTTCATAATTTAATTCCAACCATAATTTGTATTTATATTTATTCTTATATTTACTCTTCGAACTCTATATGCAGAGCAAATGAAGTTGTAAACAATAAGCACTTGCTTAGCGAATAACCAACTCTTCCAAACCATTGGAATACCACATTGTACAGTACCAGCACAAAGCAAATGAATAAAGGGCTTTGCAGTTGGAATGCAAAATGGAAAGCGGAAGTCGGTTATTACAAATCAATAAAGCAAAATAACCACGCTAACCACTATAAAGGTCATACCAACATACTCCCTGGGTGTAATCTTTTCCTTAAAGAATAGCGTGGTGATGATCAATGTAAAAATGAATTCAACCTGCCCCACCGATTTCACTAATGCGGGATTCGCAAGAGTCATAGCACTAAACCACCCGATAGAGCCCAAGGCACTGGTAAGGCCGACAAACAAAGCCAGACCGCTGCGAGCGCGAATCAGTAGCAACTGGCCAGCTTCTTTTAGCGCACTATAAACAAGACATAGTACAGTCTGCACAGACACCATAAAAAAGAGTGTCATCGCGGCACTGCGCAACGGATCGACACTTAGGCTTAAGCTGGCTTCACGCAGCCATAAAGAAGTGAACGCGAATGCAGTTCCCGACAAGGTGCCTAATAAAACGTTTTTTAGATCCCAAGGCACACCGCTTGTCGGCACACTGACAATTAAAATACCAATAAACCCAATAAGAACTGCCAACCAACCAACACCAGACAAAGCAGTTCCAAAAAATACAAGAGCAAACAACGCTGTTTGAATAGCCTCGGTTTTGGCAAAGCTTGTGCCCACTGCAAAATTTCGAAAGCTAAACACTTTAACCAGTAACACTGTTGCAATAATTTGAGCAACACTTGCAAGTAAAGCAAACAGAACAAACCGCGAATTGGACACAGCATCCGCTATCTCATAACCAGACTGCCCGCCAAACAAGATCAACAGGTACACAATCACGAACGGCAAACCGAACAGGTACCTAACCAACGTAACACTCATGGGTGTCAATGAACTGGTCAGTTGTTTTTGACCTGCTGTTCGCACAGACTGCATGAACGCTGCAAAAATAGAAAAGACGATCCAACTACTCATTTATTTTGCAGCCCAGGTAATCGGTTATAACAAGCGATCGGTTATAAATAGACACTGATGCAAGCTTTATCACACCCTTAATGGAAGATACCAAGGGTGTGTAAAAGAAACTTAAGCAATCGAATCTTGATAAAACCTATTGAAATACTCGTGTTTCATCGGCTCTGATAAATCACATAGCCACCCGTCGCCCCGACTCACTGCTGTCTATAACAGCCTCAATAACCGCCATTGTCATGCGTGCCTCTTCCATCAATACAGGCGGCTTTGTGCCGTTTTCAATTGCGGCTTTTAACTGTGCATAAATCTCATAGTGACAACCATCCAGTGTACGAATGACTGAGCTGGTGGCCTCTTCACCATCAGCTACCGTTAACCTGCCCCAATGTGCTTCCGGGTCTATACCAAAGCCGTCATCGGTGGCGTTCATGCCGCCACGCATTTGGTCTTCTTGAATATCCATGAAGCGTTTTACATATGAACCCTTGGTGCCGTGCACTGATAGCTTGGTGCTGTCATCAACCGGAAATAAGCTGCCACATAGATCTACTCTCAGGTTGTTGCTGTTATAGCCCATGCGTATGTGAAAAGTATCGACTACTTCGGTATCCGGGCGTTGGGCTATTAAGTCACCTTGTACCCAATCTGGCTTACCGAACAAGTGAAGGGCTTGATCGACTACGTGGGTGCCAAGGTCGTAGTGTGCACCAATGGCGACACCGGGTTTTTCACGCCATTTGCCGGACTCTAAGGGTCGAAAAATATCAAAGTGGGCGCGATAGCTTCGTACCTCACCCAGTGTGCCTTCGTCTATTAACATACGTAGGGTTAGGAAATCTCCGTCCCAGCGTCTATTTTGAAAACAGGTGGCAATTTTGCCACAGGCTTTGGCGGCCTTTATTACTTCATCGGCTTCAGCGACCGTTGATGTAAATGGCTTTTCTGATATAACGTGCTTGCCCGCAGCAAGTGCCTTTAGCAATTGTTCAGCGTGGAGATCACTGGGAGTCGATAGCACTACTAGATCAACGTTGTTATCTGCGAGTAGATCATCGTAGCTTGGGTGTACCAGCATGTCGGGAAAGTCTGCATGTACTTTGGCGGCGTTTGACGATGCGATACAGACTAAATCTATTTCAGCGGCTTTAAATAGTGGTGCGTGAAAAACCTTGCCGGATAGTCCGTAGCCTACTAAGCCTGCTCTTACTGTCATTTGTATATTCCTATCTATCTAACGTTTGCGCATTGTATATAAGCTGCGCCATCGCGTTTTTGTATTTCGCTTTGGCGATAGTTTACAGGTTTGCATTAATATTCGCTGTGCTACATTGCTTGCTTGTTCAATTCATCGGGAAACAACCATGCAAACACACGCTCAGGCCGTGGTTATTGGTGGTGGTGTAGTCGGTTGCTCTGTGCTGTTTCATCTGGCTAAGGCTGGCTGGAAAGACGTATTATTAATCGAGCGCTCTGAACTTACCTCTGGTTCTTCGTGGCATGCGGCAGGTGGTTTCCATACTTTAAACGGTGACCCGAATGTAGCCCGGCTGCAAGCGTATACCGTTTCACTTTACGACGAACTCGAAAAGATCTCTGGTCAGTCTTGCAGCTTACATTTAACAGGCGGCGTCATGATGGCGAACTCTGAAGAGCGTATGGATTTTTTGCGCTATGTACATGCCACCGGCCGTGCACTGGGTATGGAAACTGAGATTATTACCCCGTCTGAAGCCAAAGCTATGTTTCCGCTAATGGATGAAACCAACTTTGTCGGTGCATTATGGGACCCGGTAGAAGGCCACCTTGACCCCTCAGGAACCACCCATGCCTACGCTAAAGCAGCGCAGGCATTGGGCGCCAGTATTGAGTTGCGCAATCGCGTTATGGATATTACCCAAAGCAGTGATGGCACGTGGAGCGTGGTCACTGAGAAAGGCACAGTCAAAACCGAACATGTGGTTAACGCCGGCGGTTTGTGGGCGCGCGAAGTCGGACGCATGGTTGGGCTTGAGCTACCGATACTCGCCATGGAGCACATGTATTTACTGACCGACGAAATGCCGGAAGTAGTGGAATTTAATCAAGACAGCGGCCGTGAGTTAGTCGGCGTGATTGACTTCAAAGGTGAAATCTATACACGCCAGGAACGCTCCGGGCTGCTACTAGGTACTTACGAAAAAGCCTGTAAGCCTTGGTCACCGGTAGAGACACCCTGGGACTTTGGCCATGAACTTTTGCAACTAGACCTTGATCGTATCGCACCTTCACTAGAAGTGGCATTTAAGCACTTTCCAGCGTTTGCCAACGCCGGTATAAAACAAACCATCAATGGGCCGTTTACTTTCGCACCCGATGGCAATCCGATGGTAGGGCCGGTACAAGGGCTGACTAACTTCTGGTCTGCCTGTGGTGTGATGGCAGGCTTTAGTCAAGGCGGGGGTGTTGGCTTAGTGCTGGCCAACTGGATGGTAGACGGCGACCCGGGGCATGATGTATTCGGCATGGATGTAGCGCGTTACGGTGACTTCACTACTTTGCGCTACACCAATGCCAAAGTACGTGAAAATTACTCGCGGCGTTTTTCTATTCGCTTTCCCAATGAAGAACTACCAGCAGGACGCCCGCAGCAAACCACACCTTTATATGACTTAATGTTGCGTGATAACAATGCAGTTATGGGTGATACCTGGGGGCTAGAAACGCCGTTATGGTTCGCACCTCAAGGCACTGAAGCAAAAGACGATTTATCTTTTCATCGCTCTAATGATTTTGAGCACGTTGGCAATGAAGTTCGCGCGGTACGCGAACGTGTTGGCGTTACAGAAATTGCTAACTTTGCAAAATACAAAATAACCGGCACTGGCGCTGAAGACTGGCTAAGTCACTTAATGACTAACACCATGCCAAAGCCCGGGCGCATCGTGTTGACTCCCATGCTAAACCACAACGGTAAAATGATAGGCGACTTCACCATTGCTAAAGCCGCTGAGAATGCTTTTTATGTGTGGGGTTCTTCTGCTGCGCAGATTTATCATATGCGTTGGTTTGAATCACAACTACCGGCAGATGGCAGCGTTAGCATACATAGATACGGCCAAACCATGGTGGGCTTATCAATCGCCGGGCCACGTGCACGTGATGTATTAGCACAATTAGTTGATACACCTGTAGACAATGAAAGCTTTAAATTTCTAGACCACCGTTCTATAGATGTGGCGGGTTGCCCTTGCCTTATAAACCGCGTGACCTACACAGGCGATCTCGGTTATGAAATTTGGATGGAACCCACTTACGAGCGACGTGTATACCTTGCAATCAAAGAGGCAGGTGCGCAATTTACTATTGCAGACTTCGGTATGCGTGCATTACTTTCTATGCGTCTTGAAAAGAATTTCCCGACTTGGTTTGCAGAGCTACGACCCATCTACGGACCATTTGAAGGCTCTATGGAACGCTTTGTTAAGCTTTCCAAAAATCACTTTATTGGCCGCGAACAAGCCGCTGCAGAATATGCCAATGGGGGCAAACTAAGGCGGGTATCGTTTACTATTGCGACCGATAAAACCGATGTAATGGGTGATGAACCCATTTGGGCTAAAACCACCATAGACTATAAGTCCATTTCAGAGCCACATGGCCATGGCGCACCACGCTTTGATGCATTAAGCAATGAAACAGCAAAGGCTGTTACACAAATAGATGGCGAATGGCGAGTGGTTGGTTGGGTTACATCTGGTGGTTACGGACACTCTGTTAAGCAGTCTTTGGCGCAGGGTTATGTACCTGGAGAGTTAGCAAACGAAACAGAACAGGGATTCTTTGAGATAGAGATTCTGGGTAAACGCTACCCCGCCCTATTAATACCCGAACCTCTTTTTGACCCAAGTGGCTCAAAAATGCGTTCTTAAAACGACCTACTATTTTGCAATAACCCATATAGGTTAGCTTGCTATGCCGTATAGCTTAAGCCTTTCCGCCAAAACTGACTTTACCCGTTAAAAGTACTTGGCACTGGAGCATTCTGTGCTTTACACTAATCTGAAAGATATTTCAACTAGTTATAACAGCGAACTTTTGTATAATTGAACCAAGACACAAAATTAGACAATTTAATTTAATGATTTAGAAAAACAATTCCTGTTTTACAGTGTTAGATCCAGTAGGAACACTGAATATTAATCGTGTGGTTCAGCTGAACAAGGATGTTCGACTAAGAGATCGAACCGCTACATCAGGCTAACAACCATAAGAAATATGTCATGGAATGCTCACCTAAAAACGTTTTATTAGCTTCATTATTCTTAGGGCTGGTATCAGCCGCACTAAGCGTTATTTTTTCAAGCCACATGATCGACTACATGACAGGTCAATCCATTATAGATCTGGTATTAGCTCGCAATGAAGAATCGGAAAAAATTCTTGAGTTAATGTTTGGCTTGATTGCATGCGTAGTTTGCGCAACGGTTTACAGTGCACTCGTTTGGAAGTGGTTTGATGTGAAAATCAAAACCACTAACAGTAAAGCGTTACGCAGCCACCTGGCTGAACGCAAGTTCTAGCTAACTTACAGCTATAACAAATACAAAAAAAGCCCCGCTTGTGCGGGGCTTTTTATTTACTTCTTTAAACTACTTAACAGCCTTAGCACCTTCCTGTTTAGCTAAGGGCACCCGCTTGTGGTTTCATATCTGCAGGGTCAATACCTGCAACTTCAACCGGCTTTTTCATTGCATCGCGGCGGAACGGTTCACCTAGCTCCTGGTTTAGGATCACTTCAATAAAAGTGGTTGTACCATTGGTTTGGGCCTTACATGACTCTATTAGTGCATCAGTCAGTTCGTCCATGGTTTTAACCACAATACCTTTAAGCCCACAACCTTCTGCGATTTTCGCATAGCTTAGCTCTGGATCAAGCTCGGTACCTACGAAGTTATCTTCATACCAAAGTGTGGTGTTGCGCTTTTCAGCACCCCATTGGTAGTTACGGAAAATCACCATAGTAATGCCCGGCCATTCTTCACGACCAATCGAAGACATTTCATTCATTGAAATACCGAATGCGCCGTCACCTGCGAAACCAATTACTGGCACGTCAGGGCAGCCGATCTTTGCCCCAATAATGGAAGGGAAGCCATAGCCACACGGTCCGAATAGACCTGGTGCCAGGTACTTGCGACCTTTCTCAAAAGTCGGGTAAGCATTACCAATGGCGCAGTTGTTACCAATATCACTTGAGATAATGGCATCTTCAGGTAAGCCCATTTGGATTGCACGCCATGCCATACGTGGTGACATACGATCAGGATCACGCTTACGGCTCTCTGCATTCCAAACAGTACCTGGATCATCGTCTTCGTGATCCATGCTTGAAAGTTCTTGCAACCATGCAGACTTAGTAGAGCGAACCAGGTTAACGCGATCGTCGCGGTCTGCATCACCGGCAGTAGGTGAAAGCTTTTCAAGCAGTGATTGTGCAACCATCTTTGCATCACCACAGATAGGCACTGTGACTTTCTTAGTAAGACCAATGCGATCCGAGTTGATATCTACCTGAATAATTTTTGCGTCTTTCGGCCAGTAATCAATGCCATAACCCGGAAGCGTTGAGAACGGATTCAAACGAGTACCTAGCGCTAAAACAACATCAGCTTTAGAGATAAGATCCATTGCCGCTTTTGAACCGTTGTAGCCAAGAGGGCCAACTGCCATTGGGTGCGAGCCCGGGAATGCATCGTTGTGTTGGTAACCACAGCACACAGGGGCTGATAGTCGATCAGCAAGTGCTGCGCAGTCATTGATGGCATCACCAATCACAACACCAGCACCTGATAAGATCACAGGGAACTTAGCATTTGAAAGCAGCTCTGCGGCTTGAGAAATTGCATTTGCGCCGCCTGCTGGAGGCTCAAGTTCCAATATTTGTGGCAATTCAATATCAACCACCTGAGTCCAATAGTCTCTGGGTATGTTGATTTGAGCCGGCGCACAACCGCGCCACGCTTTTGTAATTACACGATTCAGTACTTCAGCCACACGAGTTGGATCACGCACTTCTTCTTGATAGCAGACCATCTCCTGGAACATGGCCATCTGTTCTACTTCCTGGAAACCACCTTGACCAATTGTTTTGTTGGCCGCCTGCGGCGTTACCAACAACATGGGCGTGTGGTTCCAGTAGGCGGTTTTAATAGCGGTAACAAAGCCGGTCACACCTGGACCGTTTTGCGCAATCGCCATTCCCATTTTGCCTGTGGCACGAGTGTAGCCGTCACAGATTAAGCCGCCGTTGGTCTCATGAGCCACATCCCAAAAGGTGATTCCAGCCTTTGGAAAGAGATCGGAAATTGGCATAAACGCCGAGCCGATAATGCCAAAACCGTGTTCGATACCATGCATTTGCAGTACTTTTACAAATGCTTCTTCTGTGGTCATTTTCATGAGATTCGTCCTATTAGGTGATGGCCCGTATGGTGGTTGTTAGCCAGTGCAACATCAAGTGCCAGATTCAACGCCCGATTGTACCAGCGATAGCCCAGTTAACACTTTGATATGTAATTACTCAAATGCAGCCCTTTACGTATTGAAGTGACGGGCGCCAAAGCTCTGCCACTATGTCGAAAACGAGCCCACAGCGCCTAAAACCCGCCAGCGGGTCGCACCAGAACAGACAACTAACGAAGGTTTTCCGTACTGTTTCATGGCAACCATTTTGTACCGCACAACAAGCTTTGAACAATGCGACGCTAAGCAGTTAAAATGAACTAGTAAACCGCTAGACTTTCTTGCCTTATTTGCCGACCGTACTAGCTGTGTTGTCCCACGTCGCCACAACACTAATAGCCACCCAACTGCCGGCACTAGTGTAAAGATAGCCCGAGGACCCAATACTTTGTCACACGCAGCACTACTTCAGACCCACCAGATCAGCAAGGCATTCGGCCCCGTGGTGGCCAATGAAAAAGTAGACTTTGAAGTTCAACCCGCACAAATTCACGCCCTACTCGGTGAGAACGGAGCGGGCAAGTCTACCCTGATGAAAATCATCTGTGGCCTGCAGCAACCCGACAGCGGCCAGGTATATTGGAAGGGTCAACAATGCACAATCAGTAGCCCCAAAGTGGCGCGCGCAATGGGCATTGGTATGGTGCATCAGCACTTTGCTCTATTTGAAGGCCTAAGCGTGACTGAAAACATTGCCTTCAGTATTGATGGCGCAGTCCAAGGCCGAACACTAGAAGACCAAATTATTGATCTAGCCGAACGCTACGGCTTAATGGTTGAACCCAGGAGACCAGTATTCGAACTCTCTGCCGGAGAACGACAACGTATTGAAATTTTGCGCGCACTGCTACTCAACCCTGAACTGCTGATTCTTGATGAACCGACCTCGGTATTAACCCCACAAGAGGCAGACCAGCTTTTTGATACTGTGCGCAAACTGGCTGCCAATGGCCATGGCATTGTATTTATAAGCCACAAGCTCAAAGAGGTAAAAGCACTTTGCGACTATGCCACCGTATTACGCGGCGGTCGGGTGGTCGGGTCTTTTGATCCAAGAGAACAAAGCACTGAATCTATTGCCGAACTAATGCTCGGTAGTCGTAACATTAGCACCGAACGACAGCATCGCAACATCGGTGAAAAACGCCTTCAAGTGCGCAATCTATCTATTACAGACCACGACCAGGCCCTGCATGTTAAACAAATGGATGTACACGCAGGTGAAATATTTGGCGTAGCAGGCATTGCAGGCAACGGACAAGAAGTATTCTATGCAGGATTAAGCGGTGAACAAACAACCACCGACAACAACGCTATAACAATCAATGGCACTCAAGCAGGTTCATTGGGGCCTAATGAACGCCGTGTTTTAGGCGCTATGTTTGTGCCAGAGGAACGTTTGGGCCACGCTGCAGTGCCACAACTTGATCTACTAGATAACGTATTGCTAAGCAATATTTCAAATACTGAAGCTACTAGCAAAGGCTTTGTTAATCGCCGCTACTTAAGCGCACAGGTTGAAAAAATCACCAAACTTTTTGATGTAAAGCACGCGGGCAACAAAACCGCCGCACGCAATTTATCGGGCGGCAATTTACAGAAATTTGTAGTCGGGCGCGAAATCACCAAGCAACCTTCAATTCTGATTATCAACCAACCCACCTGGGGCGTTGATGCGGTATCTGCTATGCGTATACGTGAGACATTAATGCAACTGGCAGGCACAGGCTCTGCGATAATAGTAATAAGCCAGGATCTAGACGAACTACTTGAAATATCTGACCAACTAGCGGTATTACACCAAGGCACGTTAAGCCCTGCCCGCGCCGTACAAGATTGGAACATTGAACAACTTGGCCTTGCAATGACAGGCAGTACCAGTGGTGCCGCAGCATGATCCATCTTGAGCTACGACAAAACAGCAACTGGTGGACAAGCCTGCGCTCTATTACGCTTGCACTACTAATCACTGCGGCATTTTCAATTGCTGTGCTGTTTTTAATGAGTGACAAACCCGCCGATGCAATTTGGCAAATGCTAACCTTTCCATGGCAAGGCCGTCGCATGGAAGTACAGTTTGGATTAGTGCTACAACAGGCCGCCTACCTTGCGGTGATCGCCATTGGTTTATCAGTCGGGTATCGGGCCAACATTTGGAACATAGGCGCTGAAGGTCAATTTGCTTTTGGCTCTATCGGTGCCTATGCCGCGTACTTGTTAATCGGCAGCCCGGATGCTGCCTGGGCATTTCCGGTGCTGCTACTGGCAGGCATTATAGGTGGCTGTTTATGGGCGCTAATTCCTGCATTTTTAAGGGTAACGTGCAATACCAATGAGCTACTAACGTCACTAATGTTAGTCTACGTTGCCTCTCACTTACTGACTTATCTCTGCATTGGGCCGTTAAAAGGTGATCCTAAAGCAGGTCAAGCAGAAACCTACCCTATTGCCGATAGCGTTCAAGCGTCTAAGTTAATTTCAGGCACTGAGCTACATACGGGCTTAATCGTCTTATTGGTAGCGTTTGTTATTCTTGCTGCCATTTTACTTTTTACCTTATTAGGATACCGTCTAAAGGTAGCGCAGCACACACCACGTGCAGAACGCTTTGCAGGATTCTCTCCTAACAACACGGTATGGTTATCCTTTGCAATTTCGGGTGCAATGGCAGGACTAGCGGGTGCGGTTTATTTAACCGCAGAAACCGGAAAGCTTATTCAAGCAGAAAACTATCTTGAGAACTTTGGCTTTGCGGCCATAATTATTGCCTTTCTAGGCAGACTGCACCCACTAGGGATTTTACTTGCAGCACTGATGATCTCCTACGTCAATGTCGGCGCATCTTATATTCAAGCTTCACTACAAGTAGATGATTCAGTCGCAGAGCTTATTGAAGTGGTGGCTTTATTTGCGTTTCTGGGCTGTGCTGTTCTTGATCAATACAAAGTGAAATTTAAACGCACCACTGTGAGGGCTGCAACATGAATCCTGAAACCACCCTCTTTCTGGTTAACCTGCTAACCGCTGCGGTACTGTTAGCCACCCCGTTGTTGCTTGCAGCACTTGGTGAGCTGGTAGTAGAAAAGTCCGGTGTATTAAACCTGGGCGTTGAAGGCATGATGCTGATCGGCGCACTGTTTGGCTATATTGCCGCTTATAACTTTCAAACTATTACCTGCCTTGAAGAGCTTATACCGGGCATGTGCACAAAAGAACAACGAGTGTTTACTTTTCCAGACTACCTGTTAGCGTTGGTGTGTGCCGCATTGGCAGGTGCAGTGCTTGCAGCCCTGTTTGGCTTCCTTACACAAACCTTGCGCGCTAACCACGTGGCTGTAGGCTTAGGCTTAACCATACTGGGTGCAGGCTTAACAAATTCACTGGGCAGTAACTTTTTAGGGGTTAACTACACATCAGTGCAGGTTGCAGATCACCCGGAAGTCTTCGGCCAGGATATTCTTGTTTGGTTTTCATTAGTTGCTGTGCCTGTTATTTGGTATGCCTTACAAAAAACACGCATGGGCTTAGTCATAAGAGCAGTGGGTGAAAACCACGATAGCGCTTATGCATTAGGGTATCGTGTAGCGCGAATTCGTTTTTGGTGTATTTTATTTGGTGGCGCGATGGCAGGCTTAGCCGGTGCCTTTATTGTTCTAGTTCATGTCGACTGGAAAGAAGGCGTAACCGTAGGCAAAGGTTGGTTGGCACTTGCACTCATTTTATTTGGTACATGGAAACCATTGCGGGTTTTGTGTGGCGCTTATATATTCGGCTTACTATGGGCTTCAGAGCTGAGGCTTGATCATCTTTTCCCCGAGTATCAGTTGGAATGGAAAACCGTACTCACTACAGCACCGTATATTTTTACCATTTTAGTATTAGTGATTATTTCACGTAACCCACGAATGATTCGGCAAAACGCGCCGGCATCATTAGGCAAACCGTTTAACCCGCCCTCATAAACGAAGACCACCACCGTCGGAAAAAGCCATGGCAGACACAATAGAATTAAGCGTCGCAGACATTCATGAACTAGCGCTCAAAGCACTACTGGCTAACGGCTGCGATGAATCAAACGCTGAGGCCATAGCCACCACCGTCAGTACCGCCGAACGTGATGGCTCTGAATCACACGGCATGTTTAGAATTCCGGGTTATATAAGCGCACTACGCAGCGGCAAAGTTAACGGACAATCAAACCCGACAGCTGAAACTGTAACGCCTGCCGTCATACGCATGCACGGTGATGGCGGCTTTACCCCGTTAGCTATTAACCGAGGTGTGCCACTACTGGCAGAAGCAGGCAAGACCTATGGCATTGCAGCCATGCCTATTGTTAATACGTATCACTTTGCAGCCCTGTGGCCAGAAACAGAACAACTGGCAGAACATGGTTTAGTTGGTATGGCATTCACTGTGGCAAAACCTAAAGTCGCACCGGCGGGTGCCAGCAAGGCCTTGTTCGGAACCAACCCTATCTCGGTTGCATGGCCACGGCCAGGCAAAACACCATGGGTGTTTGATATGGCGACTTCAGCACGCGCGCTGGGCGATATCATGATCGCTGCACGCGATAACCATACGATTCCCGAAGGCACCGGGCTTGATAGTGAAGGCTCCCCCACCACAGACCCTGCACAAATAATTGATGGCGGAGTGCTACTGCCTTTCGGTGGGCATAAAGGTTCAGCAATTTCTACGATGGTTGAATTACTTGCTGCGGGACTTATCGGTGAGCAATTTAGCTTTGAAGCCGCAGAAACCGATAACAACGACGGTGGCCCCGCTCGCGGCGGCGAGTTATTAATTGCTATGTCGCCCGAGGTACTGGCTGGTGCCGATTGGCAAGCCCATTGTGAAAGCTTTTTTGAAAAACTCAGCGGCTTAGAGGGTGTTCGGCTGCCTGGTGCGCGGCGCCATCTCAATCGAGGCAATACACACGTGCGTAACGTAAATGCAGCCCTGATCGATGAGATCAAAACCCTACTGTAAAGCCTGCATACCAGAGGGCCGATGCAATCCGCGCCGGAATCATTCATACGTTCCGGGAAATCGCAAAATAGCACTTTCGTAGGTGCTCAGCGATCGAATTTATTGCATAATATCCATGTCAGCAGCAGTGCGAATGACTGCATTTATTACTTCAGATTCAGCAAATTGGCTTTGCCTTCAACTATTTAGGCAAATTTAAATGCCATTTTTATTAGGCTTAATTCTGACCCAAGGACCGATTCCACCGGATTATCAACGTACGAATATTCCATAACCACCACAACTGTTGCTGGCTCGTCAAAATCACTTTTTTAAAACCACCAGCCCGCTACGCACCGGGTTAAATTTAGAGATCACCGATGAAGAAAATATTAAGCGCTTTTACAGCGTCACTTTTAGCCGCCACGCTTACCACGGGTATTGCTCAGGCAGACGACAAAATCAAAGTCGGTTTTGTTTACGTCGGCCCAATTGGCGACCTGGGTTGGACATACCGCCACGATATCGGCCGCTTGGCGATTGAAAAAGAATTTGGCGATAAAGTAGAAACCACCTACCTCGAAAACGTTCCTGAAGGTGCAGAAGCTGTTAAATCCATTACTCAGCTAGCTGAGACTGGCCACGACATCATCTTCACCACTTCATTTGGTTTTATGGACCCAACCAATGAAGTGGCAGCCCAGTACCCGGATGTTAAGTTCGAACATGCAACAGGTTTTAAGCGCGAGTCAGACAACGTCTCTACTTTTTCTGCACGCTTTTATGAAGGCCGTGTTATCCAAGGCTTAATTGCGGCAAAAACCACTAAGACAAACAAGATAGGCTACATTGCATCGTTTCCTATCCCAGAAGTTGTTCGTGGTATTAACGCGTTTCAAACTGAGCTAGCCAAACACAACCCTGATGCCGTTGTAGATGTAAAATGGGTGTTCACATGGTTTGATCCGGCCAAGGAAGCAGAAGCTGCACAGGCGTTCATTGATGCAGGTGCCGACATCATTGTTCAGCACACCGATAGCCCTGCAGCAATGGCAATCGCTGAAAAGACCGATGGCATATACGCCTTTGGTCAAGCTTCAAATATGTCGCGCTTTGGTGAAAACAGCCACCTGGTATCAATTGTTGATAACTGGGATAGCTACTACGTTGATCGCGTAGCCGCTGTTATTGACGGTTCATGGAGCCAGACTGACACATGGTGGGGCCTATCAAAAGACGGCGCCGGCAATGGTGTTGGCATGGTAGAAATGGCTGACTACGGTAATATTTCTGAAGAACTAAAAGCTGAAGCGATGGCACTAGAAGCTGCACTTCGTAGCGGCGAGCGCCACGCACTACCTTGCCCAATCTACAAGCAAGATGGCGAGCTGGCTGAAGATTGTGCTGCTGGTGAAAAACACCTTAAGGACTTTCCAACGCTGGTATCAATGGACTGGTATGTTAAGGGCATTGAAGGCTCACTACCTAAGTAGTCTTTAAGCACTAAAAAGCGGTATCCTAACGGCGGCACTCTCTGAGTGCCGCCGTTTTTTTTACGCTTATTATTCCGACTTAACCAAAGGCCACAAGCATGGCAACGACTATCGCACTACTGGGGGACTACTCAGAGGAAGTCACTGCACATCGCGCGATTCCTATTGCATTGCAACTTGCAGCGTCCAGCCTTGCAATTGATATCAAATTTGATTGGATTCATAGCACACAAATAGACCTGGAAGCACTCACTGACTACGACGGCATTTGGTGTGTTCCCGCAAGCCCTTATGCAGATGCTGAACGGGTTATTGCAGCTATCCAATACGCACGAGAAAATCGCACACCATTCTTTGGCACTTGCGGTGGATATCAGCATGCAGCGCTTGAATATGCACAACATGTTCTGGGCTTTTCAGAAGCAGGTAATGTAGAAGAAAACCCTGATACAAGCATGCCGCTCATTAACGCCTTAGTGTGCGCGCTACGCGAAAAACCCGGCCAGATAAAAATTGATAATCCAAGTCAGGTATATTCAATTGTTCAATCAGAGCTAATAAAAGAGCAATATCAGTGCGGTTTTGGTGTTAACAAAGAGTATTTATCTATTTTTGAAAACACCGATATGAACTTCAGTGGTTTTGATCTCGAGGGCGACCCACGGGTTTTTGAACTAAAAGATCACCCGTTTTATATAGGCACGGCTTTTCAACCAGAGCGCTCAGCCCTGGCCAATAAAACACACCCATTGATTGTAGAGTTTGTAAAAACCGCTAGAAGCAATACTTAAATAGCTGCGGTAGTACGTCACCGGCCTTACCCAGTATTTCGATAATATTCTCATCAGGTTTTAATGAACGATCCGTATTGACAATAATAACGTCCGTATTACTTTCTATCGCAAATGGAATTAGACCCGCGGCAGGATAAACCTGAGCGCTCGTACCCACAACCAATAATAGATCAGCTTTTTCAACTTCTACAGTGGCGCGATTCAAAGCTATTGTTGGCAGGCTCTCTCCAAACCACACAACTGACGGGCGCATACGTCTGCCACATTGTGGACAGTCCCTTAAGCCTTTTGGATTGTGTAAATCTACTACCTCTTTGTGGCCGCATTCACCATTGCAACGATCAGTTAAGATTGACCCATGCAAATGGAGGACATCTTCTTCATACGCGCCACCAGCTTCAAGTAAGTTATCAACATTTTGAGTGATATGAACCCAGCCCCTTTGCCTGCCTAGTGTTTCATGGGCAAGGTTAGGTACTGCATCGGCTAAGGTTTTTCTGCGCCAGTTATACCAGTCTATGACCATGCCGGGGTCAGCGCTGAAGCCCTCTTGTGATGCAAGCTTGGCTGGATCAAACGATGACCAAAGAGCACTCTTTTCGGTATCTGTAGCGTTGTCGCTTTGCCGAAACGTATCAATACCGGATTCAGCGCTAAGACCCGCCCCCGAAAAACTAACCGGGTGACTTGCGGCAGCAATTTTCTGCGCGGCGATTTCTATAAGTTCACTCATTGATTTTTTTGCACTACATTTTGTTTTTGTTGTGTTCTACATTTTACGTAAATAAAACGCCCCAAGTGCAATCTGTGCGAAAGGTCATTCTAACTACATGATGCATTGTCAATTCCATTTGCAGCAAGTTGAGCAACCCTGACAGCTACAAATACTTCCATTTTTGGTACGTCTCCTAATAGATTTAGCTGCGCTATTTTTCATAGCGTGAGTATTTTTTTGTGATTATCGTGTAAAGCGTGTCTACCCATTTTAAAGGAAGATTATTCTGCAACGACGACAATCGCGGGTCGCTCGGCGATATTACAACACTCACATTTTTCATGCCCACATCGTAAACCAGCACAAAAAGCTCTTCGATGGATTGATCACCCATGGCTAGACACCCTACTGATGCTGATTTACCGTGGATAAATATATTCGTTCCCGGTTCATCACGCCCCTCCGCATTAGCATGCAGCAGATCGAAAGAGTTGGGATAATTGAGCTTCATTGAAAGATGAAAACTGCTATTCGGGTTAAAACCTGAAATTTGGTAGATGCCTTCAGGTACTTGCTTGTCACCCTCTCGAAGTTTGGGCCCCGGCATGCCGCTTAAACCTTGAATAGCGTAATCACGGATAAATGTTGGGGCATCTTCAGGGCCCGCCCATACCTCAAGTACGGCGCTGTCTTTAAGCGCTAAAAAAGTGACACTACTTGGCGGGTATTGCACTTGGGCCTGATCAAAGTAGTGTCCTAATCGGCGGCGAGCCTCAACACCATACGTTTCAATCACGTCGGCCGTCGTTCTTTTACCGGTAAACTTATGCATAAGCGGTACCCAGTAAGGGCGACCCCAAATATAAAAGGCAAGCGCTACAATACAGCTTAGCAGCAACAACGACGTTATCACTGCGGGCCGGAATATAGTCAATGTGTCGCACACGACTTAACTGGTTTTAATCTAGCTAATGTATAGGCGTTTACGTATTCACCATTCCTAAATGCAAACTGTTTTAGCTCGCCCTCTACTTCAAAACCATGTTTCTTATACAGGGCCAAAGCACTGGTATTATCAATAAAGGCTGTTATTTCTATCCGTGTCAGGTCGAGCCAATTGTCGGCCTGATCTAATGCCGCTTGCACCAGCGCACTACCCACCCCTTTTCGCTCAAAGTCATCCAGCACTGCCATGCCAAAAGTACCAACGTGCTTGCGCCTTGGGTTTTGCATGACTGAAAAGCCAAGGTGACCAACAATTGTTTGAGCATGCTCAGCCACAAAACTATACGCACCTGGTGCTGGCTTGTTTAGACGTTGCTCCCATAGATCGTCAGATACATAGGGCAACTGCAACGTACCGGCAATAGCGATGGGGCCTGCATATACCGTTTTAATGGCGGCAATGTCAGCTGCCACACTGTGTCGAACGTTTAATTCAATCAAGTTATTTACTCCACCCAACGCACCCGATCTGCTAGAACACCTTGAACGAAGTCTGGCATGGTTAAACCCGCTGCCACACTTGAATCGAGTTCCGCTTCAGCATCAAGTACTGATTGAAGCTTCTCGAGTACATCAGGTACACGAGAAAGTGGCACCACCACTACACCGTCTTTATCGCCGACTATTACATCACCACTGTTCACTTGCACACCACCTATATTGACTGCAAGCCCTACCGTACCGGGACCCACTCGTGCGGGTGAGTTGGGTGTCACACCAGCGGCAAAGCACGGTAGCCCAACTTTGCATATGCCGTCAATATCTCTAACACAGCCATCAGTCACTATGGCAGCTACACCGCTGTTTTTAGACATACCCAGCACAAGATCACCAATGACGGCGGTTGGCATAAAGGCATCTGTGGCAATCATAATCACATCACCGGGTTTGGCTATATGCATGGCACCAAAGACTGCAAGGTTATCCGCCGGGCCTGCATCGCAAGTGATGGCAACACCATAAAACGCAGTTGCCTGCGCGTTTATAGGTTTGATTGTCTGGCACAAGGCACCGCGCCCACCAAGGCAATCAACCAATACTCCGGTTGAGGCAGTGGCTAGCGTCTCTAACTGTTCGACACTGGGCCTCGGGATGGTTTTCTTTATGGTTAAAGAGGGCGGGTCTTTGATCATGGGTGTTGGCCGTTGGTTGCAGACTTAATAAGTAACTCAAATATAAGACTACCTGTGTTGCAACCAAAATGCATTGCGCACACTCGGCGCCGACTATCGGCTAATATCGCAGGCAAAAAAAACGGCGAGGATCACCCGCCGTTTTTGTACTACCTACTTCTAACCCATGCTCTAGCCGAGACTAGCGCGTGAGCATTACACCTTTATTTTCGCAAAATTACCTCAATGCGACGATTTGCCTCACGACCTTCACGAGTCTCGTTAGAGTCTACTGGTCTGTATTCGCCAAATCCTCTTACTGACATTTTCTCAGCAGGAATGCCAGTTTTAAACTGAAGGTATCTGACCGCAGCTGCTGCTCGTGCAACTGAAAGCTCCCAGTTACTAGCGAACTTTTCGCGCAGTGCACCACCAATAGGCTGCGCATCAGTGTGACCTTCTATGTCAACTTTCCACTCTGGATAGTCACCGATGATCTCGCCAACCGTTTGAAGCGCATCTGAACCAGAAGCACTTAAGCTCGCGCTACCGACACGGTAAAGATCTGATGAACCCATTGTGATTCCCACTGCCTGGCTATCATTGATTGGTTCAACGGCTACATTGCTTAGGCCTGCAGCACTCAATCGCTCAGATAGAGATGAACTCACGTTATTAACCAGATCACGCCTTGCTTGCAACTCTGCTTCTGTTTTCGCAATAGACTCTTCAAGCGCTTGCTTATCAACTGCAAGGGTTTCACCTTGAGATTCAGCTGCTTCAAGTTTACCGGATAGATCTTCGATAGTTTTTATGCCGCTATCACGATCCTCAGTCACTTCTGCAAGCTGTGCGGTGAGAGATGCATTTTCATCTTTTACACCCGCCATTGCCTGTTGCTCTTGCGTTAAGGCATCTTTAACCGCACTCAACTGACCATCAAGCGTTTGCACCTGACCTTCAAGTGTGGCTACCTCTTCTTTAAGCCCGTTTGCTTCATCGGTCACTTTGTCGCGAGCAGTTGCCAATAAAGCCAGGTTTTTCTCAAGACCACCAAACTTAGAACTTAAAGCACCAAGCTTTTTAGATTCCGCATCAGTGTCGGCTATTGCTTGATCACGAGCAGCAGTAACTTCAGCTACTGATTCGTTTAGTTGGTCGCGCTCACTCGTGATTTTTGCAACATCACTTGTAAGTGCATCAACTTCAGCTTGCAGTTTGTCGCGCTCACCAGCAAGGCTTTTAAGATCAGCAGTTAGCTGGTCACGTTCACCTTCAAGGTCTGTCACAACCGTTTTACCCGCATCAATTTCAGCTGTTAGTGCATCTATTTGAGCTTGTCTTTCCGCTATTGTCGCTTCACTGTCAGCAATGGTTTGCTTTAAGCTGTCGGTTAAACTGTTAGCTTCTGAAAGCTTAGCTTCTGCTGCGTCATTATCGGCTTTTAACTGTGCCATGGTCGCTTCAAGCTCTTCGCGCTTGCTTCTTACTGTACCTAGCTCAGATTCAAGCTGGGCAAATTTCAGGCCGCCATCATCAACCATTTTTTGTAGGCTCAGTATTTGCGCTGAGTTATCTACCGGCTCAGGAATATTGGCAAGCTCAGTTTGCAGGCGAGTTATTTCTGAATTCGCTGCATCTAACTCACTGGTGTCGGCAGGCTTTGCTAACTCTTCTTTAAGGCTCGCAATTTCTGCATTCGCGGCATCTAACGCACTGGTGTCTGCGGGCTTTGCTAACTCTTCTTTAAGACTTGCTATCTCGGCATTCGCAGCATCTAGTGCAGTGGTGTCTGCAGGTTTTGCTAACTCTTCTTTAAGACTTGCTATCTCGGCATTGGCAGCATCCAGAGCACTGGTATCAACCACTGCAGGTACAGCCAACTGCTCTTTAAGGCTTACGATTTCAGCATTGGCGGCATCCAGCGCACTGGTATCAACCACTGCAGGTACAGCCAGCTGCTCTTTAAGGCTTACGATTTCAGCATTGGCGGCATCTAGCGCACTGGTATCAACCGGTGTTGGTACAGAAGCTGTCTCAAGCTCGCCTTTGAGGCGATTTACTTCTGCTAACGCAGTTTCTGTATCAGTTAACGCTTCATCACGCTCTGCCGTTAGGGCAGTTATTTGCGCCATGTGCTCAGATGTTTTGTCGACAACTTTAACAGGCTCACTGACGCCACATTTTTGTACTCCAGCTAGCACTAAGCCACCCAATAGTAAAAATGGCAACGCCCAACGGAACAACCATGAAAGGTCTGCGCCGTCACTATGAGTAGCAGCGGCCGCGGCACTTGCACCACCCGAGGCAGTCACTTTAGACGCCGTGTTGGTTTGTCGTACAGCATTTTTAGGGACTGAATGATCAACGGCGGCAGCTGCACCACCGGCTACTGCTGTAGTGGTTTCACCCAATAACATCTGGCCTATACCATCTGGATTATCGAGTACCGCACCATTAAGCATTTGACGTTTCATAACGCCTAAAACACCAGGCGCTACGTAACCTGTAATGGTTTCTGCATCCTGGGTAGCAAGACCGGAGGCTTTTTCTACCGCGGCAATAATGCTTTCTTTCTTGCCAGTTCCCACAAGAGCGCTGAGCGCATTGGTACTATCGCTTATGGCAGTTTCTTTATCTTTGCCTGCAAAGAAAATGGCCGAATCATCAATAAGCCCATCGTCGCAGTAGCGCGCGGCTTCATAGATTGACTCTCTACCGGCATCATCACGAGCCATCAACGAGAGACCATCTAACAACTCTGTGACAGCACAATCGACACCGGACTTTATTTGCCCGGGCGATTTGCCTATTACTTTTTCAAGCTGATCAGTCGCTGACCTGCTGAATTCATTATGTACAAGGGTGTCTATATTTATAGCCATACTAGTCGCGTCGGAGACGCTCTCCATTTAGATGCTTTGACTTACGCAGTGTAGGGCTTATGGGGCTTGTAAACCGCAAGCTAGAGGTAAATCGATGTTAAATCCCAGCCAAATTTGAGGTAAAACAAGCATTTTTACCTTTCACATCCAACAAGTCTGCTGAGAACATGCGATCTAGCGATTTTTACCCACTCGCCAATCCACTGGCAAATGTTCCTGACTATACTAGTGTACTGGAACAAATAGATTGCACATATGTGAGTCGATCAATCAAAGTGTCTAATTTGATAAGAAAAATCGAGATGGTAGTTAATAAATGAGCCTGTAACGAATTCTGAGTGCACTTTGATCAATCGCCCCTTCGGGAGCTCGGCATTGGGCTCGCAACTGCGTTGAAGCTCTTGAAAAGAGAATAACTATTGCCTGCAAGCTTCGCCTTGTTGCAAACCAAATGACAAACTCTCAAATGCACACTCTATTTGTTCCAGTACACTAGCTAGTACCCACTTTTCAAAGTTGTGTTGCCGTTTGGCAGCTTTAGCTCTATTCGGGCTTTGCCAGTGAAACACCATGTTGGCGCTTGCATAAGACCAGGGCGATAACGTTCACGCATAGTGGGTTTGTCTTGTGGATCGCATGAGTTACGCTTCGAAGGACTAGCAGAAATTCGCGTCGCACACCCACACGCTATATGAATACGTAAAGCTATACGCTTAAATAGAAAGTCCACACAAAGGCAGCGGCTGTAAGTAGCGCCAACACCAGCCCAAGCCACACCGAGCCAAATTTTACCGACTTAGGTTCTGCGCGGCCACGCCATAGCATCGAACCTGTGATCATTGGCTTTATCAGGTTTTGCTTTGCCCACAAGAGATACACCAGCACCATCACTATATGGACAAACACTAAAAGTTGGATAAGGTGGCCATTGAAATGGTGTACTGAATAAAGCAGATCAGAATTGTTGCTGCTTAACAGGCCGTAGAATCGTCCTTCAACGAATTCATCTTCGTCGGCAATAAACATACCCGTGATAGCTTGTACAGAGAGAGCTAACAGGATTAACAATACTGCTATTCCGCCAGCAGCGTTATGTCCGCGCTCTTGATGCGGCTGCTTTTTGAGTAAATCTTTGAGGTGGCTGAATGCTGCTGAAGGGCGTTTCAGTAGTGTATGCAAGCGTGCATTGGCACTACCGAACACTCCCCACAGTATTCTAAAAAGCACAAGGGCTGCAACAAACTCACCAACAGGCTTGTGCCAATCTAGAAATGCAAAGCCAGTTTCGCCGCTGATTAATAGATACCCAACGGCAATGACTAAAGATACGTGAAAAAGCCGGATCCAGATATCCCAGATTGGTATCACGTTTGTTGGTTTATCTTCGTTGGTGTTTTTCAATGGCTTATATTTTAATAACTATTTTCAATAGGCTTATTTTTCAAATAGCCTGATTTCAAATGACCTATTTTCAAAGAGTGTATTTTCAAATAGTCTATTTCCTTTTGGCGCGAAAGTCGTCATGGCAAGCTTTGCACGCTGCGCCGACATCACCGATACTTGCTTTAAGCGCATCAAGCCCACTGCCTGCAGATGCAGCCACTGCCGCCGCCGCTTTGCCCAGAGCTTCACCTTTCTCTGCAACCGCCGGGTAGGTTTCCCAGATTGCGGGCAGTGCACGTGTACGGGCGTTTTCACTATTGGCGTTATCTGAACCTTGCGGCCATAGTGTGCTTTGCCCGAGACTTGCTGCTGCCAGTAGGTTATCTGCTGCCTCTTGTGCAAGTTCAGCGTCATATTCCATTTTTCCCTTAGCCATCGCTGTGAGTATTCCAGAGTGATACGAATACAGTTGAAACATCGCTTGGCGGGCTTTGATCGCTTTGTCATGCGGGCCTTCAGCTAGTGCTGTCGTGGTGGCCATTATCAAAATGGCTGCGACTGTGCCTAAAGCCAGATTACTTTTCATGATTAGATCTCCTTTCCTTAAACGTTAGCGGGCGCCAATGGTTGGCTGCCGGGATGCCGAGTCTACTTGGGTTTCACCAAGCCTTAAATGAGTGTAACAACATTAAGCCCTGCCAATAATACAAAAATGCACAAGCGACATAGTAAAATTGCACAATGCAGCTAAATACGATTACTATCTACATCGAAGGGCTAATTATAATTAGTGTCCATCCATAAACGAACGCTACTGCGGTCGCCCCAGGTACGCAATCTTTTACTGACGAGCTTGCAGTTTTTTTTAGAATGACTAAACGCCTACATGTAGTAGCCAAAATCTTACGTACCTGAAACAACCTCGCTACGCGCTGTTTGTGGATGGGCACTAATTAGTTTTATAACATGCAAGTACGAAAATGAACTGGAGTTGGGACAATATACGTTACTTTTTAGCGGTGGCTAAGCATGGCACACTAACCGATGCGGCCATCGCAATGGGTGTCAGTCATACCACTGTACAGCGTCGACTGGTAGCATTTGAAAAAGAATTACAAACGCAGTTATTAACCCGTTCAAAGCAAGGCTATGTTCTCACTGATGCAGGGCACACCTTATACATTGAAGCGTCTAAAGTGCAATCAACGCTTACCTCCATCACAAGCCAAATAAGCAACCAGGAAGCACTGCCCAGTGGTCGCGTCACCATTACCTCTACCGACACCATCTGCTCAGTGATACTGCCGAAGATAATTCGTGAATTGATTGATCAGTACCCAAAGCTTGAAATTACACTTGATAACGTGAATCGATTGTCCGACGTTCGCAATTTTGAAGCCGATATTGCGATCAGAACATGTAAGAAACCGCCAGAGAATCTTATTGGCCGCAAAATAGGGCGTCTGCATTTTGCAGCCTGTGCCTCAACGGAATACATCAAGCGCCATAATATTAAAAAATTCCCCACTGATATAAGCGAGCATCATTTTATTCAGCTCAATAGCCAGTATTCAGACGCACCGTTTTACCAGTGGCTCGATAAAGCCGTACAGGGAAGGGCACCCACCACTATAGTAAGTGATTTCATGAGCGCGCGTAACTTATGTGAAGCAGGAATTGGTATCACTATTCTGCCGTCCTATCTGGTGTCCATTAATGCAAACTTGAACGAGCTTAAAGTTAGCACAGCGCTAGCGCCTAACGATCTGTGGTTATTGAGCCACGCTGACCTGCGAGACACTGAGCGCGTTAAGGTAGCCCGGCACTTTTTATTTGAGCGCCTGTCCAGCTGGCTGAATGGTTAAAGGCGATCCTTTTGTTGATTGGGTATTACCAACAACTATTTTTTAAAGAATAGTAAATCTTGGCCGATTACTTGGGCTTGCAATTCAGTGGCAGTTATCTGGTTGCTAAAAAATAGTCAGTGAAATGGAATTTGCGTGTAACCGAATTACTCACACTAGCCATTCAACCGCGCTTAATCTCACGCCGCGCGTTGTATCGCGCTCCATATTCTGGCAATTATTCAGAAGAAGTAGGAGATTTATTGTGTTGAAAAAGTTAAAAGTACCGTTTATCGCTCTTTTATTCGCTGCGACGACAAGCCTTGTTCAAGCGGATGAAGCCACAGATAATCCAGCGATAGATAATCTGGATAGGCTTATGAATCTAAGCGGTCTAACGTCATCGATTGCAGCAGTGCCACAAACTATAGACCTGGAAATGGATGAGCAATCGCTTAGTTCACAGATGGGTGATCCTGAACTGGCTGGAAATTTTGCTGCTGCGATGAAAAGTACCATGACAAAAGAGCGTTTCACAGACGCCATGAAAGGCGCAATAAGTAATCGCTTAACTGAAGCAGAAATAGACCAGTTGTTAAGTTGGTACGAAACACCACTGGGTAAAAAAGTTGCTGTTATTCACCAGACAGATCAATTTGTAGTTGCCCAACGGGTTAAGTCCGGTGAAAGGCTAACGCTTACACCAAAGCGCCAAACGCTTATAGAAAAGTTTGATCAAGTTGTAATGGGCTCTGACAACATGAAAATCGTCAGTATGGTGTCAGCCACCGCTGTCGGTCATTCAATGATGAAAAGCATGGGCATGCCCGTTAGCGTTGGTCAGGTACGTCAAATGATTGCACCTCAGATGGAAGCTGAATCTGTAAAAATTGTCGATGAATTTAAAGCCTCACTGGCGTTTACTTATCAGCCTTTAACGGATGCAGAGCTAGATGAATTCATTACCTCGATGGTAATGCCCGAGCACACCATTTTTAACGATGCCATGTGGTCAGGAATGGCAACAGCGTTTAGCGAAGGCGGCGAAGCGTTAGGTGCTATTTTAGCCGGTGAACTGAACGGTGCGTTTTAGTTGATCTGTTGATTGCTTGTCAGCAAGCAAATACCGCTCGTAGGAAGCCCGCCAGCGTAAGCGAGGGACTTAAGGACTGTAAATCCTGGTTCAAGTAGTGCAATGGAAAAGCACTCAGCTCTGTCATTCAAAATTATAACAGTACAGAATTAGTCATCGGGGCATAAAGTCCCTCGCTTACGCTGGCGGGCTTCCTAAAAAAAACAAAAACTAGCTTTAGCTATTGCCCATCCGGAAACAAGTGCTACTGCGAACCACTGAATGCCCGCGATCTTCACCGACGCTATTGTGGACTGGAATGGCAACAGCGTTTAACTAAAGTGGTGAGGCGGTAAGTGCCATACTGACCGGTAAGCTGAACGGTGCGGTTTAGTTGATCTGTTGATTGCTTGTTAGCAAGCAAATACCGTTCGTAGGAAGCCCGCCAGCGTAAGCGAGGGATTTAAGGACTGTGAATCCTGGTTCAAGTGAGTGCATGGAAAAGCACTCAGCTCTGTCATTCAAATTATAACAGTACAGAATTAATCATCGGGGCATAAAGTCCCTCGCTTACGCTGGCGGGCTTCCCAAAAAAAACGAAAACTAGCTAGTGCCCATCCATAAACGAACGCTACTGCGGTCGCCCCAGGTGCGCAATCTTTTACCGACTACATGTAG
>CALGKA010000144.1 GCA_937927895.1 uncultured Granulosicoccaceae bacterium | reverse complement strand
AAGGGGGTCAAAACTCTGACAAGGTGCGCCAAAAACCCGACGCACCAGTCAAAAAAACCACACAGACCTACTCACCTTCTAACAACGCTTCCCAGTCATAACCACTACCTTCAAGGATACGACGAAGCTTTTTCAGCGCTTCCATCTGAATCTGGCGTACACGCTCTCGAGTAACCCCTAGTTCACGGCCTACATCTTCTAAAGTAGTACGCTCATAGCCATGTAAACCGAAGCGTCTTACCAATACATCGCGGTGCTTTGGCTCAAGCTTCATCAACCAGCCGTTGATTTGCTTGTGGGTGTTGTCGTCCTGGAGTCTCCAAGCCGGATCAGGGTTGTTGTCATCCGGGATAATATCGAGCAATGGACGATCACCATCTGGCCCAAGTGATACATCTACAGAGGTAACGCGATCTCGTAAACCAAGTAATCGTTTAACATCAGCGACTGGCTTCTCGCACTCTGCAGCAATATCTTCAACGGTTGGCTCGTGATCCATGCTCTGCTGCAAACGACGCTCGGCCTTCAGATACACATTCATTTCTTTCACCACATGAATCGGCAATCGAATCGTGCGGGTCTGATTCATAAGTGCACGTTCAATGGTCTGACGTATCCACCAGGTAGCATAAGTCGAGAAGCGAAAGCCACGCTCCGGGTCAAACTTTTCTACGGAGTGAATGAGACCAAGGTTGCCCTCTTCTATAAGGTCAAGAAGCGTCAAACCCCTATTTAAATAGCGTCTGGCGATCTTTACAACTAAACGTAAGTTGCACTCGATCATCTTGGCGCGCGCTTTTTCGTCGCCTTTTTGCGCTAGTCGGGTATAGCTTTTTTCTTCATCAGCGGTAAGTAAAGGAGAATGCTCGATCTCCTTTAGGTAAAGCCTGGTCGCGTCCATATCACGCGATCTTGCTTTGTTACTTGGTGAAGCTTCTTTAGTACGCTGCAACTGATCTGCAAAAGTCTCTTCTTCTTGAGTCTCTTCTTCAGTATCCGTGTCATCGACTACGTCTTCTACACGTGTGTTATGCGTTACGCGCTCTTCAGTATCTTCGTTTGAATCCCAAACTGCTAGTTCACTCTGGCCCATTTCATCACTCTCCACATTTTTGCTATTTTGATTTTTGTTATTATTATTGTGTCGAAGTGTCCCCGGATCATAAGATCCGGGAGGTGCCAGTCACCTGACACGCAAAACAACCTCGTACATAGCATATGCAAGAATGGTGCCAACTATCAGTTAAAGCGCCGGTAAATAGTCAATCGGGTTTACGGGCTCGCCGTTTCGACGAATTTCAAAGTGCAATTCAGTACCACCGGCTTGATCACCACCAACAGCTGCAATCAAATCACCTGCCATAACCTTCTGATTTTCCTTCACAAAAATATCACTTACTTTTGAGTAGGCACTTAGGTAGTTGTTGTCGTGGCGCAAGATTACTAGATTGCCATAGCTCGCCAGATCTCTGCCGCTATAAACCACTTCGCCGTCTGCCGCTGCTTGAACACCAGCACCCGGACCCGGGTCAATGTCCAATCCCTGACGATTGATCTCTCTAAGGTCAAATTCGCGGGTGATCATACCGATCGCAGGCCAGTTCCAACCTTTGCGATTCTCGTTAACAGTAACGCGCTGAACTGCCGTACCGGCGTCTGCATCCGTCAAGCTCACTGCTCCAGTGCTTGGAATTTCTATCCGGTCGTTCATGGCCAGTGCATCACCAGCATTGACTGACTTAATAATCGTCTCTTCACCTTCCGGACGATTGACCGCCGCCATTTCTTTGATTTCCCCGGTGGAACTGATGAGTTCCGGCTCAGGTAGAAACATTGGCTTATCGTCGTCAAGTAGCGAATCTGTTGAGGCGATAGCAGAGCCGGCATTAACAACACCTATGATCTCTTCAGTAGGAGCGATTGGCGCCTTGGCTACAATATCGGTAGCGATCACTGCAGGGTCAGCGGTGTTCACTGTCTGTGTAGCGTTTGGCATTACGACGGTTTGTCCTACTCCGGCAGCCTGAACACTTACCCCATTACTTGCAACCGTTATGTCTTGTGCAGCTTTAGCACGGGAATTTGCGATTGCAGCCATAGACATCACTTCTTCATCACGAAGTAGTATTAGTCTTTGACCTGGAACTAATTCAGCAAGCTGTAAAGAGTTGATAGAAATCAAGGAGTCAGGATCAACCTTATAACGACTGGCTACAGAGGTGAGCGTATCCCCCGGTTGAACAATGTATGAGTTCGAATCAAAGCGAAACTCAGGTACATCAATTGTTTCTAAAATCCCACAGCCACTCATGGCTGAAGAAGCGGCAAACAGAGCGGTGCCGAGCAGTTTTGTGTTCATTTTCAACCCTAATCTTCGTATAAGTGAGGCCGTGCTTCACCCACACAAATCTTGTTGATAGCGCAGCACCAGCCTCCTAAGAGGAATGTTGGCGCTACTATGGCTTGATTTGGCGGTAAAACAGCGAATTATAAGCCCACGGTGCGTATTCGCAGACTGACAACGCTATTTATACGGCAGGATAGAAAAATCTGCAATAAAAACAGTGCTAAGCAGACACTTCTTAAACCAGTTACTACCTTTTCGTAACCTAAATCGCCCAATTCCGGGCGAATCCAGCCCAAAAGGAGCCGACTGGCGTTAGCAGGTACCCGGCAGGAATGGCACAAAGTTAACCGAGGCTACTTGCTGGGTATCGAGCTCAAGATTGTCGCGCAGGCGCACTACTGACAACGTCTGTGAACCGGCTTGAGGGCCCACCGGCCCAACCAACACGCCACCAGGGCGCAGCTGTGCCACTAACTCGTGCGGCACTTCTTCCATGGCAGCGGTTACCACAATGGCATCGAACGGCGCCTCACCCGACCAACCGTCAAAACCATCGGTATACCGGGCATTGATATTTCGAATACCTAAATGGCGAAATCTAGCTGTGCACTTGTGCGCAAGCGATCGGATGCGTTCAACGGTGTACACTTTATCTACTAGCGTCGCGAGCACTGCTGCTTGATAGCCTGACCCGGTACCAATCTCCAGCACTCGTGATATTCCCTGGCCAGAAGCACCAAACGTACTGCTTTGACTTTCAATAACCAGCTGAGTCATTAAAGCCACTACATAAGGCTGTGAAATGGTCTGCCCTTCACCAATAGGCAATGAGCAGTCTTCGTAAGCGCGCGATGCCATCGCCTCATCAACAAACATATGCCTTGGTACTTCAACCATTGCATCTAAAACCGCGTCATTATGAATGCCGTTTTCACGCAATCGTGACACCAGGCGCTTGCGGGTACGAACCGAGGTCATTCCTATACCTTGAATACGCGCTTCCATATTCATGAGTTACCTCCCGTTATAGTTTGTTCAAGCGGAGCTAATTTATCGTGTGCTGTTAAATCAGTTGTGATCGGCGTTACAGACACACTGCCATTCGCGATTGCATGGAAGTCCGTGCCTTCGCCTGCATCTTGTGGCGTACCGACACCACCTACCCAGTAGATTTTTTCTCCACGCGGGTCGGTCTGTACAATGCCGTTTGGAACTCGACCACGCTGACCAAGGCGAGTGACAGACATGCTGACGGAATCTGCAGAGCTTAGATCTGGAATGTTAATACTTAACATATTGGTTTTAAGCAAAGCACTGCCTTCAAAGCGCTTTATGACCTGAACTGCAATCTCTGCCGCAATATCGAAACGCCCTTCAACACCTGCCAATGAAAACGCAATGGCGGGTATTCCGTGGAAGAAACCTTCCATTGCCGCCGCCACTGTGCCTGAGTAAAGAACGTCATCACCAAGATTAGGGCCTGCGTTTATGCCGCTAATCACTAAATCCGGTGTCCAATCAAGCAAACCGTTCAACGCTATATAGACGCAATCAACAGGAGTGCCGTCAACGCTATACCAATCAGGCTTTTGCAGCGTAGCCCGTATCGGGTTCATTAGTGTGAGTGCATTACTTGCCGCTGATCGATTACGGTCGGGTGCAACTACTTTTATATTTGCAAAAGCCTGAACAGCTTCCGCAAGAGCGACAATGCCCGGCGCTTGCCAGCCATCGTCGTTGGATATCAGAATATTCATTTATTGTTATTATTTTTTATTCAAGCTCTACTGTAACAACTCCGCTTTTTCGAATCTTGGTACGCGATGCTATTTTCCAGTAAATTCCGTCCAGCATGGTGGCTTCGTAATCCACATGTGCAAACACTGATGGCTGCACGAATGCAACGCACACCCTCACCAGTCACGGTAAAAGAAAGAATACAAACACCTGATTCAGACTTTCTGGATTTAAACTGGACGCCCAACCATAGTCACCAAACTGATGGACCAGTGGTCGTTATATTTCATGGGCTAACCGGTTCCATAGACTCACACTACGCGAAGTCATTGATCCACTATTTGGCAGAGAACGATGTATGCACGGTACTTATGCACTTTCGTGGTTGCAGCGGCGAGCCCAACAACACCCCGGGCTCTTACCACTCTGGCCACACAACAGATATAGAGTTTATCGCTAACACTATAAGAGGCAGATACCCCAATGCACCGATGGCGGCGATAGGTTATTCGCTTGGCGGCAATGCCCTGTTAAAATATTTAGCTACGCAACCAGACAATCCTTTCTGCTTTGCAGCCTCCATTAGCCCACCACTTGTTTTGGCAGAAGGTGCTAAAAGGATGAACCAGGGCTTTTCAAAGGTTTATCAAAGAATGCTTATTAAGCAAATGAAAGAAGCCGTTCGCGCTAAACACCATCGCTACCCAGAGTTTAAGTTGAATGAACTTAACTTTGAAGACACCTCTACCTTCATAGAGTTTGATCACAATGTTACCGCGCCATTGCATGGCTATAAAAGTGGCGCCGATTACTACCGTCGAGCTAGCACACTTGATGACTTAATTAATATTAAAACGCCTACGCATATTTTGTGGTCTCGCGATGATCCGTTTTTTACTGAAGCGTGCATTCCGGCCAACGAGCAATTGGCTGATTGTGTTGATTTTGAACTTAGTCTGTATGGCGGGCATGTTGGGTTTGTTTCTGGGTTGGTGCCTAGTGGGCCTTGTGGGTATGGTCATAATTGGTTGAGTGCGCGGATTGGGGCGTTGGTGGTTGAGCGGCTTGGTGGTTGAGTTTTTATTTTGCCTTGGCAGGCGGCTGGTTTGCGGCGCTTGCGTGCCGGCGGCTTGTCGTTTTGATTTGCCCTGCGGGCGGCTGTCGTTTTGACTTGCCTTGCCGGCGGCTGTCGTTTTGACTTGCCTTGCCGGCGGCTGTCGTTTTGACTTGCCTTGCCGGCGGCTGTCGTTTTGACTTGTCCTGCGGACGGCTTACGTGCGTGGCATGCCCTGCCGGCGGCCTTCATTTGGACAGGCCCAAACAGAAGCAAAGGCCTTCTTGCTACTTTGTTGCCCTAGGGTGGCTGTCGCCATTTTTTGAAATCATCTGGAATGGGGTCGCGCGGTATGCACATCCATGTGCACCGCGCTCAAAGCGCCGTCCATGGCGCTTTGACCCCATTCCAGATGAGTTCAAAAAACAACAAAAAGCGCGGGGCGGGTTCGCAACGCTCAGTTGGGCCGGAGGTGTCAGACACTATTCGAGCTCGTGTTTTTAGTTATTCTTGATGCACTAACTGCTTTTTAGGCTTTTAAGCTTTTGTTATACCGCTCGTCATCTTTTCTTCTAAGGAACCCACAAGCGTTGCTGTGGAACTTAACAACCGTGAAGTTTAATCATTAATCTCACTAATCAATGAAAACTGACCCAATTAAACAACCGTTGATCTTACCTCAACTAAATCTACCATCCGCCTCTTCAAGTTTAGCCCAATCAAACTCAACCCCGATACCATCTGTATCAGGTGCAACCGCCATACAATCCTCTACCTGCAATGGCCTTGTTGTATATTGATCTATCGGAAACGAATGAACTTCCAGCCATCCGCTATTTGTTTGCGCTGATACTAAACTCACATGTAGTTCCTGCATGCCGTGGCTGCATACTGGTATGCCCTGCGCTTCCGATTTTTCAGCTACTTGTAGCCAACCGGTTATGCCTCCACAGTTTGATGCGTCTGGCTGTATATATGAAAGGTTTGATTGCTTGAACGCGAAGTCAAATTCATAGCTTGTGTGTAGGTTTTCGCCCATGGCTAGTGGTATACCGGTGGCTTTGGCTATTTCTGCATAGCCTGCGTAGTTGTCTGGGTCTATTGGCTCTTCAAACCATAGGACGTTGTGTTTTTTAAATTCTATTGCGGCGGTGATCGACTGCTCCACTGACATTGAATAGTTCGCGTCTACCATAAAGGTGATCTCTGGACCTATTAGCTCGCGTACGGCTGCTACGCGGGTTATATCTTCTGCAAGTGTTGCCTGGCCGACTTTTATTTTTACACCGTTAAAGCCGTTATCTAAATAGCCCTGTATGCTTGCTAATAACTTTTCTAGATCGAAGGCTAAATCAATGCCGCCACAATAGGCTTTGCATTGCTTCGCCGTACCACCTGCCATTTTCCACAATGGTAATTGTTGTGCTTTACCTCGAATATCCCATAGCGCTATATCTACAGCGGAGATCGCGAACGATGCGATACCACCTCGACCTACATAGTGGATGTGCCAGATCATTTTTTGATACAACGCTTCGACGTCTTTAGCATCGTGGCCGATTATAAAAGGGGTTAGATCGTGCTTAATCATGGCGAGTATAGCTTGGCCACCACGACCACCTGTGTAGGTGTACCCGGTACCTGAGTTGCCATCGTCTGTGGTGATAGTGACTGTGATTAGTTCAAAGTGAGTGTGCTTTCCGTGCTTAGCGTCCACTAGCACTTCTGCCAATGGCACTTTAAACAACTTAGCACTTATAGCTGATATTATTGCCATGCCGCACTCCTAATATTTTCCTATAGATTTTTACTACTCACTGAAAAGCAATGCGCTAGCGTATTGATGCAAGGGACATCGTAGGTGTTAATGCATCTGCATCAACTTTAATATGTAATATCGCAGGACCATTACTTTCAACAGCGGCGGCAAATGCCGCTGCGAAGTCTTCACCATTTTCTACCGTAGCGCCGAAAGCCCCGTAGGATTTTGCCAATGCCGCAAAGTCTGGAC
Source organism: uncultured Granulosicoccaceae bacterium (assembly GCA_937927895.1). Lineage (GTDB taxonomy): Bacteria > Pseudomonadota > Gammaproteobacteria > Granulosicoccales > Granulosicoccaceae. Next base: position 24,025 of record CALGKA010000144.1, on the reverse strand, counting down.
TAAACAGATCAGTACCAGACACCCTACCCGGGAAATGTTGTTCCTGGTGCATTCTTATTGTGCCGTACATTCCATTGTCTATAAGCAATACTATAACCGCCGCCCCAAACTCAACCGCTGTACCAAACTCTTGCATGGTCATTTGAAAACACCCATCCCCAGCGAAAGCTAGTACAGTTTTTTCAGGCACTGCAAGCTTGGCTGCAATCGCTGCTGGCAATCCGTAGCCCATTGAACCACTGGTGGGTGCAAGCTGTGTGGCGTACTTTCTAAAGGGATAAAAACGGTGCACCCAGCTGGCATAGTTACCTGCCCCGTTACAAAGTATTGAATCGGTTGGCAACTCTTTTATAAGATGCTCCATAACTGATTGCATAGTGCTGGCGACAGGCAAGGCATGCTTAAGCGAAGACCATTCAATGTATTGCTGATGAAGAGCGTATAGATCATCTGATCTATTGTGAGTGGTCGCAGGCGTTAACTTACTCACTTCTGCACAGAAAGCTTTCGGGCTGGCATTGATTGCTAACGTGGGCACATAAAGCTTTCCTAGTTCCGTTGCATCGGGGTACACATGCACCAACGGACACTGTGGCTGTGGCACAGCAATAAGCTCAAAATCTTGTGACGGAATTTCGGAGAATCTGCAGCCGATAAGCAATATCAAATCACTGCTGTTGATCCTTTCTTTAAGCTTTGGATTAATACCTAAGCCAATATCCCCCGCATAATGACTATGCGTATGATCAAACAGCATTTGCCTTCTGAAGGAACACGCAACAGGCAAGCCGAACCGCTCTGCAAAGCCTGCAAATTGGTCTACCGCGTTAGCGCTCCATCGACTGCCACCCACTATAGCCAACGGTTGTTTTGCTTGCTCTATCATGGATTGAAGCTGCACAAGTTGATCAGCGCCTGGCCATGTATCTGTCGCTTTCATTGAGTGCGCGGATGCGCTCAAAGGAGATACTGATGCCTGTTGCTGCAGAGTATCTTCAGGCAATGCCAACACGACAGGCCCTGGCCTGCCACTGGTTGCCACATGCCATGCTCGAGACATCATTTCAGGTACTCGGTCTGCGGTTTCAATCTCTGCTACCCACTTAGCCATACCACCAAAAAATTGTTGGTAGTCGACCTCTTGAAACATTTCTCTATGACGACGGATCGTTGCAATTTGCCCTACCAATAAAATCATTGGCGTGGAATCTTGCGAGGCGATATGAACACCTGCAGAGGCATTAGCAGCGCCCGGGCCACGAGTGACTAAGCATATTCCAGGCTCACCCGATAACTTACCCCAAGCCTCAGCCATGATGGCTGCACCTCCTTCTTGGCGACAGACGGTTGTGGCAATATCGCTATCGTGTAGCGCATCCAGCACAGGCAGGTAGCTTTCACCCGGCACACAAAATACACGTTTGGTGTTAAAGCACTCAAGTGCATCTACAACTAATTGCCCACCATTAATCATTTTTTCCAGCCGCTGGTTTTTTCTTACTGACTTTTTTTGCCGCTTTCTTTTTAAAGCGATTTTTGAATGTTTTTTTGTTACTCGCATGTTTGGCGGTTACGCCACGCAACGAATCAACAGAGCCTGAACTGCTGCTGGCTATAAGCGAATGCAACTGTGTTTCAAGTGGATGCATAAAGTCAGCGTAGGCTGTTTCGCGGCGGCTAATAGCGTTAAGCGTTGCCTCCCAGTCTGCTGTCATATCGGGGAGTGTTGCTTCTTCCGGCAATGCCCTTATTAATCCACGACCCGCATCAGTAGCATGAATCTGTTTGCCTTTACGAAGGATAAAGCCACGCCTGAACAACAACTCTATAATGCCTGCACGGGTCGCTTCTGTACCGAGGCCGTCAGTTTCTTTCAGAATTTTTCTAATCTCTGCCGACGATACAAAACGTGAAATACCAGTCATGGCTGAAAGCAAAGTAGCATCTGTAAAATACGGCGGCGGCGTTGTGTTTTTTTCTATTAATTCACCACGCTCACAATGTAATGGTTGCCCGACCTTTAACGGTGGCAGTGTTTTTTCTGAGTCTTTTGATTTATCACTGCGAAACAACTCTTGCCAACCCTCTTTAAGAATGGTTTTAGCAGTGGCGACAAACAAACCGCCTTCTATAGCAATTTCAACACGTGTATCAGCGTATTCATGCACTGGATAAAACTGCGCAATATATTGCCTTGCGATCAGGCCATACACTTGTTGCTCTGCAGTCGTTAGCGATGTGGCATTGACTTTTCTTTGTGTCGGAATAATAGCGTGGTGGGCAGTTACTTTTTTATCATTCCATGCTGGTGACTTAATGCTACTGTCAGCGCCGGCTATGATTTTCGCATACTTAGGTTCGTTGTTTTGTATGGCACCGAGTATAGAGTTAGCTTCTTTATAATGGCCTTGCGGTAAATACCGACAATCAGAACGCGGGTAGGTAATTAGCTTGTGTCTTTCATACAATGCCTGACAAGTTGAAAGCACATTTTGCGCACTTAAGCCAAACTGACGCGCTGCATCTATTTGCAGAATACTTAAACTATACGGCAGTGGCTGAGCTTGCTTTTTATTTTTCTTTTCATATTTTTTTATGTCAGCAGGTTTATCATTGATTCTGCTAACTACGTTCTCAGCTAATTTTTTAACCAGCACCCGGCGCATATCATCCATATAGGGTTCGCACGCTTCACTGGGGCGCCAGTTCGCCGTGAAGCGTTCATCGTTTTCTGTCACTAAGTGCGCGCGCACTTCATAGAATGGCTTCGATACAAACTGCTCTATTTCATCGCAGCGCCTTACTACTAAGCCCAACACTGGTGTTTGCACACGCCCGACCGACAACACACCGTCGTAACCAACTTTACGACCTTGAATAGTGTAGGCTCGTGTCATGTTAATTCCATACAGCCAATCAGCCCTTGAACGTGCAAGCGCCGATGCCGACAGAGGAGCAAAGTTTTTATTCAGGTCCAACTGCGAGAGCGCACGCTGCACAGCACTTAAATTGAGGTCACTTATTAAAAGCCTTTGAATAGTGGTGCGCTTTTTAGCACTGACTTTTAAATACGAAAACAATTGATCTACCAGCAACTGCCCTTCACGATCTGGATCACCCGCATGCACCAGTTCATCTGCCTCTTTAACAAGTTTTTTAAGGACTGTTAACTGGCTTTTGGTGTCTTTCTTTGGCTGTAGCTTCCATTCTTCTGGAACAATCGGCAGGTGATGCATACGCCATGATTTAAATTCCGGGTCATACATGTGGGGCTCTGCTTGTTCCAGCAAATGCCCGATACACCAGCTTACGTAATCACCGTTGGAGATTTTAATAAAGCCATCACCGCGTTGCTCCCTACCGCCGATATTGGCGGCCAGCGCTGTGGCAATGGCACGACCAAGACTGGGTTTCTCTGCAATATACAGCTTCATTGAGGGTGGCACATCTGGGTGTTATTCATGAGCGGAAATGTAAGCAGGTATGGGTGCAACAATTTAATTCGGGCTTGGTGCTTGTTATTTCGGGCTTGGCACTTGCGCGTCACCACGGTCGTACTTTTCCCAACCCTCGCCATTAAAAACATCGACACCCAGCTGCGCAAGCACATGTGGGAAGTCTACCATGACCCAGTTATCGACGATCTTGCCATCAACCACCTTCCAGAAATCCATATAGCGAATTTCAACCCGCTTACCAGTAGGCGCGACCCCCATGAAGTCACCGGTGTGTAAAGCTTCCTGGCGACCAAAGGCTGAGCTCCATTCACCATCATATAGACGCGCTTCATCAATACACACTTTGTCAGAAAAAGACGCTTGAAACGGACGCTGCCAATTGTCTTGAAATTCACGCAGACCGTTTTTAGTGCCACACCCTGTATTACCCAGCCATCGAAACGATTGACTGAAAAATTCACCTATATCGTTGATCCTATGATCATTGAGTCCATCAACCATACCCTCTATTACGGCGCGTGTTTGGGCAGTTTTTGAATGATCGTTATCGCGGGTTAGCAGCGCTTGCTCTGGTCGTGCTCCGGCCACGGCTGGACTCCTTAATGTTGTGATTTAGCTGAGGTTGACACGGCCTGAACCAGCATGCAACTCTGCACCAGCTAAATCCTTTGCGCCAACGAGAAAGCCCACGACATGTCTACAGCCAACCCATTATCAGACTCAAAAAGACATGTGCAACACAAACAGTTTTTGCATCAGCAGGGATACAAACTCGCTGGCGGCGGCACTAAGCAACTCAGCGCGCGGCTCAAGGCAATGTATCACCCTGATGCCGAATGGCGCGGCTCTCACCCGCTCAACGACATACAGGGCACGAGTGCCATTAAAGATCAAGTATGGAAACCGCTGCTTTCGTCTTTTCCGGATCTTGAAAGAAGAGACTCTATTATTATCGGTGGCCATTATGAAGGGCGCGATTACGTCGCCGCGATGGGGCACTATTGCGGCACTTTCAGAAAAGACTATCTGACCATTCCAGCCAATGGTCAACCTATCTATATTCGCTACGGTGAAGTACACGAATTAATAGACGGTAAAATTAAGCAGAGCACATGCCTATGGGATGTAATGGATCTTATCCGCCAAGCCGGCTTCTGGCCGATCGCACCGAGCCTTGGCACTGAAGGCATGTGGCCCGCCCCAATTACGGCAGACGGTATAGTTCTGCATGAGACAGACGTGAAAGAATCTGCTGCAAGCATCGCCCAAACACTTGCCATGCATAAATCACTAGGTGACTACAACGACCGTGAACAGCTTGGTCGCGATGGCTTACTGAACATGTCGCAAAATGAATTCTGGCACCCTAACATGATGTGGTACGGGCCAAGTGGCATAGGAACAACCCGTGGCTTGCAAGGCTTTGTCGACTACCATCAACTACCGTTTCGAATCGCATTCCCTAATCGAAAAGGTGGCGCTCAAATTAAAAACAAAGCTAAGGGCGGTCACTACATACGCGTGGGTGACGGCAAATATTCAGTCACCGGCGGCTGGCCAAGCGTTAGAGCAAAGCACCTGGGCGGTAACTTTCTGGGGGCCAGCCCAACCGGTCGCGATGTCACCATGCGAGTGATGGATTTCTACTTGCATCACGAGTCTAAAATTAGAGAAAACTGGGTGCCAATCGATATCACTCATTTGTTGCTACAAATGGACATAGACGTGTTTGACCGACTACAACCTTTGTTCAAACGTGGCGCACTGCCAAAATCGTGACTACACTCTGTACGTGTGAGTAATAGCCTATTACGTAAACAGGGATTGTAAAAAACGTCCAATGATAAACAAAATAAAGAGACGTGCCCGCAAGTACCGCATGCAGAACCAGCCTCGCTATCCGGGTTTATTTTCAACCCTGGATTTCACTGTAACTGCCATTCAAACGCTGGCGGTGATTGGTGTTTTTGGGGTGATATTACTGTCAGTGGCTAAATAATCTGGTGGCAATTGATACTTAATGCCTGGTTTTTCTCGTTGCTTTGCTAGACAAAGCAACTCTAGGTCACGGGCTTGCGAGCAGAACCTCTCACATTAAGTTTCACCGGAAATACAACTGACGCAGGCTCCTGTGATTCACTTTCAATCTGCTCTACTAACGTATCCACGGTAGCTTCTACCATAAGCTCTAGCCCTTGAGTCACAGTCGTTAAATCGTAGGAGAGCCAAGACGCAGGCTCAGTATCATCAAAGCCAATCACCGACACTTGCTCTGGAATTGCTAAGTGTAGTTCTTGACGAATAACATCCATTGCCGCAAACGCCATACAATCATTCGCCACGAACACAGCGTCTGGGTGATCAGTTCCGCTAAAAAGCTTACGAGTAGCAATAGCCCCACCTTCACTGGTAAAATCACCCACTTCGCGCGCCACGATATTTACGTTATGAGCTTGAAGACCCGCTACAAAGCCTGCTTCCCGATCACGGCTAGTTGAGGAGTTTTCATCTCCTGCGATAAACGCGATGCGCTTATGCCCGGCATTAAGAAAATACTCCGCAATCAATCTACCACCCTCATGGTTATCCGAGACAACACTGCTACTGGAAGGCATAGATGGATCGCAGCGGTTAAACAAAATCACCGGGATTCCAATATTGGCAAATTCACGTGCTTGACAGGAAGACAAACTGACTGCCTCCATTACAATACCTTCGACTCGATACTGCATAATTCGATGCACAACCTCTGCTGCATCACCACAGTCTGCGACAAACAATAAGTTGGAATACCCACGGCTCTGCAGTTCACGTGATAACAATTGAGTGGCAGGTGCTAAAAAGAAATTATCTATTCTAGGGGTGACTATGGCTATCAGTTTGGAACGACCGCTGATCACAGCGCGGGCCAATGCGTTGGGTCGATAACCGAGTTCTTCCGCGGCTTCCATAATTCGCGCACGCGTCGCCGGAGCAATACTAGCCCCGGGGGTAAATGCTCTACTTACGGCAGATTGTGAGACGTTAGCGAGTAATGCAACATCGCTAGAGTTTACGGCCTTTTTCACCATTATTCGATGATGGGTGAATTTATTGGATTAATCAACTATATGCACAGAAATACACCAAAGATCGCACACCGCAGGCCATCAACCCAAACCTACAGACACAAAAAAAGCGGCCATTTGGCCGCTTCTTTTTTAATATTGATCAATAGCTAACTATGAGTTTTCACGTCTAGCGATCACAGTTGAAGTAACGATTGAAATAGCAATACAAGCAAGAACTGTTGTCATGTGATGTAAACTCAGTGATTGTCGATGAAACAGATTATCGCTGGTTTAGGCTAAGAAATCCGAGAAGTCGTTAACATTTCGTTCCATTTGTATCTATTTCGTTACAACAAAACTCCTTTTTCGGCGCTATTCGCCTGGGAATTCGAATAGTCTCGGCGCGAAATAGCAGCCATGGATATTACAGAAATGGCGATACACGAAAATACGGCAATCATAGGAGGCACTCTTATAGGTTTATTTGGATAGCTCTCCCCTATCAATAACCGTGTCATAAAACCTCAGAATACTGTGTCTGTGACAATGGTTTACCGTCATGACGCTAATTTGCTTCCATAGACAGCAAAACACTTACTGAATGGACCCCACACGAAAGCGGGTCACCTGATGAAATGATTTTTCCGGCGTGACAACCGTTGCTGGAAATGTGTGATGGTTTGGCGAGTCCGGAAAGTGCTGAGTCTCTAAACACATAGCACCTCTGTACCGGTAAATAGCCGCCGCTTTACCATGCAATGCGTCAACATGGTTGCTGGTATAAAACTGCAGACCTGGCTGGGTGGTGTCTACTTCTAGTGTTCTGCCAGACGTTGGATCAAACACTCGCGCCGCAAACGCTAGTTTACCGCGAGCGTTATTAACAACCCAGTTGTGATCATAGCCGCTACCATTTTGCAATTGCTCATCAGCTGCATCGATGCGCTCACCGATAGCGGTAGGCATCCGGAAATCCATTGGCGTGCCACTCACACTAACGGGCCCTGAAATGGGTATGCCTTCACTATCTGTTGGAATAAACTCATCACTGTTTAGCACAACAACGTGATCAAGAATACCGTTCTTATGGGCGTGCTGATGCCCACCAAGATTAAAATACGAATGGTTGGTCAAATTGATAACTGTTGATCTATCACTGCTTGCCTGATAGTCAATCGAAATTTCATTTCCTTCTGACAAAGAGTAAGTCACCACACAGTCAAGATTACCCGGATACCCACCTTGCCCATGAGGGCTATGATGCTTTAACACCAACTCAGGCACACCATTTTGTTCACTGACAGAAGCCCGCCACACTTGCTTGTGGAATCCTGCCGGCCCACCATGGATATGGTGACCGGTGGCGGCAAGCTCAAGTTGATAGTGACTATCTTCTATAGTGAATTTTCCATGCTTTATGCGGTTGGCGTAACGACCCACTATGCAACCAACAAATTTTTCACAACTTTCATATTCTGCCAAGGTGTCATAGCCAAGAACTATATCGGCCAATTCACCCATTCTATCCGGCACTAACAATGAGGTGATTGTGCCACCGTAGTTGATGACAGATACAGATACACCCGCGGTACTGGTAAACGTAAATAGATCAATTGCATCACCGGCTGCCGTAACACCGAAAGATGATTGCTTTAGCTGCACTGTCAAAACTGAGTTCTCATGTTGGTGTTTGACCTTTCAGGTTCACTGATACTTTGGCGGCAGGCGTAATCATTAGCTGCCGGGTGCTAGCGCTTATTCGACCCATTAAGCACGGATATTAAGCTCGATTTTGACGCCGTTTGGATCCGTCACAAACAATTGTGTTAAGCCTATTTCCGGCCGATCAACTTTTTTGAATGTGATTCCGTGTTTCGTAAAGCTGTTTTCAAATTCACTTGCGTTACTCGCATCAAAGGCGATGTGATCAATGGTGCCAGTGCCGGTATTGCCAGTGTCTTCGGTAAAGTTAATGTGCACCGCGGGATGCCCATCTACCAGCAACCATGTGCCAGGTGAACTGGAGGGCGGGCGTAAATGAGCACCGTCTTCTAAACCAAGCACCTCACAGTAAAACGTCAGCGTCTCGTCGCGCTTGAAGCTCCACAAGTTATAATGATCCAACTTTCTTATTTTCATGCGTTTTGGGTCCTTAGCTCCAGCATCAGTCAAATGCCTTGACGTACGTAATCGTCGCCTTAGCACCATAACCATCCTGCGTTATTGTTACAAGTTAGGCCATCAGGAATTGCAATTCAGACACCCTTGCGAGTAGCCTGATCTTACAGATAAATTGGTAACTGTACATTTATACAGATATTGTTAATCTGAGACCCCGGACACGAGACACAATAATGGATCAGCAACAACAAGCATTTCTACTTCAGGTTTCAAGGCAACTAGAGACCGTTCTCGCCGCCTGTGAGCAAAATGGTAGCGCCGAAGTACTGCTCGGCAGTAAAAGGCACCCGGACCGGTTAATACAAGTTAAATTAGTCGCCGAAGAACAAAAGCTGTCTACAGATAATCCCCAATTACCTATAAAAACGTATTAACAATAAGCTAGATAACAAGGCCAGATAACAAGGCCAGATAACAAGGCCAGTTAACCAATAGCAATTAAAAGTGCATATACGTTTGTGAATAGGAATCTGTAAATTGGAATTTGGCGCCAGGCGCGCCCAGCAAGCAATGCGTGATACTAGAACAATTCAAGGCCAGTCTTGTCAGCACTATTATATACTGGTGTGAATTTCTCCGCTACAACCGGATCATCATTCGTGCTGGCTCGACCACAGCTAAATCATTCAGATGCACCTGAACCAAACACCTTGCTTCAGGCTTCTAGCGAAAATCCATCGACGATAGACGGTGCCGGGGGTCATGCAGCGGTTCAATTGAGTGAAAGATACTACCTGGATAATTTCAATTATCTAATAGCGTTCGTCACACGGCACTATCAACATTTACTCAATCTTAATGAATTAGATTTTTGTAGTACCTACAGTAATCTATCGAGCAACGCACAGCAGGTGTTTGTTAGAATCTCGTCCCGCACTCATGCATTACTGCGAACTTCAAAACTGAACTACCCGGAGATAAGCGATATTAGTGCTGGCATAGATGAATTGCACAACGCTCAGTTCGTCAACAAAGAGGTGGAATTCACCGACTGCGATTTCACTCACCTATTCAGTCAAGCTGAACTAAAAACTGCACTAAACATAAAAAGCACACAATTTGATCCTGCCAGTATCAATACACGAACACTCTGCACACCTGATCTCTTTGGTGATTCACCACTAGAACAGCTGCTTACGAACGATTCCCTTATAGAGGTGCACCACAAGGAACATATAGTCACTTTTAGATTACTTTTTTTTGGTAACTTACACCAAGACTTCAGCAGCTTTGTACTAAGGGATTTAGGCCTGCGGCGTTACGAGAGCTACCACATAGACAGTGCTACCGTGCTATTTCAACAGCGCGATCAACTAGAAGCACACTTACACTACTACCAATGTGCAGAATTATTCGAAAACGCTTGCGACCAAGGCAGCGATGCTTTACAAGAACTGCACGCAAGGCTCCCTGTTGCAGACAATAACGACAAAACCCTCAACCGAAGGTTAAGTAAACTTCGAAACAACATTGCAAGACAACTAGAGCGTGAAGGCGCCTTACCACAAGCGGCCACAATCTATTTGCAAAGTAATCGCCCACCGGCCCGAGAAAGACTGGCAAGAATAGAAGCAAAGCTCGGGAATGTAGAACAAGCACTAACACTTTGCAAAACCATACAAAGCGCCCCTTTCGACACTGATGAACTTGATTTTGCCAACACCTTCGGTACACGCCTGGCAAAAAAATCAGAGTGCAATTTTACCGCACCTAGCAACCACTCTCCGCCAGAGATCACACTGCAACTACCTATAAATAATTTATCAGTCGAATTTACCACAGCGCTTCACTATGCCAAAACAGGCAAATGTTATTACCTTGAAAATAATTTATTCAATGGCGTTTTTGGTTTAGCGTTCTGGGATATTATTTTTGCTCCCGTCAACGGTGTCTTCTTTCATCCCTTTCAACTACAACCTGCAGATTTTTACGAACCAGAGTTTACTATCACCCGCTCGCTACTGATCACCGAACGATTACAGCAAATCTCAAATGGCCAACTTCTGCCACTTGCACTTAAGCACTACTATAACAAACGTGGTCTTCGTAATTCATTAGTTAATTGGCAACTTACCAAACCACACATACTGTCACTAGCTATTAACAGAATACCCACCAATGACTGGCTTGCCATATTCAAATTAATACTAAGCGATCTTCGCAATTATCGCAGCGGCCAACCTGATCTCATATATTTTCCTGACACAGGCGGTTACCAATTATTAGAAGTCAAAGCACCGGGTGATCGCCTACAAAAAAACCAGCTGCGTTGGATGCGATTTTTCCACCAACAAAAAATGGCCCACGCTGTGGTCCATATTGAAAGGCTGGAATTGAGTCGCTAGAGTGAAAGAAAAAACCACAACAATCAAGTGCTCAGTAAAAAACTTTGTAGACTTCGCCTGCCGTCGAGGTGATCTTGAATCAATTGGCACTGCCGGACCAACAGCTTTGGAAGGTCAAAAAGCACACAAAATACTACAAGATAAAAAACAAAAACAAGAAGAGTCTGAGGTGCGAATTGAATGCAAGCTGCCAGTAAAAACTGAAGCCGGACATTCAAGAACACTACACCTTTCAGGACGAATAGATTTACTAGACTCCAATACTGACTCACCCATCGCTTCGGAAATTAAAAGTTGCTACGCACAACCACACAAACTCCCCGAAAGCACGGTCGCATTGCACTGGGCGCAGTTAAAAGTGTATGGCTATTGTGTATTGAGAAAAATACGCTCGGAAAACAAAGATTCAAAGGCAGAAATTACACTACGCCTTGTTTGGTTTAATATTGTCGCGAACGACGTTACCACTGACGAACAAACGTTAAGCTTTAGCGAACTTGAATCATTCGTTAAAGAGGCTGCAAGCCGTTACGTAGCCTGGATAGCATTAGTTAATGATCAATTCTCTGAAACCGTCAACAGCGCCAAAACACTTGAGTTCCCGCATCAGTCTTTTCGCGCCGGTCAAAGAGATATGGCGGCAGCAGCTTATGTAAGCGCACGGGATGGATTCCATGTTCTGTGCGAAGCACCAACCGGTATCGGTAAAACCATCAGTACTTTGTTCCCTGCTGTCAAAGCCATAGGCAACGGAGATATTGATCGAATCATATACCTGACAGCAAAAAACTCTGGTAAGCGCGCTGCAGGTGAATGCCTCTCTCAGTTACAAGCACATGGGCTAGCAATATCTGCGATCACAATATCATCAAAGAAAACCACCTGCCATTGCAGCAATGGCACTTGTGAACGCAATGCCGACGACGGCAGCTGCCCGCTTACCATTGGTTTTTTCGATAGACTTCCTGACGCCCGACTGCAATTAATAAAGTCTGGAATAATTACACCCGAAACAATAGATATTGCCGCACACGAACATGCAGTATGTCCATTTGAATTAACGCTGCAAATGCTACGGTGGGTACAAGTGGTTATTTGCGATTTTAACTATGTCTTTGATCCGCTTGTAAAGCTGAACCAATTGACTGAAAACACCAAGCGCCAAATGCTACTGGTAGATGAAGCACACAATCTAACGGATCGTGCACGTTCTATGTACTCAGCCGAGCTCAATAAATTAGAACTAAAACGCGCTGCAGCAGATTTACCTAAAAATAGCGTGCAAGGTCAAAACTTACAATCCCTGTCTCGCGCTATAGACCGCTGGAGTAAAGAGTGTTTAGCACGCCCTCTACCGAAACAAAGCCCACCACTTGAAAACGCAGACACCGAACTGCCAAAAACAGTTTCGCGTGCGATAAAAAAATGCGTTCAATCAATGATGAACGAGACCGACGATAGCCGCTTATTAATAACAGAATCTATTACTGACGCGAGCAAGGCAATATTTAGATTTGCAGTAATAGAAGAACTTTTTAATACCCATTATCGCACAGTGACAATTAAGCACGAGAGGGGTAAATATAAAAATACCATTGTCACCCTTCAGTGCCTGAACGCCACGGATTTCTTAAAAAAATCCTATAAGCAATACAGAAGCAGCGTGACATTCTCAGCGACACTGCGCCCACAGCATTTTTATGTTGAATCCCTAGGCCTGCCGGGCAATACCAAAGCACTGTCATTAGATTCACCCTTTGAACCATCACAACAATGCACAGTCGTCTGCGACTGGGTAGACACCCGCTACCGCGCGCGTGAGAGTTCTATTCCCGATATAGTTGACATAATCGCCAAGGCCTATCATGCAAAACAAGGCAACTACCAAGTATTTTTCCCCTCTTATGTATTTATGGAATCTGTCTCTGCCGAGTTCCGCCGCCAACAGCCAGCCATTCCAATCATCGAGCAACGACGCGGCACCACAGAACAGGAGCGCCAAGAGTATTTAGCTCACTTTAAAAATACCAACAACACATTGGCTTTTTCAATACTAGGAGGAATATTCGGTGAAGGCGTCGACTATCACGGAGATCAACTTATAGGCTCGATCATAGTAGGCACCGGATTAGCTTCAATAAGCCTAACGCAAAAGTTAATAGAAGAAGACTTCCAATCCCAAGGCCTTAATGGTTTCGACTACGCGAGCCGCTACCCAGGCTTCACCCGCGTACTACAAACCGCAGGCAGAGTCATACGCACCGAAACTGACAAAGGTGTAGTGATACTGGTAGACCAACGCTTTCAAACGCCCTTTTATCAGAAGCTTTATCCGAAGCATTGGAATACAGAAACGGTTAGCAATAATGATGAGCTAGGAAAGAAGTTGCAAGAGTTTTGGCAAAGTTCGTAAGTGTTAAGGCTATTGATAACTACATTTGTGGTTATTTGTATCCAAATTTTTTGACAAGCGTTTGTTTACTTATTAACTAGTGCCCATCCAGAAACGACTACGACTGCGGTCGCCTTTGCTGAAGGATTTCAAAAAATGGCGCAGCCACCCCTTCCGAGTTGAAGCAGCAACCTTCCCAGTTAAAAAAGCGGCAACAAAGTAGCACGACTTTTTGCTTACTTTATGGCCTTTAAAAGTAAGGCCGCCGGCAGGGCTATAACACTCGTAGCCGCTGCAGGCATGCCACGACCGTATCGCCCAAAGGACAAACAAACAACAACAGGCTAAGCCATGCCGAGTCAGGCAGCCATCCGCAGGACAAGCCAAAAACAACCCCGGCAAGCCAAACCAAACTACTCAGCCCTCCGAGGACCAGTAAAAACGACACCCACCAACCCCGAGCCTGGCTTGCAATGCCAATCCAGTCCCTAAGGATTCCATTCTATCGTCACAGTACTTGTTCCCACCAGGCACTAATAAACCCTTGAAATGGCCGACATTACGCTTACTATTGCAACATCATTCACAAATAACGAGACCATCAAAATGCTCAACAAATTTCAAAATTACCTACAACGCTATGCCATTGGCAAAACACGTACGACTTTGCTCAGCCTTTCTGACCGCCAACTTTCTGATGTTGGGATTTCGCGCAAATCGCTAGAAGGCGGCGTGAAGAACTGGCCATGGCGCGACGAGGCAGTTTCTGCAGCAGCACTACCAACAGACATGGTAGACCAACCAGTACAGATGAAATCTAAAGACATCAACAAGGCTGTCAGAGAACTATCTAGCATGTCTGACGCACAGCTTCGTGATATCGGCATCGATCGTGGGTCAATTCGCCACGCTGCAATGCACGGTGTAGCTGAACGCCAGCCAAGAAGTGCTGCATAGTGCGGGAGCTTCTTGAGCTGCTAAATGAATCAGCACTGAGCGGCAATTCTCGCCAGTGCTGACTCGACCAGCCCTATCAGAATCTGTGTTTAGCTGTTCTAAGCTCTCAAACTGCGGCGTATAATGTACCGATGCGACTGCGAGCATTGCCTTTCGGGCATATTCCCGTCACATTGACTGCAGATAGCCACTTTGCAAGTGCACAGCCCTTGTACAACACAGCATTATCTTTATAATATGCCTCGTACACTCCATGTACACATTCAGCTCAAGCGAGCTGCATTCAGTAATCACTACTCGGCGGATTAACAAACACCATTGCAGTCATTCCATCCGCAATTGAGCTGAAGACTGACAAAGTTAGTACGCCTAAAGGATATGTGATCTACCACCTAAATACGGTCAATCAATTTCGACAATGAACACAGCGCAACATTAGCCGTGTTACACTCTCGCGCCCAAGAATACACCCAACACCAAGAGATCCCTGTGTGAGTCAAACGACAGAAGACATTCAATTACAGGTCTGGAAAGATCTGGCCCTCGGTAAACAACTGTTGGCAAATGAGGTCATTAAGGCCTTAGACCTGGACACCACCGTGTCTGCGGCACAACTTAAAGATGCGTTGAACAAGCTTCTTGATCGCGCCAAACACGCTGACGTCAACATCAAAGCTGCCCGTAAGGAAGCGGATGAATCACTCATCGAAATGCGCACTCAGCTCAAACAATCTGAGATGGGTCGCTTAAAAGCAGAAGGCGCTATCGACAAAGCCGTGGCAGCAACAACAGCTGCAGAGAACGCGTTGGCGGCTGGCAGAGAAGCAAACACTGAAACAGTTAAGAAAGCCAAGGACGAAGTAGCCAGGAAAGACCGCGAACTGAAAGCAATCAACGTAGCGCTTGCAGACACGCCTGAAAATATTGTCAAAAAGCTTAAAACGCTCAAGAAACAAAAGCTTGAAGAGAACACCGCTCGCAAGGCGGCTGAAGCTATGGCTCGCACGCAGAAAAAAGAAATCAAAGAGCTTAACGAGCAACTTGAAGAACGCAAAAAGTTGCTTGAGCAAAGTGGCCAGCTAGTGGATCAGTACCGCGAGCTCCGAACAGCAGCGGAAGCCCTGAAAGAGAAAGCCGGCGACGACGCCGACGACTTGCCTATTCAAGACGATAAGCTACTGGAAGGCATTGAAATGGCGGCGACTGTCGAAAAAGACGACTAGCCCGCTTGCAGCGCCGGTTTTTGGCCACCATTTTGTGGCACTTATGAAACTTCGGTAGGCGCACAGACAGCAGAGCAGTGAAACAAGGCCAGTACAGTTGTGTATTGGCCTTTTTCGTATCGTGCACTTTAATACACGGCATTCGAAACTACTACTTCCTACCTACTAAAACAATTCAATCTGATTGCTAATAATTGAGTGATAACTTGAATTAAAAAAATGCAGAATTCCATCGGCCACAGGCGCCAGTTGCTTATCTACATAGTGCTGGTAGTCAAATTCTGACGTGCGCTCTTCACTAGGCTCCGGGCCCTGCACTGTTAGTACATAATCAATCCACTTTTGCGGGTTTACACTTTTTCGTGCTGCCTGAACATGTGGAGGCACATTGCGCTGATAATCCGATAACTTACGCCGCAAGCGCTTCCTATACACGAGCTTGTCGTCGAGCAACCCTGCGAGTAAATCGTTGGTAGTTTGACGAACAAGTTCGTCTACTGACTGATCATTAAATACCCGACTGTAAAGTTCCCGCTGAAACTCACGTGCTAACGGGGTCCAATCGGTACGCACCGCTTCCAGCCCCTTAAAAATCACTTCAATGGTGCCATCGGATTTCAGTATTTGGCCCGCATAACGCTTTTTGCTGCCACTGTTTTCAAGAGCCAAACCTTGAGCGCCGCGTACTGTTGGCATTAAAAATCGTAAATAATGCGTTTCAAATTCTACCTCAAGATGGCAATCAATCTTGTACTGGCTATGACAATAATTTTGCCAGTATTCATTTAAACCCGACTGCAGTTGTACGCCTTTTTCCGTTGCTTGCTCAACACTAAATTTTTCATCTAACAAAACGAAAACGGAGTCAGTATCGCCATAGATTACTTGCCATCCCGCCTTCTCAATAAAGGCTTTGCTTTGCAAAATAATTTCATGACCACGACGCGTGATGCTACTAGCTAACTGATGATTATGAAAACGACAAGAAGAAGACCCCAACACCCCATACAACGAATTCATTATTATTTTTATCGCTTGCGACAAGCCTGCATTGTTTTGTGCCTTAGCTTCATCACGCTTCGTCCATAGCTCTTCAATGAGCTCTGGAAGTATGTGCTCCTGGCGCGAAAATTCTGCGCCCTCAAAACCCGGTACCGGGTCAGAATCTTTTACCGCAAGGCCTAACGGATCAATAAGAAAGGTTCTAATGATGCTTGGGTACAGGCTTTTAAAATCAAGCACTATAACGTTCTTATATATACCGGGAACGGAATCAAGTACATACCCCCCTGGACTACCAACACTACCCGCCACCGCTGTGTGAGCGGCTACATAACCTTTGCGATGAAGCCGTGGCAGATATAGATTATCGAAAGTCTGTACAGCGCCACCGGTCTTATCAATGGGTAAGCCCGTCATTTGTGAACGCTGGATCGCAAAGTTAACAAGATCAGCTTTGGCAAATATCTCTGTCACCAAGCGACAATCTTCTATGTTGTATTTTGCGAGCTCCGG
Source organism: uncultured Granulosicoccaceae bacterium (assembly GCA_937927895.1). Classification (GTDB taxonomy): domain Bacteria; phylum Pseudomonadota; class Gammaproteobacteria; order Granulosicoccales; family Granulosicoccaceae. The sequence goes on along the minus strand of CALGKA010000144.1, from coordinate 6,904 downwards.
TTTATCGTTTTCATAAAGGTGATTAATTTGTTCTACCTTACCCAAAGTATTGTTGCCGGTGACAATAGTTTTACCCCGGCCAAGCAGTTGCTGCCCAACATTCTCTAAGGAAAAACTCTCAAAGCTCCAGAACGCCGCGCGCAGCAAATCTATACCATCAAGGACTGCCCGACCAGGCACTCTAGCTATTTTCACTGGGCTAGTGTCGCTGCCCATGCGTAAAATGGCTGAAGCTTCACCACCACGGCCTAGCTCAAATGGCACATTTAACTGCTCACACTTACGAGCAATGAAGTCCAAATCAAAACCTACGACATTCCAACCAATAATAATGTCCGGGTCAATACGATGAAGCAGGTTAAAAAAGCCCGCAAGTAATTGCTTTTCAGTGTCATAAAAACACAGCTCAAAATCATGTGGGTTATGTTGCGCTTCACCGACCATTAGCACTACGCTTGTCACATCACTGTGTAGTGCAATGGAATAGAGTTGTTGCGTAAGACCTTTGGTCTCGATATCTATAGACGCAAGAGTAAGATCCGCCTGTGGGTCACAGGGCTTAAGCTTAGGGTTGGTTATTTCAAGGTAACTATCACGCTGCTCTATAATTCCGCTTGCAATAAAGCCCGCATTGATAAAACGCTCCATCAAGTAGCGATCAGCTGGCTTTATATCCGATTCATGTAAAACATCACTAACGACAGTGTCGCGCGTGAGTGCTGTTAGATCTCTTTGGGCTTTAAAATACACTGCATCTACCAGTACACCCTTAGTAGAGTTAAGCGCTACATTTTTACGTTGTGCACTTGACGGTAGTGGAATCTCTCGATCACGATCAATAAAGCAAACTGCACTTTGCGCCGGCATCACAAGCCTTAGTGGCCCGTTTTCAGTTTGCGCCCAATAAGAAATTTCAATACCGGAAGAGTAATCGCGCCACTGGCGAGACAGTATAAAACCTCGAATGGAAGATTCAGACACGTGCTAGTGAGCACCAAACATGCTGCGTGTAGAACCATGACTGGCGAACGTATACAAGGAAAAGGGGGCGAATATCACGGTTATCCCGACGAAGAAGTCGAGCTATATGATATCACCTAGCAGGCAGACTAACAGCTACAACCAACGTAACGGTTTCTGAACTAAGGCACTAATGAGAGGATAGCAGAAGTGATTCTACTGAATCACTCCACATTGTTTGCCCTATTGCACCGAAACAGTACAATTATCAAATACGCCGATATCTTCACTATACACAACCACTGAACCGTACTGACTACCAGCAGGTGCAGACAGTTGCGCTGCGTAATTGTTATACGCTGTAGACACTACAGGAATCTCGGCTGTATCTAATGCCGCGTAACTGGCGTTCATCATGGTAAGTGAGACACTCGTGTAACGCTCTGGACCTTCGCTCTTCGCACGACAATCCATGGCGTATGCACTGCCGGGCTCTATGGCAAACTCTTGATACATGCAACCACCATTTCTGGCAGCCAAAGCGCCCGTTCCCGCATCAGCATCGCTACTTTTCTCGACTAAGTTAGCGGCCGAACAAGAGTTCCAGGAGTTTAGATTATTTTCAAAATCACCATTGGCTAAAAGGTTTAGAGCCGGGTCTGGAGTCGGGGCGGGCGTTGTATCAGGCTCAGGGTTTGAGGGTGTAGTATTCGAGGGTGAGAGACTACAAACATCAAAATAAGTAGTATCCTCGCTATACATTAATGCCGCTACAAATGCAGTACCGGCAGGTGCTACACCTTGTAAGGTGTAGTTGGAATATCCAGCACCTGTAGAGATCTGACTTATCTCTGTGAACAAGCTTTGGTAGCTTGAATCCAGGTAACTCAACTGCATTACTGTCCAGCGATTACCTGTTCTGCTCGCAGAACAGCTTAGCTCATAGTTATCATTCTCTTGTGCCGCAACTTCTTGATATATGCAACCACCATTAACAACCTTAACTGCACGGCTACCTGCCGCTTGATTGCTAGTGACAATCTCAACGTCGTCCGCTGATCCACAATTTGACCATGCTCCAAGACTGGCACTTTCAAAACCACCGTTTTGCAGCACATTGTTCACAGGCGTTGGCTCTGGGTCAGGGTCAGGCTCTGGTTCTGGTTCTGGTTCTGGTTCTGGATCAGGCGTTGGGTCAGTCGCGGCAAGTACTTGTACTCTTGGACCTGAAGCATGCCAGATAGAGGCACCCTCTTCGGGGCTGTGTGGCAAGTGAGTGACATACCAAAGCACAATGTCAGTGCCATCAATATTTTGCGCCGGTGTGTTGTATAAGTTACCAATCTCACCCCTGGCACCATTGCGCCAACGACCTACTTCAGAGGAAACAAACGCACGGCCTGCTAAATCCCATTTGGCAAAGTTCGTTGGTTCACCATCGCTTGCGCTGGGCACAAGACGGACTTTACTACCTGTCACCTTATCTTGAACTGTCCAATAATTAGTATTGGTTTTAAGATCATTAAACTCTGTTAGCTGAACATCACTCGCACCTTTTGCAATCTGATCATTTGATTCACCGTCTATATCAAAGTCAAACATCCATTGACCATGATGGTTGTGTTGAATTTGACATTGCAGACCACGACTATAAACACGAGAGTCAAAGTATCCGTTTTCACTAAAGTAATAGGTTTGATAAATTTGGTACTCACCGATCTGCCAATTAGCTCCCACCTCAAGCATGTTTTCACCGTTCTGGGCGAAAGTACGTCTGCATACCGCTTGATTGTTACAAGCAGGGATTTGCGCGCCATTACCAGGATTCCTCAACGCCCCCGTTGACAATATATCTGCGTACGGGCCGCAAACATCATTTTCATATTGAACCCGCATAACCGGCATGCTTACTTTGCCGAGTATTTTTTTACCTTCGTAGGTCACATTCGTTAATACAAGGCCTGAGGAATTGTTATTAGAGCTATAGTCGAAGCTCCAACCATTCCAATCAACATCCGCCGCGTGTGAAACACTTGCTACTAAAAATAATAATAATAAACCTGCCGCTGCTTTCATTTTCATTCCTTATTTAACCAACCCATGCTCAACCACTCGCGAACCACTTAGGTCCACCAACGCGGTATAAACAGGCATCGCACCATTGCCCGGGCCAAAGGTGACATACATCATTCGCTGCGGATAAAATTGTTGTTGGCTACTGGCAATATCACGTTCCGGAGGAAACGCCAACATGGCGGTACCTTGTAGGTTGCTTATGTCAAAGCTGTCGTTGCTCAGTACGTTGCCCGCCAGTGCTATTGCATCTTCTACTTCTTGCGGGTGCTCAGTTGGTTGATAAACTGAGGCTGCGTAAATGTCATTTGAAATCGCGCCGTCACTCCCAAGCGCGACATCAATCGTTTCATCAGTGGCGTAGTTATAGAAAACGACTCTGGCAACGTTATCACTCTTTCTATCACCTAGTGATGCTGCGATTTCACGGTAGTCGCCGCCTAAGCTCTGCCTCACTTGCGGATTGTTTAAGATCGAGCTTTTTGCCGCATTGAGCACACCATGCAATACACCCGAACGTGCGCTGGCAGGGTAAGGTTCTACATTGGTCATGTTGGCAGGCTGCGGCGGCCAAATACCTTCCGCAGGGCCGGTATGATCCGTGTGTGTGCCCACGATGTTTTCGTTTTCCAGCACCTTCAGAGAGTCTGAATCGCTACACGCAAGTAAACTTATGGGCAATACAATGGCGGCTATCAACCCCTTGGATATACTGAAACTAGACATTAAACGCCCTCTCTACCATACAAAACGTATTCGGGAGGCGCAATTTCTATACCCGTGCCAACGTTGCCTTTTCAGCAGCAATTGCCAGCTAATTAGTAAAGTAGTCAATAAATGATCAAATCGCGTCTATACTTTTATCAGTATCGTCAATTTTTCGGGCACATGATGAACAGCAAACACCTAACTATAGACCGCTTCACATTCAGCATCGCTATAGATCAAACGGCGGATGCATTAAACGCAATAGAAGTGTGGGTGTTCTTTATGGATGAGCCTTGCTGCGATGAAAACGGACACCAGTATCGGTTCTACTTGCCCATTGGACTTAAAGAATCAAGCCTAAGAGACATATGCAGCGCGTTTACCAAAGCGCTACATTGCGAGCCTTTTGCCGTTGCTGCATAACGGCTGGCAACTGCTATACAAGAGACTTGCAAGCTCGTACTTCAATTAGTGTCCATCCATAAACAACGGGTAGCGAGGTTGTCAACAAGTGCGTGGGATTTTGCCTACTACATGTAGGCGCTACTGATTAGTCTGGTATAAGACGCTTACCCATACTAATGACTGCATCATTGCTGTAGCCAAGGCTTGAGTAGAATTGTTGCACTTCAATATTGTCGGTGCGAATTTGTAGGTTTACTTTTGCGCAGCCAAGCCTCTCTAACCGACTCTCTAATTCTTTTATCAGCGTCGCAGCCACCCCGCTACGCTGATGCACAACAGCTACACCTAGATAGTTCATCCAGCCACGGTGGCCATCATAGCCCCCCATAACAGAGGCTATGATTTTGCCTTCTTTGAGCGCGACTAAAAACAGGGAATCCGGGACTTGTAACCGGCGTTGTATATCACGGGCGGGATCATTCCAGGAACGAGTTAAACCACACTCTTCCCATAGCGCAATAACGGGCTCGGTATCAGATACCTGAAACTCTCTAATTTCCACGCGCAAGCCTAATAATTAGCTGTAGATTCTCTGCACATTGAATCGATCGTGTATGGCATTAGATTGCTCTTTGGTGATACGCAAACCCTTAGCAACAGTATCTAAAAATTGCGCCTCTGTTCGGTTATCTAACTTTATAGCCATGAGAGACACTGCATAGACTTCTTCTTCAATGCCGCGCGGGACTGAATGAATAAAAGCATTAACATCAGCACCCTTTGCCATTTCGGCGCGAATAAAGTTTTGCTCGTCTGCGCCTAAGTTACCCACTTTTTGCAAAATGGCTTGCTGTTCTTGTTCGTCAAGCCGCCCATCAGAAAGACCTGCCTGAATCATCGCACGTATATAAACTTCAGACTGCGCATTCTGTGACACCTGTGGTGCTTGAGGTGTTTGCTCAAAAGGGTTGTTATTTGCAGGACCAGAAGGTGTGCCTCGTACAGTGCCACTGCCTGAATTGGCCCGCCCAAGCTCCTTTAGCGCTTTACCTAATAAATCACCTAAGCCACCACCGCTACTTGTTGTACCACCGAAAGAACCACCAGCGTCGCCACCAGAAGTTGTACCACCGGTAGATTGGCCATCACCGCCAAACACTCCACCACCTTGTTGGCCTCTACCTGATGAACTTTTCCCCACACCGAGTAGATCTTCAAGTACTTTAGCACCGGCACCAGTATTTAAATTACCACTACCTTTACTGCCTGCGCCCAACAATTGGCCTAGTATATCTGTTGCATTCATGATTGTTCACTCCCGAATAATTGTATAAAACCAGTTTGAAAACTTTACTTATTAATGACAAAGATACTGTAAACAAAGTATCGATAATTATTCTCTGTCTATAATTCTGGGTCGCAAAGGGTCAAGTTCGTAGCCTGCGGCGCTGGTTGTTTTTAGAATGTCATCAACCGATTGAACCCCTGCTTGACTTAAAGCCCACAACACGCTGCAACGTGTTCCTGAGCGGCAATAAGCCAACACAGGTTTAGGCATGTTTGCAATGTGTTGTTCAAATTCGTCTACATCTGCATCACTGATCATGGCGCCATTGACGGGTTGAAATTCGACCACTAAACCTTCTTTCTCTGCCAATGCTTTAATCTGCTCAAAAGCAGGCTGATCTTCTTGCTCAAGATCAGGACGATTACACAAGATCGATGCGAATTGTTTTGCCTTACCAATTTCAGCTATATCAGCTGGGCTCAATTGTGACGCTACTGATAGGTTCTCAGTAAGCTTGCGGATGTCAGCCATAGGGTTTCCGTTTTTTAAAGTTAATCCGGCTAGTGTATGGTCGAGCGTGAACACTGGCAAGTATTCACCTACTGACTTGTTGCAACCCCTGCTTTGCTGCAAACTACGGAATCTTCCGAGGAGAAAAATAAAATGAGCAAAATCACCGGCAAATGCCTTTGCGGCGCCGTTAGTTATTCAACCGATGCTGAGCCCTTACGAATGGCGCAATGCCACTGCAAGGCCTGCCAAAGGGCATCAGGCACCGGCCATATGTCACTGGCATTCTTTAAAGAAGAACAAGTGTCTATCAACGGAGATTTCACAGAACACGCAGCTATTGCTGACAGCGGCAATGAAAACATCAGGGGTTTTTGTAATGCCTGTGGCTCAAGACTCTTTAGCCGCAACTCCGGGCGTCCAGGCGTAATAGCAATTACTGCAGGCAGCGCTGACGACAACAGTTGGTTTAGTCCGCAAGCAATTGTCTACAACAAAGACAAACCTTCGTGGGATTGCATGGATGGCGAGCTCACTACTTTCGATGCAATGCCACCACCTCCTCCTAAATAAGGTTGCACTTGGTTCGGACTCGATTACCTGATTCCGACAAATACCGCTCTATTTTACGAATGCCCGCCAATTAAATGAACTTTTCATTTAGTCATCGGTCTACGAAAACTGATTGGGTACCGCCCAATATCTATAGCTTTGATCAAAAAACAACGGGCGCAGCCCTTTTAATCGGGAATTATTAAGATGAGTCAACTACCTAAACACCTCAATCGTAGACGCCCATTGTACGTGGCAGTCATGACCGGAACCATGACTGCTGCTGGACTATTCGTAACAACGCTAAGTGGTTGTGAAAGCAGTCCAACCACTGCCGCTGAAGAATCAATGAACCCCACGGCAGCGAAAAAAGAAATAGCAGCAGCTGCAAACCCGTGTAACCCGTGT
>CALGKA010000143.1 GCA_937927895.1 uncultured Granulosicoccaceae bacterium | reverse complement strand
GCTTGCCGCAGCAGCTGCAGTAGTTCAGGCCATATTTCGTCATGCCGCTTTTTATACTCCGCTTCACATCCGGCGCGCAATTGCATGGTGAAAGCGTATTTTTCCATGGATTATTCTCTTGCTGTAAAAAATTATCGAAGCAGCTTGTGAGGCTCTAGGCAGTCGGCTCCTGATCCCATATACCGTATCCATTTTTCATTTTATCAACCACCTCGACTATGTGATCATCATCTAGAATCACTGGCTCCCTGCCAGACTGAATGGTCAAATAATACTGATGTGCAAGAGTTTCAAGTTCACGTGCACGCCACATCGCCTCTTTTAATGTGCCGCCACAAGCAATCATTCCATGCGTGCCTAACAAGCAACCGGTGCGATCTTCAAGGGCTGCCAGTACATTCTTCGATAACTGCTCTGAACCAAATATCGCATAGTCAGAGCAACGCACCGAAGGACCACCGAATGCAGCCACCATATAGTGGCAAGCCGGAATATCCAATCGCAGCATTGACAACGTGGTGGCATAAATAGAATGGGTGTGCACCATCGCGCCTATATCCGGTCGCTGTATATAGGTATCTATATGAAAACGCCATTCAGTAGATGGTTTGCGCTGACCGTCGTAACTACCGTACTTTTTGCTGAGATCCATTGATACGATGTCTTCGGGTTCTGTCTCACTATAGGGAAGACTGGTTGGAGTTATTAGTATGTCGTTATCCACACGAACACTAATATTTCCGGATGTACCCTGGTTCAGACCAGAGGCGTTCATATCGAGACAAGCAGCTATTATTGCCCTCCTTGTTTGTAGATTTTCATCTTCACTCATAGTCTTTTTCTTTGTCGTGGGAAAATCATAAATCTATCTGCAGCCAATTGGCTGCAGATTGACCTCATACTTACCTGGTAGAGATGTTATTGAACATTCAGTACTTAGAAATCAAAGTCATTGATGTTATCTTTGTTGAACACATAAGGCGCACCAAGTAACACCTCACTGCCATTCACAACGCTTAGCGTACCCAGTCTACCGGCACTAACTTCAGTAGCCCCTGGCGCAAACTTACCATCGACAACCGCTCGCATGACATGCACTGCCGCGTAACCCAGATCAACCGGATTCCAAAGCACTACCGATTTAACACAATCGGAAGCCACGTATGGTTTCATCGCATTGGGAGTCGCTAGACCAACTACCGCAACCTCCCCGCACAGTCCAGCTTGAGTCACTGCCTCAGCAGACGCCGGCGTGGCAACACTGGTCATACCCAATAACCCTTGCAGGTCTTCACCGTATTTATTGATCAATGTATTGGCTTGATTAAAAGAAAGAATGTTGTCTTCCTGTGCTTCAACGGTTTCCAGCCACTCAGCATTCGGAAAGCACTTTTCCTGATAAGCCTGCATTTCTGCAATCCAGCGCGCCTGATTTGGCGTGGTAAACGTACTGGTTACAATAGCGAACTTTCCGTCTTCACCGATCTCGGCCACAATAGAGTCGACCATTGATTTAGCGATACCATTAAACTCAGCCTGGTTTACAAACCATTCACGAGCATCAGGTTCAGAGTTAGCATCATAACCAACTACATGCACACCTTTTTTTAACGCAGTGCGCAATACCGGTGCTATTGCAACCGGATCATTAGCCGCAAACAGTAATCCATCAACACCCTGTGTAATAAAGTTATCCAGAAACGTTATCTGATCATCAATGTTGGCTTCGGTCGGGCCGTCAGTTTTGACTTTTACATTGCCAAGTTCCTCTGCTGCCTGGCGCATGCCTTCTGTTGTGGCGGCAAAATAGCCAATACCGATTAACTTCGGTACATCAACCAACGTGATCTCTTCACCTGCTTTGTCTGGTGGATTCATAGCCATCCCGCCATCATATGGCATCGCTGCAGCCATCGCCCCACCCTCTTCATCGCCACAAGCAAGCGGTGACACTGGCAGGTCATCTGCACCATCCCATCGTGCGGCATGACTTGTTTGCGCAACACCCATTAACAAACCTGCAATTGCTACACTAATTCCTAATTGTTTAAACATATTGCATTTCCTCTCTGTTTAATAAAGACGACGCATATGTGCCCTTCCCTATGGACACGCAAAAACATGCAACACATAGCCCGCGCCGATGCCAGTGTGCAACTACCTACTCAAGCAGAGTAAATAGCTTGTACATCAAATTACTCATCACTAACGATCGCTTAATCACCTGGCTTTTCCGTGGCCTGGCGCGATCGTGCAAAGTTGGTTATTAAAATAGAACAGATCAGCACTACACCAATTACCATAATGGTTGCATCACCTTTTACCCCGGTTAGTGCTAATCCGTTTTTCAGCAGCTGAATCAGTACAACGCCTAATGCTGTCCCTATAATGGTTCCGGTTCCGCCAAATATACTGGTACCGCCGAGCACTACTGCTGCAATAACATCAAGCTCCAGCCCGGTTCCCATGTCCGAACGAGTAGTACTAACCCGCGATACAAACACGAAGCTCGCTAGACCCGCCATAAAACCCGAAAAGGTGTAGATCAGCATTTTGTAGCGATCAACAGCAAGCCCTGAGAAGCGTGCGCCGGTTTCATTGTGCCCAATGGCATAAAGCGCTCGCCCGAACACAGTGCGAGACAATACAAACGCGCTAATCAGTAGCGCGGCTATTAGAAACCATAGTTGTGTTGGTATGCCAAACAACTCCCCCTGCCCAAACTGATAGAACCATTCGGGGTAACCTCTAACAGAACGCGACTGACTGACACCTTCAGCAAAACCCCGATAGAGCGCAAGCGTTGCAAGCGTCATGATTAATGGCGGCACACCGACACGGGTGATGAAATAGCCGTTAACAGCACCTGCCGCCGCACCGGTAACCAGACACAAGACAATGGCAAACTCCAGTGGCAGGCCATAGTTCTTCCACGCTACTCCTAGCACAATGGCACAGAGGCCCAGAATTGATCCGACAGACAGGTCAATACCACCGGTAATAATAATGTATGTCATTGGCAAGGCCACCAGGCCCACCTCTGCCATCAGCCTGCACTGATTGAGTAAGTTGTCAGTCGTGAGGAAGCGATCAGTTTGTGTCGCAAGCACCAGCAATGACACCATTAAGATGATCAGCAACACGCCTTCATGGCTTAACGCCAGTCTGCGAGCCGTACTGAGTACGGATGGCATACGCGAAACTGTAGGTGCAACGCGACTCATTAGTTGCCTACAACCACAGGGTATTTCTGCAGTTTACGGTCACGAACATATTTCACTTAACCACTCCCCTGCTTACGTTGTCTTTTACGACGATAAAGATCTGCAAGCACCGTCAGTAATATCAAGACCCCCTGCACTGATCGCAGCCAGTACGGTGACACGCTAACAAAAATCAGTGATGACCCTATTGCAGCCAGAAGAATTGCTGCAAGCGTAGAACCGACAACCGTACCTGTTCCCCCTAGTATGCTGACACCGCCGACCACAGATGCTGTGATAATAGTCAACTCCAGATTGGGCGGCACAGTCGATTGAATAACACTCAGTTGTGTAGCAAACAACACCGCTGCAATTCCGATAAAGCCACCGTGTATTGCAAATACTTTCATTATGGTTCGTTGTTTGGAAATACCGGATAATCGTGCCGCCTCTGCATTGCCTCCTACTGCATAAATCGCCCGACCGGTATTGCTGAAACGCATCCACAGTGCTGCAAGAATAGTTAATACAATCATAAATATTATTGGCAGAGGAACACCCAGTGGTTTCAGCTGCGCTAATGCATAGCCTTCGGGTAAATCAGTAATCCATTCACCACTGGTTACCGCTATTAATCCACCTTTTAAAATGCTTAACATACCCAGTGACACAACGATCGATGGAATTTTTAAATAAGCGACAATGTAGCCGGTAAAGCTTGAGATCAGCACCCCTGCCAACACCGGTACCAGCCAGCACAGTACCAGTGGATAACCCGCCACAGCCATTGAACCGCTGATAGTCGCAAGCACACCAATCAGTGAACCGACGGATATATCTATATTGCCCGAGATAATCACCATCGACATACCAATCGCAGCGACAGCAATATAGGCATTGCCAAGGAATATGCTGTACAGATTACGCTCAGCGATAAAGCGTGAATTGATTGAACCAACAATCACAAACAGCGCAACTAGCGCCAACAAGAGTACAGCCTCCTGACTTGCAAACAAACGCAAGATTCGCTTTAACACCCCACGCTGTTGCGCGGGTGAAACTGCAGTGCTTGCCGCCGTGTTCATGCTGCAGCACCCTTTGTGCTATTGCTATCAACCAAACCTTCATCTGACTCACTGCGACTACCGCTCATCATGGCAGCGGCTATTTGCTCCTGGGTCGCATCGCCGCGGGTAAAGCTCGCGACCAACCGGCCTTCACGCATGACCGCAATAGTGTCACTCATGCCCATAATCTCCGGTAGTTCACTGGAGATCATCAAAACCGCCATACCTCTACAGGCAAGCTCACTCATGGTTCGGTGTATCTCCGCTTTTGCACCGACGTCTATACCACGCGTGGGTTCATCCATTATTAATACATCAGGGGCGCTCGCCATCCACTTACCAAGCACAACCTTTTGCTGATTACCACCGGAGAGCTTTTCAACCTTTTGTTCCATACCACTGGTGCGAATACGGAATTGATTGATGTTCTTTTGCGCAAGTTCGCGTTCCGCTAAATGGTTGATCAGATTGCCGTTGGATATTTCTTTAAGCACCGCCATAGAAATATTTTCACGAATACTCATTGGTTTGATCAAACCTTGTGTGCTGCGATCTTCGGGCACGTAGGCAATACCGAGTTTAATGGCAGCAGCAGGGCTATCTATCAGGCACTCGACGCCATTAACTTTGATGCAACCAGACTGTGCCGGTGTAATCCCGAACAAGGTTTGTGCAAGCTCGCTCCGCCCGGACCCGACAAGCCCTGCAAGGCCGAGTATTTCCCCGCGCCGAAGCGTTAGACTGACATTTCGTGTCAGCGGGGGTCGGCTGAGTGATTCGATCTCTAACACAGGCTCGCCTATACGCGATAACTGCTTGGGATAAAGATCTTCAATAGTTCGGCCCACCATACGGTTAATCAAATCATCTTCGGTGGTATCGATCACCTGACTTGTACCGACACAAGCACCATCGCGCAGTACCGTAACGCGATCAGCCAGTTCAAATATTTCTTCCAAACGATGGCTAATATAGATAACACCGACACCGCGCTCCCGCAACAACCTGACAATTCGAAACAAACGCTCAACGTCCGCGCCTGTTAGTGCAGCAGTAGGTTCATCCATAATCAACACACGTGCATCCTGCGATAGCGCTTTGGCTATTTCGACGCGCTGACGATTGCCGACAGACAGGCTGCCAACCTGTTGGTTAACATCCAGATCATAGATATCAAGTGAGGCTAGTTGCTCACGTGCCAAGCTGCGCATGGCACGCCAGTCAATGGTGCCGAAACGGGTTTTGGGTGCATGACCCATGAATATATTTTCAGCGACCGACAGCTCCGGGTATAGCAACAGCTCCTGATAGATAGTGGCGATACCATTATTCTGCGCCGCTGCAGGCGTATTAAATCTCACTGTGTTTCCAGAGAAATTTATGTGCCCCTCATCAGGCTGATAAACACCTGAGATAATTTTAATTAGTGTTGATTTACCGGCACCGTTTTCACCCAACAGCGCATGCACTTCTCCGGCGCGCACATCAAAACTCACGCGATCAAGTGCAAGCACACCGGGAAACCGCTTAACGATATTGCTTAACTCTAAAAGTGCGCGGCCGTCTGTCATGCGGGTTCCGCTATAGGGGTAGTATTTTTGTGCTCCGCAACTTTCTGATGCCACTGAGCTTTATACTTAATAAGCTTCTGCTTAAGATCTGAACTACTGTCGCACGCTCGAACCAGGTCAGGTGGTTTAACATTGTCTGTTGCCAACATTGCAGCCCCCATAGTAGTGCCAGTTGAATCAGCACTGGCATAGACAGTCTGCTTATCTCGAAACACCGCAAGACATTGCAATAGCAGTGAATTTTTAGCATAAGCGCCTTCAACAATGATATCTCCACTGGAATAACACAGGCCAAGCGATTCATCACTGACCAACGCACAGTAGAGTGATGCAAGGGCATGCCGCTGTGAGTTTGAAAGTGTGATGCTCGACTGTATCAACCCATTCAAACCCGGATACGGCCCCCCGGTTTCTGCAAAGGCAGGCAAAGCAAAAACACCGTGTTCTATAATGCTTAAAAGATCAGCTTCAGTAGCAATCACCGATGATTCTCTACCCGCTATTGCACCGTACTCACGCCCACCCATAAATCGGGCACACGCTACAGGTTCTGAATGTATGGTGACATTAGCAGTGCAATCACGCTCTGCCAAAATACCGGGCAGTGGTGTACCGAGTGAAAATATAATCACCCAGGTGCCGGTAGACATAACAGTAAACGGCTCTGCTCTGTTAGACATCCACGGTACCAATGAGGCGTTACTGTCGTGTATACCCACCAGCACTTTGCAATGATCGTCTATGCCGGTGGCAGCTTGCACACTGGCACGCAAAGAACCAAGCGACTCAGAGGCGTGCAATGTTTTTGGAAACAGTTCTGCAAATCCTTCACGGACAGCAAAGTCGGAATATCGCTTTTCCAACGGGTTCCATAAATCGGTATGCGATCCGATAGTACTTACCTCGCTTACCGCTTTGCCGGTTAGCAGCCAGCTCCAATACTGAGTATACGGTAGAAGGTATTTTGCTCTATTAAACCGGGCCTCACATCGAGCCCGCTGCCAATACAACTGACGTCCAACATTTAAACCTAACGGAAGCTTCGGACTGTAGGTTTGTTCAAATTCATCACAGCGTAAATCATACTCTGCACGAAACTCATCGAGCCCTGAAAACTCATAGTCCATCACCGGCAACACCAGACCATCATCGTCTAAAAGTGCTGCTGTCGCTCCATGAGCGGTCACTACAATGGTGTCTATCAGGGTGTTTTGCTGCAGACGTTTTAACCCGGCGGTATACCAGTCCCACAGCGATGCGGTATCAAGGTGCAGATAAGGCGGTGAATCTATAGTGCGAGTGTGCGTTGTGTCAGTACTGACTAGCGCTCCGGTTTGCGCATCGACCACGCATAGCTTCGCGTTGGTCTTTCCTATGTCCATGACCACAATCGCAGACATGGCTAATTAGTCCATGCTTTTGGCATCGGTTTCCTCCGCACCATTTAATTAACGCCATTCAATTAAACGTGAAGTTAGCCTTGTGTGCAACACTGTTTTGAATTTTATGATTGACAAATTATCGCTCGCACGTATTACTGCTACACGTTGAGGCTCAAACGGACACGGCAACATGATCAAAGATTCAATCATTGAGGAACACAACAACCAGCATATAAAACAGTTGCAGAATCACTACAGCGTACTGGCCGAACAGCTTGCAGAGCGCGGTGTAAGCATTAACGAGCTAAAAGAAAAAGTAGCAAAATTCGGCGTTGCAGTGCCCTCGTGGGGTGTAGGCACCGGCGGCACACGCTTTGCGCGCTTCCCCGGGCCAGGTGAACCCAGAGATGTGATGGACAAACTCGACGACTGTGCTGTTATTAATCAGTTGACCCGAGCAACACCACGAGTCTCTTTGCATATTCCCTGGGACAAAGCAGACCCCGCAACACTACTTGATAAAGCAAGTTCCCTTAACTTGACGTTCGATGCCATGAACTCCAATACTTTTCAGGATCAATCGGCGCAAAAGTATTCCTATAAGTTTGGTTCACTTTCACACACAGACGCAGCTACACGACAGCAAGCGGTTGATCACAATATCGAGTGTATTGAAATCGGCAAAACCATTGGCTCATCAGCATTGACTGTATGGGTGGGTGATGGATCAAATTTTCCCGGACAAGTAAATTTTGCAGATCAATTTTCACGCTACCTGGAATCAATGAAGTCTATCTACAGCGCACTGCCTGGCGACTGGCACATTTATACAGAACACAAGATTTACGAACCGGCTTTCTATTCAACCGTAGTGCAAGACTGGGGCACCAACTTTCTAATTGCAACCGAACTAGGACCAAAAGCCAGTTGTCTGGTTGATCTTGGCCATCACGCCCCTACCGTGAACATAGAGATGATTGTCTCCAGACTTATTCAGTTTAACAAGCTCGGTGGGTTTCACTACAACGATTCAAAATACGGCGACGACGACCTCGATTCAGGCGCTATAGACCCGTACCGATTATTCCTGGTATTCAATGAACTGGTTGATGCTGAACAGCGCATTGAAAGCTTTAACCCGGCCCACATGCTTGACCAATCACACAACGTTACTGATCCTATTGAAAGCCTCATGAACAGCGCCATGGAAGTTAAAAGATCTTACACTCAGGCGTTAATCGTTGATCGTAAGTTACTGGCTGAAAGCCAGAACAATAATGATGCCTTGATGGCATCAAACACACTTAAACAAGCTTTTCGCACAGACGTAGAACCTTTACTCGCAATGGCACGTTACGAAAGTGGCGGTGCTATTGATCCGATTGCAGCTTATCGATTTTCAGGTTACCGCGCCAGGGTCGCAGAACAGCGACCGGCGATTAGTGGTGTCGGCGGCGGGATTGTTTAAAAGGTAGCTCAAACCGAGAATAAGTTAGTGCACAATGGCACTAAAGCCAATGGCTACTCCCGACCTTATTATATGCACGGCTTAACGAGGTTTCAAATGAGCATGATGTTTCTTACAAAGCCAAACCTCATTAGCATATTACCGTAGATAAAACAGACACTGCGGTTATCTACTACGGAGGTTCGCACCGCTGTGTAAACTAACTTCTGCACAGAAAGTCACCGCTGGACTATTTCGGGAAATATATTTTTAATATTGCAGTCGAAAAAGTTTGATTCGCAGATCAGGAATCAGATGCAATGCTTAAGAATGAAACGTATTTATGATCTGCAGACTAAGTAAGGCAACGTTGAATTTAGTCTTATCTCAATGGCCTTGGGGGTTAAGAATATAAAGGGGTCAATCGTATTTCATTATATATAAACACACCATGTACACCGCGCAGAATCCAGAACAGAGCATGGAAGGCATGAGCGACGTAACTACGCGTCAGAACAATTCACAGAAAAATCTGTGAAGCTATAACTTACCCCATTGCATGGGCTCTCTTCTACAAAACACAACATTTACCAATTGCAGTAGCAACAGAAGAAAAAACAAATGCGGCGACAGCGCTCCACCACCAGATCCAGTGGAATTCTCTGCGACATTGGCAGCGCCAGTTTCTAAACTTTCAGCAGGTGTTTCAGTTGGCGCAACCTCTGTTGGCTCGCTGCCTGAAGCATCAACCTCACCAGAGTTAACAGGTTCCGGATTAACAACACATAGTGGATCGGACGAACCACATGACAGTATTGGCCGCGAGATTATAGCGGTGATCAGTTCCGCTTCATTGTTTTGCGGCAGTATGTCTGGCTGTGTAGAGCTGACATTGGCAACAACCGATGCAGCAGCATCAAGCGATCTGCCAATTAAAACAAGTTCTATTTCAGTCTCTGATCGGGGAGCAAGCGCCATCAACTTACAAGTGGCTGTTTGTTCTGAAATGATGCAACTGTCATTTGCCTGTAACTCGATACTCTCTGGCATCACTAGATTGACTACAGGGAGCAAAGCGGTATTGCTATCGTGATTATTTCTTACTACAGCGGTAACGTCGGTAACACCCAGCAGATAAATGTCAGTATTGAGCGCAATGAGTTTAGCTTCCAGTTCAACTGGCGAAACGTCAGGCGACTGCAATTGAACAGCAATAATTTCGCTATCTACCAGTGGTGAACCACCAGCCGGATTGTCGGCATTCAAGGTGGCAGTCACCTCGCTGTGACCTTCACGATGAATTGTTGCATTCACTGGAATAGTAGCAATCGCACCATCACCTAGCTCTGGCAACGCGCAAACCAACGTAACCGGATCAGATTGCGTGCAATCCTGACCAGAAAGATCAGTGGTGTCTGGAGGCAGGGTAATGGTGACAACAACGTTCGTTGCAACTGTGGTGGCGAAATTTTCAACCATTATAGAAAGAGTGGTCGGTTCACCTGCAACAACAGGGTCAGCACTGACTGACAAATCCACAGAGAGATAGGAATATTCGACAGCGTGCGCTGCCGGCGATGCGAAACAGCTCACCACAAATGCTATGAGTAGTTGCTTTAGTAGTTTCAAGGTGTGCACCAGATAGGGTTTTGCATACACATGCACTATGTGTTCCGGGCACTACCCACTATTTGAGTGCGAGTCATAAGACTATAGACGGGACAACAACACCGGGTAGATCCGCCATAAAGAAGCCGCCGTATTCAAAATGAGGTCGTCAGCACACAAGCGCCGACGACCTCCTACCCATCTTTAAAACAGCGATAAGTCGCTTGCGATTACCTTTTCACAAACAGACCTAATCGACGCTTAATAGCTGTCAGACCAAAAGGACTTAACAGTAACAGCAATGTCGCCAAATCGAATGAAGCACCACCACTAACACCGGTGTACAACCCGGAGGCTTCGGTGTTATCGACCACTGGGACTTCATTGGTTTCCTGAAAACCGTCACCATCAAGATCTTCAAAGTTATCGACCATACCATTGTTATCTGTATCTGGCCCTACAATGTCATTAACGCCGTCGTTGTCACTGTCCAGATCCAGTTGATTTGGTATACCGTCATTGTCATCGTCTATAAAGGCAACGCCATTAACCGCTACCGCATCATCAAGGCCGTTGCCGTCAGTATCTTGAAAACCATCCACAATACCATTTACGTCAGCATCTACCAGACCGACCTCCTGAATGTCAGGCAATCCGTCCTGATCAGAATCGAGGTCTAGAAAATCACTGAAGCCATCAGCGTCAGTATCAGGTGGTGTAACAGCTGCCGTGTCATCGCGACCATCAGCGTCACTGTCTGTGAAGTTGTCACGCATATGATTGTTGTCAGCGTCGGGGCTACCGGCTTCCATTAGATCACTTAGGCCATCATTATCGCTGTCCAGATCACGAAAATTCGCAATGTTATCGCCATCGTGATCCATCGGTATAACGCTGGTGGCGGGTGCTGCATCTGCGTAGCCATCAAGGTCACTATCGACATTGGCAGATTCGATCGTGTCGAGGATGCCATCATTGTCAGAGTCATGATCCTTGAAATCCGGGACATTGTCGCCGTCGGTATCTGCGAGTGTGTAATTGAGGTTCGCAGAATCATCACCTGACTCAACGCTATCAGCCAAACCATTCAGGCCCATCGAACCGTCAGCAATGCCGTTGCTATCTGTATCGTACACAGCAACACTGCCTGTTCGTGATTCTACG
Organism: uncultured Granulosicoccaceae bacterium; assembly: GCA_937927895.1. Lineage (GTDB taxonomy): Bacteria > Pseudomonadota > Gammaproteobacteria > Granulosicoccales > Granulosicoccaceae. The sequence goes on along the minus strand of CALGKA010000143.1, from coordinate 18,667 downwards.
ATGTCATAGATGCCATCGTTGTCTGCATCGAGATCGCGTGCGTCGTACACACCATCACCATCGCGATCCTGTGCACCTTCCAGCTGATCTGGAATGCTGTCATTGTCGCTGTCGAGATCCAGAAAATCGGCAACTCCGTCGCCATCTGTATCGGCGGGGATCTGTGCACCGGCAGCACCTTCCTGCTGATCACTGATGCCATCGTTGTCACTATCGGTATCAAGGTAGTTCGGTATGCCATCGCCATCTGCATCCCCCGAACCTTCTATGTCGTCTGATAAACCGTCAGAATCCTGATCAGAGACCGTTGGATCTACCGGCATCATCAGGTAGTCCGGGACGCCGTCATTATCAGTATCGGCTATACCTTCCTGTGCATCTGGTACGCCATCGGCATCACTGTCAATGTCGAGAAAATTTGCCGCACCGTCTGAGTCTGTATCCACCAGACCTTCGACAGAATCGTTAATACCGTCACCGTCTGAATCAAGATCACGATAGTTAGGCGTACCGTCACCATCTTGATCTTGTGCACCGCCACCGTCATCTTCCAATGTGTCTTCAATGCTATCGTTATCGGAATCGCGATCGAGATAATCAGGTGCACCGTCAGCGTCAGTATCGGTGGTACCGTTGTTTTCACCTTCAATGCTGTCTGCAATGCTATCGTCGTCAGAATCAAGATCACGAAAGTCAGCAATACCATCGGCATCGGTATCTATAGCGGTTTCCTGACTATCGGTAATACCATCATCATCGGAGTCCAGATCAATAGAGTCACGCGTGCTATCACCGTCGGTATCAACCACACCTTCTAGACTGTCTGGAATATTGTCAGCATCAGAATCTAAATCGAGATAGTCCGGGGTAGTGTCGGTATCAGTATCAACAATAGTTTCGATCACATCTTCAATGCCATCATCATCGGAGTCGATATCAATATAGTTTGCAGCACCGTCCTGATCGGTATCTATCACACCCTCAGTCATATCTGGGATGTTATCTGCATCTGAGTCAAGATCCAGGTAGTTATCTAGGCCGTCGTTGTCTGTGTCTATGTTCAGCTCAATGGAATCGTCTATGCCGTCATTGTCAGAGTCTGTATCTTTCCAGTTGGGTGTGCCGTCACCATCAGTATCTGCAGTGCCTTCAATAGCATCTGGAATCGTATCGTTGTCAGTGTCAGGATCCCTGAAATCAGGTATGCCATCACCGTCAGTATCAGCGGCCAGTTCAACTGAATCGGGTATACCGTCTCCGTCACTGTCATCGTCCTGATAGTCGAGGATACCATCGGCATCTGTATCGATATTCATCAGAAAATCCAACTCGAATTGGTAGCCGCCAACCCAGCCCAGGTTGATATACTGAACCTCGACTTTGTCTCCAGCGTCTAGGGCATGAGTGAATATTCCCGCACCAGATGCGTTGGGCCCAGGTGCTTTCAGGTAAACCTGCACGCCATTGACACTAATAGTAAGAACATCATCCGAATACGAAGCAGTGTCATAACTGAGTGTTACCGGCGCTGATACCGTGCGACGGAAGGTGATTTCAAACCAATTGCCGGTAGTCCAGGTTGACCCAACGTAGCCAGGTGGCGTAGTCGGGTGAGTGGGTGTTTCATATTGAAACCAGCCAGGTCCGGCACGCGTTCCCCAAGCTTCGAGCTGGGTTCTTGGCTCGCCCCATGAAAAGTTCGCTTCACCGTGAAAAGTCGGAGCACCATTGCCACCGCCACCCGTTTGAGGTGTCGCGTACGAAGAGTTTGCAATACCACGCTGCCCTTCATAGAAAGACGCAGCCCAATAACCAACCGGGAAGTCGTTAACGTCTTCTATTCCATCTGGCACTGGCGCTGTATTTCCAACGCTGTCAGCAAGGTAACCTATTTCCAGATTATCGGGAATGCCATCGTTATCAGTATCACTGGCACCGACCGCACTCGCGCTGGTGCCATGGCCGATAGTGGCAATGCCTGTTGCAACGTAAAGTGGCAGCATCGCGACGCGAAATTTTTTCAGTGAACACTTGGAAGTCATCGGCAACGCTTTTGATGCCGGTTTACGTTGATTTTTCATTCTGCAGCCTTGTAAAAACCTGGTTTATTGAATAATTGGCTTGCGTTTATTACGCCAATTCCGCCGCGCCAAAAACAACTTCCCTTTCAACTTTATCCGTCTACCAATCAAAATTGCTTTCTAACGCACTCACTACTCGTAGCGGCCGCAAATTCCAAGCCTATATGGTGCAGGTAAAAGGTACGCGCGCATTGCCTTAACACGAATCGTAAACAATGTTTGCTCTGTGCTTGAAACATCGACCGGCTGTAAAAACCTGTGCCTGTAGAGTTTCACAACCTTAGCAACAGGCGGTTCAATAGCGCATAGATCTATCCACCGGCATTGACACACATCACGTTAATCACTCCCTTAAGTGCAAGATAGCCTGTACTTAAAAGAATTCACATCGACTCTGCTGCTTACTAATATTTGCGATCACGGGCTTTTAAGATGGCAAGTTCCATCACTGTAATTGAGGCTAATATCGACAAATGGCGGAGAATGCTGGGCCCGTAATTGAGAATGGGCAGCACACCCTCTCGGCCGCAGCAGTGGTCGATGCCCCGGGCAGCATTGCGCTTCGTCACCGTCCTTGGCAGTCATTACGGTGTTCTTCCACCGAGACACGCTCGATACACTGTTCGAAGCGGCGAAGCTGACAGTGCCGTTACTGTTCGTCATCGCCAAACATGTCTTGACCGGTGAGCAAGTCCCGCAGCAAATCACAAGTGCGATGCTTTCTGCGGGACTTGGCCCGATCATGTTCCTGATTGTTGTGAACATCATTCTGCTGATCGGCGGTCAGTTTATGGAGCCCTAGGGGTTGCTTGTGATCGTAGCGCCGCTGGTGTTTCCGATTACCATGGAACTTGGTATCGACCCGATCCATCTGGGCATCATCATGGTCGGAGATAGGTATGATCACACCGCCCGTAGGATTAAAGCTTTTTGTAGCCTCGGGTGTAGCGGGAATGCCGATGATGCGAGTCGTACGCGCGGCGCTGCCATTCCTCGGCGTATTGTTTCTTCCTGATTATAGTTACCTACGTGCCTTGGATATCGACGTTCCTGCCCAACCACTTCATGGGTCCGGAGATCATCATAAAATAGGGACTATGCTCCACCACCGAACCATCGTAGTGAGGCGTCAGCTGAAACACTTTTGGGTCTTGCAGTGCAACAGCGCACGATGCAAGACCTGACCCCAACACGTATTAGTATCCCCTTAGATGAATGACACCAAGCACCCTACACGCAGCAGCTGCGATAATGAGTACGTGCTCGCCTTCAGTCCGGCCAACTGTCCGCCGACCAATCGCGTGATGTGTGAATCAATCGTAGAATAGTTACCATCGTATAAGGCATTTCCTCCTCAACGCTATATACAAGAATATAGGGCAAACCGGCAACCACTTTCTCGTACGTGCCAATGACCCGACCAGGTCGCCCATGCAAGACAGCCGTAAGTGACTCAGCAGAACTTCGCACAGCTTCGAAAACACTACGGGCAGCCATAGGATTGCGCTCTCCAATATAACCAACACTGGAAAGTAGATCGTCTCGGGCAGCGTCCGTCCAGCCCAGCTTTATCAGCTCTGACAATTTATGCCCTACGCTTTGCCGATTTGGCAAGCAAAGCTTCAGCCTGCGTCATCACATCGTCATGGTCGGACACCCGGCCGGTATCGCGCTGCTCTACCCCAAGCTGTATACCGTGGATGATCGCAAGCTCTCGACTTACATAGCGTGACAAAGCCTCATTCGCCAAAAACGAATGGCTTCGCTGAGTCTCGTTCGCCAGCTCACTTAGCTGACTTTTGAGCTCTGGTGTCAATCGAAGAGTTAGAGTTTCCGTCGCAGACATGATTGTAGTCCTATGTGTTCACATGTACACAATAGCGGCAACAGGTGTATTTCACAAGAGAAAGCTATTTCTCCAGTCCGGGCTTAGTTTCTTGTTTCTTAAGGCCCGCTGAGAATAAAAAATATACTTATCAATAAGTTAAGTTGCTTTAGTTTCTAAAGCTGACACTCCCTCTGCATATTTTTAATATTCGATCGTTATTAAACTCACCTGATCCCTAGCCTTTTTAAATGTACCTAGTCAAGATTTGACCCCCACTATTTTTCTTCTCTATGCGTTATAAACCCGCGCGCTAACACTGCCATTCTTATCAGTGGCGCTGATCAGACTCTCTTTGTTGCTGAGGGTGGCTGTAAGTCATCAGATAAACCGGTGTTTCTTTATGCATAAAAATAGGCATAGAAGGCATCACGTTCGCGAAGCCTCAAACGCCGCCCAGGCCTCCTCGAGCTTTTCTATAGTAAAACCAGGCTCACGCGCCGGACCCAACACAATTGCTTCTGACGCAATAACCTTGTCAATACAATCTGCCAGATCATCAATAACATTATCCGGTACAACCAGAGCACCGTGTCTGTCGGCATGAACCAACTCACCCGACTCTACACGCATACCCTGAATGTTCACCGGTGTGCCGATATCGATTACATGTACATAGCCGTGGCTGGGCCCAATGGAACCGGCCAGCACAGCAAACCCTTCATCAAGCACATCAAGATCGCGCATCACTCCATTGGTTACTGCGCCAGCTAGGCCAAGACCTTTGTGCACGGCGACATTGACTTCACCCCACCAGCCGGCAATGCAGTTGGGATAGTCTACATCTTCGATCACCGCGACACCGGGACCGTCACCAGCCACCATGGATCGATAGTAGTCTATACGCCGGATACGAATAATAGCTGCGTCTTCAAGTGGTGGAGCCAGACCAGAGATGCGCGCGGTGCGTGCAAAGCCTACCGTTGCCGGAGCACCGGGATTTGAGTGCAGCATGTTGCCGCGTGTAAAGCGGTTGAACCCTCGCCTGCCCTGCGCCACTTCAATAGCATTACATACGGTTGGAGTGTCGACACTTTGCAGCAGTGACAACAAGCGATCGGAAATTAACGGTTGAGCCATTCTGTCATTGCCTTATACGTTGCTTCGGGTTGCTCAAGCGTAGGCAAATGGCCTGCGCCGGCAACTACTGTTAGTGTTGCATCAGGTATGAGCGTGTCCATCAGTTGGTGCGTTGCTATCGGACACAGTTGATCGTGCTCACCACACAATACAAGCGTTGGCACCTGAACGTTTTCAAGCGTTGCGGTTTGGTCCGGCCGCGATTGCAGCGCACGTGACTGCTGCACAAACACATCCGGCCCCAATGCGGTAGCCATATCCATACACAAGTTCAGAAGCGCTGGCTTACCCGGGTTGTCGGCCAGATAGTGTGGCTTCATTTCATCACGCAGCACATCGCGCAGGTTGCCTGACAACACGCTTTCAATTTGCCGTTCACGCAACTTTTGCCGCTCTGTTGTTTCCGCTTTAGGATTGGTATCGAGCAGTGCGAGTCTGCTCACCCGCTCAGGTGCCTGACGGATAATTTCCATCGCCGCGATCCCACCCATAGACACACCCGCCAGTGCAAATCGTGGTGGTGCAGATGCCAGAACAGACCGGGCAAGATCACGAAATGTATTGCCCCGTGACAGAGGTGCAGTCATTACGGATCGATGCGCAGAGAAAGCAGCGATTTGCGCTGAAAAAAGCCGTGCATCGCACATCATACCGGGGAGCAGCAGCAAGGGCTCAGTCATAACATCACACCTTTGTCACTTCTCTTTGGAGAAAGGCACATCAGCGACTGCGATTGTCACGGACACCAGTATCACGCAGTCGCAAACCTGACTCCGGATCGAACAGATAAAGGTTAGCAGCATTAAGAGTAATACCAATTACCTCATCTTGCTCCTTTCGCAGATGGCGGTCACCACGCACAATGATACGCTGCCCACCACACAGCACCGTTAACAACGTGTTTTCTCCGGTATTTTCGTACGCATAAACAACAGCATCGGTAAAACCCTGCCCTTTATCAATGGCAGTCACATCATCTGCTCTGACACCTAACGTAACGCTACTACAATCGTCTGCATCGATATTAACCATCGGTGTGCCATCGGCGCTACTGAATACACCGTTTGCAATGGAACCGTTAACGAGATTCATCGCAGGGGAGCCGATAAAGCCTGCCACAAAAAGGTTTTGCGGATCGTCGTAAATTTCATCCGGTGTGCCCAGTTGTTGTATGACTCCGTCTTTCATCACCGCTACGCGATCAGCCAGAGTCATGGCTTCGATCTGATCGTGAGTTACATAGACCGTGGTAATTTTTAGCTCACGGCTTAAATGTTTAAGCTCGGCACGCATCGATACACGCAATTTTGCATCGAGGTTCGACAGTGGCTCGTCCATTAAAAACAGTTGTGGCGTGCGCACAATAGCGCGCGCCAGTGCTACCCGCTGACGCTGACCGCCAGACAGCTCTTTCGGCTTTCTATCAAGAAACCCGGACAGCTCAACCTGCTCTGCTGCTCGCTGTACACGCGGTGCTATATTTTCTTTAGGTGTATCGCGAACTTTCAGTGGATAGGCAATATTGTCGTAGACAGTCATGTGCGGATACAAACCATAGTTCTGGAAAACCATAGCCACATCACGATCTTTTGGCAGTGCATCGTTGACTAATTGATCGCCAATCCAGATTTCACCATCAGTAGGTTCTTCAAGACCTGCGATCATACGCATGGTGGTAGTCTTGCCACATCCGGAAGGTCCAAGCAACACCAGAAATTCACGATCTGCTATGTCTATAGACTGATTATCAACACCGACAAAACTACCCCAACGCTTGGTTAGATTCCTGAGGCTGACACTGGCCACTTAGCGAACCGCTCCCATAGTCATCCCCTGTACAAAGTATTTTCGAATTAATAAAGCCAATACAAACATCGGCACCATAATAATAATACCGGCCGCACTTAGAAGATTCCACAGATCACCCTCTTCTGCTTTAAACAGCGCGAGTCCTATGGGCAGAGTGACGGCTTCACGATTAGTCAGAATCAAGGCAAACAAAAATTCGTTCCAGGCAATAATAAAACAGAAAATACCTGCGGTAAGTAAACCCGGTGCTGCCATCGGCAAAACAATATTGCGTATCACCTGCAGCCTGGAAGAGCCATCAACCATGGCTGCCTCTTCTGTGTCTATGGGAATACCATCTATAAACCCTTTGATCATCCAGATGGCAAACGGCATCACTATAGCCAGATTGACCAAAACCAGGCCGATACGTGTGTCGAGCAAACCTACATCGCGAAACATCACAAAAAAAGGCAAAACAATCACTACAGCAGGTACAAACTGGGTAGCGAGAATAGTAACCAGCATGGCAGTTTCACCCACCAACTTGAAGCGCGAAAACGAATAGGCGGCCATGGTTGCTATAGGTATGGCGATCAACACCGTAACAAAAGCCACAATAGTTGAGTTAATCAGTTTTTGCCCTAGATGGTAGGGCGCTTCAAAAACGGTTAGAAAATTCTGCAACGTCGGCGTGAACAACAGCTTCAACTGAAACACATCAATGTGGTTTTTAAAAGCGGCCAGAAAGATCCACAGGATCGGCACCAGCATGATCAATGTAGCTAGAAGAATTAAAACCGTTTGCAACAGCTTGATCAATGATCTTTTCAAGTGTGTTTTTTTAAAGTGTGCTCGCGTCATCCATCAGCCCCGTTTAGTTTTTGCGAAACACATAACGGGCGTATGCATAGGTCAAAAAAATCATCGGTATTACCATTAGCCACGCAACTGATGAGGCATAACCAATCTGGCCATACTTCATACCGTTAAAATATATATAGTGACTTAGTGTTTGTGTTGCGGTGCCGGGCCCGCCATTGGTCAGCATGAATATCTGATCAAACGTTTTAAGACTGAAAATAGTTTTCAGAATAATGACAACAGCGAGTACAGGTGCCAATTGCGGCAGAGTAATATCACGAAACACCCGCCATCCGCTCGCACCATCTACTTGCGCTGCCTCCAGCGTTTCACGCGGAATACTGGCAAGACCGCCAATCAACACCAGGGTTAAAAACGGTATCCACCCCCAGACGTCTGCCATGACACACACCGCAAACGCCAACACCGGATCAGCCAGCCAGCTGACATCAGCCAAAGGTGGAATCATTACCCCGAACAATGCGTCAAACAGACCGAACTCCGGGTTAAACATAAAACGAAACGAGACACCAATAAGTGCCGGGCTCATCGCAAACGGAAGTATCAGAAGTGTTTGCACACCTGATCTAAAGCGTCCACCGGGTACCAGTAACAGTGCCAGTGCAAGCGCAAAGAGCGTGGTCAGAACAACGGTAAGTACTGTGTAAATTGCAGTGACGGTAACCGAGTTCCAGAACGCGGGTTCGTACAGAAATGCCCAGGTGTAGTTCTCCCAGCCAATGTATTGATCCAGTGAGCCAGGCTTGTTAAGCCGACCAACGGTGAAAGATAAACGCAGCGATTCGATCAATGGCCAGATCGTAGTGGCAAACACCACCAGCACGGCAGGCGCGACCAACAAGTATTTTAATGTACGATCTCTCATAGTGTTGGCAGCGGCCTGAAAGTGCCCGTCATTATTATACGTTGCAATGGATGACGGACACCTGGAGCACGGACTGGATCAGCTACTTAATACGACCTGCACGTTTAAGAATGCGGTTCGCCTGCTTGGCCGCGTCTGTCATGAGCTGTCGGGTATCGCCACCGCCGGCCGCTTCTGCTATAGCCGCAGATAACAAATCACCCACTTCGGGCCACTCTGCAATTTGCGGCATGATGTCAGACTCTTTCAGAGATTCCCAGGCGGCTTTCTGAATGTTGTCGTTGGCTGCATTGACTTCTTTGTCCTGCAGTGACGCAATATGAGTCACCACATTATTGACAATAGATTTACCTTTAACTTCACGTTCAGTGGCGTTGGCTTTGTCCATCTCAGGGTTTGACAACCACTTTAGAAATTCCCATGCGGCATCCTGATTTTTACTATACGTTGAGATAGCAAACGGCATAGAGATCGCGTAAGACTTGGTAGCACCCGCATAAGATGGCATGCCCACAAAACCGATCTGTTCTTTAGTTAGGGTTGATGTTTCCGGGTTCTGAAAACCCGAATAGAACCACCACCAACCGGGAATCATTGCAGACTTGCCCTGCATGAATGATTGTCGTGCATCTTGTTCTACAAAGGCCAGTGAATTCGGGTTGGCAACCGCGTGCTTTGTCAGCAATGCAACGTAGTCTTCAGTTGCTTTTATCGCGGCATCGGAAGTCCAGGCGGCACTGCCGTCGTCATTAAACACTCGCTCGCCAGCACCCCACAGGAAGTTAAGCCAGATAAACAGGTTCTGTCGATTGCCGTCGTTGTTAAAGTAGAGAGCAATTGGAGAGATATCGTCATGAGACCAGTCAGCCCCCATTGCCGCAACATCTTCCCACGACGTCGGTGGTGTTTCGATCAGGTCTTTGCGGTAGAACAGTACCTGTGGGTGAGCCCGCAGCGGGAAACCCAGTGTTTTACCTTCAAACTGTGCTGAGCGCGCAAATGCGGCCGGGTATCGATCCATCGAGATGCCGTCACGTGCCATAAGATCATCTATCGGCAGCAGCCAGTGAGCGTTGGGTGGTCCCCAGCTATCGAGATAATTGACAACATCAAATGTACCATTGGCTGCAATACCTTCGGCGTTGATTTTCTCCTGCAGCGAACCAAATGGAATAAAAGTCCACTCTGTCTCAATGCCGGTCAGCGCCTGAAATTCATCCGCACGCAGCATTAACCCGTCAAACTGCGGTGTCACAACACTCAGCACATTGAGTTTGGTTCCGTCAAAAGGCTTGCCTGCAGTCAGGTTGTACGGCAGCTCGTCTGCCGACACCGAAAGACCAGTCGCACCAAGCAGTGTGGCGGCCAAAACACCCTTAAGAAATTGTCGCTTGCTCATTTACACCTCCTCCAGCTGTAAACTGATGAATAATAGGCATTCACCATGTGAATACCCATTCAAGCAAAGATTAACCGCTTTCTCAAGCGTTAATCACAAGAAATACAAGTAACTAGAGAGCAGGAAAGACCAGCTGTCATTCATCAAACCGTGCGTATAGTTTTCCCTTACCATGGTTTCCGATGTTCTCCCTACCACCGCATGCGCCTTCGTCCAGCGTGCTATTGTTAGCACAGAATAGCCATCAAATAACTCGTTGGAACCGCGTTTATATTTTTTAACGGCAGCCTAATCTCGATCAACTCAAGATTTATAATCTCTCAACGGTACGTTTGAACTAGCCGTTTGCTCAGCTAGAAAGTCACCGTTGATTGTGTAGTGCTCGATCAACCGTTGTGCAGCCAATTCTGGTTGGCGCTGGCGCCTCTATAATACTTTTATGTTCTATTGCTATATTTCGCTTTTTATAATGCAGCGATTTACCCGCCAGATAACGGTAACGAATATTCAGATCATATAGTTGATCGCAAAAACGCAGTAACATGGGTGAGCCGCAGGCACTCAATAGAGTGGTATGAAATAACTTGTGTAGCTCTTCGTAGTGATCGCCCTGCTGTTGGGTATTTTTCTCAAGCCGATAATGCACAATGGCTAATGATTCTTCCCATTCAGCGCTTGCAAGAGAAAACAGAGGCGTTCGGCAACACGCTTGAAAACGAATAGCCCATTTGCTTGGGACAGTATTTTTATGGAAGCTTGACACGTAAAGTCTAATGGGTGACCCTCAATTTTTTCCTCGTCACATCTCACCCGATCCCTATCGGCACGTGGCGGCCACGTTTCTCAAGCGATCAGGCAACCTGTTTAGCGCTAGTGACCCTGAATGCCGAATCCTCATGAATAATGCAGGCTAGGAATTCACTCCAACGACTTTATTCACTAATTGATGAAAATACTCATCTGACCAAATTTCCAGTCCATCAACGTTTGACAAGAATGGTTTTACATCCGCTTTTGCTTGTTCGAAATCAACTTCATCAATACGCTTGTGCAAGGCCTGGTGCAGCATTTCGATTGTTAATTTCTCCACATCATTGAACGCACCTGTCTGCTGCGCGCGAGCTAAGAAGTGTTTAAGACTAACGGGATGCGCATGACGTACGTACCACTCAAAATCGTACCAGTCTCGGCCCTTAACACGATTTTTCCAGCCTCGATACAACAACGCATGCAGCTTTCCCGCAAATAAATCCGGGAGTCGAAAGCACTTAACGTAAAACGAAAATGGTTGGAGAAGCAATAACTCCTCCGTATCGAAATTACCCGGAGGCATGGTGTCAACCTCAAAGCGTATCTTCACAGGCTTCGCAGTTGTCCATTGTTTTAGCTCTATTCCTTTCAATGTCAGATCATGAACGTGCGTATTGCTTTTCAAAAAAGCTGACTGGATAGCCGTCTTTTTGGTTTTGTTTTTCGTTTCAATTTGCACCTCAATTCCAAGGGCTGCAAACTCTTTCACTATTGCGGCGAAATATGGGTCAAGCAGAAAATCGTTGTTATCGGTTAGCAGACTAAAATCCAAGTCCTCAGAGAAACGATCTATTCCATGGAATATGCGCAATGCAGTACCTCCATAGAATGCTGCTTTTTCAAAAAAACCACTTCGGTAGAGACCAGCAAGCGCTATCTCTTGCATAATTTCTCTTATCGCACGATGATAGTCTTGCACGTCCTTTATGTTGTACTTAACAAGCATTGATTCAATCATGAAGCTGACTCAATAGATTTAGACAAGTGACTTAGCATTTGAGATTTGTATTGAGCTGATCGACAATCGTTAACAAGCTGAAGGTCTAGTGCCCCAACATCCGCCTCATCCAATCGCAAGTCATCAAACAGATACTCCTGCATTGAGCGCATGGATTGAATTCTGATTAATCGGGTAGTGACTAAAAGATCGCACAGGGCTTTTGTTGGTGTTGCGATTACAAAGGCTGACTGCTCACTACCTTGGCTGGTTAAACCGAACTTGTAATAGTTTGTTGGAACCGAGTGGTAAGTAAATCGGCCCAATGAGTTACTGAATTCTCGCGCGCGATCAATACATATTGATGACACGCTTGTGACCGCCTCTGGTAGCAAGCCGTAATAGCTTAAAGCCCAGTGACAGGATACATAGCTCGGACCATGCAGGTGATTGGCCACCAATTCTCTTGAGAGTTGCGGGTTGTCAGATAATGTGTAGAGGCCCTTTTTTAATCTGGTGAGAGTTCCCACTCGCACTAACTCACTGATTTTGTCATTGGGCCGGGCGTAACCCTTAAGCTCTGCCAAAAGGGCAGAATGTGAGATTACTTGCTGTTCGTATCGCTCTAGCACAGAACAATTGTAGCAATATTTGTACTAATAATCGTATTATTTCCGATTATCCTCTCATAAAATTCTAATTTCACACACTTTTGTTAGTATCATCGCAGTGTGTGCGATCACTTGTCCTGTTCCGGCCTATAGGTATTCCACATTCCAGCAAACACTAATCGGTTGGCCTGAAATACCGGCACCCATTGGCGAATACAAATACATCGCCTGATTGGCAACATCCTGTGCCGTCACCATTTTTCGCAACGACGCAAATAATGCACCTGCCCCCTAACCTCGTTGCATGAAATTACACTAAGGTTTAATTGTACCATATCAAGACTTGACCCCCATTATGACCCCTGTGCCTATGCCAGAAAATTTGAAGAGATGCACAACACGTCTATTTGAAGAGGTTTTCATCTTTAAAAATACACGTAACAGATGGGGTCAAGTCACACGCCGCTACCGACGATAAATCTAACGGGTTAAAGTCCCGTCTGGGGAGATTGCTCATTCACCCCAGTGGTAAAGCGGCCCCTATCTGGATTTTTTGGTCAACCCAATTTTGGTGATTTAAATCCGGATGGAAGGACCGATGTTCCTCGGCGTACTTTTTGTCTTCCTGATTATAGTTACCTCCGTGCCTTGGATATCGACGTACCTGCCCAACCACTTCATGGGTCCGGTGATCATCACAAACTAGGGACTAATGCTCCACCACCGACCCATCGTAGTGAGGCGTCATCTGAATACGTTGAAGAGGTCGGTTCGCGTTTGGGAAACTTGTCCTCGAAGCCGTCGATCAAACCTTACACGAAACCTTACACAGGCACTGTAAAAACGCCCCCTTATTTCACTCGCTCTGGTCTTGCCATGAAATTACACTAAGGTTTAATTGTACTATGTCAGGACCCCCACTGATTTTTGTATGACTTGAATTCGGGACTAACGCATTGTGTTTAGTTGGTTTTAAACTGATCCAAGTATTCGATCGTCTCTGGCGAAAGTGGTATTTCTTTTAAATCATCGCTACTTCGATTATGTAAGTAAACCATAGCGAGGTATGTAACAGCTAATGCACAAATAGCGGCAATCAATACCAATAGAATGTGTGGATAATAGTTCTTCCAGTGAATTACAGCGCTAAGTAGCCTTAAAATCACGAAGCAAACGAACAGTCCAAATAAAACTAGTAAAATGGGTTTTTCTGAGAGGCTGTCCCAATAGTAAATGGCGAGTATTGAAACCAATATAAACACAATTAACAACAATAACTGGTTGTAAATTGACTTTGTTTCATCATGTCCTGCTGTCTGACCTTTTTCAAGGAAGGGAATCAATACACGCACTGAATAAATTCTAGTGCATAACATAACCGCACCTAAATAAAGCAACACCACCAAAAAACAGATAAGGAACTTCTCCGGACGCTGGTATACATTGGAACAGTCAGCCACTTTGTTTTCAATGAGATGATTCAAGAAAAAATATACTGCACACATTACTCCGGCAATTATTGAAACAACAAAAGCCCACGCCCCAGAAAAACCACGCTCGCGTATCCCCGTATTACTAATGGTGAAGACTTTCAATTTGTGAGCTGTTAACGCTGCACACAGCATACCGACAAGGAATAACACAAAAACTAGCAAGTCACCGCTGTACTTAACATCAACTGTGTAGAGCCGTAATAGGCAAGAAAACACAAGGGGCGTATCTTCCCCTTCAATGTTAAGTAACTGCTGGATATTTGTAACTAAGTGCTGCACATACGCTGGTATGACAGACACTATTATAAATAACGCTACTTTGGCCCAGCCTGCGCAATCGAGTCTTTTTTTCCAATTGTCTGGAGCATTATTCGAGATGTCACCAAAAATCATCAAGAATACAAAAACTAGAGTCTCTACAAGAATCGTATAAGCGTTTAATATTTTTATGTCATCAAGTAACCAGATGAGACACACGCCCAGCAAAAATAAAGCGCACAGGCCCCCAATTGAACCACCGAGCAAGCTAATTCGCGGGATGCCTTCCTCTTGACCTGACTCCATACCAACTATCACTTCTTAACAGCGTGAGTCCAAATAGCCTACAGCTAGACTCAAGAATTAATATGACGAACTGACTTCAGGAATTGGGTTCAACCAATCATAAAGACTAGCCCTACCATTCTAATAATGGCACATAGCTTTCGCTCGTTAAACAAAGCGGTAGGTCTTGTAACAAGAGAGCCAGAATAGGGATGTTGCAACAACAGAGGCAAGTTAGCTAAACGCTGATGGCTTTTTGTAGGAAAAATCCTACAAAGCACTACACGAACTAAGGGCGAGTTAGGATGCCTGTCCCCGTAAGAGTACTTGAATAACTATGGGTATCTTATTTGATGTTCGGTGCCATCTACATTTCTACCAATCCGATAGCTTCTAGTTTACCCTTGAGAACTTTATAGGAATTACTAGGCACGCCCAATACAAATAAATCTTTCGCTCGCGTTAATGCCACATAACCGATACGTCCGTCTTCTGTATCAATCCCCGCCAACATAGCATCGATATGCGCTTTAGTTGCAACGTAGAGTACACCGGCCAGACTCTCACCTTTAACTTGATGGACTGTATCAACTCTAATCTGTTTCTTTTTAGCTTCTACTAAATCCTCCTCGTCAAGTAGCGCTTTGTCTAGCAAACCAGTAGTGGTTAGCCTATTACCAAGCCGCTCAACCACGTGATACCCACAATCTTTTTCAATAATTGTGAAAAGCCCGTTAATATTCTCTTTTAATTTCACCAACCAGCTCGATCTCGCATTCAAGGCCGAACTTGGCAAACCAAGTTCAGTGTCCTTTACGAACTTCCAGATATGACGGCGAAACATCTTAGACTCAGCGTCTAATTCAACACTTTTCAACCTAGTACACACGTCATCTGGCGCATCACTTAGCAGTCCCAAAATACAACTTAAAACCAACTCGTATGCACTGTGATAATCACCGTGAGTATCGCGGAATATACAAGCCTCAGCCAGCAACGCAACCTTACCGCGTCCTTGCCTACCGGACTTAGAACGTAACTTCTGAATTCCCGCTATACCGCGATACAACACTGCACAATTATCTACAGATAAGTTAAGTACTTCTGCCTTCTCAACGAAGTTATCCACTAAAACTTGCGGACTATTCGGTTCATACCTTGTGAAAAAACCACCCTCTCCGTCCCTTGATTCACGGCGCTTAGCCTTTGAGTTATTGCCGGAAATCACATTCGAAATATTCACAAGACTTCTAAGCGATCGATAGTTTTTAGTCAGAGGAAAATCGGTCGCGTGGTGATTTTTCACGAAATCCCTCAGAAATACACCATCCGCACCGGTAAATTCAAAAATAGCTTGAGCGGGATCACCCACCAAAGACACCGTTACACCTCGCTTTATAAGCTCCTGCAAAATATGGCAATAAAACAATCCTAAGTCTTGCGCCTCGTCGACCACAATGTGTGAGTATCTCCTAGCCAGTATTTCTAATAAACCTGGCTCCTCCAACAATGTTCTTACACTCCAATACTTCGCCAACTCATGAGTATATGCTCCTAGTTTACCAAGCTCCGCGACGACACGTGGTCCATTATTGATGGCCATCTGCTTGCTATGAAAGTCGTAATAGAATGAATATTTATCATCTTGTAAATTAACCTTGACCTGATTTATGGCTCTACCCGTTATAGGTATATTTTTCGGTGAAGCTTCATACCAAAATCTATATTTCTTGTTAAGTAAGAATTGTTCGCTACCACTAACAAGAAAGGGCGTTCGATTACAACCCATAGTCCGGTATGCATGCGGTCGGAGAATATTAGTAGTCAGAAAGCTATCAAAAGTCTCTATCGAAGTACGATTGTTAATTCGATCGATTGATTGAATATCAGATTGCTTAGCAAACTCCGCTTTAAATGTCCGCACCGCTACGTTCGAAAAAGATAATAACAAGACATTAGTTCGCCTACACCCAAGCAACTGTCTAATTTTCTGCACTCGTGCAACAGCTGTTCTAGTTTTTCCGCTACCAGCACACGCTTGAGTTGAAAAACTCTTCAATGGTGAGCAAACAATCGCTTTTTGTCTCTTGGAAAGTCTTACCTTGTTAGACACACACGTGCTCAATAGCAGATTTGATATGACCTGGCACGACGAACTCACCACTAGATTCTGATATAGCCTGCGCTAAAACTTGACCGTAGTGGCCTTTTTGAACTTTAGTTTTACTTTTACCTCGTTCGAACATTCCACAATATAACGCTTGTGCTTTGTCCTTGTTACTCTCTGCCGCTTCTACCTTTACTTTTAATTTCTTGGCAATACCTGAGTGAATTTCTTGAAGAGCATTAAGCATAATTACTCTATTTTTCGAGTGTAATGCCAAATCATATTCCAGTGTTTTTGGACCATGAAATACTTTCACAAAAGAGTTTTGAGATTTTTGCATTTTAACGGTATTTTTTGACGCCGTGATCACCTCATCCAAGGCAGGATAAATACGTTGCTTTTTATCGGCAGGATTATAGGGGTCACCATCGGTAATAGCCGCTACCTTCACAGGTAACGCCCTTTTACCAAAAAGAGGTAGGAAGATATCAAAGTTTAGGCCTTCTACGCTAACTAAACTAACGCCGTTTTTCCGCAGATCATATTCGATACCATGCTTATCAGATAACAGTTTTGAAAACTCGCTGATCAACGACATTTCCGCTGCTCCCTCGACAAAAATAACGCGCCGCGCAAAAAATAATTCCGCACGAGTAACATCTAGGTAACGCTGAAGCTTTTCGACTTTCTTCTTTTGCTCAGATTTCTTCTTACTAAAAACTACAGTGCGCGGGCAGAACGTCGAAACCTTACCTTTCGTCTCCACCATGCAAACGGTGGAATCAATTTTTGCAAGGCTTGCAAAATTTGAGGAATGACTAGTCACAAAGAGTTGAACTTCACCATCGTCACCACCTTCACTTTTTATAGACTGGAGATATTCCAACAGGACATATTGAAGCTGCGGATGTAGATGGGCCTCTGGCTCCTCAACAATCAAGCCACGGTAAACAACCGACTTGTCCTTTATCATCTCGCTTAAGACCACGGCCATATAAATGAGATTGTTATATCCTAATCCATTTTGCTCAACTTCAAAAGAATCAACCAACAAGGCCAAACGACTGGATAAACGATTGAAGTCGGCGCCACTTATGCCCAACTCTAATGACTGGGAAAATTGATCGCCCAACATTCCCGCGTGGCCTTCAGAAATCGCTACTTGTGTGGATTTAACAGGGGACTGTTCTCTCAGCTTCTGATCAAAGTCATCTAGCTGTTTTTCTACTTTCTACCTCCTCCTTGCCTTTAGGATCTCCTGCACCAATAAGCCGAAGCAATCTAGCCAGTTGACTTTGATAGCCCGGCTTTAGTCCTTTTGAAGCATCTCGTAAAGGCTTCAAGTAAACTCCACGAAGATTTTCAAGGATGTCTGAGGTCAATGATATGTCATGGTTGACACCACAATAGCGACTTGGCCTCATACGCCCTGTCGCTTGGTCTACCAATGTGTAGCTGACATAGATATGGGCATCGAATCCACCATCGCCGTTTTTAATCAGAGCGGGTAGAAAATCTGCTTCGTCATCCTCACTCAAATTTGAAAAAACGAAGAAGAACTCGATTTTTTCTGTTTCTGGCTTACCGTTCGGATCACAATGAATGTCATTGGCATTGATTCTGGGATACGGCTCTTCGTTACCAGCTAACAGACATCGAAGAGCATCGACCAAGGCTGTTTTCCCAATATTGTTTGGCCCAACGATGACATTTAAACCAGGTACAAAAACAAACTCTACGTTTTCTATTTTCCTAAAATTAGTAATACCTAATTTTCGTAAGTACATTTTGAACACCATTCAACTTAAAAACCAAGACACCCAGCATTATAAACAACAAAAACCAATTCTTCGCTAACTCAATCGCGATCAATTTTATATCTAGTGGAATATCGGCTCCTTAGGAACGGCAACTACAGTCTTGTTATGAACAAACAACCGACAAACGAGCAAATATTTTAGTACCAGGCACAGTCGAGCATTGCGCTACAACTAAATTCTATTAATTTGGTGTGGGGGTAACCTAACCAAACAGCAGCGTACTTTCCTTTCTATTACGCACTGTCTTCAAACCAAAACTTGCGCACGCTTGCTTCACTGTCTCTACCCTACCCACTAAGCCTTTAAAACGACTTTCAAACTGAGTACATAAATAGACCCAGTGTTGTGGCGATATATTGAGTC
>CALGKA010000142.1 GCA_937927895.1 uncultured Granulosicoccaceae bacterium | reverse complement strand
GCCTGATACATCGTCATGACACTTTACCCCGAGCCGTACCGCTAAAACAAGCACCTTAGCACTAGAACTAAAGTTTAAGAGTCGTTATAGCAACAACCGTGGTGTGCTAGCCACAGATATTGGGCGAACTACAACAAGTCTATAGTGGTTTTATCGTTGGGGGATTTGAGCAACGCTTCTTTTTTCAGGAAGCCCTTATGCGTTAGCGAGGGACTTTATGCCCCGGTGACTAACTTCTATAGGTGGCTTAAAAAGAAAACAGTATTACACCGGTTAAATTTTCAAAGCCAGCGCATACCGAAGCATCCACTGCTTTAATCCCTCGCTCACGCTGGCGGGCTTCTTTTGACGTACTAAACGCACAAAATACGCTAGCGCAGCTGCTAATAAACACGCCACTCGTCTTCTTTTCAGGAAACCCACAAGCGTTAGCGTGGGACTAACCACCCTCAACCTCACAACGCTTCATACCCAAAACCGAACTGCACAAAACCAAAATTCCATAGTTCGAACCACATCATTCAAACACAAAACTCAAACAGTTCAGTCCCACGCTCACGCTTGTGGGTTTCCTAAAAAGAACCATATGGAAATTTAACGTGCACAACATAGACAAATACACAAGCAGCTTGCCGCTTACATACGACTAATGCACGTCACAGAAAACCCACAAGCGGGAGCGTGGGACTTTATGTCCCGATGATTAACTTCAATGGGTGGCTTAAAAAATGACGGTACTAAACCGGTTATATTTCCAAAGCTAGCTTATACCGAAGCACCCACACATTTAATCCCTCGCTCACGCTAGCGGACTTCCCTTGAAGCACCAAACGCCTTAAATACCGCACCTGCAGCAATAGACTCAACAACACTTATGCTTTAACAACCTTATAATTCTCAATAAACAACACATCTATACCACCACGTACCAGTTCTTCTATTGCATCATCCGGATGGCACACAATGGGTTCTTCGTGTTTATTAAAGCTAGTATTAATCCCTAAAGACAAACCTGTTTTCCGTTTATAAGCCTGGAGCGCGTCATAAACATATTTATTGTCTTTTGCGTTTACAATTTGTGGCCTGGCTGTACCATCTTTATGCACAATACCAGGTGCCATTTTCCGACCATGCTCTGTTACGTCAAAACATACCGTCATAAACCGTGAAGCCTGCCTTCCCGCTTCAAAGTTCTCAAAATAAAGATGTGCATCTTCCTCTATGCAAATAGGGGCAAACGGCATAAACTCGGTGCGATCTAGGCGTTCATTGAGCCAGTTCATCATCGTTTCATCAGTTGGTTCTGCAATAATTGAACGCTGACCAAGTGATCTAGGGCCATATTCCATACGACCATTAAACAATGCCACCACTTGCTTATTAGCAAGGCACTCCCCTATTTGTTCAGCAGTGTCAGTAAGCTTTTCATATTTAACAGGGAACTTTCCTAACGACTCAACAATGGTTGCTTCATCAGCACTGTTACCCCAAAAGACATCACTAATAGAGTAAGGCATTAACGTCGAATGGCGGGCTGTCACATCTAGCGCCGAACCAACGGTAACACCCCCATCACCCATGTGTGGATGAATAAAGATTTCATCCACACCGTCTAGCTCAAGAATTTTTTGATTTAAACGCACGTTTGCAAAAATACCACCAGCCATGGCCACCTTAGATAATCCGGTACGCTCCACTGCAGCGCCAATCACACCACAAATTGAATCTTCCAGTACTTTTTGCGCACCCCACGATATCTGCTGAATACTGTAACCTTTAAGCGCTGCCGCCAACTGATGATACGCATCACCAAAAAGAATAAATTTCTTATTTTGAAAACGTAAACTGCGCTCGTTAAACCCGTAAAACTCAGCCAATATGTTATGTGTTTCATCACAGCGTTCGTAAGCTGCAAGGCCTGTAATTTTGCCACCATGTCTAATCGGGTCAAAGCCGCAAATGTTCGTAATTAAAAACCAAAAGTTACCTGCCGAATGCACTCGCGGCCATTCGTTCACCATAGTGAGCTCACCCCGACGGCCTGTGTATATACTGCCAGCCAAGCCATCACCGCCACCGTCTGCAGTGACTACTAATGCATCTGCAAAACCCGACATATAGTAGGCTGAAGCCGCATGGGTTCGATGATGATCAACATACTCGACCGGAGCGTTAATTCCATTATCACGGAGCGATTGCTCTAGCGCCGGTTTGTTTTTACTTAGCGCACGCAATGCTACCTGGGTAGCGCGAACAAATGGCTTAGATGCCGTAAGCGGTCCCAATACACGCGCGCTTTTAGCAAATATTTTTTGGAAGAGCTTGGTATCGTCAATGTCTGAATAGATGGGATAATCAGCGGTTTCAACCATCGCCCGAAACCCAACACTTACCCGATCAATTTCTTCAGGTTTAACACCAGTGGTCTCAAAGAGACTCTTAAGCGCAAGGGCCGGGAATCCGAAGTGAAGCTTCTTTCGCGAGAAACGTTCCTCGTTAGCAGCAAACAATGGAACACCATTTTCTAACAGACATACCCCGGCATCTTTGCCATCGTGAATCCCTAAAACCTTCACATACTTGCCCTATGCTACTGAGAATATATTTTGAGACTATGTATTTTTATAGTTTACTAGCTCGACGCGCAGGATACTGTGGCCTAAGCCATCGTCAGAACACCATCGCCTGATACATCGTCATGACACTTTACCCCGAGCCGTACCGCTAAAACAAGCACCTTAGCACTAGAACTAAAGTTTAAGAGTCGTTATAGCAACAACCGTGGTGTGCTAGCCACAGATATTGGGCGAAGTACAACAAGTCTATAGTGGTTTTATCGTTGGGGGATTTGAGCAATAGCTTCTTTTTTCAGGAAGCCCTTAAGCGTTAGCGAGGGACTTTATGCCCCGATAATTAACTTCTATGTGGTTACTTAAAAAATGATGCTGTTACTTCAGTTTATTTTTAACGCTAGCGAATACTGAAGCACCAACTTCTTTAAACCCTCGCTCACGCTGGCGGGCTTCCCTTGACGGCGCTTTGAGTGCCGTGCACATAGAGGTGCATACCGCGCGAACCCACGTAGCAGGATTTCAAAAAACAACAAAAAGCGCGGGTACAGCATCACTTCGTGAGTTTGGCACTCTATGTGTGTTTTCTTGGATCGCGGCAATTGAAGGGGTAGTGGTTCGCGCCGCTTAGTTAGATTTGGCGTAACCGAAAAATCACGTGCTCGTATCTGAGCTTATTCCTGACGAATTTTTCCGGTATTTGGACTGTTTAGGAACAGGGCTGTGTAATGCAATGCTCTTATGGGTAGGTGCAGATAATATCAGCGGTTATGTTTTGGTATTGGTTAGTTGAGAGTGGGAACTGGTGGGTTAAAAAAACCGAGGCAAAAAAAAAGGCGGGGTATAAACCCCGCCTTCGGTACTAGTTAAAAGCTATTACTTACATGAAGCCTTGCAGCTTTTCTACGAATGGTGCAATAACAGCGCCTACACCTGGGATTGCTGATACTTTATCAAGCATTGGTGTTAGACCACCAAGCATGCCGCTTAGGCCGCCACGTGCGCTTTCAGGAACCTTGTCTAGCATTCCAGTTAGGCCATCAAGCTGTGGTAGTGCTGCTTTCGCAGAGTCTACGTCTGTGATGCTACCTAGTGCATTTTTAGCACCTTCGAACGAACTACCTAACTCAGCACCCATACCTTCAGGCAAGCCAGGCATGTCTGGCAATTCAACGCTAGGCATTTCTACCTTTGGTACTTCGACGGTTGGTACGTTGACATCAGGAGTTTCAACACCACCTGTGCACATTTTAAGAGCGAATGCACCGATTGCGATGATCGCGGCAATTGGAAGGAACTTCTTTAAGAAGCCGCCGCCACTTGAGGCCACGTCGCCAGCTGCATTACCAACGTTGCCGGCTACATTACCAACACCATCAGCTACATTGCCCGCAACATTGCCAACACCGTCAGCTACGTTGCCCGCTACATTGCCAACACCGTCAGCTACATTGCCTGCTGCATTACCGACAGCACCGGCCGCGTTAGATGCAGCGCCACCAACCGCACTAGCTGCGCCACCAACAGCACCTGCAGCGTTGCCACCAAAGTTAGACATTTGATCCATGAAGCCAGATGACTGAAGCTGGTTTTGGAATCCTGAAGGCATTGCTGCCTGAATGTTGTTTTTCTGGCCATTAAGCATGCTTAAAAGACCACCGGCGTTTTGTGCGAAACCGCCACTGCCACCGAAGATCTGGCGCTTAATGATACCAAGCGCGATAGGTAGCAACATGCCCATAAGGCCAGATGATGACTTACCGCCAATGCCTGTTAGACCAGCAACAGCACTTGCCAGACCACTAGCAGCACCGCCACCAAGTAGTGAACCTAAAAGGCTTGAACCCTGGTTCATAACATTTGAGCTGTTACCGCCGGTTAGTAGACCACCGATGTTGTCCAGGAGGCTATCGTCTTGCTTGTTTACTGCGTCAAAAAGAGAAGCACCGCCGTCTGCATTTGCAGAGGACGTTAATCCGCTTAGTAGGCCTGGGATTGCTGCGCCTAGAGCTGCTTCCGTTTTGTTGTTGTCTTCGCCAAGTAAAGCTCCGAGTTGACCAAGTGCTGGTCCTCCCAATTGACCTTTGACTAGATCGACTAGATTGAATGACATATTGTGCGTCCTCTTATTTTGTAATTGGTGTTGCGGTAAAAATTAAAGCGCCGGTTGTCCGGCTGACTTCGACTGATTTAATCTTAAGATCTATTGCCAGTAAATGCATCACTCGCCAGGTGAAAAATTGCAAGCAGTTGAGTCTATGTAAGGCTCTTGTAAGTATCTAGTTAAGGCTCTGATTGTACTTTCTTTAGGTTGTTGCTGGCCTTTCTAACTGGTTTTTCTATCTGGTTTTCTCTGTCTGGCGTTTTCTAGCAAACCTATCCAACTGAATTTCTGCGGATCTTTTTAGAAGTCTGATTCAAAGATCTCTTTGTATACAATCTGATTGGGTTATGTATTTGCTGGTCGTATAATGGTGGGGTCAAGATGTCTTTTTGCATCATGGCCAGAGATTAAGTTACAAAAGTATATCATTGAACGTGATCTTTAAAGCCCCTTTGTACAATTTTTAACGGATCCTGCCACTTGGACAATCTCTATTCATCAAACCGCCGTGCAAGCGCTTTTTATGTAGCACCAATGATGGAGATTACAGATCGCTATTGTCGCAATTTTCATCGTGTATTGTCGAAACGGGCGATCTTATATACAGAGATGATTACCAGCGCGGCGATTGTCCACGGTGATCGAGAAAGGTTGTTAGGGTATGAAAACGCGGAGCATCCTGTGGTGTTGCAGTTGGGTGGCAGTGACCCGATACAAATGGCCGAAGCGGCAGCGATTGGTGAGCAGTTTGGCTATGACGAGATCAACATTAACGTCGGTTGTCCAAGTGATCGTGTAAAGAGTGGTAGGTTTGGAGCCTGTCTAATGGCAGAGCCTGAGTTGGTGGCGGAATGCGTGGCTACTATGCGTTCGCGTGTTAATGTTCCGGTTACCGTAAAATGCCGGATAGGAATAGACAGAGACGATTCCTTCGAGCCGTTTGAAAGATTTGTTCGCATAGTAGCAACAGGCGGATGTGATACTTTCGTAGTACATGCGCGCAAAGCATGGCTTGATGGACTCAGTCCAAAAGAGAACCGGAACATACCGCCGTTGCGGTATGAATACGTAGATCAAATAAAAGCACTATACCCGGACAAAGCCTTTATTTTAAATGGCGGTCTACTAAGTCACGAGCAGGCATTGGACAGTAGCCGCTCACTCGATGGTGTAATGATGGGGCGTGAAGTCTGTAGTAATCCGTGGCTGCTAACGCAGGTTGATCACCTTTATTATGGAGAAGAAAAAGACCAGCGCTCAAGGTTTGAAATTGTCGAACAGACTTATCCGTACATAGAAAGCCAGCTCGGGAGTGGGGTGCCTTTAGGCCGAATAGTAAAACCTATGCTTGGGCTTTTTCACGCAGAAGCCGGTGGCCGACTATGGCGCAGAAGTTTAAGCGAATCGATGTGGCTTGACGGGGCTGGTTTGCAAGAATTGCAATGTGCATTAGATACGGTTAGGCAAACCGCTGATAAGCTAGCTAGTGTCCGTCCATAAACAGCGCGTAGCGAGGTTGTTCCAGGTGCGTGAGATTTTGCCTACTACATGTAGTCGGTAAAAGATTGCGCACCTGGGGCGACCGCAGTAGCGTTCGTTTATGGATGGGCACTAGCTAGCTACACAAAAAAGGAATCGTTTAACTAACGCCAGCTAACCTTTTTGTTGCTCAACCCCTTATAGCAACCAACGATAGATGCCATCACCATTACTGTCAGATAATTGCATATACCGATAACACTTTGCTTCTGTATAGCCGGGAATTGTTGCGATACAAAGCTCACGAGTGGAAAACTTAGCGCCACCAGGCATGTAATAATTGGCAGAACATAATCTCCTGTTAGCGCGCCTGAAATTATCGTTAAGGCGATAAACAGTAAAATTGCCGGGCCGAGAAACCAGCGGTTTATCTTATGGCAAGTTAATTTGAGTGCTGTTAAAAAGTGACCCCGTGGCGGCCATGCGGTTTTGCGCTTCAGGCTTTGTATACCACCTGCAACAATGCGAACCTTACGTTTGTACTCTGAGTGTATCTCTGATCTGTTTTGCTCGAACCCAAGTGCCTGTGGGTCAAAGATAAGCCT
This sequence comes from uncultured Granulosicoccaceae bacterium, assembly GCA_937927895.1. Lineage (GTDB taxonomy): Bacteria > Pseudomonadota > Gammaproteobacteria > Granulosicoccales > Granulosicoccaceae. The sequence continues at coordinate 33,298 of CALGKA010000142.1, read as the reverse complement.
TTTTCCTTGCTGGATTACGCCCATCGATAATACAAAATCGTCCAGCAATGTGTCTTTAAGTAGTGGTCTGAATAGTTCTCTGCGTAGAGCGTACAACGCGCCATCAGCACCAATTAGATTACCAGTGTTACTTTCCAGCTGTTGCAGGTTGTGTTCAACTTCATAGAAGGTGTTTTCAGCGTGTGAGTAGCTAAGTCCCTCATTTAATAAAACCACTTTGCCTGACACGGCCCCGATGCTCTGATCTGCAAAGTGACGAACCAGATTTCTGACAGCGTCATGTTGGTAGAAAACATTTGCGTCAGAAAGAACAGTAATGTCTGATTTTATTTGGCTCATGCCAATGTTCAAAGCGGTGGCTTTGCCACTGTTGACAGGATTAATAATCAGTTTGACGCCGCGGTCTGCAAATGCTGTAGCGATACCATTGGTATTGTCAGATGAGCCATCCGATACAACTATAATTTCGAGTAGATTTGCAGGGTAGTCAATGGCGAGAGAATTCTGTAACTTTTCCTTTAGTACGCGTTCTTCATTAAAGGCAGCTATCAACAGCGTGACCGAGGGTGTGTGTTCAGGATCAATCTGATGCTCTACCTGACGAAACCGTGCAATGACTTCAAGCAGCAAAGTATAGGCGCCGAAGTTAAAAACGATAATGAAACCGAGTAGCACCAGTAGGCCGTTCACAAGGACTGTTGTCATGCTGTGACGCCTGGAGCTATATGCTGATAGCAGCACATATACGCACCACGTTAACAATGCGATGTGCAACAGCGCGTTGTTCACCGTTGTTGATAACGGGTCTGGTCACACGCACAGAGCGCAAGTTCCCGTCCATAGAGCGTGCTTCTTTTTCGCTAGGGATTGTTGTCGAAAGGTTGATCAAGTTAGTTTGTCTTCACAGATCCAAAAGAGCTCTGGATCTTGGTTGTCGCTGAGTAGCATAGCAGCGGGAGTTTGCTCGACATTACTTTTCGCTATTTCGAGTTGTCTCACAGCGCAATGGGGACAGCCCTGCGCAAGAAGTATATTTGTTAATGGCTTAAAATTACCGCTCACATGCTGTGATGGGTACCAATAAGTATGCCACACACAGCACACATGTGTTGCGTTTCGCAGCTTCAACATGCGCCGGATTAGATTATCAGTCGATGAAACCCGCCGCCTGACAGATCTTAATCTATCGGATGCGTGCTGCCGGGATTTCAAGCAGTGAGATAGTGACTGCACTAACGCCAATAATATCAATAAACGTTCAAACGGGTATTGGCTATTACTGCTCTGTTTGTGAGTTTGGGTAAAACAATTGTTGATCTTTAAGGCGGTAGTTTCCAATGAGTGTTTGGCCTTCAGTACTGATTAACCAATCTACAAAAAGCTTTGCTTGAGCCGTGTTTGAATCAGGGCACTTTGCATCATTTATAACGGTGACACCGTATTGGTTAAAGAGTTGATCATCCCCTTCAACCAGTATTTGGTGATTTGCTCTATTTTTAAAATTGATCCAAGTGGCGCGGTCGGTGAGCGCATAAGCACCCATGCCAATTGAAATATTTAACGTAGCACCCATTCCGCTGCCAGTCTCTCTGTACCATTTGCCGCTATTATCTGTGGGATCGATAGACGTTTTGTTCCACAGCTGAACTTCTTTTTTGTGTGTTCCGGAGTTATCCCCGCGGGATGCAAAGATCGATTTGTTAGCTGCAATTTTAGTAAGAGCTGTGGTGGCATCTGTTAGGCCATGAATATTTGCAGGGTCTTCTGCTGGGCCCACAATAATAAAATCGTTGTACATAAGGTTGTGGCGTTTTATGCCATAACCGTCAGAGACGAATTTTTCTTCTGCTGTTTTAGCATGCACCAGTAGTACATCTGCATCACAGTTGCTGGCGTTTCTAATTGCCTGGCCGGTACCTACCGCGACGACATTAACTTTTATACCAGTACTGTCTTCGAATAAGGGTAGTAGGTAGTCGTAGAGGCCGGAATTGGCTGTCGATGTGGTCGATTGTACAAGAATCGAATTGTCTCGAGCGTAGCAAGTATGAGCAATTAAAAGATTCGCACATACAAGTATAATTAAAGCTGCTTTCTTCAAAACTTTGCCTTACTAATTTATGTATGCAGACAAATAGTCTCTGGCTGCATCTGATTGTGGTTGGTCAAAAAAACGTCTGGCATTACTATGTTCGGTCAGCGTGCCTTGGTGCATAAATATTATCTCACCAGCGATTCTTCTGGCTTGCGCTATGTCATGTGTGACCATAATAATTTTTATATTTTGTCGCGAAGCATCGATAATTTGTGCCTCTATTTGTCGCGTTGCTTGCGGGTCCAGGTTGGCCGTAGGTTCATCTAAAAATAATACTGCAGGGTCAGTGGCTATTGCACGGGCAATAGCCAGGCGCTGCTGTTCTCCACCCGACAATGACTTTGCCGATTGCTTGGTTTTTTTCTCAAGACCGGCTGTTGCTAGAATGGACTGGCATAGATCCGGCGATTTGCCCCTTTGTTTTAAAACGTAATAAATATTGGCAGCGACCGTGCGATTGAGCATCAGCGGCTTTTGAAACACCATCGCTTGTTGTAACCGTGTTTCAAGGAGTTCAGCGCCTAAGTCTGCCCAGGTAATGCTTCCTGCAGTAGGCTGCAACAAGCCATGCATGCACCGAAGCAACAAGCTCTTGCCTGCGCCGTTGTGGCCCATGATTACGCTAATGCCGTTGCTTGAGAGGCGAAGATTAACGGCGTGTAGCAGTTGGCGCTTGTCTACATCAAAATGTACGTTGCTGATGTTTAGCGGTAGTAAGCGGTTCATGCGACTCTCGCTCTTACGCCATAAACAATGGCGTTAACGAATAACGCAATGAACAACAATATAAACCCAAGTGCTAACGCTAAGGCTAAGTCACCTTTTGATGTTTCCAATGCTATGGCAGTTGTCATTACCCGTGTTAGGTGATCAATGTTGCCACCGACCACTATCACAGCACCGACTTCGGAAATCGCGCGTGAAAAGCCGGCCAGCGAAATAGTCAGTAGGCTAACGCGGTTATCCCACAGCAGGGTGCGTACGCAACCCATTGGTGTTACACAAAGAGACTGTAGTGGTTCGCGGTAGTCTTTCCAACTGTCTTCTATAAGTTGGCGAGTTAGCGCAGTAACGATCGGTAACACAAGAGCGGTCTGCGCGATGATCATTGCAGCCGGTGTGTAGAGCAGCTGCAGAAAACCCATTGGTCCGGAGCGTGACAACAGCAAGTAGACCATTAAACCGAGAACCACAGGCGGCATACCCATTAAAGTATTAACAAGAACCGTCAGCATCCATTTGCCACGGAATTTTGTCATTGCTAAAAGAGCGCCAAGCGGCAGGCCAGCCAGACAAGCTAATAGGGTGGCCGTCAGGCTAACTTTTAGAGACAAAAAGACAATTTCTAGAAGGTCTGGGTCAGGGCCTGCTAAAAGTGCGGTAAATTCGGAAAATATCTCCGTGAAGCTGATCATTTTCCGTGAATGTCCAGAATTTGGATGACTTTGGAAATTTTGACAAATTATCCGTGGATCAGCAATTCATATTTGAAATGCCGCGTGTTTTGAATGAAGCGCTTTGGGCAAAACTGATGACCTGAATTGCTTCGTGCCAGTTTACGCTGAGCCGCTCGATTGAGTGTTGATTTTTAGTGCCGACGGCTTGAATGGTTTAGCTAGTGCCCATTCATAAACAGCGCGTAGCGAGGTTGTTCCAGGTGCGTGAGATTTTGCCTACTACATGTAGGCGTTTAGTCATTCTAAATAACCACATGTAGTCGGTAAAAGATTGCGTACCTGGGGCGACCGCAGTAGCGTTGTTTATGGATGGGCACTAGCTAGAAGTATATCTCTAGATGTTTGCCGGAGTAGATGATGCAGTAGACCGCAATAAAACCGTTAATCAGAAACTAGATTTCACAGCGCAGCCCTGCGCTAAGCTCGTTTCAAGTTGACATTGGCTGTGAAATCAATCGTTTACTGGCACAATTATGCAGACGTTACTAGCGTATTAAGCTTAGAAATTCATTGCGAGTATTGATGTCCCTTTTAAACTGACCTTTCATTACGGATGTTGTCATGGTCGAGTTTTGTTTCTCAACGCCGCGCATCATCATGCAAAGGTGTTTCGATTCGACAACCACGCCGACCCCTTGGCCACCTGTTACTGAGTCAATCGCGCAGGCGATTTGCCTGGTGAGGTTTTCTTGTATTTGTAAGCGTCTGGCAAACATATCGACTATACGAGCCACCTTAGACAGCCCAATAACCTTACCACTTGGTAGATAGCCGACATGGCATTTGCCAATGAATGGCAGCATGTGGTGCTCACACATGGAATATAATTCGATATCTTTAACGATGACCATTTCGTCGCTGTCGGATTCAAATACAGCGCCATTCAATACAGTTTCCAGATCCTGGTGGTAACCTTGAGTCAAAAAGCTCATGGCACGAGAAGCACGCTCTGGGGTTTTTAGTAAGCCCTCGCGGTCCGGATCTTCGCCGATTTGTTCAATAATTTTTTTGAATTCTTTTTCCATTGGGCTTTTCATTCAGATAGGGGTTGAAATTGAAAACAATGAGAACATCGAATTATTCCCGGTTGTTTAGGCTGCATTGTGCTTTAAGGTGCGTATTGATTCAATTTGGGAATTTTTATGAATTTTACTGATAAAAATGGTCTTAATTTCATGCTAGTTGGCTTATAACAGCTAAAATCAGTGTACACATTACGGAAAATCTTATGACCTATTTACTCTGGCTCCTGATAATTCTTGCTGCCACATTTGTGATGGCCTGGTTCCCAATGACGCTTATGTCAATAACAGTCGTTATTGGTGTGGCTATTTTGGGCTTTATTCTGAGCGGCTTGGGTACGATTGCGACCATTATTGTCGGCTTAATATTCATTTCGGCCGCCGTGTTACTCAATGTGGTTAGTCTGCGCAAAAAAGTATTGACCGGCCCGTTGTTAAAATATGTTCGTGCCGTCCTTCCACCTATGTCGCAGACCGAACGCGATGCGATCGAAGCGGGTACCGTTTGGTGGGAGTCAGAACTGTTCAGAGGTAACCCGGATTGGTCCAAGCTGATGGCAACTCCAGTTGCTGCCCTCAATGAAAAAGAGCAGGCATTTTTAGACGGACCGACCAACGAGCTCTGCGCCATGCTCGATGATTGGGAGATCACCTACGAACACAACGATCTGCCACCAGTGATCTGGGATTTCATAAAAAAGAACAAATTCTTTGGCATAGTTATCCCGGAAGAATACGGCGGCCTTGGTTTTAGTGCTTATGGTCACTCGGCCATTGTTACCCGAATCTCTGCACGCAGCGTGACCGCAGGTTCAACCGTGATGGTACCAAACTCATTGGGGCCTGCTGAGTTGTTATTGCACTACGGTACGCAAGAGCAGCGCGATCATTACCTGCCACGCTTAGCAGTCGGTGAAGAAATCCCGTGTTTTGCGTTAACAGGTCCGACTTCAGGTTCAGATGCGGCGGCCATGCCAGACAACGGTATTGTCTGTAAGCAAATGTTCAATGGTGTTGAAACGCTTGGTCTGCGTTGTAATTGGGACAAACGTTATATAACACTTGGACCTGTTGCCACCATATTGGGTTTAGCGTTCAAAGCGTACGACCCCGACGGTTTATTAGGCGGTGAAGAAGATCTAGGCATCACCTGTGCGTTAATCCCCACTGATACCAACGGTGTCACTATTGGTCGCCGACACTTTCCATTGAACCAGGCTTTCATGAATGGTCCTAACAGCGGCAAAGATGTATTCGTGCCGATGGAGTGGATTATTGGTGGTCAACCTAACATTGGTAAGGGTTGGCGTATGTTGATGGAATCGTTATCTGTTGGCCGTGGAATCTCTTTGCCATCTTCAGGTGCTGCAGCGGGTATGGCAGCAACGCGCTTCACCGGTGCCTATGCCCGCACACGTAAGCAGTTCAATATTCCAATCGGTCGGTTTGAAGGGGTAGAGGAAGCTTTAGCCCGCATTGGTGGCCTTACTTATATAATGGACTCTGGTCGCAGGTTAACCTGCGCCGCATTGGACATGGGTGAAAAACCTTCTGTAGCAAGTGGAATTCTAAAATACTTTAATACTGAAAATATGCGTAGTGTCTTAAATGACGCCATGGATATTCATGGTGGCAAAGGTATATGCATGGGCCCAAGTAACTATTTGGCTCGTGCTTATCAAGGGGTGCCGGTGGGTATCACGGTTGAAGGTGCCAACATACTAACCCGCAGCATGATCGTATTTGGCCAGGGCGCAATGCGTTGTCACCCGCACTTGGTGGCAGAAATCGAAGCGGCATCAATTGAAGATCAAGATGAATCGATTGATGCTTTTGACAAAGCCCTAACGGGCCACATTGCATACGCCATTAGTAGTGGCGCGCAGGCAATGTTCCATGGCTTAACTCGTGGCCGCCTGGCTAAATCACCCGTCAAAGGAAAGCCTGCCAAGTATTATCGTCGTTTGTCGCGTATGAGTGCTGGTTACTCCTTTTTAGCTGACTTCACCTTGTTGTTTTTAGGTGGTGAGTTAAAGCGTAAGGAAAAATTGTCTGGTCGTTTCGCTGATGGACTCATCTATATGTATATGGCATCTGCGGTGCTTAAGCGTTACGAAGATGACGGCCGACCAGAAGCTGATTGGCCGTTAGTAGAATGGAGTGCACGCCACTGTATTTTTCAGACTCAAATTGCACTTGATCAGATCCTGAGAAACTTCCCAAGCCCGTGGGTGGGAATCATTCTTCGTGGTGTGGTTTTCCCGCTTGGTCGCAGATTCAGAACACCGAACGACAAACTAGGCAGACAAGTTGCCAATTTATTGTTGACGCCAGGTGAGGCACGTGATCGACTAACGGATGCTCTTTACATCAGTACTGACCCCAACGATGTCACGGGTTGTCTGGAAGTCGCAATGACACTTTCCATTGCAGCGGATCCAATTGAAAAGGACCTCAAAGACAAAGGAATCAAGAAGCCATACGATCTTGAATTCACTGATTGGATTGCCAATTTGATTAAAGATGGTGAGCTCAGCGCTGCCGATGGTCAAATTCTGCTTGATTCAGCGATAGCGACCAGAAAAGTGATAATGGTAGATGACTTTCCGGGTGAGTTTTTGCAATCTGGAGCAGCTAATAATCATATAAAAGAAGGTCTTGCCGAGGCCAGCTAACCTGGCGCTAGGCCCCGTTATGTTCCGGTAAAGCTTTAATGTGGTGTCTGCGGGTTGAAAACTGAGTCACAGACGCCATATTTTATTCTGGGAATACAATGCTGCCTGTGTGCATAATTGCATGTAATATCAAATATTTAACCAATAAAACAAGCTTTAGGGTATGGGAAGTAAGCCCTAATTAACTATCAAGATGTATAGAATTATGTCGAAAGATTTAACGTAGGTTTATGACTGATAAACAGTATTCCGAAGATACGGGAACAGCGGTTGAAGTCGCTAAGCCCATACTTAAGAAGCCACCTATGTATAAGGTGGTAATTCTCAATGACGACTACACACCCATGGAGTTCGTCGTAACAGTGCTTGAGAGCTTCTTTAGTATGGACCGTGAGAAGGCGACGCAGGTCATGCTACATGTACATAGTCGGGGCAAGGGTGTTTGTGGGGTATTCACCCGTGAGTTGGCTGAAACAAAAGTTGTCCATGTGAACCAGTTTTCACGTGACAACCAGCATCCTTTAATGTGTGATATGGAAGAGGCGTAGTTTCAGCTGAAAATGAAGATGCATACAATAATAAATTATATAGAGAGAACCGTGAGATGCTGAGCAAAGAACTCGAGTTCACGTTAAATAATGCGTTCAAGGAAGCACGCGAAAAACGTTATGAATTCATGACTGTTGAGCATTTGCTTCTAGCCTTGCTCGACAACCCGACTGCCGCACAGGTTTTACGGTCTTGTGGTGGAGAGTTGGAATCCTTGCGTGATGAATTAGTAGAGTTCATTAACGAAAACACACCTTTGCTTGATGACACTGATAATCGCGAGACTCAGCCAACATTGGGTTTCCAGCGCGTGCTGCAGCGTGCCGTTTTCCACGTGCAGTCGTCAGGTAAGAAAGAAGTCACCGGAGCCAATGTTTTGGTTGCGATCTTCGGCGAGCAAGACTCACACACGGTCTACTTGCTCAACAAGCAAAACGTCACACGTTTAGACGTAGTGAACTACATCTCGCACGGTATTTCTAAGATTGCAGATGAAGAAAAAGGCGACATGGAAGATCTTGGTAACGAGGCAGCCATGGAAGAGAGTGAGGCAGAAGTTTCCCCACTTGATAAATACGCCACTAACCTGAACAACAGAGCTCGCGAAGGCAAGATCGATCCACTTATTGGTCGTGAAAAAGAGGTCGAGCGTTCAGCGCAAATTTTATGTCGTCGCCGAAAAAACAATCCATTGCTGGTCGGTGAAGCAGGTGTTGGTAAAACCGCCATTGCTGAAGGTTTAGCACTTAAGATTGTTAACGGTGATCTTCCGGAAGTACTGCTGGACAGCACCATCTACTCGTTAGATCTTGGCGCTTTGGTTGCCGGAACCAAGTACCGCGGTGATTTTGAAAAACGCCTAAAAGCAATATTGGCACAGCTTCAAGCTGAAGATGGCGCGATACTTTTCATTGATGAGATCCACACCATTATTGGTGCGGGAGCTGCATCTGGTGGTGTTATGGATGCCTCTAACTTAATCAAGCCAATGCTTGCAACAGGTGAGCTCAAATGTATTGGTTCAACTACTTATCAAGAATACCGCGGTATCTTTGAAAAAGACCGTGCGTTGTCACGTCGCTTTCAAAAAGTAGATGTAACGGAGCCATCCGTTTCAGAAACGGTTGAGATCCTTAAGGGCTTAAAAGATAACTTTGAAGACTTCCACGATGTAAAGTACTCAAAGGGCGCGTTAAAAGCCGCTGCAGAATTATCTGATCGCTATGTCAATGATCGATTCCTGCCAGACAAAGCTATCGATATCATTGATGAGGCCGGTGCAAGCCGTCGTCTTGAGCCTAAGAAATCTAAGAAGGCTATTGATGTTAAAGACATAGAAACCATCATTGCAAAGATTGCCCGTATCCCTGAGAAAAGCGTATCGTCAACCGATATGGAAAAACTCAAGAACCTGGCGCGTGACCTAAGCATGTTGGTATTTGGTCAAGATACAGCGATCGAGCAGCTTGCCTCTGCTATTAAAATGTCACGCTCAGGGCTTGGTCCTGAAGATCGTCCAATTGGTAGCTTTCTGCTTGCAGGTCCTACAGGTGTAGGTAAAACCGAAGTCACTAAGCAGCTTGCCAAAGTAATGGGCATTGAGTTTATGCGCTTTGATATGTCTGAGTATATGGAGCGCCACACCGTTTCAAGACTAATCGGTGCGCCTCCCGGTTATGTTGGCTATGACCAGGGTGGTCTACTAACAGATGCGGTTATACAGAACCCTCACTGTGTATTGTTGTTAGATGAAATTGAAAAAGCACACCCTGATGTATTCAACTTGTTGCTACAAGTTATGGATCACGGAACGCTTACCGACAACAATGGTCGTAAGGCAGATTTTCGCAACGTGATTGTGATCATGACTACCAACGCTGGTGCGGAGTCTATTAGTCGTCCAAGTGTTGGATTCACTATTCAAGACCACGCGACAGACGGTATGGAAGCTATTAATAAGTTCTTCACACCTGAGTTCAGAAATCGTCTTGATGGCATAGTGCAGTTTGGTCCGCTAGACAGAGCTACTATCTTAAGCGTTGTAGATAAGTTCCTATTCGAACTAGAAGAACAGCTTAATGAGAAGAACGTTACCATTGATGTGACAGAGCCTGCCAAAGGTTGGTTAGCTGAAAACGGCTTTGATGCAAAAATGGGTGCGCGCCCAATGAGTCGCATCATCCGTGAGAACATCAAAAAGCCACTGGCAGATGAAATCTTATTCGGAGCACTATCTAAAGGTGGTTCAGTTAAGGTTCTGCTTGATGAGTTTGGTGAGCTAACGTTCCAAATCGAAAACGCCGAAGCAACGGCCTAGTAGATGATTCAACAACGGTCGCAATAGGCGATCGTTGCAAATATTAAAAGCACAAAAAAAGCACGCTTAGAGCGTGCCTTTTTTTGAATCAATATTTACGATCGATCTTGTTATTAACGACTTCTGTAGGTGATTCGACCCTTGGATAAATCGTATGGGGTCATTTCTACCGTTACCTTGTCGCCTGTCAGGATTCGGATATAGTGCTTTCGCATCTTGCCTGATATATGTGCAGTCACTACGTGACCGTTCTCAAGCTCCACCCGGAACATAGTGTTGGGCAATGTGTCTATCACAGTGCCTTCCATTTCAATTGCTTCTTCTTTCGCCATTCACTCGCTTCTTAACTTAGTACATTGTGTGGTGAGTAACCGCGGAGGACTCCGTTGGTCACCTGCCCACATCGTTGAAGTATGGGCTATTTGTTCAATTCTAAAGGGTAAACGCTATTATTGAAACAATTTGTCGCATTTTCCTTTGTATTGAGCGCAAATACCGCAAACTTAGGCTTTTCGTACCCAATATGGCCTACAATAGGTGGGATTGTAACCGGTACTTACCCTGACTCTATGTATTGTCCAGTGCAGCAAAAAACTAGAACAGCAGGTCGCTTTGGCAACCTAATGGAGCTTTATGAGCAAAATTATCTGCAATTGCGTCTGCTTATTCCTAATCTGAAGAATGCTGAAATAAGCACCGAGGTATCAAAGGTCCCCGGTTGCTTGCCACTCTATATGCATATGATCGAAAAAAGTCCGTATACCACCACGCTGCGATTAACGTATCGGTTTGTATCGACCTCCGGGCGCCCGGGTCGAGCTACGGCTGAGCCAGATTTAATGCTGCGGATTTACCACGACGCCAGAACTGCTGAAGTGGTCAGTGGGCTTATCCATGGCCAGCAACATGTACAGCGTAAAACCCGAGGTCTGGATAACTCATGGCGGCTCAACCGCTTCTTATATAAGTGGTTGCGTTATTTGCATTTTCGCGGCCACCACTTTGAGCTTTGCCAAACGACCGACCCAAAAGCGGGTTAAGTACGCCCTACCAAGCCTTGCGTTTCTTTATGCATGGTTCTAGCGACCACACATACCATCGGTTTGTTTTCTAAATTTGCTTAACCGCAGTATGGCGTCATCCATTTCTTTTGCCGTTTGTGCATTGGCAAATAAGCCCTCAAGCGCTAGACGTTTTTGTTTAATCGCTATGCATTGACTGCTAACGCTCGATAGCGGTGGTTCAACGTTCTCAAGTTCAGTCGCTCGAGTAATGACGGGCTGATTAGCACCAGGGTTCGGATCATCCGCGTACTTAACTGGTTTCCACGGGGTCTTGGATTTTTTAGGTGTGGTTTGTGGTTGTTCGGCTGAACCCGGAGCAGGCACTATCACAACGTTGCTTTTGCGATTTGCAGTAAAAGGAGTTGGTAGCGCAGTAGAAGGTTGCGCAGTCGGTTGTGGGTTGGGTAATGCTTGCGCAGGTACCTTTGGCTGAGCGGCTGTTTGAGTCACTGGAGCCTGTCCTTGAATAGGCTGCAGATCCGCGCCAACAATAGTATACGAGACGCCTTTTGGTGGTGGATCAGGGGAGTAGGTAGGAGTACCATCCGAACCGGTCCATTGATACAGTGTGGTTGCATGTGCGGCTTGGCTGCTCAATATGGCCACTATTGCGGAAAATGCAATTGCTGGAAAACGTTCGAGTAAGTTCATTATGCCTGCCTCTCAAAGATCCGAATATTCAAGCATCGACTGTGCCGCATTTTGTTCCGGTAGCGTACATATAAGGGGATTGTTCTAATGGCAGTAATTTGGGTAGCGCTCGGCGGTGCTTGCGGTGCGGTGCTTAGGTTTGGAGTTTCGCGGGCGCTCGTAGGCACGTCAATGAGCTTTCCGTTGGCAACGCTTATCGTCAATGTAGTGGGCTCGTTTCTTATCGGCCTGCTAGCAGCAGGCTTCCTAAGTGGGGCAGGCAATCCGTTAAGTGGCGAGAAAATCGTGCCAGAAGCCAGGTTGTTCTTTCAAACCGGCCTACTAGGGGCCTTCACGACCTTTTCTGCTTTTTCCCTGGAGACTATGAATTTATGGCAGTCAGGGCAGAACAAAGCAGCCCTTATCAATGTGCTAGCGAACCTGATTTTAAGTCTGTTAGCAGTGACTTTGGGCATGATTGTGGGCTCGGCATATGCTGCCCGTTTGCGCTAAATTCAGCTGCTGCAATAATTTCTGTGGCAAATGCTGGCAAGTTGCTATAATTTGCGGCCACTCCTGAGTTACCAACACCCTTTATGCTTGACGCAAAACTGTTTCGAACGGATCTTGGATCACTGGCCAAAGAGCTGAGCCGTCGCGGCTATGAGCTTGATACTGAAGCGGTAGAATCGCTTGAGGTACGACGCCGTGAGCTCCAAGGCAAAACCCAGGATTTACAGGCTGAGCGAAACACTCGTTCCAAAGATATTGGTGCCGCCAAAGCTAAAGGCGAAGATATCGAACCGCTGCTGGCTGAAGTCAATAATCTTGGTGAAGACCTCAAGCGCGGCGAGGCGGATCTCGCAGAACTCCAGGGTAAGTTGCGTGACATCTCCTTAGCGGTACCTAATTTACTTCACGAATCCGTACCGATCGGAAAATCTGAAGACGACAACATAAAAGTTCGCAAGTGGGGCACCCCGCGTGAATTTGAGTTTGAAGTGCTTGATCACGTAGATGTCACCGCAAACAAGGGTCTGGATGCCGCAGCGGGCGCGCTGCTTACTGGCTCACGTTTTGTCGTAATGCGTAACGAAATAGCGTTACTGCACCGTGCGATCGCACAGTTCATGTTGAACCTGCACACCACTGAGCATGGTTACACAGAGATGAATGTGCCGTTTATTGTTAATGCTGACTCATTGTTAGGGACTTCTCAGTTGCCAAAGTTTGGTGAAGATCTATTTGCCTTGGAGGGCGACAGCGACTACTACCTAATACCTACTTCAGAAGTCCCGTTGACCAATCTTGTCAGAGATCAGATTCTGGATCGTGCGCAACTGCCCATTAGTATGACAGCCCACACGCCTTGTTTTCGTTCAGAAGCCGGGTCGTACGGAAAAGACACTCGCGGCATGATTCGGCAGCACCAGTTTGAGAAGGTAGAGATGGTGCATATTGTCCACCCTGAAGAATCGTGGGACATGCTAGAAATACTAGTCAGTCATGCAGAGGCAGTATTGCAAAAGCTTGCACTGCCATACAGGGTAATGACCCTATGCAGCGGTGATACGGGGTTTGCTGCCAGTAAGACCTATGACCTTGAGGTGTGGTTGCCCGGTCAGCAAGCCTACCGTGAAATATCGTCATGTAGTAACTGCACTGACTTCCAGGCGCGCCGGATGAAAGCCAGATTCCGCAACGAAGAAGGCAACACAGAACTAGTGCATACATTGAACGGTTCAGGGCTTGCCGTTGGTCGAACTATGGTTGCGATCCTTGAAAATTATCAAGAAGCGGATGGGAGCGTTACTGTGCCTGAAGTGCTGCGCCCATTGATGGGTGGCAAAGAGTCTATTCTAAAGAGCGTCTAGCCAGGTACGCTTGGCTACCTCAGGTTGGTATACAAGGGTTTTTCATTTCGGTTCAGGTCAGTGTTGGTCTGGTATAAAAAAGATAAACAAGGTGCTCCAAAACGATGTTTCGAGCTGGCACTTCCGTAAGTGCGAGCTTCTGAATTGTGCTAGGTTATTGTGTAACGTAGTTTGATAAAAGCACCTGTAAAGCTGATCCGGTAATCCATTTTTATGTCGTGAAACAGTATTGACTGCGCTTGACGCTTACGTTAACGTAAAGCCACTATAGATCTGTGGAGAGGACTAAGATGCATTGGTTTAATGTATCGCTAGTGACTAAATGTTAAGGCGCAAAATTAAAGACACAGCTGTCAGTAGATCCCTAAGTTATAAAATGGAAGGCTATAGAACCGAAGGATATAGAACGGAATACTATAGAACCGAACACCATAGAACGCAGCGCCATAGAACTTTACGCTATGCAAAGTAGCGAGCAGCCGCAGTTAGACACGTTTCCAAAGTATTTGGTGCGAAACGCAGAAATCCATGCGAAGCGTCCTGCCATGCGTCACAAAGACTATGGTGTTTGGCAGTCCTGGACATGGGCTGCATTATTCGAAGAGATACGCGCGTACTCCATTGGCCTGCAACTCATCGGAGTGAAAGCAGGTGATAAAGTCGCGATTGTCGGTAGCAACCGACCACGGCTCTACTGGACTTTTGCGGCAGCGCAGGCGCTGGGTGCGGTGCCCGTTCCAGTCTATGCAGAATCAGTCGCCGATGAAATGCAATACGTACTTGAGCACGGCGATGTCCGATTTGCCGTTTGCCAAGATCAAGAACAAGTAGATAAGTTATTATCAATCGGAGATAGCCTGCCCGCGCTGCAGCATCTTTTGTATGATGAACATCGCGGCCTAAGGGACTACGATCACGAATTCCTGCACTCAATAGAAAGCCTGCAGCAGCAAGGCAAAGAAGCGCTTGCTGCTAACCCGCAGCTACATAGCCAGTGGCTGCAAGGCATAGAAGCGGCGCAAGGTAGTGACTTGTGTGTGATGCTTTATACCTCAGGTACGACCGGTAGGCCCAAAGGCGTTATGTTGTCTTACGACAACCTGCTGTTGTCGTCTCTAAACGGTAATGCGTTTGATAATCTCGATCACAAAGAAGAGATCATTGCCTACTTGCCGTTGGCATGGGTCGGCGATCACGTGTTTTCCTATGGTCAGTTCCTAACGGCAGGTTACTGTGTGTGTTGCCCTGAAAGTGGTGAAACCATAGATATAGATCGCCGTGAAATTGCACCCACCTATTTTTTTGCACCACCAAGAGTCTTTGAGACGCTGCTCACTAGTATTATGGTTCGCATGGATGACGCCGGTAAAGTCAAAGGTGCAATGTTCAAATACTTTATGGATGTAGCAGAGCGCTGCGGTGAGAAATTACTCAATGGTGAATCGGTAGGTTTTGTAGATAACCTTAAATACAAGCTGGGCAACTTGTTTGTCTATGGGCCGCTCAGAAACCAACTTGGAATGAGCCGAATTAAAGTGGGTTACACTGCCGGCGAAGCTATAGGCCCTGAGATCTTTAGCTTTTATCGATCACTAGGTATTAACTTAAAGCAGTTGTATGGGCAAACAGAAGCCAGTGTTTATATTACCGCACAACCTGATGGTGAGATTTACCCCGACACCGTAGGTAAGCCTTCAATAGATGTGGAATTGCAACTTACCGATACCGGAGAAGTCCTTTATCGCTCACCCGGAGTGTTCATGGGCTATTACAAAAACGATGAAGCAACTTTATCAACTAAAACTCAAGATGGCTGGGTACACACCGGTGATGCGGGTTTTATAGACGATATAGGCCATTTGCATATCATTGATCGCGCTAAAGATGTAGGCAAACTTCTAGATGGCAACATGTTTCCACCGAAGTATATAGAGAATAAACTGAAGTTCTTCCCGAATATTAAAGAGGTAGTCGCGTTTGGCGATCAACGAGAATACACAACAGTAATGATTAACATAGATCTCACTTCCGTGGGTAATTGGGCTGAACGTAACAATATCGCCTATGCATCATATCAAGAACTTGCTGGTCATCCAGAAGTCTACGCCACCATCCGAGACCACGTTGACCAAGTAAATAAAGACCTCAGCCGTGAGCCTAGAATGGCCGGTGCACAAATAAAAAGGTTCTTGGTTTTGCATAAAGAACTAGATGCCGACGACGGTGAACTCACTCGCACACAAAAAGTCAGGCGCTCTTTTATCGAAGAACGCTATATGCCACTGATAGAAGGCTTATACGATGGGTCAACGGAACGTTTTATCACCACTGAGGTAGTCTTCGAAGATGGACGCCGCGGTGAAATTTCTGCCAATGTACGCATTGAAGAAATGAACATCTACGAACATCCAGATTCTGTTCTGAAAGAGAGCGCCTAGATTGATGGTTATGCTATGAACATTGGTTCAAAGATGGCCAGCAACATTCAGCCTGGTGAAGAACTTTTAAGAATCGAAAATATCTCTTTGTCTTTTGGTGGTGTCAAGGCACTCACAGAGGTCTCTTTTGATATCAAGCGTGGTGAAGTACGCGCAATCATTGGTCCGAACGGCGCGGGGAAGTCTTCGATGCTTAACGTCATCAATGGCTTTTACCATCCGCAAGTGGGTGAGGTTTGGTATTGCGGGCAGAAGCGCAAAGGTCTGAAGCCATTTCAGATTGCTCATCAAGGTATCGCACGGACGTTCCAGAATATTGCGTTATTTAAGGGTATGTCTACGCTTGATAACATCATGACTGGCCGTTCAACACACATGCGCGCCAACATGTTAAGCCAGGCAATTTGGCGTGGTGCTGCTGAAAAAGAAGAGATTAAAAATCGCCGCTTCGTCGAAGAGATTATAGATTTCCTGGAGATTCAATCAATTCGTAAAACCCCGGTTGGTCGGTTGCCTTATGGTCTACAAAAACGTGTAGAGCTCGGTCGTGCGCTAGCGGCAGAACCTGTATTGCTATTACTCGATGAGCCAATGGCCGGAATGAACGTTGAAGAAAAGGAAGATATGTCGCGTTTTATTCTAGATGTTCAAAGTGAGTTTGGAACTACCATCGCGATTATCGAACACGATATGGGTGTAGTAATGGATATATCAGACCGGTTAGTAGTACTAGACTATGGCAAAAAAATTGGCGATGGCACGCCTGAAGAAATTCGCAACAATCAGGCAGTAATTGATGCCTATCTGGGTGTTCCTCATGAATAAGGGGAGTAACTAATGTCGCCGGAAATACTCTATACCGCAGAAGTGATCTTGAATGGCCTTATGGCCGGGGTCATGTATGCACTCGTAGCGCTTGGCTTTGTACTGATCTTCAAGGCATCGGGAATATTCAATTACGCGCAAGGGGTCATGGCATTGTTTGCTGCCATGACTCTTGTCGGAATCCAAAATGGTCAAGTGCCGTTTTCGCACTTGATTAATGCCGTATTTGGCACTCAGTTACACCACTTTGGTTGGCACCTACCAGCGATTGTCGCCATCTTGCTTACCGTTGTAGTTATGATTATCTTTGCCATATTGGTTGAGCGCTTAGTGTTAAAGCACTTAGTGAATCAAGAGCCGATTATCTTGTTTATGGCAACCATTGGTCTTGCGTACTTTATGGAAGGCTTCGGTGATCTAATGTGGGGTTCAGAGATCAAAGTCTTAGATGTAGGATTACCCAAAGGCGCATCACTAGCGCTTGAAGAATATACAGTGGGTTGGGCCACCGAAGGGTCACAATACTACGGTATGTATGTAGATAAGCTGGATATGGTCGCAGCACTGGTGGCTATAGCGCTTGTTATCACGTTATCGTTGTTTAGCCAGTACACTAAAACAGGCCGTGCATTGCGTGCAGTAGCTGATGATCACCAGGCGGCGTTATCGGTCGGTATTAGTTTGCGTAAGATCTGGGTTATTACCTGGTGTATAGCCGGTGTGGTCGCTATGGTCGCGGGCGTTATGTGGGGTTCTAAATCCGGTGTGCAATTCTCCTTGTCACTTATTGCACTTAAGGCATTACCGGTATTAATTCTTGGTGGGTTTACATCCATACCAGGTGCAATTATTGGTGGACTAATTATTGGTGTAGGCGAAAAGCTGTTTGAGTATTCTATTGGACCTATGATTGGCGGTGCAACAGAGAACTGGTTTGCTTACGTGCTTGCGTTGTTCTTTCTTGTATTCCGGCCGCAAGGTTTGTTCGGCGACAAAATTATCGAGCGGGTTTAGGGAAGCTAACTATGTTCTATCGGCAAGCAGGCGATTTTAAAACAACCTACCGTGACGATATCCAAACGTTTCCGCTCAAGCAAGATCGTTGGGGCTATTACATCGTATTGGCAATAGCGTTTCTTGTAGTGCCGTTTTTCATTAACGACTACTGGACCAGTGCGGTCATGTTGCCGTTTTTAATTTATGCCATTGCAGCACTGGGTTTGAATATTCTTACTGGCTACTGTGGCCAGGTGTCGCTAGGTACAGGTGGCTTTTTAGCAGTTGGTGCTTATGGCTGCTACAAAATAATGACATCATTTCCTGATTTAAATATTTTTGTTGTTGTGTTGCTGTCTGGCTTAATAACAGCCGCAGTGGGCATGTTGTTTGGTATTCCGTCTTTGAGAATCAAAGGTTTTTATTTAGCGGTGGCAACACTTGCAGCGCAATTCTTTTTAGTGTGGTTGTTTAATAAAGTGCCTTGGTTTTATAACAATTCGGCCTCCGGGCAAATCAGTTCTCCTGAACGGTCCATGTTCGGCTATGCGATCACTGGCCCTAACGCAGACGCCCCCGTCAGGTATTTATTCTGTCTAACCCTTTTGGTGATGTTAGCGTGGGTTGCACGTAACTTAACCCGTGGGCGTTTGGGCCGTAGCTGGATGGCCATTCGCGATATGGATATTGCTGCAGAGATCATTGGAGTGAACCCTTTAAGAAGCAAGCTTTCGGCCTTCGCTGTGTCTTCCTTTTTCATTGGTGTCGCTGGCGCATTGTTCTTTTCGGTCTATCTCGGTGCGGTTGAAGTGGGCGAAGCCTTTGGCATTAATCAATCCTTTCTCGTGCTGTTTATGATAATTATCGGTGGCTTAGGCTCAATTTTCGGCAGTTTCGTGGGTGCGGCCTTCCTGGTACTGGTGCCTGTATTACTGAAGAACATTATGGTTAACTGGCTTGGTTGGCCAACTGATATCGCTGTTCATATAGAGTTTATGGTCATTGGTGGTCTGATCATCGTGTTCCTGATCGCCGAACCCCACGGGCTCGCGCAACTGTGGCGGTTAGCCAAAGATAAGTTTTTGTTGTGGCCGTTCCCACACTAGGGGACACCATACGTTTGATGTTATTACTGAGGATAAAGAATATGAATCCGTTAAAAATCGTTGGGGTGGCATTGATTGCCACGCTGGCTTCAACAGCTGCTATGGCCGACCTGGTGTTTCCGTCGCTTAGTTACCGTACCGGTGCTTACGGCGCCAACGGCATACCGTTTGCAGATGGCTATGCTGATTACTTCACTCTGGTTAATGAGAGAGACGGCGGTATTGGTGGAGTGGCGGCCAAAGTGATCGAATGTGAAACCGGTTATAACACGCAAAAAGGTGTTGAATGTTATGAGTCGACCAAAGGCGAGAGCCCGCTAATTTATCAACCGCTCTCTACCGGCATTACTTATCAGTTGATCCCTAAAGTAACCGCAGATGGCATCCCTATGCACACCATGGGTTATGGCCGTACGTCTGCCAAAAACGGCCAGGTTTTCAGCAACGTATTTAATTATCCGGCAAATTACTGGGATGGTGCTTCGCACGCCATTAATCACATCCTTGGTGAGAATGGCGGTGATATCAAAGACAAAAATGTAGCCTTGGTTTACCACAACTCAGCTTACGGTAAAGAGCCTATTCGTACCCTGACTGAATTGTCTGCCAAGCATGGTTTTAAACTAACCGAAGTTCCGGTAGATCATCCGGGACAAGAGCAAAAGTCGCAGTGGTTGCAAATTCGTCGTACACGACCTGACTATGTATTGATGTGGGGTTGGGGTGTGATGAATCAGGTCGCCATTCAAGAAGCGGTTAACATTGGCTATCCAATGGAAAACTTCATTGGTATCTGGTGGTCTGGTTCCGAGAACGACGTGATTCCTGCAGGTCCTAAGGCCAATGGTTATAAAGCGTTAACTTTCCATGCGGTAGGCAGTGACTTTCCTGTGTTTGATGACATCAAAAAGCACGTAGTTGATGCAGGCAAGGCTGCGGGTGCTGGTGATCAAGTCGGTACTGTGCTCTACAACCGTGGTATGTACGCTGCAATGCTCGCTGTTGAAGCGGCAAAAACTGCACAGGAAATTCACGGCACTAAAGACATTAATGCCGGTCAAATGCGTGATGGTATGGAAGCACTGGTAATGGATGCTGCCAAGATGGAATCTCTTGGTATGGCAGGTTTTGGCCCTGAGTTCACTGTTGATTGTAAAAACCACGGTGGTCCGGGTCTTGGTGCCATGCAACAGTGGGATGCAGGTGCCGGCGAATGGAAATTGATTTCCGACTTTGAAGCATCCGACATGGATATTATTCAGCCGTTAATCGATGAAGATAGCAATGCGTTTGCGGAAGAAAGCAAAATTGAAGTGCGAGAGTGCGCTTAAAAAGCACCAACTGCTACCCCTCGGTATGAGGGGTAGTTTTTGCATCGGCCTAATTTTATGAGCCCCACAATATGAACACCGCTGCCACTACATCAGAAGCCGCTGTTCCAGAACAAGCGGAAGCGCTATTGGAAGTAAATAACATAGAAGTTATTTACAATCATGTGATCCTTGTATTGAAGGGTGTAAGTCTAAGCGTGCCAATGGGCGGAATAACCGCCATCTTAGGCGGCAATGGTGCGGGTAAAACCACTACGCTCAAAGCGATATCTAATCTGTTGCACTCTGAGCGTGGTGTCGTTACCAAAGGTTCTATCCTTTACAGAGGAACGCCGATTGATTCACTTTCACCTGAAGCATTAGTGAAGCGTGGGGTGATTCAAGTAATGGAAGGGCGTCACTGTTTTGAACACCTAACCATTGAAGATAACCTGCTTACCGGCGCCTATACGCGCCGTGATGGTAAGGCGGCTGTAAAACGTGACCTTGAAATGGTCTATAACTATTTTCCGCGACTACGCGATAGGCGAAAATCCCTAGCGGGGTATACCTCTGGTGGTGAACAACAAATGTGTGCTATCGGCCGGGCGTTATTGGCTAACCCTGAAACGATCTTACTAGATGAACCTTCAATGGGTTTAGCTCCGCAACTAGTGGAGGAGATTTTCGAGAACGTTAAAAGGCTTAACGAGCAAGAAGGGGTTTCTTTTTTACTCGCTGAACAAAATACCAATATCGCACTGCGGTATGCTCACTACGGCTACATACTAGAGTCCGGGCGTGTGGTTATGGATGGGGCCGCCAGCGAACTGCGTGATAACGCTGATGTAAAAGAGTTCTACCTTGGGGTCAGTGAAGGAGCTAAGCGTAGCTTCCGTAATGTTAAGCATTACAAGCGGCGTAAAAGGTGGCTTTCCTAAAGATACGCAACTAGAGATACACTGCAAGAGATACTTAACACCGGAGCTAGCAGCGACCGACGTAATCTTTCTGGCTCACATACTTTATTTTGATAATCACTTTTTTATGTTGCTGCTTTCCGATGACGAGCGCTCTGGTTCGTGGGATACTCTGGGTATCTGATACGAGCAGGAATACCCATGACCGGTGACTACTACGACAAGCTGGAAACACGCGATGAAATGACTCGATCTTTGGCCCTGCAAATGGAATTGCCAAAGCAGTTATCGCATGCAAAATCTTCTACCGCAGCTTACGCCGAGATCCTAAAAGAGTTTGATGTTTCTTCGGTGACTTCACTAGAAGCCTTAGCGTCACTTCCGGTAACACGAAAATCAGAACTAATGGAACGCCAGGCAGCTGATCGTCCGTTTGGTGGGCTTGCTAGTGCGAAGCCTGGTTCAATGGTTCGGGTCTATGCATCACCGGGCCCGGTTTATGAGCCAGAAGGTGAAGGCCCGGATTATTGGCGGACTGGTCGTGCCATGTATGCTGCAGGCGTGCGAGCAGGTGATTTAATCCATAACACGCTTTCTTACCACTTTACTCCTGCAGGTTTTATGATTGAGTCAGGAGCGCGTGCTATTGGCTGTGGCGTGTTCCCCGCAGGGATAGGTCAAACCGAACTACAAGTCGGGGCAATTGTTGATCTGCAGCCGAATGTCTACTGTGGTACGCCTTCATTTTTAAAAATAATAATAGATAAAGCAGCAGAGCTAGGCGCTGATATATCTTGTATCAAGAAGGGTTTAGTCGGTGGTGAAGCGCTTCCTCCTTCCTTACGTACTACGTTATCTGATCACGGAGTCGATGTACTGCAATTTTATGGCACCGCAGATGTTGGAACCATCGCTTATGAATCTGATGCCCGCGAAGGTTTAATCATTGATGAAAATATTCTGGTTGAAATAGTCACCCCGGGCACGGGTGATCCGGTGGCTGCGGGTGAGGTAGGGGAGATCCTTGTTACCAGTTTCTCAAAAGACTATCCGTTAGTAAGATTCGCCACTGGTGATATGTCGAAGATCATGCCGGGCAGTAGTCCCTGTGGTCGCACCAATACCCGTATTGCAGGCTGGATGGGTCGCGCTGATCAAACTACAAAAGTAAAAGGAATGTTTGTAAGGCCAGAGCAAGTCGCGCTAGTTGTTAAACGTCACCCGGAAATTCTTAAAGCAAGGCTAGTCGTTGACCGTAAGGATGTAAACGATTCAATGACTTTAATGTGCGAAGTTGAAGGGCATGACGAATCACTAGCCAACTCCATACGCGATAGTTTAAGAGACGTATGTAAGCTGCGTGGCGAAGTGAATTTTGTAACGAGCGGTGAGCTTGCTTCAGATGGTAAAGTGATTGACGATATTCGCAGCTACGAATAGGCATTCAGGTATCAGATGCAAATGGTTTATTGATGTGAGGCGGCTTGATGCATAGGCTCCACCTCTGATGCTGCAGATTACTCTAACGAGCCCAACATAGAAATGTACGTAAGCAGCTAAGCTGCTTTTGCAAGTAATTGCACGTCACCGGAAACCCACAAGCGTAAGCGTGGGACTAACCACCCCAATCTCACCGTGCTGCATATCCAGAACCGAATTGCACAAAAGCAAAACTCCATAGTTCGAGCTACATCATACAAACTCAGAATTCATACAGGTTAGTCCCACGCTAACGCTTGTGGGTTTCCTAAAAGCACAGAATAGAAATCTAACGAGCACAACATAAAAATGTATTCAAGCAGCTTAGCTGCCTTTTACAAGTAATGCACGTCACCGGAAACCCACAAGCGTAAGCGTGGGACTAACCACCCCAATCTCACCATGCTTCATATCCAGAACCGAATTGCACAAAAGCAAAACTCAATAGTTCAAGCTACATCATACAAACTCAGAATTCATACCAGCCAGTCCCACGCTAACGCTAGTGGGTTTCCTTAAAAGAAGGCGAGTGGGATGTTTAATTGCGCAGGCTGCGTATTTATGGTGTTTGGTGCGTCACGGGAAGCCCGCCAGCGTTAGCGAGGGAATTAAGAAATGGGTGCTTCGGTATTATTGGCTTTGAAAATATACCTGACGTTACAGCTTTCTCTTTTAAGTAGTTCATAGAAGTTAATCAACGGGGCATAAATTCCCTCGCTGACGCTAGCGGGCTTCCTAACGAGCAGCACAGCATGGGAATCCAACGGCACTACATAGAAAAGTATTTAAGCAGCTAAGCAGCTAAGCAAGTAATTGCACGTCAACGGAAACCCACAAGCGTAAGCGTGGGACTAACCACCCCAATCTCACCGTGCTGCATATCCAGAACCGGACTGCACAAAAGCAAAACTCAATAGTTCAAGCTACATCATACAAACTCAGAATTCATACCAGCCAGTCCCACGCTCACGCTTGTGGCGTTTCCTAATAAGCACAACATGAAAATCTAACGAGCTCAACATAGAAAAGTATTTAAGCAGCTAAGCTGCTTTTGCAAGTAATTGCACGTCATCGGAAACCCACAAGCGTAAGCGTGGGACTAACCACCCCAATCTCACCGTGCTTCATATCCAGAACCGGACTGCACAAAAGCAAAACTCAATAGTTCAAGCTACATCAATTAACTATAGACTGCTCTCCCGAATCAACGCTTCTAATGCCTGCGATGCAGTAGATAGCTCCTGATGCATTCTTGTAACAATACCCACCTGGTGAGTGATCACCGGTGCAGTGACCACGCGGCAGTGCAGGCCCATTTCCTCCATATGTGTACGGCTGGTACTCGGCACCACACTCACCCCTAGTCCTTCACGCACTAAGCGCCCGATGCTGACCAGTTGATGCGTTTCAAAAGTAGGTGTGAGCTGTAAACCTTTTTCAGCCAAAGCCTTGTCTATCAGTGAGCGGGTTCCCGCGGGGTGCTGCAAACTGATATGAGGATAGTCAAGAATGTCTTCCCAACGCAGCTGCTTCTTGCCAAGCAACGGGTGGTCAGTGGGTAAAATAGCGATAAAGCGATCGGTAAATAAAGGTGTGAAATTCAGATCAGAAGACTGACCCGGGTCGAAGGTGACGCCTAAATCGCAGCGTCCCTGTCTGACCAGCTCAACCACATTTTCCGCCACTACATCGTGGACGGTGACATTTATATCGGGGTACTGCCGGTGAAAATCTGCAAGGATGCAGGGCAACAGGTTGATAATATAAGTAGGCATTGCCGCTATATGCAGCTTGCCGCGAAGCAGTGCGAAGTGGTTGCGTACATCTTGCAGTGATTGCTCCCAGTCTGACAGCAATCGACGAGCCACGGGTTGAAATGCCTTACCCTCCGGTGTCAGTGTCACAGAGCGGGTGGTGCGTGCCAGCAGCTTGCCACCCAGTGCCGTCTCAAGGTTTTTAATCGCAATGCTAAGTGCTGGCTGAGACAGATGTAATTGAATTGCAGCTTCGGCAAAACTGCCTGTTCGGGCAACGGCGCTAAAGGCGATCACTTGATTAATGGGGATTGTCATTAATAATCTCAGCTTATCAATTCATTGAAAAATACAAATTGATAAATATAAAGATTTCTTGCATTCTACGCAATTCGACCCTTAAACCAATGTAAGCAGGAGTGTGCTGTGGCCGGATTTGACAAGGTAATAAGCAGTTACGAAGAGGCGCTCGACGGCCTTGAAGACAACATGACAGTAATCGCCGGAGGCTTTGGTCTTTGCGGTATACCTGAAAACTTGATCAAAGAAATTAAACGCAAAGGCACCAAAGGCCTGACCATTGCCTCTAATAATGCTGGCGTTGATGGCAAAGGGCTTGGCTTACTGCTGGAAGATCAGCAAATCAAAAAGATGATCGCCTCGTATGTTGGTGAGAACGCTTTGTTTATGGAGCAATTGCTGAGCGGCAAACTAGAAGTGGAGCTCACACCGCAAGGCACATTAGCTGAAAAAATGCGCGCCGGTGGGGCGGGTATCCCTGCGTTTTTCACCGCTACCGGTTACGGCACCCCTGTTGGTGAAGGTAAAGAAGTGCGAGAGTTTGATGGTCGTCATTACATACTTGAAGAAGCGCTGAAAGGTGATTTCTCAATCGCTAAAGCCTGGAAGGCAGATCGGTTTGGTAATTTGATGTTCCGCAAGACCGCACGGAACTTCAACCCGATGGCAATAACAGCCGGTAAGATCGCTGTAGTTGAAGTGGAAGAAATAGTAGAGGTCGGCATGCTTGACCCCGATGAAATTCATCTACCAGGCATTTATGTAAACCGCCTTATTCAAGGCACGTTTGCAAAAGATATAGAACAGCGCACTGTACGCGCAAGCGCTTAAGGAGGAATTGACATGGCTTTGACTCGCGAACAACTCGCACAACGCGTCGCTCAGGAATTTCAAGACGGCTACTACGTCAATCTTGGCATCGGAATCCCTACGCTCTCGGCTAACTACATTCCCAAAGATATGCAGGTGATGCTGCAATCTGAAAACGGTTTGCTTGGCATGGGGCAGTTTCCGCTTGAAGAAGAAGTTGATGCTGATTTAATTAACGCAGGTAAGCAAACAGTGACAATGGTCACCGGCGCATCGATATTTAATTCTGCGGAATCGTTTGGAATGATCCGCGGTGGTCATGTAGACCTGACAGTACTCGGTGCATTTGAAGTAGATTGTCAGGGCAGTATTGCTTCGTACATGATCCCCGGAAAGTTGATTAAGGGTATGGGCGGTGCGATGGATCTTGTAGCAGGCGCTGACAATATTATCGTCACCATGACACACGCCTCTAAAACCGGCCAATCAAAGCTGCTTTCTGAATGTACTCTGCCACTGACTGGCAAAGGTTGTATAAAGCGTGTGCTGACTGATCTGGCGTTAATGGATATCGAAGGTGGCAAGTTTATTTTACGCGAGCGTGCGCCAGGCGTGAGCACTGAAGAAATAGCCAATCTGACGGAAGGTGAGTTAGTCATACCGGACAACGTGCCTGAAATGGCTGTTTGAGCGGTGTTACGCAATGCAGAATAGGGGCGCACTGTGAATGACAGTGCGCCTGGTATTTCTGCAGCAGGGTAGAGTTCTGTCGATTCAATATGAATCCTTCCACGCTTGCCATTATCGCAAAAGGCATGAACGAAAATGAACCGTATGATTTACACCAAAAGAATGACATTTCTGGTGGCCGCCAGCGTCTTAACCATACCCCTGTGGGCGTCAGATGGTACTGATGGGATTCGGGTCGAACTACAAGCAGAAAATCTGGTTGTTGTGCAAGCGGGTGAAGAAATCTACAAAACACATTGCGCCGCCTGCCACGGAGCAGAGCTTGAAGGTCAACCCGAATGGCGTGTTCGCGATGGCAACGGTTATCTACCCGCACCACCGCATAATGCTGAAGGCCATACATGGCATCACGCAGATGATCTATTGTTTGAAATAACTAAGTATGGTCCGGGTGTTGTCATTGGAGATGAAAACTACAAAGCGCTAATGCCAGTCTACAAAGACATACTTACCGATGACGAAATTATCGCAGTGTTGTCGTTTATTAAAAACTCCTGGCCGGAAGAACAAAGATCATGGCAAGAGCAGGTAAACGGTACGCAGATTAATGGCTTTAAGTCGGTGCCACAAAAAAAGTCTTCAGTGCTTGATAAATTGTTGAAGTAAAAAAGTTTGCAGGCGTTAACACTCCAATTGTTTGCAAGACCGCTTATCAGACACTGTGGTCTGATAGCGTAAGTCGATACGTTATTAAATAACTTAAAACCCTTCCAGTACTACTTTACCGCGTGCAGAGCCCGACTCAATATGTGCGTGTACCCGGCGCAAGGTTGCAGCATCTATTGTGCCTGCAACATCCGTGGTAGTAGAGGTGATCTTTCCTGCGTCTACCAGGTCTGCCACTTCGTTTAACAACTTACCCTGAGCTTCTATGTCTGGAGTGGAAAATAACGGCCGGCAAAACATAAACTCCCAGTGTAAAGAAATGGCTTTCCGCTTTAACGGCACAATACTTAGATCGCCAGGGTCATCTATTAAACCGAAGCGGCCCTGCGGTGCGATCAATTCCATAATATCGGTGTAGTGCTGATCTGTCTGTGTGGTAGAGAATACAAAGCCCGGCGCACCTAAGCCAAGTGCTTCGACTTGCGCCGTTAATGGTGAGCGATGGTCGATCACATGATGCGCACCACACTTGCGAACCCACTCCTGGGTCTCGGGGCGTGATGCAGTTGCAATAACCGTCAGGTCAGTAAGCGCTCTCAGGAGTTGAATGGTAATTGAGCCCACGCCACCCGCACCACCAATGACTAAGATGATATCGCCACCTTGTGCAGTAGGTCGCTTAACATCGAGCCGATCGAATAACATTTCCCACGCGGTGATGGCAGTGAGCGGCAGTGATGCCGCTTCTGCATCTGACAGGCTCTTAGGTTTACGGCCAACGATACGTTCATCGACTAAATGAAATTCACTATTGGTACCCGGGCGATTTACCGCACCAGCGTAAAAGACAGCATCACCGGGCTTGAAGTTAGTAACTGCAGGTCCAACGGCTTCAACTACTCCGGAGGCGTCAAAGCCCAATACACCCCAGGCGTCATCTGCGGGCTGTTGCCGTTGCCGAACTTTTGTATCAACCGGGTTTACCGACACCGCGTGGATCTTAACCAGTAAGTCTCTTCCTTTTGCTACTGGTCTATCAAGTGTTATGTCTTGTAGCGCATCTTCACGTTCGATGGCTCCTATATTTTTATATCCCACGGCTTTCATGGTGCGCTCCAATTTTTGCTATAGATTAGGTTGAAACGATACAGCACTTGAGCGCTCCTTAGCGGAAGAATACGCAACTCGGCAAGCAAAGATAAGAGCATCGAACATTATGCGTGAATTGATTGAAGGCCAGGCAGTATCAGTTGTGATCGATATACTCGCAGCAGACTTTATGGAAGATTACTCAGGTATCCCTGCGATGCCCGGGTACAGAGCACGAGTTGCCAGGCAAGAACGGCTATTGATGCTGCACATGCCAATAACATTCCTGTTGTGTTCATTCAGGAAGTTCATCGCCCTGATCATATTGACTTCGGCCGTGAGCTTGATGGTGTCGAAGATGTGCACTGTATTGAAACTGATCCCAAGGCTCAAATTGCAAAAACAGAGTTAGGTTTTCAAGAGCGAGACTACATTGTCAAGAAAAGAAGGTATTCCGCTTTCTTTGGTACCGACTTTGAAATTCTAATGAAAGGCCTTAAAGCCGAAACCTTACTTCTGTGTGGTGGCTTAACTGATGTCTGCATTCACTACACGTTTGTGGATGCGCACCAGTCTGATTACTTTTGCCGGGTAATCGAAGACTGTGTAGCAGGGTCCAGCGAGGCCGCCCACGAGGCCTCACTGGTGGCAATGGAGTATTTGCAGACCGGGGCCAGAAGAGCTCTGGATGAGGTCGTGGCAGCGATGGCGAAGCAGGGATAAACCTGGATTGACATATCAATTTAAGGCAATGTAGGTCAATCGGAGCGCTTAATGTCGCAATTGGTTTCATTGCACCCAATGGTCGTTTCTATCTTTAGATACTTGGTGATACTCTGGGCTTAGAATCATGCGCGGATAGCTAGCGTAAGCGCTGCCCTTCGTTCGGGTCACATTGAAAGCATCATGCAGACGCTATCCCCGCAGTAGATTCGCCGCTACTATTATCCTTGGAGGGACTTATGAAAAAAACACTACTAGGCTTAGCTCTAGCGCTATCAAGCACTACGGCCTTAGCAGAATCGGTAAACATCGGCGCGCCGTCGTGGACTGGTGCACAGGCAATCGCACACTTAATACAAGAGATTGTAGTATCCCGTGTCGGAGGTGAAGCCACACTCGTACCTGGCAACAATGCCGCTATATTTCAAGCAATGGATGATGGCAAAGGTGACATAGACATTCACCCGGATGTTTGGCTTCCTAATCAAAAAAGTTTTACCGATAAATTTGTAGATGGCACTGGCAACGTCGCGCTATCTGAAAACTTCTATGAAGGTAAGCAGAGTTTTTGTGTCACCAAACAGTTCAGTGAAGAGAACAATGTCACCTCTATATTTGATCTGGCACGCCCTGAGATCGCATCAAAAATGGATAGCGACGGTAACGGCAAAGGTGAAATATGGATTGGTGCACCAGGTTGGGCATCAGCCAATGTGAATCAAGTGAAAGTACGCGACTACGGCCTAATGCCATTTATGGAGCCAGTCCGTGCAGACCAGGCCGTAATGACAGCAACCGTCGGTGAGTCTGTAAGGAAAGGAATTGGCTATGCGTTCTATTGCTATTCTCCACACGCGATCTGGTTCCAGCATGACATCGTTCGTTTGTCAGAACCGGCTTTTGATGCTGAAAAATATGTAGCGCTTCAACCAGACCAGGATCCAAACTGGTTTGAAAACTCTAAAGTTGAAACTGAAGATGCGCTCAAGCAGGTGCAAATCGCCTATTCAAAATCACTGGTAGAGCGTTCGCCAGCGATTGCTGATCTGGTTCAGAATATTTCGCTTACCGGTGAAGATGTATCTTCGTTTGCGTTTGAAATTGAATCCGGCAAAGATGCCGCATCAGTGGCCAAAGTATGGATTGATGCAAACTCAGACCGCGTTGATGGTTGGCTTGGTCTTAAGTAATACCTTCTGCGGCGCCTGTTCTGGGCGCCGCTATGTTGTGCCGCTAAGCAGGCCATTAATGGCGGTCACTAAGTAATGCCGGTATTTAACTAAGTCATTTTAAATGTTCGGTTTATCGCTACGTAAAACTTACAGGGCCCCTTGTGACAGAACACAAATACGCGATAGAAATATCCAATGTGTGGAAAATATTTGGTGAGCGGGCCAAAGAGGCACTCGTTGACATAAAAGCTACGTCAATCGGTAAGGCCGAAGTACTGGAAAAATATAACTGCGTTATCGGCGTTGCAGATGCCACCATGCATATTGAACCCGGTGAGATATTCTGTGTAATGGGTTTATCTGGCAGTGGTAAATCAACTTTAGTCCGCCATATTAATCGCCTACTTGAACCCACAGATGGCCAGGTAATCGTTAATGGCGAAAACATAATGGCAATGTCTGACAGTGCCTTGCGTCGTTATCGTAACGAACATATCGCAATGGTGTTTCAAAACTTCGCGTTAATGCCACATAGATCAGTAATAGATAACATCGCTATGCCGCTGGAGATTCGCGGTATTCCAAAAAACAGACGCTTAGAGATCGCGCATCGCACCATAGAAATGGTAGAGCTAACGGGTTGGGGGAACAAATTTGCCCATGAGCTATCCGGTGGTATGCAGCAGCGTGTCGGATTGGCTAGAGCACTGGCAGCAGACCCTGAAATTTTATTGATGGATGAACCCTTCAGTGCGCTAGACCCGCTTATCAGGCGGCAATTACAAAATGAGTTTATGCATCTTGCATCAGGCTTAAACAAAACAACGGTATTTATCACTCACGATCTCGATGAAGCAGTCCGCATTGGGGATCGTATTGCTATTATGCGAGACGGGCGGGTGGTCCAAACTGGCACACCGTCAGAAATAATTATGAACCCCGCGGATGATTACGTTTCTGAGTTTGTAGCGGGTATTTCACGGTTGAAAATAGTGCGTGCACATGCCGTTATGGAGCCTATTGATCAGTGGCAGAAAGCGCATGGAAACTTATCAATGAACGCACCAACGTTTGCGCAAGACGCCAACCTGAGTGTACTGATCGAAGGTGCTACCAGCCAAGAGCACCCACTGGCGGTGGTTGACCAACAGGGCGCAAGAGTAGGCGTGATTACCCAAACGGCTTTGTTGAAGTCTATTGCTGAGGGTACGGAAACCTCATGAATAGTCATAATAAAAATCACACAAAAGAATCTGCAGTGGTTAATGCCATACAGGAAGATCGCGAGAACCTGATCGCACCTTTTGTAGAATCCAATAGCGTCTACTACAAAAAGCAATTCGAAAAAATTGGTAGTCGTGCAAAATTCACCTGGACATTCAATTGGGTGGCAGCGTTGCTTGGGCCGATTTGGTACGGCATGCGCGGCTTATGGAACTGGGGCTTGCCATTCATTATTCTTGAAACGTTCGCTGTTATTCAGCTTGCACGTGGTTTGTTTGGTGATCTTGGTGCGGAGGCGCGAAGTCGTATATCGCAAATTGAAGGTACACTGGAATTTCGCCACAAGCAGCTAGCGGCAGCAATAGAAAATCAAACCGATAAAGTAGAAGTGTTTGAAAGGGCTATAAAGTCATTAGAGACGGCAATTGCGAATATACAACTAGAGGTTACCCAGGCAGAGGCCGCCGCTACTTCTGTCGCTTTGTTTGGTTTAGGGATGTTATTACTTGTAAAGCTAGTTGAAGGTGTAATAGCGAACCCGGCTTTAGAAAAAAGATTCTCACAATGGCTGTCAGATCGCGGTAGAACCTTTGGATTAAATACCGCGCGCACAGCGGTAACCGTTGTCTTTGTGCTGCTTGTGTTTATTGTCAGTATTGTTCACTTCGCCTTTCCAGGTTCTGTCGAATGGCTGCAGACTTTTCCCACCAACGGGCAAATACGCCTTACTGGTATATCGGTGATAGAAAAAATATTTGATGCAGCCCGTGACGGCGGCGGGGTTATCTTTGATTCAATTTCCTACGGTATCAGAATAGTACTCGATGGCTTAGAGGTTTTATTTGTTCAAACGCCGTGGCCTGTGATCGCAAGTTTTATCATATTACTCACCTGGCTTTCAGCCGGGTTAACGGGTGCGGTAGCTGCAGCTGGTTTTCTTTTGTATATGGGTTTATTTGGTTTTTGGGAAAAGGCCATGACCACACTCGCATTGCTAGGTACCGCTGCGTTGTTATCGATCAGCCTTGGCATACCATTGGGTTTGTTTAGTGCGCGTCGTCCAAAGTTTTATGCCGTGATTCGACCCATCATGGACTTTATGCAAACTATGCCGTCGTTTGTTTTTATGATTCCCGTGATCGCCTTCTTTAGTGTCGGTAAGCCCGCGGCAGTCATCACTACAATGATATTCGGTGGTACACCTGTAGTTCGATTAACAGTGTTAGGCATGCGAGGCGTGCCGGAATCAATTAGAGAAGCCGCTATTGCTTACGGTGCTTCCAAATGGTACTTACTAACCAAAGTTGATCTACCTTTGGCCGCACCTTCTATTCTTGCCGGTGTGAATCAAACGATAATGCTAAGCCTTGCCATGGTGGTCGTAGCATCACTGATTGGTGCCAAAGGCTTAGGCGAAGATGTACTGGAAGCGTTGCAATATTCGTCTGTAGGGCAGGGTATATTAGCGGGCTTCGCCATTCTATTTTGTGCAATGATCTTAAACCAGATCGTGCAGGGTAAGCGGGACTAATTGTTTGATTTCAATTGTGTTGACTAATTAATGTTATCCGTACTAGGGTTAGTACTGCCATTATTCTGCATGATCCTTATTGGCTATATAGCGGGTCGGCTAGTCAAGCTACCGGTAGAGGGCCTTGCGTGGCTTAATTTTTTTATAGTCTATGTATCATTGCCTGCATTGTTCTTTCGATTATTATCGAAAACACCGTTTGAAGAATTTTCAAATGTTTCTTTTCTAATAAAAACAACCGCTGCTACTTTCTTAGTTTTTGTGCTTTGTTTTGTAATTACACTGGTGTTTCGTCGCGGCGGTGTGCAAGTTGCCACCATACAAGGTTTTGCCGGAGCCTACGGAAACATTGGGTATCTTGGTCCACCATTAGCGTTCGCAGCACTTGGCCCCGAAGCAGGGGTTCCAGTCGCACTGATATTTTGTATAGATAATACAATGCACTTTACCTTAGCGCCTCTACTGATGGCACTAGGCGATAAATCAAATAAAAGTATTGTCGTTTTATTAAAAAGTATTTTAACAAAAATATTCACCCACCCATTTATTCTAGCCACCATCGCCGGCATGACCGCCGCCTGG
>CALGKA010000141.1 GCA_937927895.1 uncultured Granulosicoccaceae bacterium | reverse complement strand
AGGCCAGATGTACTGTCGGAATATTTCATCTATTTTCACTTAATCGCTGTGTCAAACCACACGTAGCACGGCTATTGATATGTGGTAAAGCATACCAGTTGAAATAAAATCACGAGAACCAATTGATACTAGTGCTGATATACATCAATTGTGGTTCATATATTCCATAGAGCCTGGTCCCAATTTTATACGAGGCTTGGAACGAAGCGTTGGCACCTTCAGTACAAAAATCAGAGCTTAGAAATTCATCCCAAAAGGGTTTTATGTGTTCAGGAACATTCATATTAGTTT
Source organism: uncultured Granulosicoccaceae bacterium (assembly GCA_937927895.1). Taxonomy (GTDB): domain Bacteria; phylum Pseudomonadota; class Gammaproteobacteria; order Granulosicoccales; family Granulosicoccaceae. The sequence continues at coordinate 10,479 of CALGKA010000141.1, read as the reverse complement.
GGTAGCAAGATACCTGCGGTTAGTCACGCTCATCCACCGGTTCATGAATGTAGTAACACAAGCCATCTGGTGCTACCACAAAAAATACATTGTATTTCTTACCCTCACGTTCTTCTGTTTGTTCGTTGCTCACCGATATGCCATTTGATTCCAGCTCAGACTTTATGAGATTAATATTTTCTACCAGAATTGCTGCGCCGTCCTGCGCCGGATCTTTACCGGTTACAGCAAACCCCAGTTTTACTCCATCTCGTTCCATTATCACAGAAGGTACTGGCAAACTAACACGCCCTACCTCAACCATGCCGAAATGTTTTGCGTACCATGAAGCTGCCGCTTCAATGTTCTTCACCGGTAAAGTCAACACATCATCCTGGTATGGAAAAGCACTCCTGAATTTTCCAGTCTCACTCATATATATTCGCCTCTTCATGTATTGATATTTTGTCGATACTGCTTCTTGTTAATTTATTTCCGCTCTACTTTCCATGTTTATTTCTAAATCCACATAACCTCCTGGTGAAACGATTGTTTTCTTTCGTAGCCGTGTGTTGTTGCATTGAACTTCAGGAATTGCCTTGCCAAATAGTGCACAAACAATACTGCTTACCATCTGGTTCTGCATGATCCGGTAAAAAGTGAACATCATCTAAGCCACCACACATTGGGTGTTGCCATTTTGGTTCTGTTGGTAATCGGCCACCAACCCAAAACACATAAGCTGTGGCATCGTTCCATGAAACGGGCACGACAGGCTAATTGCTTAGGTTATACATCAAGATACTTTCCAGGTCGGTTATACTTTCAGCCGATGCATCCAAGGTAAATCCGGGTACGCTTTGAGTCTAACGCACGTGGTCAGCTATTTGGCTGCAAAACACAAACGACTAACAGCAGGCGACAGATTCGCAAGAAAAAAACGGACAAATACGAAAAGAACAGATGCACGTCGTAAATTCCTGGAACTGTGTCAGTTATTGGGTTTACCGAACAACGACCGGAGCTGTGAGCTTACACGTCAAGATTGACGCTGCACACACCGCGTAGTTTTGTTAATCTTATGCTAATGCACTTATAATTCACGTGTACCACTAATAACCCCCACCTTCGAGTAAGGAAATTTCGGCGTTATGAAACCGACAGATACCGCACGCCCTGACCATTTTCATCAAGTGGTCGATTGTCAATGGGGCTGCCCCGCTCACACCGATGTACCCTACTATATAAGACAAATCGCTCAAGGTGACTATACCGGCGCGTATCTAGAGAACAGAAAAAGTAACGTTTTTCCAGGTATTCTCGGCCGTGTATGCGATCGGCCATGCGAACCCGCCTGCCGGCGGGGCCGCCTTGATGAAGAACCGGTGGCCATTTGCAGGCTCAAACGAGTCGCAGCAGATTTAAGCGACGATGTCCGGAAGTATCTGCCGCCCAAAGGTACATCAAACGGCAAGCGCATCGCCTGCATCGGTGCGGGCGCGGCCTCACTAACCGTTGCCAACGATCTACTACCGCTGGGCTATGACATCGTGATGTACGAACAACACGACAAACCCGGCGGCTTAATGCGCACCAACATCCCCTCGTTTCGCCTGCCCGCTGAAGTGCTGGATGATGAGATTGCTCTAATTGTTGAGCGCGGCGTTGATCTGCGACTCAACACAAAAATAGACAGCATGCAGGCACTTTTAGATGAAGGCTACGATGCGATCTTTGTCGGGACTGGAGCACCAAGGGGTAAGAACCTGGATTTACCTGGTCGCTACGAGTCTGATCGAATTCATATTGGTATTGACTGGCTGGAAGAGGTTGCGTTCGAGCACACTGACTCAATTGGTGAAAACGTTCTTATTATAGGTGTAGGAAACACCGCGATGGATTGCTGCCGAACGTCACTGCGTTTAGGTGGCAAAAACGTAAAAGTTATGGCCCGAAAACCACGCAACTGGTTCAAGGCGAGTGAATGGGAATTAGAAGACGCCGAAGAAGAAAACGTAGACATATTAATCAACCATGCCCCCAAAGAGTTTGTAGTGAAAGACGGCAAGCTTAAAGGCATGCTATTTGACAAGCTGCACTATGATATCGACGATAACGGCCGCCTTTCAGAACCAACCATTATAGAAGAAGTCTTTATTGAATGTGACGATGTCATTTTAGCCATTGGCCAAGACAACGCATTCCCATGGATAGAAAAAGAAACAGGCCTTGAACTTACACAATGGGATACCCCCGTTGTACACGAGACCAACCATAGCTCATCCATTGATGGAATCTTTTTCGGTGGCGATGCCGCCTACGGACCCAAGAACATTATCTGGGCAGTTGAGCATGGTCACAGAGCTGCTATCTCTATTCACAAGCACTGCGAAGGTGAAGATATATCAGACAGACCACCGCGCGGTGTGAATTTACTGTCTACTAAAATGGGCATCCATGAGTGGAGCTATTCAAACGATTTTGATGATGTACCACGCCATAAAATGAATCATGTAGATCTTGTTAAGCGTTTCAAAGATATCAAAATTGAAGTAGAGCTCGGCTTTAATGCAGAACAAACAGCTCGCGAGGTAGAGCGCTGCCTTAATTGTGATATTCAAACTGTATTTACAGAAAAGCTATGCATTGAGTGCGATGCCTGTATGGATGTCTGCCCTACTCTGTGCCTAACCATTACAGAGAACGGTGAAGAAGACGATTTACGTAATCGCCTGCGAGCACCGGCAAATAACAAAACACAAGTACTGTATGTATCCGATGCGCTTCCGCAAACCGGGAAAGTCATGGTTAAAGATGAAGATCTTTGCGTTCATTGCGGCTTATGTGCCGAGCGCTGCCCCACAGGAGCCTGGGATATGCGTAAATCACGAATTAGCATTCCTTATGCCTCGGGCACTATGCACGCAGCAGTTGCCAGCGATAAGTAGCACAAGACAATGACCACAACAAAACTAAATGACTTTGTAATTAAACTTGCTAATGTTAACGGCACCGGCTCTGCCAGTGCCAACGGCATGTTAATGAAATCAATTTTCCGAATGGGTATTCCGGTCACCGGCAAAAATTTCTTCCCTTCGAATATTCAAGGGCTACCGACCTGGTACGAAATTCGGGTTAGCAAAGACGGTTATCTGTGTCGCTCCGGCAAAGTTGACTTCATGGTGGCAATGAACGCCGAGACTTACAACGCAGACCTTGCAGAAGTCGACCCGGGCGGATACCTCATGTACGACTCCACCTGGCCTCGTAAAGACATGCTAGAGCGATCAGATGTAACCGTGCTGGGTATTCCATTGTCTGCTATGTGTAACGAGGCATTTGAATCAGCGCGTGCAAAAGTACTCATGAAAAACGTCGCGTACGTCGGTGCACTGGTTGCCCTTCTCGATATAGACATGGCCGTTATCGAAAATCTACTCAAAGAAACGTTTGCTGCTAAACCGCACTTAGCTGACGCCAATATGCAAGCTATAAAAATGGGTTTTGATTACGCGACTGAACACTTCGAGTGCCCGTTACCGCTAAAGCTTAGTCCTTTGGACTCAACCTCGGGTCACGTTATTGTTGATGGCAATACCACAGCCGGACTCGGTGCTGTTTACGCAGGGGCCACAGTCACTAGCTGGTATCCGATAACACCATCCACCTCGTTGATTGATGCATTTAGTTTATTTTGTCAGCAACTACGAAAAGACCCTGAAACCGATGAAAACAACTACTGTGTTATTCAGGCAGAAGACGAACTTTCTGCCATTGGTATGGTGTTAGGCGCCAACTGGAATGGAGCACGCGCCTTTACCGCAACCAGTGGGCCAGGCTTATCATTAATGAGTGAGTTTCTCGGCCTCGCGTACTATGCAGAGATTCCAGCCGTGCTCTATGATGTGCAGCGCGTAAGCCCCTCTACCGGCATGCCGACTCGCACACAACAGTGCGATATTGTTTCAGCCGCCTACGCCTCACACGGTGATACCAAACACGTGCTGTTGTTCCCATCAGATCCAACCGATTGCTTTCACATGTCGCAAATTGCCTTTGATCTTGCAGAAAGGCTACAAACACCGGTTATTGTTTTAACCGATCTGGACATTGGCATGAACGATTGGATGATTCCAGAAATTGAGTGGGACAACACCTACCAACCCGATCGCGGCAAAGTTTACGATGCACAACAACTCAAAGACATGGATGCGTTTTATCGCTATTTAGATGTAGACGGAGACGCCATCCCCTGGCGCACCCTTCCAGGGGTAGACCCAAAAGGCGCCTACTTTGTTCGTGGCTCCGGCCACAACAAGTTTGGTGGGTATACCGAAAAGTCAGATGAATACAAAGACGTTGTTGATCGACTACGACGAAAATTCGATACAGCGGCAACGCTTGTTCCAGCGCCTATTCTTAATATTGATGAATCAAAGCCAAGAGAAAAAAGCTACGCATTACTATCTATTGGAAGCTGCGATGGTGCTATTCGCGAGGCCCGTGACAGAATGCAGCAAGACGGTCATGGCAATTTAGATTACATGCGAGTTCAAGCGTTTCCTTTTCATAAAGACGTTGCAGATTTTATCGAACAGTATGATCAGGTTTTTGTAATAGAACAGAACCGCGATGCGCAACTAAGACAACTACTAACAGTTGAATTAGAAATAGATCCAAGCTGTTTGATCCCACTGCTCTCCTACGATGGCATGCCGGTTAGCAGCAACTTCATTGTTGAAGGGGTATCTAAACTTATGAAAAAAGGCCATGCGGCATAACCGCCTAATCAGGATTTAAGCCAATGAGTTTTCTTAAGAAACCAAAAATTTCACACCCCGGGTTGCCGACCAATGATATTGGCCTAACCGTTCGTGACTATGAGGGTGCTATGTCTACCCTGTGCGCAGGCTGTGGGCACGATTCAATTTCATCGGCCATCATGCAGGCCTATTTTGAACTGTCGGTCGAACCACATCGCGTTGCCAAGGTATCCGGCATTGGCTGCTCCAGTAAAACCCCTACTTATTTTCTGGGCGGCGCGCACGGCTTTAACTCTGTACACGGTCGAATGCCCTCAATAGCCACTGGCGCAAACGCGGCTAATAGAGAACTTAACTATATAGGCGTATCCGGCGATGGTGATTCACTCTCCATTGGCTTAGGCCAGTTCGGACACGCCATTCGTCGTAACATCAATATGATGTACTTAATTGAGAACAACGGTGTTTACGGTTTAACCAAAGGCCAGTTCTCTGCCAGTGCAGACCGTGGCAGCACCGCAAAAAAAGGCGAAGCTAACCCATACTCGCCTATTGATCCTGTACTACTTGCTATTTCTCTTGGCTGTACTTTTGTAGGAAGAGGTTTCTCCGGTGATAAAGAACACCTTGTGCCAATGCTAAAGAGCGCCATTCGACACAACGGTTTTGCCCTACTGGATATCATTTCTCCATGCGTTACCTTCAATGACCATGAAGGCTCCACCAAGAGCTACGCACACACCAGAGCCAACCTGCGTGAAACTGTGTACGCCGACTTCACAGAACACCATGAAGAAATTGTTGCCCAGGTAGAACCAGGTGAATACAAAAATATCATGATGCACGATGGAAGCCGCGTGGGGTTTAAACGTGTTGATGAATCCTATGACCCTACCAATAGAATATCGGCTATTTCGTATATCGAAGAACACCGGGCAAAAGGTGAAGTCGTCACTGGCCTGTTGTATTTAGAGGAAGGCTCATCAGAAATGCATTCGGTTCTTGGCTCCAACAAACAAGCCATGGCCACACTTCCCTACAGCAAACTTAATCCGGGTACTGAGACTTTAGCGCGTATTCAAAAGCGCTGGCGCTAAGCTCGCAATAAACAAGCAACAGCAAACGGAATCCATCCATGCAAACTCGCTATAACACCCAATCACTCATTAACTGTGCAAAGGCGCTGTGTGTTCAGTCGGGCATGCATGAATCGATCGCCGCAGATGTCGCAGCAGTGCTCACAGAAGGCGACCTACTTGGGCACGATACACACGGATTAATGCTGCTAAAGCCTTATCTTGATGCACTTAAAAATGGCGACATGCAGGGACACGGTGAAATAAATGAGCTTAGTTCAAGGCCCGCTATAGCTAATTGGGACGGCAATTTTTTAGCTGGCCCACATTTAACTTTGCGCGCTATTGAAACCGCGACATCAATGGCGAAAAAAGTCGGCACCGGCCAGGTTGTCATCCGACGAAGCTCTCATATCGCAGCGCTTGCCGCCTACCTGGAGAAACCTGCACGAGAAGGGTTTTTCGTGCAAATAGTTTGTAGCGACCCATCGGTTACCGGCGTTGCACCTTATGGTGGGGCCGAACCTTTGTTTACACCTAACCCGATGGCATGGGGAATACCAACCTCTAACGACCCCATTATGATCGATATATCAGCATCCACCACAACCGTAGGTATGAGCGCCCGACTGCATCAAGCCGGACAAAAAGGTAAACACGACTGGTGGTTGGACTCTGATGGCAAGCCTTGCAACAATCCATCGGTCATTTTTCAAAAACCACCGGGTAGTCTTCAACCATTAGGCGGTCAAGATGCAGGCCACAAAGGTTTTGGGCTAGCATTGTTCGTTGAAGCACTTACATCCGGACTAGCAGGTTTCGGACGTGCAGACGCAGTCGATGTTTGGGGCGCTAACGTTTCAGTTCAAGTAACCGACATTGAAGCGTTTGGTAAAAAACAGGCTTTTCTTACACAGATGGATCATCTCGTTGAACAGTGCGTTAATAGCAAGCCTGCAAACCCATCGATACCTGTTCGTGTACCCGGTCAAAGGGGACTTGCTCTAAAAAAAGAGCAAATGGAAAAAGGCGTATTGCTACATGAGGCTATTATGCCTGCGCTGAATGAATTACTAGCGCAGCACGAGATTGAAGCCCCAAGAGAAATTAACTAGCTGCGCTTGGCTTTACTCGCGTGCCAGCCCAAATTTATAGACATAGCGCTTTTTGTTCAAAAAAAGCACACCCACACCAATCACCAGCCACACTTCTTAAACTCCGTTGATCTAAAGCTTGGTACGCAAGAAACGAGAGCAGGATTTTTTAACAATCTCCGCGTAAGTGGGATACGCGAAAATGGTATCAGCAATATCTTCAGCCTTAAGCTTATGTCGGATAGGTAGTGTCAGGCATTGCACCCACTCTCCGGCGTGTTCACCAACGCCCGTCGCGCCCAGTAAGCGGTTTTCAGCATCCATTACAATTTTTAGAAAACCACCCGTCTTGGAATCAGTAATAAACCGGTCAGTCGCTGCATCAACCTTAAATACCTGCACACCGTTGTGTTGCTCACGCGCCTGGGATTCTGTTAAGCCCACATGCCCTACTTCCGGGCTGGTAAAAATGGCCCATGGCAAGGCTGAAAGATCACTGCGACGGTCCTCACCGTTGAGCATGTTACGCACTACCAACTCGGCTTGATAATTAGCGACGTGGCTGAATTTTGCACGAGACGCTACATCACCAACAGCATAGATATGCGGCACACTGCTACGCATCGCATCATCTACCGTTACCCCATGACGGGAGTGCTCAATACCCGCGGCTTCCAGATCAAGGCCGTCTATATTCGGCACTCGTCCAATAGACACAAACAATTCACTAACCGATAGTTGGCTGGCCTTCTTAGCACCTTCCGGTCCCTGCTCTATATCTATACACACTTTTCCATCAGCGTCTTTTGCGCACACTGTAGCGTTGGCACCAGTGATCATTTCAATGCCTGACTCTGCAAAAGCACTGATCAGGTAATCACCCACTTCTGGATCGAGGGCTGCAAGTATTCGATCATTGCGATCTATAATGGTTACCTTGGTGCCAAAGCGCGCCAGTGCCTGACCAAGCTCTGCCGCGATAACGCCACCACCAAGAAATGCGATACTGTCTGGTTGACTGCGTAGCTCCCAGAAATTCTCATTGTTAAGCATCTCAACAGGGTTATTCGGATCAGTTGGCAACAACCGTGGACCAGAGCCGGTAGCAATAATAATATTTTTGCCACTGACCTTGTCATCGCCAATAGCAACCGTGTGCGCATCGATAAATCGAGCACCGGATTGGTTAATAAAGGTATCAATACCAAGGTCGTTAAATCGTTTCGGTTGTTCGTGCGCATACACACCATCAACAATACTTTTGACATGCTCCATCGCTCGGGAGAATTCAAAACCGCTTTTCACATCTAGCGCATGCAACCCATGTGCAGCAGCAGATTCAATAGCTTTGTAGTGCTTGGCCACATCTATTAGCGCTTTGGAGGGTATACAACCAGAATGTGTGCACTCACCCCCAATCTTGTATTTCTCTAGTAGCGCAACTTTAGCACCACGACGTTGCGCTTCAAAAGCTGCTGTGATACCGCCGCCACCAGCGCCAATGATAACTACGTCATACGTGTGAGTCATGAAGGGATTCCGTATAGATAACTTCAGAGTTTCCTTCGACACCTGGTACCTGGAAATAGTTCATTTCACCGTGCTTGCCGTCTATGTCTAGAACGGCGAATGCATGATGATAGTGATCGCCATCGTGCTCGAGCTGGCAATCAAGATTTATACGTGGTGCAACACCAATGCTCTCTGGAACAGATAGATTCGGTAATTGTTTATACGGTTGCCACAACAAAGCGACTGGAATAGCACCAGAACCAATGCAACGGCCACGTTTCAAACCCGCATACGGATCGAATGCAATCAGGTTATGTTCATGCCCCCATAGCCACAAGTCGATTTTCGGTAAACGAGACTCAAATGCGTCGAATAGCACCGGGTTTAATGCTAACGGTTCGTTATTTTTTGTTCTTCCAATATTTCCAGAAGCGGTAAAAAGCTGATAATGCGATAACATCACCGTTTTACGACCGTCTGCGGTATCGATCTTGTGGCGGTGCCATTCGACTTCTTTTGGTTCAATAGCGGGAATAGCAGATAACGCAGAACTTGGCTTTCCTATCTCAGGTGGGGCACCTATAGACAGTATTTGCCAGTGCTCGTTTCGCAAGCAAAAATAACTGGCCGGTTGGCCCAACTCATCCAGCAGCCAGTAGTATCCTTTACCACCGGCGTATAGATCGTGATTTCCAGCTAAGTTAAATACTCTGGTATGCGCTGGTAAATACTCTCTAACGATTGAAAGAAAATGATTCTGCATTTCGGCTTTAGTGCCAGAGTAATAAACGTCACCCAAATGAATAACAATATCCGGATTCTGATCACCTATACATCGCATGACATTACGCGCCAGCGGTGTGCCGGTGCCCCAGTCGGAGACAAACGCTATTTTACTTTTGCCGTTGCTTAACGGCAGGATAAAATCATCGAGCGTCTTATAATGCCGATACGGTATTGGCTGGTGATTGTTATCAAATTCCAGTAACGTTTTTGCCCAGAGCGGATCACACACCGAGTACCTGAGCTCTGATTCGATTTCCAGCTCACGTTTTTTATTACCTGAGAATTTAGCAGCAGCTAAACTGACATACAGGTGTGCACACTTCGACAACAGAGATTTTTTACTGATTACCTCAGCGATCTCAATACCGTCTTTACCCTCTGCCATAGCCGACTCAAGAACAGCGCAGGCATCGCAACTGGCTTCCATCGCCGGGTGTTTTGATGACAAATTATCGGCTTCGCCGTTTTCTTCTTCGCTACGCAACACCGAATGAAGTGCTGACTGCCAGCGCGACATGAAAGACAAGCCGTATGTTTTTATTGTCATTTGGGTAGATTAAAAGCTCAAAATGGCAGTGAAACAACTGATCTCCAATAACACATGGCCCGCACAGTAATTAGCAAGCGGTTATGCAAACAAACCGTACATTTATAGCTCTGAAGGAAGCGCATCTTTACATTATATACGTAGTGAGTCGAACGGCGCTAATTATGTAATGCTAATTGCTAACCAATTATTTAAATGCGTTTAAAAGCGTGATATTCGCCGACCGTAGTTACCCCGGCTACGCCTGATTATAACAATACCATTTCAGGCAACAACATTTGAATTGACAATATGACACTAAAGCTTCACATGCTTTGATCCAATGAAATGCAATACAAAGAAAAGACCCTCTTGATGGGGTCTTATCTCTGTCAGTACCTTACAACTGGCACCTTACAACTGGTACCTCACAACTAGTACTTTACAATTTTTCTAAACCAAAGCTTAGCTTTTTGCCGCGCATGGATTACAAGGATTGCATGGGTTGCACGGATTTTCACATGCCGCAATCGCTTTAACTGCACAAGGGTTACAAGGATTGCAGGCGTCAGCTACGTTCGCTATACAATCTGCAACGGCTTTCTTTGCTGCACATGGGTTGCAAGGATTACAAGCCGCGCGCGCGACACTAGCGCCACCAACAGTTGCAATTGACATAGTGACCGCAAGTGCAAGTGGATTAAAAGAAGATCGCTTAGTGTTTGGGTTTTTCAGGCTAGATG
>CALGKA010000140.1 GCA_937927895.1 uncultured Granulosicoccaceae bacterium | reverse complement strand
GCTTGTGGGTTTCCTATGACGTGCTCGGATTTGGACGTGTGGTTGTATTTTTTGCTTAGTCAGCTTGAAAGATGCTGCGAGAGTTTTTCTAGAAACTCTAGGCCTTGCGTTAGTTCTTCGACTTCAATGTATTCATCAGGTTTGTGAGCGCGGGTTATGCTGCCTGGTCCGAATAGGACAGTTGAAAAACCAGCATCGCTGAAATAGCCTGCATCACTACCGAACGATACTACGCCGCGGCTGTTAAGGCCTGTGAGTTGGCTTACTAGCGCTGCGGCTTCTGTTGCGTTGCTATCATCTAGTGCGGGTACGGGGGCTTCGGTAATGAATTTTATATTGGTGTCGGGGTTTATGGCTTGCATAGACGGCAGTAGTTCGTTTATTGCATAAGTTTCTATATCGGCAATTATTGTTTTACCGTCTTCACCTGGCATCGGTCGGAGCTCCCAATTAAAATTGCATTGCCCGGCTGTGGCGTTGCGCGCCATGCCACCTTCGATGGTGCCTATGTTGAATGTGCTGTACGGTGGCTCGTATGGTGAATCTTTGTACGGTGAAGCTGCGAGCTTAGCTCCCACTTGTTCTATTTTATTGATAATGGCCATGGCTATCGATATTGCACTAACGCCTTTGGTCGGGTTGCACGAATGCACTTCGTGGCCGGTCACTTCTGTGCGCATTTCATAACCGCCTTTGTGACCGGTGATCAATTGCATTTCTGTCGGTTCACCGACAATGACCACTTGCGGTTTAAACGGTATGGTCGATAGGCTTTTAAGCAACACGGGCATTCCGAATCCACCAATTTCTTCATCAAACGTGAAGGCAATGTGTATAGGCTTTTTAAGGTCGGCTTGTTTCCATGTTGGTACTGACGCCAGCACGCAGGCGAGAAAGCCTTTCATGTCGACGGAGCCGCGGCCGTAAAGTCTGTTTTGTTTTCGGGTTAGAGTGAACGGGTCTGTGGCCCATTGTTGTCCAGCTACCGGAACTACATCGGTGTGGCCGTTTAAAATCACACCGCCGTCAGTTTCAGGGCCAATGGTGGCGAACAAGTTGGCGCGTTCGCCTGATGTGTCATAACTTAGAGCGCTGTTAATGCCGTGATCAGACAAGTATGACTTTACATAGCTGATAATTTCATCGGTAGGCCTGCCGGATAAGCTTTCAAAGCTGACCAGCCTTTCCAGTATTGCAATGCTATTGTGTAACTGGCTATTGATTATAGACATGGGGTTTTGGCCGTGGTTTACGGATAATGGTAGAGCGGGCGGGTTTAGTATACTGGTTTTCAGGTTCCGTTAAGTAATGGTGGCAGCTGATCAGTTATAAATGGCCGGGTCACTCACAAATAAGGAGTTGCTGTCTGATGGCACAGCCAAATACGTTACGTGGCGGCGCGTTACTCGCACGGGCACTACAGGAAAAAGGCGTTGAGCATGTATTCACGTTAGCCGGTGGTTTTTGTAATCCGGCACTTGAAGGGTTTATGGAATGCCAGATACTGGTAATCAACTGCCCCCATGAACAAACAGCCGGCCACCTTGCTGATGGCCATACCCGCATTACACGCAAACCTTCAGTCTGTTTAGTTGGGCCAGAGGGCTTTGCCAATGCGGTACCCGCTATGCTGGAAGCGGGTGGGGAGCGGTCACCGATAATTTTCATCACTGGGTCTTCAACCCTTAAGCGCCAAGGTGCAGGTGGTTTTAAAGAGATCGACGATGTAGCGATCGCCGCGCCACTGGTAAAATATTCCGTACAGATTACCGATGGTGAGCGTATATCAGAATTTGTTGAGCGCGCCTGGAACGCTGCAACTACCGGATACCCCGGGCCTGTGCACTTGAGCCTGCCGGTCGATATTATGTTTTCTTCTTTTGAAGAACATGCAGGCCGTGAAGAACGGCCTTGGAATAGACAAGCCCGACCAGCACCGCGTGCATGGCCAGAGCCCGCTGTGTTACAGAAAGTTCTTGCTATTATTCAAAACGCAGAGCGGCCGGTAATAATAGGTGGCCATGGCATCTGGTGGTCAAAGGCCGAGTCGGCACTTGAGTCTGCCGGGCGGGAGTTACGGCTACCGGTTTTTAATGTGCCTTATCACACTAAGCTATTAGGAGAAGAGTGTGAGGCCTATATGGGCCTTGCAGATTTTCATCAATACCACCCATCAAAAGAGGCAATACATGAAGCAGATGTTGTAGTGATGATAGGTGGCAGGTTAGATAATCAAATGAACTTTGGCAATCCGCCGTTCTTTAAAAAAGACACAACGCTTATCTGTGTCAATGGGAGTACTGAAGAGGTAGATTTTAATTACGCTGCAGATGAAATACTGTTGTCTGATCCAGGTGCGTTTTTGGAGGCTTTAAGAAACATAGGGAAAACCTGGCCACAGTGGTTTGACTTACAAAAGCAGCGTCGTGAAAAATGGGTTACAGAGTGGGAGGCACATATTGCCGCAGAGACTAACGCCGATGAAAAAGCCGGTAACAAAATGCACCCGCTGCAACTAGGCCTTGATGTGCTTGCTGAAATGGCCAGTGAAGATTGGCTGGTGTTTGATGGTGGCAATACCCATTTTTGGAATGAAATAGCGGTTAACATGACAGGCTTTCGTGGTCAGAAGCTCGCCGGTATTCTGCACCCTGGTAACTATTCATTGTTAGGTGTTGGTGTTAGTTTCGGCGTGTCTGCCAAAGCCACTCACCCTGAAAGCAATGTGGTGGTGATATCGGGCGATGGAGCTTTTTTATCCGGCGGCTTGTCTATTGAGGCAGCCTTTCAAGAAGGCTTGCCGATTACTGTTGTGATTGATAACAATGGTGGACTTGATTGCATTAGTCAGCAGCAAGAACGTTTGTTCGCGAATGGTCAACACTTTGCCACAGATTTTAGAGATATACCTTTTCACACAATGTTTGAAGGTCTTGGCGGTCACGGTGAGTTAGTCACCACTCGTGCTGAACTAAAGCCGGCACTGCAACGTGCGATGGCATCAGGAAAAACGGCTTGTGTGAATGTTAAATGCCGCGGTGTGATTTCACCTATTGTTGCTGCAACTTCAGATAAACGAGATAAGGCGTCGATAGAATAATGGCCACAATAAGTTCGCATACGTTAAATGGAATTGATGGTACACATGCTGGTGGTATAGAGGTAGAGCTTGTTAATGTTAGTGCTGGTGATACGCTGTTTTCTACAGTAATGGATTCGGGCGGTAGATTATCTGCAGCGGTTGATATAACTGCCTACAGCGCTACTGATCAATACCAATTACTGTTTAACACTGCCGCCTATTGGGCAGAGCAAGGCATTGCCCACAAGCAGTTAATAAAACAGATAGTGTTACGCTTTGATATGCCTGACCCTGAAGCTCGATATCACATGCCGCTTATACTGTCGCCGAATAGTTACTCTGTGTGGTCTTCAGAGCCGGAGCAATAATATGGCAGACGGACTCAATATGTCGCGCCGTATACGGCGGACTCCCTACACTGATTGCGTAGAAGCGTTAGGTGTGCGCGGTTTTTCTGTGGTTAACCATATGCTGTTGCCAAAGGCGTTTCAAACAACAGTTGAAGAAGACTACTGGCATCTTAAAGAACATGTGCAAATTTGGGATGTAGCGTGTCAGCGCCAGGTAGAGATTGAAGGGCCGGATGCTAGCAAACTTGTCCAGTGGATGACGCCGCGTGATATCAGTGCAGCGCAAGTGGGGCAATGTTTGTATGTGCCTGTTATAGATGAGCAAGCAGGCCTAATTAATGACCCTGTGCTGCTTAAATTAAGTGATAACAAATATTGGTTGTCTATCGCTGATAGCGATGTATTACTTTTTGCAAAAGGCTTGGCGCTAGGGGCTGGTTTAAAAGTCAGTGTGACAGAACCCGATGTTTCACCGTTAGCTATACAAGGGCCAAAGGCAGAAGCTTTGTTAGTAGAATTATTTGGTGAACACATCAGTGACATAGGATTCTTTAAGTTTGACTGGATCACCTTTGCAGGCACCAGGCAGCTTATCGCAAGATCTGGTTATTCTAAGCAAGGTGGCTTTGAAATATACCTTAATGGTGGTCAGTTGGGTGCTGATCTATGGAATACAATATGGCAGGCAGGGCAGCCTTACAACATTGCACCTGGTTGCCCCAACCTTATAGAACGCATTGAAGCTGGTCTGCTGTCGTACGGCAATGAGATGACCCGTGAAAACAACCCGCTTGAAATTGGTCTTGAGCAGTATTGCTCACTAGAGCAAGCCGTTGACTGTTTAGGGCATAAGACTCTGCTGGCGATCGCAAAAGCAGGTGTAAGTAGGCAGATTCGTGGTGTGATATTCGAAGGTACTGCGTGTCCGGTTTGTGCCGTGCCCTGGCCTGTAATGGCAGATAACAAACAAGTCGGGCAGATTACTTCGGCTATTTGGTCGCCAGGGTTAAAGCGTAATATTGGTTTGTCTTTGGTTGATCGTGGTTATTGGTCGGCGGGGAATAGTGTTACTGTGCAATGCAGTGACAATGAAAACCGTGTGGGGGTAATAAGTTTGCTTCCTTTTAAGTAGCGTCCGTGACTTTGCAGTTGCGGTAACAACCGGGTAAAGCCATGAAGCAAACAGTCAATATTAATCGTCAAGTTGTTCTCGCGGAGCGCCCGCAGGGAATGCCAACCGATAAAACCTTGCGCGTAGAAGAGTCCAGTATGCCTGTTGCTGGCGCGGGTGAAATGCTGCTGCGAACGGTATACCTTTCCCTTGATCCCTATATGCGTGGTCGAATGAACGATGCTAAATCGTATACCACGCCGGTAGGAATTGGTGAGGTTATGACAGGCCAGGTGGTGGCAGAAGTAGTGACTTCAAATATTGATAGCTATACGCCGGGTGATCTGGTGTTGTCGGGTAGTGGTTGGCAAGATTACGCAGTGTCAGACGGAACTGACACCATGAACCTGGGGGCATCACCCGCCAACCCCACCTGGGCACTAGGCATATTGGGAATGCCCGGTTACACCGCTTATGCAGGCTTGCTTAAGATCGGTGAGCCTAAAGCGGGTGAAACGGTAGTGGTGGCTGCGGCCTCTGGTCCGGTTGGCGCCACGGTGGGGCAGATTGCTAAAATAAAAGGTTGCCGTGTGGTGGGTGCTGCCGGTGGTGAATCCAAGTGTAAGCACGTAGTGGATTCATTGGGTTTTGATGCCTGTATTGATCACAAGTCAGAAAACTTTGCTGAAGAACTTAAGGCGAGTTGCCCGAATGGAATAGATGTTTACTTTGAAAATGTTGGCGGCAAGGTGTTGTACTCGGTATTGCCGCTACTCAACCCTTTTGCTCGTATACCGGTCTGCGGAGTTGTTGCCTGGTATAACTTAACCGGGTTGCCTGAAGGTCCGGATTTTGGCCCTGCGATTATGGGTACGCTGCTACGTATGAAGGTAAAAATGCAGGGCTTCATCATTTTTGATAGTTTCCCGAAAGAGACCTACAAAGAGTTTGTGGCCGCGATGACTACGTGGCTTGAAGAAGGTAAGGTGACTTACAAAGAGCAATTGATTGAAGGGCTTGAGCAGGCGCCAGCCGCCCTTAACGATCTTTTGGTCGGTAAGAGCTTTGGTAAAATGGTGGTCAAAGTAGATTGACTTTAAAACAAGGTAAGTTGGAATAACGCGTTAATGTCAGATGCAACTACAGATGTGAATACCAAAGCGGATCGGGCAAAAAAAAGCCCATGGCACTATACGCCCAGCTTGCCTATAAGGTCGGCGCCGTATTTTAGCTGGCCGATAGATATTCGGGCTATTGGCCAATGGATATTAAAAGGCTGGGTGCCTGTGACCGAGCGGTCTATCATTTTGCTGTTGGCGTTGGTGTCGGCCTATTTTTTTGCGCCGGCGTTAGAGCGGTGTGTTGAGTTTACAGCGGGGTGGATGGCACAGATATATTTTCGCAATCTGGTATTAATGTGTCTGGTCGCGGGTGGTCTTCATTTGTATTTTTATACTTTTAGAGTGCAAGGTGATGATCTTCGGTTCGATGCAAGGCCCTTAGTTAAAAGCAATAAAGTCTTTACCTTTAACTCACAAGTACGAGACAACATGTTCTGGACGCTTGCCAGTGGCGTTACTGTTTGGTCTGGCTATGAAATACTGATGATGTGGGCGCTTGCTAACGGCTATGCACCAGCGCTTACAATGCCTGGTCATTTGTTTTGGCTGGTGCTACTGATTTTTCTGTTGCCAATGTGGGAGACAACCCACTTTTTCTTAATTCACCGATTAATACACACTAACAAGTTATATCAGCGTGTCCATGCGCTGCATCATCGCAATACGAATGTTGGGCCATGGTCTGGATTGTCAATGCATCCGGTTGAGCATGTCATTTATTTAAGTACCGTGTTAATTCACTTTGTGATTCCGTCTAACCCGCTGTTGATTATCTTTCATCTTGCGTACTTTACGCTATCTGCAGCAACGACCCATACGGGTTATCAGGGCATTGTCAGGCGCGGCAAACTACTATTGCCACTGGGAACGTTTCATCATCAGTTGCATCATCGGTATTTTACTTGTAACTATGGTGGTCTAGAGACCCCATGGGATGAGTGGACTGGCTCCTTTCATGATGGCACCGATGAGTCACATCAAGAATTTTTGGCCAGGCGTAAGCGTGAGGCTTCAGTTAACTGAAAAGTTCTGTCTGTGTTTAAAAACCCGTACGTGGGTGTAAAGAAGTGAGTGCTTAGGTGTTATGGCTTAAAAAAATGATGGTTGGGTGTTTGGTGTGTTAGGGAAGCCCGCTAGCGTGAGCGAGGGATTAAAGAAGTGGGTGTTTCGGTATAGGCTGGCTTTGGAAGTGTAACCGGTTTAGTACTGTCATTTTTTAAGCCACCCATAGACGTTAATCAAAGGGGCATAAAGTCCCTCGCTGACGCTGGCGGGCTTTCTAAAAAGAAGACGAGCGTGTTGTATAGTGGAAGCTGCACGGCATATGTAGGACGTTTGGTGCGTCAAAGGAAGCCCGTCAGCGTGAGCGAGGGGTTAAAGAAGTGTGGGTGCTTCGGTATCCGCTGGCTTTAAAATATACCTGATATAACAGTATTTTCTATTGAGGTAACCCAGTACTGGTCTTGAACGATGATTCATCAGGATCTATTGCTATGGCCTGTTTTACACAGGTATTAACTCGACCCTGCAGTCGCTTCATATAGGTCTTGAAGTTTTCTATGGCGTTCAACTGCTTTTGGGTCGAAGTTTGTTGTTGCTGGTATGTCTTTATCGAAGTGCTTGTATTGGTCTTTACCGCGTACCAGTAGTGCGGTGTCGAGGTTGTGTTTGGTTTGTTTTACATGCGGGGCTATGAACTGGACGTTTAGGCCTATGCGTCTGTCGGTGCCCAGGTTTGGTGTTGATGCGTGTAGGGTCCAGCCGTGATGGAATGAGGCTTCACCGGGTTGTAGGGGGCATAGCGTGCTTTGGGATTCATCTATGTCTGTTACCGTTTGGCCTTGTAGTAGTACGTTGTTTTGATCAGTGGTTGGGTGGTGTTCGAATTTACCTTGTTTGTGGCTGCCAGGTAGCATTTTCATGCAGCCTGTTTTTTCAGTTGCAGGCGATAGTGCTAGCCACATACTGACTTGGTCGTCGTGGCTAAGGCCCCAGTAGGTTAGATCTTGGTGCCAGCTTACGTGCGATGGTGCACCGGCTTCTTTGATAATGTAGGTGGCATTGAACAACAAAATATCTGGGCCTATAAGCTGCTCTACTATATCCAGCACGTTGGGTAGAATGGCTAGTTCGTGTGGTGACTGAAATATGGTGTGTATTTTAGGTTTGTAGTGCAGGGTGCCTTGCGATATCTCAGCGGTCTCTAATTGGTGTCTGTGTGCCGCAGCAATTTCAGGGCTTATAATACGTACGCCGGAAATATAGCCATTTTCGTTGTATGAATGAGCGAGCTCTTGATAGGTGGTTTTAGCTGTCATAGGCTTGTAGGGGTTACGTTAGTTTGTGGTCGAGCAGTGCTGAATGCCGTATAGATAATTAAATTAGTTTCTCGTTTTAACAGTGTATACGCAAGTGCCAGAGAGTCGATAGCGCTAGTGCGTCAATAACAATATAGATCGCTATGGTTACTATGAATGACCTGAATATTAGACCCGCTACAGATGCTGATGCAGAGCAACTGTACCTATGGGATCAGAAACCGCATGTACTGGCGGCGGTGAGCAACAGTGGTACAAGTTCATTCGATGAAGATTGGTATGAAGAGCTAGCCCCTCGTTCAGATGGAACCGAGTTTTTTATTGCTGAGGTATCAGGGCGCGCTATTGGTGCGATGCAAATAATTGATCCGGCACTTGAACGTACCCACTACTGGGGTGATGCAGACGCCAATCAGAAAGCTATAGATATTTGGATTGGTGAGGAGGCCTATATTGGTAAAGGCTATGGGACTATAATGATGACTTTCGCTATTGAACATTGTTTTGCCGCCAAAAACGTAGTGGCTATATTGATTGATCCGCTATTTGATAATACTCGTTCACATAAATTCTATAAGAAATTTGGTTTTGAATTTGTCGAGCGCAGGCAATTCGACGAAGATAGCGATTGCTTTGTATTTAAGCTTACAAGCGAAAAGTGGGCTTTGTTTAGTCAATAATTACTACCCCATTTGGGCTGCTTAGTTCGAATGCCTGTGCACTTTGCGGGCCTTTGTAAATGGTGGCTAAATGATCAACTTTTAGTTGTACGAACATAGCATTTAATGCATCTGGTTCGGGGTGTGAAAGAATTACCTTGTTTAACTTAACACCAAGGTCACGTTGCATGGTACTTGGGTGTGGCCCGGGTGACCACTCTATAAACACTGGAAGCATTGCATTTTCTGGTAAGTGGCCATAATTGGGAACGGTTAAGCGCCATGTAAGATCACCGCGTGAAAGGTTAATCACTTCACCCAGACTTACCGGGCTGTTGGCCACTACTTGATCAAGGTTGTCTGTTTGTACTACCCAACACAGTGCGCGAGGTCGTTCTTTTAGACGGGCTTGTGTTTTGGGATCATCCAGCGTGAACAATCGTGTGCGGGCAGGGGCGGGTGCATCGGGGTCGATCGCGATAAGTTCAAGGAAACTTTCATTGCCTGACTGCATTACGCAGTTGTGAGTACTCATTGCCACGTGCTTACCACCGGATGGAACGGTGACACCAAGAGTCGCTTTGAGTGCAGCGACGCCGTTCTCTAAAGATGATGCACCTATGGCGATATGATCTATCCTGTTATTCATGGATTGCTATCTCTATTTGAGGCTTTAACGTAAACGTTGGTACGATGTAAAAAGTAAGCATTTGCAGGGTTGTCATTCACCCCATAATTGCATAGTAGCAACTGTTCAGAGCGTGACCAGGCATTGCAGCCTATACTAGTTTGATTAGTTGGAACAACTGGCTTGATCTTCGCTTGAATAGCTTACCTGAACGCACGCTTGAATTTTTAAAACAACCGCTTAGCGCCCGATAACATTGATTACGCCGATACAACTACATACAAATAACACAAAACTACACGTTTTTTTGCGGATGGTAGGTGCTGGCTGGTTGTTGCTGTGGTGTATCGCGGTGCGATCACAGTCGCTACCTAATCCGCTACCACAAGACTTAAACGTATTAGCTTTCGGGTCATGCAATCACTCGCATTTGCAACAACCGCATTGGGCAATAATAGAATCACATAACCCTGATTTGTTCCTTTGGACCGGTGATGTGGTCTACGCTGACACCACTGATGCGACAGAGATGCGTAGAAAGTATCAGCTTCAGTTAGATGTTCCAGAATACAACAGCTTTAGGTCAAATGTTCCGGTGGTAGGCATATGGGATGATCACGATTTTGGTATTAATAATGGCGGCAAGAACAACCCTGTAAAAGCTCATGCTCAGCAAATATTCCTTGATTTTATCGGGGAGCCCAAAAACACGCAACGCCGGACCCACCAGGGAATATATACCTCTTACAAATTTGGTAGCGGAAAAAATACAGTAAAAATGTTTTTACTTGATGGGCGATACAATAGAGACCAGACCGGAACAGGCCGTGCTGATATGTTAGGTAAGCAGCAATGGCAATGGTTAGAAGAAGAAGTTGAAAATAGCACGGCCGCCATAAATATATTCGTATCTGGTGTGTCAGTTCTGTCACCACAGATGCCCTTTGCAGAAGAATGGAATGATTTTAAATGGTCGCGGAAAAAGCTATTTAAGTTAGTGAATAAACATAAGTTGCCAGGTGTGCTTTTTTTAACTGGCGACCGGCATTTTTCTTCGCACCTACAAGGCAAGGTAGGCGGCAAGGTTTACCATGAGTTTATGAGTAGTGGCTTAACCCACTATATGCATCGTAAAAGAGTCTCTCAAGTGTTTCGCCATGTGTACGGATCTGAGCACAGTTACTTTGGAAAGAACTTCAGTAAAATATCTTTCCAATGGAATGAGCAACCCCTGCAGCTTAAGTTTGAGGTTTTTGATACAGAAAATACACGCAAGGCAGAGAAAGTATTAAGTTTGGTAAATGGCGATTGGACTGCCACACAATAAAACGCTTAGGTATGTCTGTTCAGAAAAGGTCAATTTAAGGAAGCTCACTAATTGTGGCGAGTGATAGACTCTAGTCCGGGCTACGCGTGTGCGTTTCCCGACAAGTGGGCTCGGGTGGTTATTATTATTTTGCACCTGTGGGTGTGAATATCGCAAGAATCCGTTATGCAATTATGGTGGTTAGCAGTTACGATGGGCTTATTAAAACCTTGTTAGAGAAGCCATATGGCAGGCGAAAAGCATCACCAGTATAGAGATCCCCCACATAGAGATCACCCGCATAGAGATTACCAGCGTATAGAGCAGGCGCTGCATTACGTAGGGGTGCATTATAAGTCGCAGCCAGATCTTGCTGAAATCGCGGCGTCTGTCAATTTAAGTGAGGCGCATTTTCAGCGTTTGTTTAAACGCTGGGCTGGAGTTTCCCCTAAGCAGTTTTTGCAATACCTGACGCTTAACCATGCAAGGCAGTGTTTGCAAGCGGATATGAGTGTATTGGATGCGGCTTTGGATAGCGGCTTGTCAGCCCCTGCCAGACTTAATGAACTGTTTCTGCGGTTGGAGGCGATCACGCCATTAGAGTACAAACAAGCAGGTGAGGGAATAGAGATTCAATATGGATTCCACTTGTCCGCTTTTGGATGTTGCTTAATAGGGGTGACCGATCGCGGGGTTACAGGTATTGCCTTCTGCGATGAAGCAAACCAAGAGACAACGCTTGCCGATATGATCAGCCGGCTTCCACGGGCAAGCTATAGCCAAAATCAGGATGTAACAGCGCCTTATTGTGAAATGATTTTCGGCAATGCCGCCAGTGCTCCAAATAGCAAATCAAGCTCTTTATCTTTACTGGTACGCGGCACGCCGTTTCAGCTAAAAGTATGGGAGGCCTTATTGCGGGTCGCTAAAGGGTCACGGGTTAGTTATCGACAGTTGGCGGAGTTAATCGGTCAACCGACCGCTAGCAGAGCGGTCGGTACGGCGGTAGGGAGAAACCCTATTGCTGTTTTAATTCCTTGTCATCGTGTTATTCGTGAAGATGGACTGTTAGGCGGGTATCATTGGGGGCTGGAACGCAAGCTCGCGCTGCTGGGGGTGGAATCTGTGCAGAAACTCGGCCTGACTGCAGATTCTCATAACGAGAACAGTGTGTTGTAAACTGCGATCCTTATAATCTCATTCAAAGGTTGTCGCCGCTATTGTTAAGTCCTAAGCATTCAGTCCAATGGATACTGTCTATCGCGTCACTGCTGTTTGTGGCGATAGTCGGTTATTTCCTGTTAGTGGCGCAGCCCTTTCCTATGTTGCACGACTACCCGGAATGGATGTACCAAGGGAATATTGCTTACTCACTACTGGTTGACCAGGAAGGTGATTTAGCCACGCTCTTTGAGTGGGTACCGCAGCCGGTGCCTAACGCACTTAGCCAGATTGCCATTGCGGTTTTAAACTTCCTGGTGAGCCCCGTGATGGCCGGCAAAATCTGGTTGGCTGTGTATTTGTTGTTAGCCGCCGTTACGGCTGTGCTGGTAGGCCGGTATCATCGCCAGACAGTTGATCAGACAATAGGGCCGGCAACTTCAAAGACACATCATCAGCATGGAGGTATTGTCGCGTTTTTGTTTGTTGTCACCATTGTGTTTGGTCCGGGATTCTGGAATGGCTATATCAACTTTCAGTTTGGTTTAATTCTGTTTGCATTGTTCGTTGCAACAAACGCGCGACAAAGTATTTTGGCAGTGCTGGTGTTTTCGCTACTTCTATACTTTTCACATGCTTCCGTATTTGCCGGGTTCATTTGTTATGTGGTGATGCTTGAGCGACTAAATGAACGCCGTGTCAATGTTGTGGTATCGCTGTTGCCGAGCCTGCTGCTATTGATGTGGTACACCAGTGCAAAATTACAAACAGGCGGCGGTGAAAATGTAGGGCTTGGTTCTTTGCCACAGTGGGTACAGTACAAGGTTTATACACTAGCCAAACAAGGGCCGTTTCATAATTTTATTGGCCCTGATGGTGAAAGCGTGTTGGCCAATGTAGATCTGTTGTATAAAGCGGGGTTTCTGGCGAATTTTATAGTAATGGCTCTGTTGGGGCTTTGGTTGTTGGTGATTCTATGGGGTGTAATCAGGGGGGAATGGATTCGGCACGTTGCGTTGGATCAGACTCTGAATAAAGGTTTTTTTGCAACAATAGCAATTCTATTAGTAGCCTGGCTTGTGGCAGGTAAAAGCAGTTTTGGTGTGGTTAACTTAGGCGAGCGATTTTTAATTGTCGCGTTAATGCTGCTACTCATTTGTGTGCAGTGCCCGCGGTGGCTGCGCGCCGGTTGGCTGTTGCTTGGTACTATTTTCGGTGCGATAACGTTGGTTTCATTGGCGGTCATTACGCAGTTTGATCAAAAGCTCTATTTAGTAGAGCGCACTACAGATTCAACCGAGCTTACACAGTTCGTCGATGATATCTACAAGAACAGTCGGCACAAATATTTTAATCACCGCATATTTATCTATGCCAGCTTAGGGCAGTATTTATTAGATCCTGCAGCATTTGGCCAGCCGCCTCTGGTAGACCACGAGAGCAGTATTGTTAGGGCGAAACCTGTGGTCTCAGAATAAAACCGAGTATATGCATGAGTACTTTAATACAGGAGCTGCGTTCAAAACACCGCTCACAGCGCCGGGCGTTAAGCGAAGATACATTAGCCGGGCACGCAGTGTTACTAGAGAAACAGTTATCTGGTTTACCTGAATTTAAAGCGGCTACGCATATAGCGGCTTACATAGCGATACTCGGTGAAATCAGCCTTGAGCCTGTGATTCGTGCAGGCAGTGAAATTGGCAAAATATTCTACTTGCCGATCTTGCGTGGCAGTGAAATGGCCTTTGCACCGTGGCATCCGGATACACCGTTGGTTAAAAAGAAGTTTAACTTGTTAGAGCCCGATTGCGATGAATCAAGCTGGGTAGACCCCACAACGCTTGATCTGGTGTTGTCGCCACTGGTGGTGTTTGATGAACACTGCAATCGCATTGGGCAAGGCGGCGGTTACTACGATAAAACCTTCGAGTTCACTTTAAAGGCTAATAAGCCGCTGTTGGTTGGTGTGGCGCATGAAAGCCAGCGCGAACCCAAATTGGATCCGCAGCCGTGGGATATTACGCTTGATAAAATCGTGACTGAAAAAGCCATTTATACCGCGAAATAGGGTATGTCGCGGAAGTAGTGACTACCAACCGTAGTCGTGGAAAAGCTCTTCGTCAGGCTCGATGGTTTTAAGCGTTATAACATCGCAGTCTGTTAGTGCGCAGTTGGCATCTTTGCTGTGGTTAATAAAGCGATAGTCGTTGATTACTCGAAAACCTTGCTTGGCAGTGAGCCATAAAACATAAGTGCCGTCTTCTTTGGTGGGTGTGCCAATCAATGGGCCTAGTGTGATGTTTTTAGCTATTCTCTTGGTGGCGAACATTCCCTTACCGTGGGTCGGGCTTTTCTTTACATAGACCAGATCTGTCGGCACGCCATCAACGATGTTTTCTTTTTTGCCGCGTTTAGCAGCTTTCTTTGATTTTTTCTTGTCTGAAGCCATGTTCGGTTCTCCGTGAAATGCCCGCATAGTACACGTTTGCTATACGAGTGTTAAGTGTGGCAACTGTTAGTTTGAGATTGGTTTGAAATGCTTATAGTGGCAAAGGTTAATCAGGTGGTATGGCGTATTGTTAAACCATCGTAAGCGGCTTCGATATGATCTGGTAGTGTGCTGTTGAGGCCTGCGTAGTCAATGTCAATGTGCATATTGGTAAGTATAGTGCGCCGTGGCTTAATTTGCTCGACAAAGGCTATGGCTTCATCAACATTCATGTGAGTGGGGTGGGCGGTGTAGCGTAGTGCGTCGAGTATTAGGGTGTCTACGTTTTCAAGCAATGAAAGACTTGCGGGATCAGTTACGGTTTTAACATCCGGTAGATAGACGAGATCATTAAAGCGAAACCCTAAGGCTTTGATATCACCGTGGTTAACTTCAAACGGTATGGCGGTAAGCGTGCCGCCTTTGCCTGTAATGGCAACGGGTTCAGTCGCTGTGATTCTTAGTTCTTCACAGATGGAGGGATAACTTGACCCCTCAGCCTGTTTGAAACAATAGCCGAAGGCGGGCATAACGCGTTCTGCAGTATACGCATCCATGTGAACCTTAATCCGTTCTCTATGGGTAATGGCGAGCTGGCGTAGATCATCGAGGCCGAAAATATGATCAGCATGAGAATGCGTTAACAGCACGCCATTTAAGTAGCTCACTTGTGCGCTGAGTAGTTGCTCACGCATATCGGGGCCGGTATCTATCAGTACCGAGGTTTTGCCATCAGCGCTGCTGCGCTCAACGAGCATTGAGCATCGACGGCGTCGATTTTTAGGGTTATCCGGGTCACATGCACCCCATAGATTGCCAATACGAGGCACTCCACCAGAGGAGCCCGTGCCAAGCAGGGTGAAGGTTGTGTCAGTGTTCATTCGTACCATTATAAACGACCGAAAGCCCAAGGGGGTAAATCTTACCCGGTGAAAAACACTTGTTTTGAAAATCGGCGCTCGCGACTTAATGTTACTAGCATCGAATGCTCTGGTATTCGCTGAAACTTATTACACATAAACGTCAATTCGGAGAATAGATTATGAATGCAATGTGTCTGGATCACCCCGCGCAAACGCCATTGGCGCATGTAAAGAGAAAGGGGTTATTGTCTATAGTGGCGATCACGCTCTTGTTCGTATCATCGATGTTTGCTCAGAAGGCGCTGGCCTTAGAGGTGCCCAACTTTGAGCAGTTAGTCGAGCAACAAGGCAGTGCGGTGGTAAAAATTTCTATATCGGGTAAACGGCAAGTATCAATGCCTAATTTTGAAGGGCCAGGTTTTCAAGGCCAGGAGCTGCCAGAGCAACTAAGGCGCTACTTCGAAAACCTGCCGCGTAACCAGATGCCCGAGAGCCAGCCACGAGCGGGTTTTGGATCAGGCTTTATTATCTCTGAAGACGGTTATGTAGTAACCAACGCGCATGTGGTAGATGATGCGTCAGAGATTACTGTCACTCTGCCTGATCGGCGTGAGTTTGTAGCTGAATTAATCGGCAGCGATAAGCGTAGCGATATAGCTGTATTAAAAGTAGAGGGTTCTGACTTACCAACGCTAACCTTAGGTGATTCCAGCAATGCTAAAGTCGGGCAGTGGGTGCTTGCCATTGGTTCACCGTTTGGCTTTGAATACACCGCTACTCAGGGAATAATTTCTGCGGTATCCAGAAGCCTGCCAGATGAAAACTATGTTCCTTTTATTCAAACCGATGTGGCGGTAAATCCTGGTAACTCTGGTGGCCCGTTGTTTGATACCAATGGTGAAGTTATAGGCGTTAATTCTCAAATTTACTCGCGCTCTGGTGGTTACATGGGCTTGTCATTTGCGATACCCGTAAACGTTGTTAAGTCAGTAGTCGCCCAACTACAAGATACAGGTTATGTCAGCCGGGGTTGGTTAGGTGTGTTAATCCAAAATGTTGATCAATCGTTAGCACAGTCTTTTGGTCTTGATCGATCTTCAGGCGCGTTGGTATCCAAGGTTACTGATAACAGCCCGGCAGCCGCTGCAGGGCTTAAAACAGGCGATATCATTTTGTCATTCAATAACACTGAGATCGATAGATCTTCACAGTTGCCACCGCTGGTTGGCTTGATCCCTGTTGGTGATTCGGTTGATGTAGAGGTACTGCGTAAACGTGAACGTATTAACCTTTCTGTTACCATTGCAGAGCTTGAAGAAGACCGTGCAATTCAAACAAGTAGCAAAGAACAAAACAGTGATACCACTGACTCGCGTTTAGGCCTTGGTGTATCTGAACTTACTGCTGAGCTTAAAGAGCAATATGGTTACGGTGTATTAGTTGAAAGCGTAAATCCACAAGGGGTAGCGGCAGCGGCGGGTATTCGTAGTGGCGATATACTGATGTCTTTTAACCAAACGGAAATTGAATCCGTAAAGCAGTTGAGCAATTTAGTAAAAGATGCACCAGCTAATGAACCGTTAGCAGTGTTAGTGCAACGCGAAGATACTTCATTGTTTGCAGCGCTTACCTTGCAGTAAGGTTCTGTTAAAAATAGAGTTGTTTGTTGTCTCAGGCCCACACGCAAATGGCGTGTGGGCTTTGCTTGTTGCAAATACCCAACACTTGTTACGTCGGGGTAAAATTTACCCGGGTTGAGGCTTGAAAATTTCCGGTTACACTCCATATCAATCGTAAGCTGTTTACATTGAGCAAGCCATGCAAGATGCCGCTTTACATAAAAATTCGTTCAGTGCCGACCACGGCCTTAACCCGGGGTGGGGCGTTCATGAAGAGCGGCCTGCGATCCCTGAGTTCAAAGGTACTGCTGATATTGCGCGAATCGCCATGATGTTCACGTTGTGGTCACGCATAGATGATTTCTTATATCAGCACGTTGGTGTAGAGCCGCTGGAAACTCCCAAAGAAGAGAAAAAACATCGTTCTGTATTGTTGGAGTCAGAGACTTATTTAATGGCATTGTTGTGTTTATTGAATAACGAACACTACAGTGCTAATGGTTTGGTCGATGCCATGGTCGGTGTTAACGCCACGGCAGATCAGCGCGGCAACGCACGTAAAAGAATTATTAATCGCACCCTTCCAATCTGTGGTGACCACTATGGTCTGTTTGACTACAGCGAACGACACATGGGTAACACTATGGAGTACAGCATTTGTCGCAGTGATCGCTTGGTAGAATTTGCAGAGACGCATTTGATTACGGGTGTTCAAGGTATTATTGGTGCGGCGCCAAGTAGTGTTAAGCCAAGTAGTGCTAAAGAGTCTGAAACGTCTACGTCCAGAAGCCGTTTATCGAAGAAAACTAAACCTGCCAAAGCAGCGGTAAAGAAAACAAGCTCCAAAAAGAAGCCTGTAAAGAGTGGAGAAGCTAAATGATTTTTAAATGCTTAAAGTTCTTATTGATTGCAGGGATGCTTAGTCTCCCAATGCAGGGCGCATTCGCACATGAACCAGGTGGTTCTTCGATTCATGTCATTCAATATTCAGGCACTAACATTCGTGTTAGTTTGCCCCAGGAAAGCACTGCAACAGGTAACCAGCTGCTAGTGGTCGATAAACTAGCCACGTATTGGGTGACTCCGCCGTATGGTTCAGGGCGAATTCGAATTACCGTACCGGTTCGTTACTATTTAACATCGTGGGATGTACAAGCGCTTGAGCGCGAATTAGAACGATTAGGTATCAAGGTCAAGCCAAAGCCCAAGCCGGTGCGCTTAACGGGTTAGAAAGCTTGTTGGGCATGCCTTAAGCCTGCCAATGCTCAGGCGCGTGCTGTTTCAGATATTTAACGATTCTTTAATTGCAATTTTACGTCCGTTGCTCGAGTGGTTTAGGTGCTCGCACTAGGGGTGTTAACGAGCTACAATTCGACCCCCTCAGGCAGATTTTCGTCTGCTAATACCGCTCTAAGTCCTTGGGTTTTTAATGTCAAATCGATACCGCTTTTTAAGTGTTCTATTGGTTGTTGTTCCTGTACTAGGTTTAACAATGTCATGGCAAGTGTTGGCACAATGTGAAGGTGGCGCTGAAGTCTGCCTGCAAGAGTCAACGCAAGAATCAGCGCTGCCCATCGCAGATGTGATCCCTGATAATGCTAACGCCACATCGTTGGAGGTCACGCCATTAGATGAAACTACCACCGACACTTACACAGAGGAGCAAGCAGCCCTGGTTGCCGGTATCACTCGAGACCTTAAACGCCGCAGCCTCACCAGGCCATTGGGCAACAATGCACACGAGAAAATTGTACGCCTTCGAGAGATTCAGCCGAATCACGATTATGCAGTTAATGGTGAAAAATATATTGCACGAATTCTGGTGCTGTTGGGCAGGCAGGCAGTAAAGCGCGGTGACCTAAACCTAGCAAGCAAGCATTTACTGAAGGCTTTGAAATTTGATCCAAAAGTACGCCGTCAGGCAGAGCTTAAAAAAGCCATTGCTGATGGCGCCAGAAAAAGAGAAACCAAACTCCAAACCGACCAGCAAAAATCAGAGAACGGCAAGGTGACTAGCTATTTGCCCAGTACCGAATCTGAGAACAAAGCCCCGCAAGCGACTGACGCCGGAAAGTTTGTGGCACCGGTAATGGTAGCAATACCCGCAGGTAACTATTTAATGGGTAGTGACACAGGTGCTGAAGATGAAAAACCACTTCACCATGTGACCATTGAAGCATTTAGTATGTCAAAGCACGAGATCACCATGCAGCAATACCGTGTATTCGCTATTGCCAATGGTCTTCCGGCACCGCAGTTTGCAGAAGGACAAGGTAATTTGCCGGCTACTCATATCAGTTGGCATGATGCAAAAGCCTATGCTGCATGGCTCGGTGAAATAATCCAAAGGCCTTATAGATTGCCAACTGAATCGGAGTGGGAATACGCCGCACGCGCCGGAACCGCTACCCCGTTTTTTAGTGGTGAATCACTTACCGATGCTGCCAACTGTGTTGGTTGTGGCGGTCAATGGGCCGGAAAGTCTACCGCTCCTGTAGGAAGCTTCGCACCGAACGAGTTTGGCCTATACGATATGCACGGCAACGTGTGGGAATGGGTAGAAGACTGTTGGACCGACAACTACAACGGCCGCACTAAAAGTGCTGCAGCGGTGCAGTTTGATGATTGTGAACGCCGGGTATTGCGCGGTGGCTCCTGGTACAACGACGCCGACTATGCACGATCAAGTTATCGCGGCAACGAAACCCCGGTGTTTCGTGACGGCGGTGTAGGGTTTCGTGTGGTGCATGATGGTTTGTAGGTTTGTAGGTTTGTAGGT
>CALGKA010000139.1 GCA_937927895.1 uncultured Granulosicoccaceae bacterium | reverse complement strand
TGACCTCGATTACGTGTTGCGTGTGCGAGTGCCGGATGTAAAAGGGTATGATCATTTTTATAAACGTTTAATCAGCCTGGTGCCGGTTACGGATATATCCGCAAGCTTTGTGATGGAAGATATAAAAGACACCACTGAACTGCCGACGGATTAAAAGGGTTCGATAGAAGTGTCACACGCCAGAGCATCATTGTTATAGTTATGCTTCATCTCTGATAGATAACTTGTAATTTGAATTCCTATAAAATCGATTGCATAAGATGTTAAAGCTTTACTACAGGTCTAGTATTTCTAGACTTTTGATGATGTTTTTCATGGAAGGATAAATTCACCAATACGAAACACCATACCGATCACCTTTCTTACAAGGAGCATCCAATGGATAATTTTCGTTTTATAGGCGTGAGTCTTTGTAGTGGTTCTTTTTTCATAGCCTCTTGTGTTTAGCTTTTATCTCCATAACTATCTCCGCATGCGGCGGAGATAACAGTGGATCTATAGAGGCTGCATTACCTAACGATATTCAGGGGGATTTCGATCGCTGTGAGGTTTTTGGCCGATATAGTGATCGGGTGTGTGATGCGGATTGCCCGTCGTCTGATCCAGACTGCAGCAGCGGTGACATTCGTAATAGTGACGGCCAAGGCCCAACCATGTGCGTTGCCTTACGTGGCAACGGTGATCGAATACCCGCCCACTTTGTGGCTCTGGCAATACGGTTTGCTATCAGGCGTTGCTGGTGAGAGTTCGGCATCACTAACTGCATACTAATAGAAAGCGTACAAAAAAATTCTGCCGTTCGGTGCCCGCACTGCACCAATAAACAAAAAGGTGAGCAAGCAGCATTACTAATGAAATCAATGCGCGGGTATATGGATACCATATTCGCTAGTGAAGAAGTTCTCGCCACTCAATCTTATGCAAGTCTTTTAGCCGCAATGGAACAACAGGGGCTTGATGAAGCGCTTGATCTAGGAACTATTACAGCCGCTGAAGAATTCCAAACGCTACTCAATAGCGAACGATTCCGATCATTGATTAACCCTGAAGTATTTCAGCTACTTCGACAATCATCCAATCCAACCTTCCATGCACAAGATATATACCGTGGCATTAGATCAGCCGCAGCATTCGATGCGACTGATCCTAACATTCTCGTTAGACGGGGGCTTTTAAATATAAATGGTCTGGCAGAGCAGTTTGGTCGAGCGGCAGATTTTTACGTAGAAACAGATTTCGAACATTTCTTATCTTCATGCTCTGATCGCAGTGTAGGTGTTGACTGGCAAACTACTCAAGGCTTACCTATTGCTTCTGGTGGTACTTGCGGCAGTGTGTTTTTTGAACCACTTGGTACGTATTTACAACACAGAACACCATCGTCACAATTGCAGCAACCGGTCGGTGAGTTTATGCATACGCTTATACCCACATCTGTACTAGACGGCCAGGCGATCAACGTCTGGAAGGATGCATTCGCAGCCTATAAACAGGCGCAACCGATAGAGTCTGTATATGATTACTCTGACGTACGGTTCGGGTTTATTTTTCAAGTGTGATAATAATTAAACTTCACCGTCTTTAAGTCCCTCGCTCACGCTGGCGGGCTTCCTGACGAGCGTGTTCTTGCACTGTGATTGTTTTGTTGCTTTTAGGAAGCTCGCTAGCGTAAGCGAGGGACTTTCTGGCGAGATGCTTCGGATTCTGTTGAAACTATAAAAAACTACGGACTCACTTCTGTGATTTTTTAGAGCCAGAAAAAATATTAAACCTCACCGTTCTTTAGTCACTCGCTTACGCTCATGGATTTCCTGTAAAGACTACGAACAATAGTCGCGTCGGTTCGGTTCTTATTTTTCAAGTGTGATAATAATTAAACTTCACCGTCTTTACGTCCCTCGCTCACGCTGGCGGGCTTCCTGACGAGCGTGTTCTTGCACAGTGATTGTTTTGTTGCTTTTAGGAAGCCCGCTAGCGTAAGCGAGGGACTTTCTGGCGAGATGCTTCGGATTCTGTTGAAACTATAAAAAACTACGGACTCACTTCTGTGATTTTTTATAGCCAGAAAATATTAAACCTCACCGTTCTTTAGTCCCTCGCTCACGCTGGCGGGCTTCCTGACGAGCGTGTTCTTGCACGGTGATTGTTTTGTTGCTTTTAGGAAGCCTGCCAGCGTGAGCGAGGGACTTTCTGGTGAGATGCTTCGGGCTCTTTTGAAATTATAATAAACTACGGACTCACTTCAGTGATTTTTTAGAGCGAGATAATATTAAACCTAACCGTTCTTTAGTCCCTCGCTTACGCTCATGGATTCCCTATAAAGACTACGAACAATAGTTGCGTCAGTTCGGGTTTTATTTTTCAAGTGTGATAATAATTAAACTTCACCGTCTTTACGTCCCTCGCTCACGCTGGCGGGCTTCCTGACGAGCGTTTTCTTGCACGGTGATTGTTTTGTTGTTTTTAGGAAGCCCGCTAGCGTAAGCGAGGGGTTTTCTGGTGAGATGCTTCGGATTCTATTGAAACTATAAAAAACTACGGACTTACTTCACTTATATTTTAAAGCCAGAGAAAACCAAATTTCCCAGTTCTTTTAGAATAGCCGGAATCGGTGATAAGAGACTGTCGAGCTCGATCAATGCTGACATTATCTTTCAGGTCAGGCCTGGGTTTCTACGCTTTAGGCCACCTTTAAATACTTCCAGATGATCTAAAGACATGCGTGTTCACTTGGCTTCAAATTTAAGGTGCTGTCAAATTTAGATAGGCGTAAGCGTAACGAGCTCCCAGCTCTCTAAGACCCGTTGCACTGAAGTGTATACCTGCAATGTCGTCCGAACGTGTCTCAATACCTGATGCCGCATCGGACTTAATCGTTGCAGTCCAACGATCATTATCGGTATTCAGCTTGTTTAAAACACTGTTCACCGGAGCCTTAGCCGTTTCACCTGCTATGAACGGTTTACCGCTACCAAACCAATCAGCTCTTCGAAGCCTGTCAATTAGCGCAAATCTACCAATAAGGTTTGGTACAGAAGGATCAGCAATTGCGCTATACAGCTTTTGCGCATAGTAGTCTGGATGGTTATTTTGACAACGCTCAACTTTGTAACAAGTGCCGTTAGCAATCCAGTCTGACTCACCTTGGTGCCATAAAATACCATCAATACTTGTTCGACCGATTGCCGACATCGCATCGTTAATCTGCCTTACAACTTCATTCCAACCCGGTGCAGAATAGTCCCAATGAGAAATTCCCCTGCCCGCTTCTGATACAACAATCAGCCCAACGACTCTGCAGCTATCTTTTTCAGCGACTTTTTTTGCAAAATGAAAAGCAAAGTTATTATGAGCAACACCACCTACCCCGGGGTTTTTGTCGTGCCAGCTTTGCGTCAGTGAGGCAACTTTCCAACCGGCTCCAGCATTTCCACTATGCGGATCAACTGTCCAAGCAAATACCCGGGAATGAGGTTTATCGGGCCCATTAAATTCACTCACGCGCCCCCATCGATCAAGTGTTGCAGAAACTTCTGTATTGGCCCCGGTAACGTTCGATTGGCCAGTCACAAGAATCAGATCGGTAATATCATTAGGGTGATCACCGCCACACTGTTCCAGAGCAATCGAATTAGCACTAACCGAATTGAAGTCATTATCGACTGGAGTCGCAACGCTTCGGTTAAGCGATGTCATTCGACAAGAGCTGGCTCCATCCCAACCCCAACCATCGCCATCACCATCAACACAGAAATTGGCTGCACTTAAGTCTCGTGACTCAACAGCGGCGGTGCTTTCAGAAATCGTTGGACTTGTAACACGGCAGGAACCAGAGCCATCCCAACCCCAACCATCATCGTCGGAATCGATACAGAGATTCTCATTGGTAAGCACAGAATTAGTTGTTAGACCACTGTCACGGGAACCTTCGTAATTTGAAAACTGGTTCACGATTTCCGAATCGATGCGCTGACTTGCGCAATACCAAACACCGTCGGATGGATCACAGTCTTTAACGGGTATATCGCAGCTACTGGCGTATGCTGTTTTTGCGCCGTGAAGACTATCGCCAATGGCTATGCAAACTTCGCTGGCAGCCTTTACAGGTAAAGATACAGCCCCAAGAATACTGAGCGAAAATAGTAGAAAAATCCGTTTCATACTAGCTTACTCCTTTAATTTACAAATCAACCCTTTTTACTTAAAAACTTACTTACAAGCTAAAGTGTATTACCTGCTCTTTAGTTCATGCAATATGGTGATTCACAAAACTTACAACCTAAAGTACTGATTGTAGAAGCGGTTCAAAAGGATTGTTGACCATGCAAGCATTTCCTCCATTTTAAAATCTACTTAAGATCGATTCGACTCTCTAGTTGCTCGTCTATCCACATTCCTTCATTGTTCCGTCTGGAAGTATTACGACACGCTGGAACTTTCTTAGCGTGAATCGACAGTTAACAGCAAGCCTTTAGTTAACGGAAATAAACTGAAACGAACCATACACAAAGAGCACAAACAAATGACTTTTACTCATTACAGACCATGCAACACTCAACACTAACAATGTAAAAGTAAATCAAACCCGAGCGCTCCTAGCGTCAATACTAACTTCCTTCAAACTAGTAACCAATGCTTGGTGATTTGTAAACATACATGCACTAAAGATTTTTGATCATACAGGCCAACCTGCACTGAATTCTGACAGACCAAATCCTCTTGACCCGCTTATACATAAAAATATAACGAACCAAGAAGACAAATCCCTCTTCAAAAGATCTTAGTTAATCGTAAGAGAAAATGGTGATCCATTCAGATCCACACCACCAGCACGCACTTGCAACATATCGAACTGCGGATCAATTAAGCACTCAGCTACCACCCTGGAAATAGTGTCCTCAATAACATCACAGAAATAAGACGTACTATCATTTGACATAAGCACTTGTACGGAATTTCCAAACCCGCCCTCAATTACAAATTGCGCTGTAGTACCTGGTCCATTAGTCTCGATAACTAGTGGACTGACACTTTCTATATTGTTGCCATAAGGACTTATGTAAAGATCTACTGGTGTACCATCCATTGCGGCACTAGTAGAAGGATCTATCACTGTAAACAAAGCGCCAGTATCTCGAATATTTGGATCATCTACTTTGCACGTTACATCAAGAGAATTATCAGTAGCATCTACGATATTGCAGCTGCCACCATCAATCGTAACCTCTGTTACTTGCTCCAACCCATCACCCAAGATTGTAATTGCTTCAGTTATTCCCCAATCCAGCTCATCAACGCTCAAAGAATCAGCGATAGAGCTAGTATCACCTCCGCCAGATGTATCTCCTGAAATCTCGATGTCAAACGGACTGCCTTGAACAACTCCCGAATCACCAGTTAGCGTAAACTCAACGGTTCCTGGACTCACACCTTGACATAAATAACGCAACTCGGAACTCGTACGTCTAACTGTTGCGCAAGACATACCAGATGAGAAAGAAAGCAACTCATTTCCAATGAATTCCCCATCGAGTATCACATCAACCCCCTGAACGTCTGCGTTCTCAATTACGTCATATGAGTTTATGACCTGATTGGGAATCGGTAGTGAAACCGTGACCGCTATGGGCGTCCCTATAACCGGCGGCCCTCCCACCTCGGTTGCAACGGATAGATTTTTTGTGCCAGCTTCCTGCGGTGCGCAGGAAACCACAACTCGCGTACTACTTAAAGACTCTATTACACAGTTCGAAGTACCCTCAAGACTCACAACTAATGTCGACGGAAAATTAGACCCTGTAAGGACAAAATCAACCTGCTCCCCCACCGTTGCCACAACAGGACTAACACTGTTTAACTCAGGGTCAGGAAGTGGTGCAGGCAAAACACTAATTGAAGGACTAGTCACTGCAATCGCAATTTCACCACCATCAACCGTCAGACTTTGCATACCTGCCACAGTCGGCACACATCGAGCCACTAGCTGGAATTCACTCTCCGCTATATAGAAGCAGCTCACGGATTCCCCCAACGTTACCGATGTGGTGTTGAACAGATCAGTTCCCGATATGGTAAAAACTGCCTCCTCGCCAACTGTAGCGACTAAAGGACTAACGCTACTAATCACCGGTACATCAACAGCAACAAAACTTATTGGCGACCCTGAAAATTCTTCAACACCTGTTATAAAAGGGGTATTGGAACTATCAAATACAGCACCGCCCGCATTAGCATTGTTAGGTCCAACTCTTACCCTAATGATCGGTCGACCTCTCTCAGCGGTATCTATCGTGCATTCAACAAGAACCTGAGATTCACTACCAGATACCCATACACAATCATGTGTACTTTGTATTGCTACCGCCACATCTTCTGGAAAATTGGAACCCGCAATTTCGAATCTAACTGTTTCGCCTTCCGTAACAGTTGTTGGTGTAACAGAACTAACGACGGCTGGCACGGCTCGTGGTGATACATTGATGATAAACGGCGAACCACTTATGGACGTACCTCCTGCCTCAGCGGCAACATACAAACTCTGCGAGCCCGCTACCTGTGGCGTACATGAAACTACCACTTGAGAATTTACTAGAGACTCAATTGCGCAGTTCGATGTACCCTCGAGACTAACCGCAAGTGTCGATGGCAGATTTGTACCCATCAGAGTGAAATCTACTCGGGTTCCCACCGTAGCAATTAATGGGCTGGCAGAGAATATAACTGGATCTGGCTTATCCAGAGTAATTATAAGCCGCCCGTTTTCAAAAAGATCATCGTAAAAATTTGAAGGTAATCCCAGTACGGTCGTCGTTACCTCTCGCCCTTCGCCTGAGTCATTAGGTCCAACCAGAACTTGCTGAGTTAGCCTTGTGCCAACAGGAGATTCGCTGACAATACATTCAATAACAATCCGTGTGTCACTACTGGATATCAATGAACACTGGCTAGTATGGTCTATAAATACCAATGCATCTTTAGGAAAACCCTCACCAACAACTATATATTCTACCGTTTCCCCTTCAGTCACTTGTGTTGGCGTTATGGAAGTTACGCTCGGCGCAGGCGAAACAATAATAGTCATTGGAGTACCGGCCAACGCCGTTCCTCCTGCCTCTGCCGCAACATAAAAACTCTGCGAGCCCGGCACCTGTGGCACACATGAAACCACCGCTTGTGAACTATTTGAAGATTCGATTACGCAACTCGAAGAGCCCTCAAGACTTACTGCAAGTGTCGATGGGAGATTGGAACCTGTCAGCAAGAAATCTACTTCATCCCCCACTGTTGCTGCTAAAGGACTAATACTATTAATCACTGGATCAGGGATCGGAGCAGGCGATACATTGATGCTCAGCGGCGAGCCAGCTATGTCTGATCCATTCGATAACACACTTAAATTCTGTGTTCCTGACACGCCCGGCGTACATTCAACAACTAGCCGGGTACTGCTTCTCGACTCTATTGCACAATCCGACGCGCCAGCAAGACTGGCCGTTAACGTTGTTGGCAGATTTGAACCAGTAATTACAAAATCCAGCTCTTCACCTACTGTGGCTGTCAACGGGGTGACTGAGCTTATTTGCGGGGCAGCCACTTGAGCTTCAGCAATTTCCATTACAATCAAACCTAGACTTGGGGGCTGGTTCTCCCCTACGTACACTCCTAAATTCATTGACCCAGCTACTTCAGGAATACATATTAATTCAGCGTTAGTATCTGTTACAAAGGTTTGATCGCAGAAACCTGTTCCTGTCAAAAATACCGCCAATGTATCTGGAAGGTTTTCACCAATAATTGCAATTGTGACAGGCGCACCGACAATAGCAGAGGACGGCGAGATACTCGTCACGCTCGGTTCGGGTACATCTGGTGCTGGCAGGACGCTAACCGTAAAGGGGTTTCCACCAATCTCTAAACCATTAATCGATTTTTTTACGGTTAGCTGATGCTCGCCTTCGACGCTTAATGTACAGCGAAGCGTAGCTCTAGTTGAAGAGATTACATTCGTATCACACACGCCTGAAGTTTGGAATCTAGAAACCATAGTGCTAGGGAAGTCAGCCCCTGTCAGCTCGAAAGTCACAGCCTCACCCACAACAACGGTGTCAGGAGTAACAGACAGTACCAAAGGTTGATTCGCTGGCGCGGGAGCAATATTTATCTCAACCGGTGACCCCTCTACGTTTCCTAAATTTTCCCCTAATATAGACAGTAATTGCGTTCCAGCAGTTTCTGGTACACATCTATACGTGTACTTGGTTTCAGATTTCGATTGAACACCATCACAAACTTCAGTGCCACTAAGAGAAAATCGTCGAGCGCTTCGTAAGTTAGAACCAAATATTTCAAAGGTTATCTCTTCCCCAACTGTGGCAGTAAGAGGTGTGACTGAGGTCACTTCTGGCCCGGAAGGCTCGGGCTCAACAACCTCAATATCGACTCGTGAACCGGGGATAGGTAGCACCAGGTTGCCGTTAGTTAGAATAATTACCCGGCGCCCAAGCTCCCGAGGGGTACATGTTGCAATCACTACTCGACTGCTTCGGAACTCCACTGTGCACCCATCGGCACCTGCCAAAGATGCAAACGTATTTGAGTGCAGATTTTCACCCACAAAAGTAAATTCAGTTCGCTCATTAACTGTCGCTCGCAAAGGGGATACAGAAGTGATAAATGGTACAGCTGAGTTATCTTCAGGCTCTTCGGTTTCATTTCCTAATACCTCTATATCAACATTCGACCCTGCAATAAGACGACCAGTTAGACTATCGGTTACAACCAACGAACTTGCACCTACCTCTAAGGGCGTACACTCGCCTATAGCTTGCGTACTACTCGTCACTGTTATAGAACAATCAGCGGCACCACTCATCCGCAGTGCTAACGGAGAGTTTAGATTCTCACCCATAAATTCCAGCTCTATTCGCTCTCCTACCATCGCAAAGTTGGGTGTAATGGAAGTAAAAAAAGCGGACGAATTATCTGTTGTAGCTAGCTCTTCGTTACCTCCAGATGCGCTAGCTCCACCTACAGTTGCAGCTACC
The DNA here is from genome assembly GCA_937927895.1 of uncultured Granulosicoccaceae bacterium. Classification (GTDB taxonomy): domain Bacteria; phylum Pseudomonadota; class Gammaproteobacteria; order Granulosicoccales; family Granulosicoccaceae. Next base: position 7,113 of record CALGKA010000139.1, on the reverse strand, counting down.
ACTCTGACAAAATACGAAGGATATGGTACAGAGCCTGCACTCACTACCAATTCTAACGTCTGTGGGTTTGAAGCATCAATTGGACAACTGAATAATCGCTTTTCCGGCACGTCGACTCTGATGCCACATGCCTCCCCCTCTAGTCTCATACTGATATCATCTGGCAAGTTCGAACCATTAACAGTAAAAGAAAAAAATCCACGTTCCGTGGTTTCTATTTGAAGGTTTCTTACTTCGGGCCTATCAGTCCCTAGAATACCTATTGACCCACGTTTCAGTATTTTTGTGCCGTCACTAGATCTTACGGCGAAGCCGAGTACATTTCTGGATGACTCGATACGTCCACAATCGAATATTACTGAACTTCCTGCACCGCCGGGAATTTGAAAATTCCTATCACAATCGTTTGAACCGAGCCTAAAAGACATTTCATCTGGAAGAATAGGACCTTCCACCAAAAATTGAATTGACTCCCCTACAACTGGGTGTTTTTTCGAGGGCTTGACGGTCATAGTTGGTGGCAACCCCAAATCTACTAAATCCAATATATCAGCCTCCGCCATTTCCAAAGCCGCTTTCGCGTTGAGGACTTTTCTACCATCATGATCACGCACAGAATCTAGCAATATCTGTTTTACCTTCTCTGCAGTAAAGTTATAGTTATATGATCTGGCAACGGAGTGTATTAGTGAAGCTACACCAGAGACGATCGGTGCAGCAAAAGATGTCCCTGCCGCTCGTGTAGGAGGCAGATATTCGTTATCTCGGAATTCTCCCTCAATTTCAGTGGCATAGAGATACGGGACTCTGTACCTATGCGGTGCATATAGCTCAATAGCCCTACCGTGATTTAATTCATAATTTCCCGTGATGCTTATAGCCCCAACAACGATGACATTTTTTAACGGAGAAAATACTTCGAAACCATCGACATCATCGGTGTGATATTGGATTGCCCCATTTTGTTGCCTTGAGTCAACACCCAAATTGCCACCAGAAAAAACATGCAAAACATCCGGGCGACAAAATGAGAACCCACAATCGACACCATCCTCCGCAAATCTACGCCAAACACGTGTTTTGTCTAATGCCATTTTAAGTGAATCTGCTGGCAGCGATGTTGAGGTCTCAGTGAATGAGTAGTTAAACACTTTCGCTTTTGCATCTCGATAAAGCACATAAGGCACATCAAATACATCATCATCAACAAGGTCACCGCGGGCAAACACCAAATACATTTGTGATGTCGGGTTAATGCCCGCGATACCTTTACCATTTCCAGTTGCAGCCCCTACAATGCCGGCAACGGCAGTGCCGTGATCAAAACCGTCAGCGAACTGTTCGGACGAAACTTCTTGTTGATCGAACGTATCCTCTCTTTGTCCCCAACTTAAGTAACCAACCTCATCAGCTGATGTTAAGTTAGTGCCATAAAATCGACCTTCAATGTCTTCATGCCTTAGCCAAAACCCTGCTGGTTCAATAACAGTTACGCCGACCGATGTATGTCCATTTGTCACCTCCCAGGCACCAACAATGTCGCTACCAAATCCATTCGATCTTAAATGCCAACTGTCTTCAGGAAATCCTGCTCTTATATTGAAGTCATCAGGCAAACTACTCGGACCGAAATCCATATCCGAAGAAGCCGAAAACCGACCATAATGAACATTGGGATCAACGTAATCTATAAAGTCTTCTGACTTTAAATCCCCGACAATGCTGTCGCGGATATCGGCTTCATCTATCTGTATTAAAAGCCCTCTAAAATTATCAAAGCCGACAATGACCAAGTCACCATAAGATGAAACGAATTCTTCTAAGCCTTCCCTACCTAAAATGCTGGATTGCACCCAAAATTGGTTCAGAATAACTCCAGAGTACGTGCTGGGGTCTTCATCAGGATCGTAATTCTCAACCTTGGTTATGTCGTAGTCGAACTTCTCTCCTACATTAAATCCATAGTATTCAACTACACCGCTGAGTTCACTTTTTATTTCCAGGAGATAATCACCATATTCAAATGGCACTAATGTGGCTGTTTGACCTAAGTCTAAAACATCCAAAGATAATTCCGTACCTGATGGTTGTGATACAACAGCCCAAGTGTATTCTTCTGCCGGATCGTCTGAAGACACACTCAATGTAGACAGTATTTCCAGCCCAAATGCCCCGTCCGCTGATATTGAAAAAGGTGGCCTGTCAATAAAAACAGGCTCATCGGTGCCTGCATCCACCTGAACGAGATTATCGCCGCTGCCTCCAGAACCACCACATGCTGAAAGAATTATTGCTAAGAGTGAGTAAAAGCATCCGCGGGTGAAGCTTCGATTATTAGACATGTTAGGTGTGTTCCTTAACCTTTAAGCTTGAATATGTATGCAGTGGTCAGGAGCTTTGTATAAGTTCAAAGATTTTAGACTTTACAAAACCCACCTGCCCCCTGCGTATTATTGCCGCGTTTAAAAATTGCAACAGTATTTATATCTAAATCTGGAAATCACATCTCTTGGAAAAAATCTATGCTCTGATTAACAACGCGGACGCGAGAATAAATTGTGTATTTGTCAAGACGTCTCAACCGGCACATCAAAATCAACTAAAGCACTACTGCTAACTACTTCTGTCGGAATGGTTATTCCGTTATCCGGATTACCATCTCGGTCCAACGATTGAAGAAGGCGGGCTATGTTTGTTGTTGTCGCTTGCGGATCATTGCTGCCTTCCGCTAGATCAACGGGTGTAATGCGATCTGATGCCTCAACGGTTGGGAAAGCTATCGCTCCAATAGAAAATGTAATCTGCTCACCAGGAAGATAAGTAAAGCGGCCGTCAGCGTCGGTAGTGCTACTTTGAGTTGCAGTAGAATAGTCTACTCCTTGAACAGCACTGTCTATTAGAAATCCGCTCCTTGGAAGATCTTCAGTGTCTGACGAACCCCCTCCACAACTACTCAGAAACAGCACAGCTACACCCAGTACTACATTCCTAACATTGCTCACACGCAAAAACTCCATTTAAATGATCTGCAATAGGGTCGCTAATCAGATGCCTTACGGCCCCTTGGAGGCAGAGGCGGATAGATCAGTTTTTACAATATTCAAAAACACTCTGTGACAGAGTGATCTCATTTCGTAAAACCAACCTAACACCCTACCCTTTATTCTTCTTTTAGAATTTAGCTACCTCAGATCAACTCTAAAGATAAATAGCCGCACCTATTTATTTAGCGTGTCTGCCCATGCTATTTTAATAAAGGTTCCGCTTATGCATCATGAATAAACTTACAAATCACGGGAACTTTAAAAGCGCCAATCATCCTTGAGAGACGCGATTATAGTTAACGGGAAATAACAAAAACTAGCCATACATAAAGATGACAAATAAACGGAATTTTGCATATAGGTGCCAAACAACACTGGTCATTCTATTCAGTTTGCTAATGTCATCACAGAGTCTTTCAGCTGAACTTCGCTTCTCACAACTGAATAAAGAACGGGGGTTAACACAAGGAAGCATTACTGCTCTGGCGATGGGGGCTTCCAATCTATTGTGGATCGGCACTGAAGATGGCCTGGTCAGATATGACGGCTATAAAGTCACCACGTTTAGGCATGACCCCAGTGATCTATTCAGCGTACAAGATAACGTTATAACTGCACTGGCTATTGATGGTGGTGACCGACTGTGGGTTGGATCAGAGTCTGATGGTGTTAGCTTTTACGAGAAAAACACAAACCAGTTCATAAGAATAGACCCAGAACTCATAGGAAGCTCTATTTTCTCTATTTTTACTGACGCAAATTCAAAGAACACTATTATCAAGTCGGAAATTGGCTTGCTAAAGATAGATCAAAACAATGAAGTAGAAAGACTGCTTGCAGCGCAAGACAGTCCAAATGTAGTGACGAGCCTAATGGAAGGTGATTCAGTCATTTCAATATTAACAACCGGCGAGGCAATCATATTAATTGACGGCAAACAAAAACGCACTAAATTACTTGATGGCGCTATCAGCAATGCATGGTCAATCAAAAGCTGCCGAAAACTACTCCAGGCGCGACCAAATGATGAATCAAATATTAATCTTTACTGTTATCAGAACGGAAGTATAAAGTTAAGTCCAATAACTACTTTGATCAATGAAGCCGGGCTGTCTCTGGCAGGCCTTTATATTGCGTCAATCGTTGAAGATCAGACTGGCAGCATATGGATATCCACATCCGACGGCCTGCTGCAAATTAAAAATAACAAGCTAACCGTGTCAAGGCATCTACCATATGACGAACACAGCCTATCCAGTAACAAACTATCTTACCTGCTAAGCGTTGATGACACGCTTTTTATTGGCACCGAATTCGATGGAGTTAATTTTCTAAACACTGGTGAAGATAGTTTTGAGTACTTTAATCTACTTAATACCGCTACAGACTATTTAAACAGGCGCTTTACAACGAACAATGATTCTTGTGGCACAGCGACCGAGGTAGACTACGACACTATCTGGAGCATATTAGAAGACTCCGCGGGTGATCTCTGGATAGGCAACAACGCGGGCTTAGCGGTTAAAAGAAAAGGCACAACAGAGTTTGTCGATCACAGCCGGATTGGTGATAACACTGATCACTTTGACTTTTGCTCCGTATGGGCGCTTGCAGAAATCAATGGAAAAATATGGGCTGGTATCTGGGGCGGCTTGGTTTCTTTTGATAAAAATACCAAGGAATATTCGCACATTAAACCCGCAGGTAGTGGTGAAGCACAAACCTTATCAGGAAAGTTTGTCAGACTGTTGTTACATGACAAAGCACGCAACAGCCTTTGGATCGGTACCAATCGCAATGGCTTAAACAGGCTGGATTTCGAATCTGGTGTCATCCATAAATACCCCGTTTCTGCAGAAGACCCTGCAGCAATTCCGCACGGCAGAATTAGAAGTTTATATTTAGACACTTCAAACCAGTTATGGGTTGGTTCAGGTGGCGGGTTGTCTTTGTGGAATGAACAATCAAACACTTTTAAAACGCTTAAATCATCATCAGAGCCGACAAATTTAAGTGATGAAGATGTGCGCACCATATCTGAGGCGGGCGATGGAAAATACTGGATTGGTACCGGTAACGGCATCGACCTGTTTAACAGCCAATCTTTTACCGTCGAAAAACGTCTTAACCAAAAAAACGGACTTCCCAATTCGACTATCTATGCAATGGTTAAAGACACTGCTAAAAACTATTGGGTTACCACTGCTAACGGTCTTAGCTATTTTGATCCAACAACACTGAAATTTAAAAACTATGGATATCAACAAGGGCTGCAGTCTAATGAATTTAATTTCAATGCATGGCATCGCTCTAAAGACAATAGAATTTATGTAGGCGGTGTTAGTGGCTTAAACATTCTGAATCCACCAATAGAGACCGAGCAATCATATAAGCCAAAACCTGTAATGACTCAAGTGCTCGCTACTAATCCACAAGGTCATAGTATAGTAATAGCTAACAACCCGGTACCCGGTGAGCGGTTTGCGATTGACTCAGCATTTAGAATTCTTGAGTTTAACTATACGATTCCCAGTTACAACGGCGCTCAACATCAAAGCCGACATCATCTCAACAGCATGGATACACCCTGGACAACCACCAGTTACGGTCCACAGCAGGCAGTTTTTACTAATGTAAGCGCCGGGCAACACGCGTTTCAAATCGCATCAGAAAATCAAGATGATATCGCTGCTGAGTATGAGATTTACATTACGCCCAAAATTTATGAGAGAAACTGGTTCCGGCTACTTCTAGCAGTGCTTGCACTACTGCTGCTTATTACGCTCTTTATGAGATATAGCAAAAAGCGCGTAGAGAAAAGCCTGGACGATTTATCCCGCCAACACTATCGGGTGTTGGAACATGAAATAAGGCCACACCTATTTCGTGCAAACGACAATCTACAAACCGTAAGAAACTCTGCCTCTTTGCTGGAGGAAGATAAACACTATATCGATACCTCTATCTCACCTTTAATGGAAAGGACCATTGGTTTTTTGAATGACGTTCGAAATATTGCAGATTTTGAATTTGCACTACTGAGACCCAAAACAAGCTACATGCTAGAAGATGTTATAGACAGTGTAATTCTTCTATTAAGTGACCACAGCGATCGAATCATTGTTAATCAATTAGATGACGTAAATATTGTGACCCACGAAGACGCACTATATCTGGTGGTTTCCAATCTGCTTACAAATGCGCTTAAATACTCCGATTCTAGTGAGCCTGTGAACCTCAGAATTCTTGCTCAAGGAAATAACCTTTGCGTTGAATGTATCGATAACGGCATCGGTATAGATCCCAATAAAGTAAACGCTATTTATCAGCCGTACCAAAGATTAGGCCTACACAAGAACAAAGATATAATCGGTTTAGGATTAGGCTTAACCATTGTCAAACAAATAGTCCACACTTACAACGGCGGTATCACAGTCGAAGATCGAAATCCGCACGGTAGTCAATTTACCGTTATATTAAAAGGAATCGTAAGTGGTGAATAATATTGGCAAGCCACCCATCATAATCATTGACGACGAACCGAGCCAGCTAGAACGACTCAGTCATTTGTTCGACAATGATTTCCGTTGCTACACAGCGAACAATGGAGAATCTGGCTTGCGTACTGTTGATCAACTCGCTAACGATCGGCCGCTTGTTATATGTGATGTAAAACTACCCGATATTATTGGTTTTGATGTTTGCAGAAGTATAAAATCCCGCCACCCCGATATCTGCGTAATACTGCTTACAGCTTTCAACGACAAAGCCCTACGAATAGAAGGCCTCAACGCTTATGCGGATAATTACTTAGATAAAGGGACAAGCGATCAAGAGATTCAACTAATCATTCGCAATGTGTACAACACATTTAAACCACGCCAACTTATAGAACCACCGAACAGTTCCGCCGTAACCACTGATAAGGTTATTGAATTTGAAGTTCAAGTAAGGGATCGCATTCTAGAATACTTTAGCAGACCAACAGTAGATCGAGACGCTGATTCTATAACGGTTATCGGCATGGCAAAGTATTTCCATGCAACGACACGTACTTTTCAACGCAGAA
>CALGKA010000138.1 GCA_937927895.1 uncultured Granulosicoccaceae bacterium | reverse complement strand
TTTGTGGCGGAATTTATTGGTAGCAATAACCTACTAGATATCGATATTGACGCTACGGTTAGGTTTAAAAATAATGATCTTGGGCAGCCCCAAGGCATTATAGAAAACCTAGTTGGCAGGCAAACGCTGGTCATACGCCCTGAGACAATAACCTTGCACGCCCCGGAAGACTCTGGGCAGTATTTGCAAGGGGTCGTCACTATGCAGCGAACCGTTGGTGCTCTTGTCGAGTGTGACATCGAAGTAGACGGTCAATCGCTAAAGCACACCGCGTTGCAAAACACCGGGCCTGAAGTATCCATTGGCGACACTGTTGGCCTCAGTTGGGATTGGTCACAGATTTGGTGTCTACCGGGCGCGTCGCAGTGAGTCTGTTTGTACCACGCTTACTTGGGATATTTGCGTTTGCAATATTGTGCGTTTTGTTTGTATCACCGCTTGGGTTTATGGTTGTTGTCAGTTTTTATAAAGCTGACCCAATGGCGTTTTATCAAGAAACGTTTACCTGGGAAAATTATCAAAGGTACTTTTCCAGCTTTTATCTAAACGTAACGCTGCGCACGTTGTGGTCGACGGCACTCAGTGCGGTGATCGTCGTTGTTCTCGCGTTCACCGCCATGTTGGCTATTGTAGAGCTGTCACGACGGTGGCAACTGTTCTGGATAATTCTATTGCTTTCGATGATGTGCCTAAGTGAAGTGATCGTTGGCTTTTCGTGGTTAATTCTTTTATCAGAAAGCGCTGGCATTCCACGACTACTAGGTGCGCTAGGTTTATGGGATAACCCGCGCTCTCTGTCACCAAGCTTTGGTGCGATGATGATCGGCTTAGTAACGCTTGGCTTTTCAGTGGTATCGCTTGTGTTGTACCCGCAAGTGGCTGGTCGTGATAAAAGCGTGGAAGAGGCAGCGCGAACGCTGGGTACACCACCGTATCTTGTTCCCCTATACGTGACCTTGCCCATCTTCATGCAAACGCTTATTGCCTTAACGCTCACTATGTTTGTCTACCTGTTGGGTGTGTTTGTTATGCCGGTGATGTTAGGTCGACCAAAAGACTGGACCATGACCGTTATGATCAGCGACAAAGCACTAGGAGACGGAAACCTGCCATTGGGTGCCGCGTTGGCAGTAGTGATGTTAATTATTACTGCCGTGTTGTTAATTGTTTCACTAGCATTTTCACGCAAGAGAACAGCAGCATGAAGGGTATAGGCGGTAAATTGTATTTACTGGTACTACTGCTCGTGATTGTATTGCCGTTTATCGTGGTTGCGGGTGTATCAATAGGGGCATCTAAAACCATTGCTTTTCCGCCCAGTGAGTTTTCAGGTCGGTGGTACCACATGCTATTTTCAGAGCCTGAATGGCTAAAGGCCATGGGCTTGTCGCTACTTATCGCATTGACTGCCGCGATAATCGCTGTGTCGCTCGCTTTGGTAGTTAACTACACCTTGTGGCGATTAAACACCCGGTTCACACGCTTAACATTTGCGTTGGGCCTTGGGCCTTTTATGCTGCCACCCATCATACTGGCGCTAGGGGCTAGTCTTTTTTGGGCAGAAGTTGGCTGGTATGGGCGCATTGAGGCAACCATTATTTCTCATGGCATTTTCTTGGTAACGCTGCCGTTGGTGATTGTGGCGCGAGGCTTTGCAAGTTTAACCGACGATGTGGTTGAAGCCGCCACCATTATGGGGGCGACCCAGTGGAAGCTATTTACCACTATAGTGTTGCCATTAATCACCCCTTATTTATTAACCGGTTTTGTGTTGGTCGCTATTCTGAGTTTTAACGAGTATCTGATAGCGAATATGATTTCAGGGTTTATAGTAGAAACACTGCCTATCAAAATATTTAATAACGTGCGCTATGGTTACTCACCTGTGGTGGCATCGGCATCGATGTTTTTTGTGACCATTACAGTGACGGCGCTATTGCTGGTCGCGAGATCAACTGATCTGTTAGCACTGCTTGGAGCGCCAAAAGATTCCTAGTTTCAAGCGTTGTTTTAAGGCCATACTTTTTCCCGTGCATCAGGCGAAGGTGTTTTCGTCGTTGACACCGAAGGGGAAGAAAAGATGCTAACGACAGCACTAGAAGCCTTAAGAGATACCCGGTTCACGACCTATTGGTTAGATGGTATTGAATCTGTTACTGAACACCCGGTGCTGACTGAGAATATTAGTTGTGATTTACTGATTGTAGGCGGCGGGTTTTGCGGCCTGTGGGCGGCCATTCAGGCGAAGGAGCAACAACCTGATCGCGATGTTGTGCTTATTGAAGCTAAATCTATAGCCAATGGCGCAAGCGGTCGACCGGCGGCCATTATGTCTACCTCGGTTATGCATGGTATTGACAATACCGAGCGTATGTTTCCTGCTGAAGTGGCAGAGCTAGAACAATACGGTCGTGAAAACATGGATGCTTTTGCACAAGCCATCGAACAATACAATATCGATTGTGATATTGAATGGGGCGGGGAGATGAAAGTCTCAGTCGGTGATCAAGGCTTAGAAAACATTGAAGACGACTATCAGCTTTATCTTAAGTACGGACATGAAGCTGAAAAACTAGACAAAGCACAAGTGCAGTCTGAAATTAATTCGCCAGTGTTCCACTCTGGAGTATGGTGTAAAAACAGAAGCGGTACTGTGCACCCGGGAAAACTTGTGCAAGGTTTAAACAGGGTGGCAGCAGAACTTGGAGTTAGGCTCTTTGAGCAAACACCGCATCTAAGTAATGCTTATAAAAATAGTAAAATTCAAGTTCAAACACCTCATGCGAAGATTGATGCAAACAAAGTACTGTTGGCCACCAATGCATGGGCGGCGGGGCATAGAAAAATACAAAGCCGTGTTGCCGCCATTCGAGATCGAATTTTGGTCACAGAGCCACTCACGCCTGAGCAAATGAATAGTGTGGGGTGGAGGCATCGTCAGGGAGTGTATGACACTCGCACTCAGCTTAACTATATGCGCTTAACCAAAGATAATCGTATTCTCTTTGGCGGTAGGCTCGATTACTTCTTTGCAAACAATACCGACCCGGAACAAGATAAAAAGCCTGAACCGTATGTGCGGCTGGTTAAATCGTTCTATAGAACCTTTCCTCAACTAAAAGAAGACATACGATTCTCCCACGCCTGGAGCGGACCAATAGGACTCACCACGCGTATGGCTGTACACTATCAACGCTACCATCAAGGCAATATGGTCTTTGCTGGTGGTTATTCAGGCTTTGGTGTTACCGCATCGCGCTTCGGTGCAAGAGTTGGATTAGCCATACTCGATGGGCAAGATCTACCAGAGACGAAAATGAACTTCGCCACAACCGTCCCGAACTACATTCCTCCCGAGCCCTTTCGTTGGATAGGTGCAAAAATCACCATGTATGCACTGGATACGATGGATGAGAGAGGCGGCTGGAGAAAGCTATGGGTGCGAATGGTTCAGAAAATGGGTTTTCCTATTACGCTTTAGATTTTACTATTTATCTGGTATTTAAAACCGATATCGATTCGATAATACCCGGGTAAAAAGGTCGCCCCCCGTTGGATATTGCTCGCCAAATTGCGATTTACTGTAGCCAGAAACTCGGCGATCATTCGTTAAAGGTACATTCAAGGAATGCTGCCACGTGGCCAAGTGTGTTCTCGCTACTGAGGCTTCTACCGCGCAGACTCTTCGATTGTTTTGTAATCTGAATTAACCCAGTCGGTAATCATAGATGCAAACATCTCGGGTTGGTCAGACCAGGCAAGGTGTCCTGCTTCTGGCAGTATCTTTAACTTACTGTTTGGTAGCGCATCATCTAGATGCTTAGCATTACTCACATCAAACATAACCTCATTCTCGCCCCAGAACACAAGCGTTGGTATATTGATTTCATTGACGCGTGCAGCAAGAGCTGCAGCCTTTAAGCGGATGTCTTCGAACCAATATAGAACTTCAGCCGCACGTCCGGAATAAGCTCGCTTGTAGTCATCTACCTGCACAGGGTTTGATCGATGGCGAATAGCGCCAAGCTTTGCAGTGAAAGCGATGAGTGGCCCGGCACCGAGCCATGAAGACATCTTTCGCATAATGCCAAAGCGGCCGAGCATGCTGATCATGAATGCGAGTTTGAACGGTCCGGGTGTACCGGGCCCGTTACCGACAACCATGCTCAGTAATCGATGTTCGTGATGGATAGCATAGGCAAGAGCTGCCCCCATGCCAACGTCTGGACCGACCAGGTGAATGTCATGCAGGTCGAGATCGTTAAAGATCGCGTTGAGCAGATCTCCCTGTGCCTGCGGAGACATGTCATGGCGATCACCTTCTGATGCGCCAAAGCCTGGAAGATCAATCGCGATAACATGGAAATTGGTTGTTAACTTTTCCCATGATCCGGCAAAGCTCAATATACTCTCGGGAAATGGGCTGAGTAAAACCACCAGCGGAGCGTCAGCAGGGCCTGCTTCGGCCAATCGGATCTGTCTGCCTGCGAGCGTCCTTGTCTCGGTAGGTATGACAACAGTTGGCGTCTCGAAAGAGTCCGCAGCTTTGCGGGCAGCTCTCACCTTTGGCCATTCCGGAGACAGCAGCAGCAGCGATGAGGCGTTCATTTGATCGAACAGGTTTAGCTTCTTCATACTGGGGTCCGTTGGGTTTACTAAACCGCTGAACTGCGGCTATAATTAATTACGTAACTATAGGTACGTAATTTGTCGCGGTCAATCTTTAAATACCTTGAGGTACGTAAATGCCTTTAAACGACAGCAATCCAACGACTCGTGGACGACCAAAAACACTGGGGCGGGATCATGTACTGAAAACCGCCCTGATGTGCTATTGGGCTGGTAGTCCAACCGATGTCCCGATCAGTGAGATCTGCGACAAAGCAGGGGCATCTAAACCCGGTTTGTATCGCGAATTTGGTAGTGATGATGGTCTGAAAGAAGCTGTTCTGGACGTTTACACTGAAATGGTCAGTAAACGGCGATACGACATTCTTGCAAGCGATCAGCCCTTTGATGAAGTGCTTGAGGCATTGATCACTCACACCATTCAGGACCGTCAAACAGCGGGTGTGCCAAATGGATGCTTGCTATTCGCAATGCGTGCGCGACGTGAGGAGTTTGGTCCGTTAACAGCCAGAAAAATCGATCAGCTACGCGAGAACTCATTAGAGCAATACCGGCAGTGGATTGATCGCGCGAAAACTAACCGGCAATTCAGGAGCGACATTCCCACAGACGTAGCAGCGCTGTATTTCGATGCTCAAACTGGAAGTGCGATGCGATTACAAAAAGAAGGTGTTAGCAACGTGGTGATAGGAGAGATATTGCGCACGGCTTTTTCGGCGCTTCGATAGAGGTGTGTGCCTGTTAAAAGTTTCGTGTTGAAAGCAAGGCGTGGCAGTGGCGTGGACAATACCGGCAGAGCAATAGCGATGAAGCTTTGTTAGGAAAGAGGAAGCATGAAGCTAACAGACATGGCGAAATTGTTTAATGTTGGACGTGGCAGTACGGTTTCAAGGCCGATAGCAAGATTAAACGAGCTGCTGTTATCAGATCGTAAATTAGAGAAATTATTTGCTGGTATAGATCAAGACGTGATCCCCTAAATTTTTGTTTGATGTTGTGCAATCTATTGCGCCATGTATCAATTAGTGTATCGAGCTGTTCAGCTTCATATGGTTCAATATGTTCGCCGTTAACGAATTTATGAGAGATATCAGTACTGGAAAATAGTTGATGCCATTGCTTAGTGATATCAAGCCATTGCTTAGTGATATCAATAGGGGAGGCGGATTGGCATATTTCGCGATTGACGTGCAGTAGCAGGTGGTAGCGGCATAACGATGGATGTTTTAGTTATCTTTTGGCGTTGTACGTATAGTTCGGTTGGTTGTAGTATTTGTCCCTATTCAACTATTAATTGTGAAGAAGACTGATGTTGTCCGATACCGACTTAGCCATTACTGCCGATAGAAAAGATGCTATGGGCTACGAGCCCACATATTCCGGTGTACTCAGTTTGTTCCGACGTGTTTATTCGCGTGACCTGACCGGTTGTGACATTGCAACCTGGGGCATCCCTTATGATTTGTCTGTCACTAACAGACCAGGCGCTCGATTTGGCCCCAGAGCGATACGTGCTGTCTCAAGTAATCTGGCATGGGACGGAGGTCCGTGGCCTTGGGGCTTTGATCCCTTTGAAACGCTATCAATGATTGACTACGGTGATTGCTATATCGATCACGGATATCCTTCCGATATGTCTCATTCTATTTATACCCAAACAAAAAAGATTCTTGAGCAGGCGCCATTTCTGATCTCTATGGGGGGCGATCATTCAGTATCATACCCGTTGATCAAGGCGCACGCAGAAATACACGGGCCACTCGCCTTGATCCAGATAGATGCGCATTCAGATACCTGGGAAGAAACCGAGAAAAGAGCGGATCACGGCACGATGTTCTATCACGCCATCAAGGAAGGATTGATTGATGCCAGTCATTCAATTCAGGTGGGTATACGCACCATGAACAGCAAGAAGCATGGTTGTGAAATCCGGGACGCGAACTGGGTGCATATCAATGGCGTACCAGCAACGATAGACGAGATTGTCAAAACCGTCGGTTCATCCAAAGCGTATTTGACATTCGATATCGACGGACTTGATCCTGCATTTGCGCCGGGTACAGGTACACCTGTTTGTGGGGGGTTAAGCACCTGGCAGGCACAAAGCATTATTCGCGGTTTGCAGGACATTGATATTGTCGGGATGGATCTTGTTGAAGTGGCTCCGGCGTATGATCACGCTGAGATAACAGCACTGGCAGCGGCATCATTATTATTGGACTTTATATGCTTGCGAAAGCAGCGCTTAGAACTGACTAAGCGCTAGAGATTGAATCATTTATCGTGAAGATTCTAAGAATCACAGGTGCTGTAGGGGTGATTAGCTTTGAGAAGGTGAGTCATACCATACGGCTGCTAGCAGCGCCGCATGCCACACGATAAACAACTGAATTTCCTTCCGACCTGATAAATTACGCTGATAAAGCAAAAATAAAAAGTAACGTCGTGCGTTGAGTCTTCCTGAAGGGGAAGAAACCCCTTAGAAGGACATACGCGCGAAATAGTTCGAGTGCGTGGCAGCAAACTATTTTCAACGGGCAGGGCTTACAACAATGGGAAAGTCCAAATAGAGATAAGCTTCTAGCGCATCCACCAATATGCAATTTGGTGGATGCGCCTCTGGCTTATGTTTCCCCCTTAGTAAAATTAGAAACCTGCCGCAATTCCCTCTCGCCGTGAATCTGCAGCACCATGTAATTCGCCATTTTGGATTGCGATAGCATGTAGTCCCGAGTTAAGACCACGTACTTTGATTTTGTGACCAAGCGCTTCCAGTGCCGGTTGATAGTCTATTGCCGTTGTGTCCGCTTCAAGATCAGTACTGCCATTGCGGTTTACAACATGTGGCAGATCAAGTGCTGCCTGAAGATCCATTTCCCAATCCAGTATGGCGATGACTTTCTGGGTAACGTAGTTAATGATTCTGGAACCCCCGGGTGATCCGATAGCAAGCACCGGTGCACCGTCTTTGAACACCATCGTTGGTGACATTGAAGATCTTGGTCTTTTACCGCCTTCTACTCTATTGGCAACGGGCTTGCCGTCTTTCATATCTTTGAATGAAAAGTCAGTCAGCTCATTGTTTAATAGAAATCCGTTTGTCATCACTCGTGATCCGAATCCGGTTTCTATGGTGGTTGTCATCGAAATAATATTGCCAAACTGATCAACAATAGAAAAGTGCGATGTGCCTTCACGTTCAATTTGAAGGTCGGGTGCAAAGTTGAGCCCGTCCTTACTTGGGGGTGAGCCCGCTTCGGCTTTTTCCATTGCTATCGCGGGATCAATTAGCGCTGCCCGAGATGCCAGGTAGGTTTTGTCGAGTAATCCGTCGGGCATGCTGACAAAGTCAGAGTCTGCCATGTACATGCCTCTATCTGCGTAGGCGAGTTTGGCGGCTTCAATATACAAATGCCATGCTTCTGCTGACGGGCCCATGGCTGCCAGATCATAGTTGTTAAGCAAAGTGAGTATTTGCCCCATGGTTAACCCGCCGGACGTAGGTGGCCCCATGCCACACACTTCATAGGCACGATACGGTACGCAAACCGGCTCGCGTTCAATGACGTCGTAGTTGGCGAGATCATCAATCGTTAGTTCACCGGGGTTGATCTCGGTTTGCACGGCAGCGACGATGTCTTCGGCAATTTGGCCTGTGTAAAATGGCGTTGAACCATTATTGGCTATGTTTCTCAGCGTTCGTGCGAAATCATCGTTCGTTAAGTAGCTTCCAGCAGCCAGTGCAGAACCGTCTTCGTTAAAGAAGTAGTCGCGCGTTGAGTCAAACATATCCAGCTTGCGTTCTTTGGCACTCTCTATGGATTTTGAAAGCCTTGGAGACACTTTGAATCCCTGTCTGGCTTTACTGATTGCAGGTTCCAACAGTTCCGACCAGTCCTGTTTACCGTATTTGCTATGCACATGCTCTATCAGCTTTAGTGTGCCAGGTACGCCTACTGATCGTCCACCAACAACGGCGTCCCACCATTTCATCGGTTCACCTTCAGTATTTTGAAAGTATGCGGGTGTTGCCGAGGCAGGGGCCTTTTCTCGTCCGTCGAATGTACTTAACTTGCCCTCTGCAGCGTCCCAGTAGAGCATGAACGCACCGCCACCGATCCCTGAAGACTGTGGCTCTACTAAGTTCAGCATCATTTGTACGGCGACTGCGGCGTCGGCAGCGGTCCCACCGGCTGCCAGCACATTAACGCCAGCTTGCACTGCATGAGGATTGGCAGCAGAGACCATCGCTGTGTCTGTCGTAACAGTAGCGCGCGGCACTTGTTGAGGCTGAGTTGAGTCTGCAATAGCGGCCGCAGGAATGCTCATTGCTACAAATAAAAGAACCTTGTTAATACGCATTTTCCTCTCCATTTGTTGTGTTGCAATTTCTAATTGCCCTTGCAAGGTATCATAGATGAGGGAGCTTCAGAATTAATAGCTATACCAGAACAACTGTTGGAGAGGGGTGTTGTAACACAATTGTGGTGGTGAGAAATACTGAGAGAGGCAGTTGCTTTAAGAAGGAGATTTAGTGCGGAGT
>CALGKA010000137.1 GCA_937927895.1 uncultured Granulosicoccaceae bacterium | reverse complement strand
TTATTGAATTTGAAGTTCAAGTAAGGGATCGCATTCTAGAATACTTTAGCAGACCAACAGTAGATCGAGACGCTGATTCTATAACGGTTATCGGCATGGCAAAGTATTTCCATGCAACGACACGTACTTTTCAACGCAGAATGGAACAGCATACCGGCTCGAGTTTCCGAAGTTTTTTAGCCGATACGAGGCTTCAGCGAAGCCGTGAATTACTCGCGTCCAATTTCAGCATTACAGAAATTGCGGAGCTCTTAGACTATTCAAGTCCTTCGCACTTCTCTCGTGATTTTAAAAAAAGCTATGGTATGACCCCTAACAAATACAAAACAGAGATCAACTCTTTACTACCGTAGTCAGTATTCCCTACACAAAAACCTGAACACAGCTTATAACAATGACTTCTTCGCTGATTCCATTTATCAACGTGAGAACACACTTTGCTTTTGCTGCCCACTCTACGCAGCATTATTGCACTACTTTAAAGAGTCATAGATTCAGATGATGTTGATGACGGTCTTAATTCGCGTACTGGACCTGACGGAAGACTTTTACGAAGAACCGTCTATGTACGCTCTTTCACTGCACTCATGAATGCTTATAACTTAAGGCAACGGAACATGCAGAACAAACTTAAATAGTGCAAAAAACGCAACCATAACGACCGCTCCCGCTCCCCAGTAAACGACTACGTTCTTTACAGACCAGCGATCATGCATGGCAGCTATTAAACCACCGACAAAAGCTATTACACCAGCGGGCAAAAACCCGACTAATGGCATAGCAATGCAGGTTAGAAACATCGTGGCTACTAATAATACTCGACGCCACCATATACCTTGCCCAAATCCACCTTCGTCTGTTGGACGCATGAACCGTGTGATGAAAGAAACAGCCGCACATATAATAAGTATTACGGCGACAGTTTGCGGGAAAACCTGGCTATCGCGATCGGTATAGCTAAGTGTGTCGTATAGCGCTACAAGCCCTGCTACAACAAAAAATGCAGAGACAATTAAGGAGCCAACTTGACCTTCCGCACTAACTTTTTGCCGGCTCATGGCTCAGCCCCTACTCTTGCTTTTTTTCGAGCCAAAATAATAGGCAAGATCAACGTGATAAGTGTGAACGCTAAAATAGCTTGCGAGATAGGGCGACCAAAAAACATTCCGAACAAGTTTTTTGTCGCCGCGCCTATAGTCCAGCCTTGAACAAATCCCTGCTCGGCTATTGGCCCAAGAATAAGACCCAACACAATAGGTGATGCCGCAAAACCAAACCGCGCAACCACCCATCCGAACACCCCAAGACAAAGCATAATGATCACATCAGATACGCTATTGCGAATAGAAAACGTTCCAATAATTGTCATAAACCCGACTGTAGGCACGAGCACTGCTTTGGGTATAGTCACAATAGACTTATAGGCATAACGGCCTATCAACAAACCTATAGGCAACATAAGAATGGTGGCGATCAACAAACCATAAATGAATGTATAAACGATTGATCCGCTTTGCGTAAACATGACAGGACCAGTCCGCACACCCTGCACTAACAAGGCACCCAGTACAATTGCATCGGGTGGTGTGCCCGGAATACCAAGTACCAATGTAGGAATAAAACCACCACCCACTGTAGCGCTGTTGGCAGATTCAGTGGCCATGATTCCGTCTGGCTCGCCCTCACCAAACTTCTGATGCGGCTTTGCTGTTCTTTTAGCTTCAGAGTACGCGACCAAACCTGCAACAGATCCGCCAGCGCCAGGGAGTATCCCAACCAAGGTGCCAATCACAGATGAACGGATAAGATTAAATTTAGATCGCATGGCTAACCGAAAAGCATCTCCAATTCGAACTGATTTAACGTTTTCCTCAACTTTTAAGTGACGGTCAGGTACGGCGACAAGATCGATTAACACTGGAATACAATACAAACCGATTAACGCCCCAACAACACCAAACCCACCAATTAGTGTTTGACTACCAAACGTTAAACGAATATCTGCAGAGATTTCTGCCACACCAACCGTTGATAAAAGCATACCGAACGCACCACCTGCGAGTCCTTTCATTAGGTTGCCATTCGATAAAGAGGCTATTAACGATAGCCCAAATATGGATAACCAAAAGTATTCTACTGGCCCAAAAGCCAGGGCAACTTTTGATAATGGTGGTGCTAAAAACAATAAGGCTAACGCCCCAACCATGCCGCCAAAGACAGAGGCAAAGCAGGCAAGCGCTACGGCAAGATCACCGTCACCACGTTTTGCCATGGGGTAACCATCAAAGGTTGTTGCAATGGCGGAAGGAGTGCCTGGTGTATTAAGCAAGATGGCAGCATACGCCCCACCGTAAATAGCACCGGTATAAATAGCGCCTAACAAGATAAGCGCTGATGCCGGGTCCATGCTGAAGGTTACAGGGACTAAAACCGCCAACGCCATGGTGGCGGTTAACCCCGGGATAGAACCTACAACAGTACCAGCGACAACACCGAACAATGCCAGCGCAATATTGAACGGTGTTAGAGCGGCCACAAACTGACTAAAATCCAAGACAGCTCCTCAGCGTTATCGGTGCTACTTACTTGATCTTACTTAATTAGCCCAGCTTCACGGGCATCGTTTAAGTATTCTTCAACGCGTGCAGCCATGAATGCTTCCATGTCTTCTGCGCCTACGTCCAGCATAGCAAAACCACCATCAAGCATTTGCTTACGGAAATCACCATCGTTGTTGATTTCACCGATCATGTCAGACCACAGCTTAGTGGTTTCAGCACTAGCGGTATCAGGAAGAGCGATACCACGATAAGCACCACCAGTCATGTCATAGCCGAGTTCTCTAAATGTTGGTACATCAGGGAACAACGGATGACGTTCGTCCATAGCGACTGCAAGCATACGCACAGCATCACCTTGCTTGGCACCTACAGTAGTGTAGCCCCACTCTGCTTTAGTCTGTTTACCCAGTAGTGCGGTAACGGCTGCACCGGTACCTTTAAACGGAACGTATGTAGTCAGGGTACCAGCCAATTTATCAAACTTAATTTGAGCTAAGTGGTTTGCACTGGCTTTGCCCGACCCTGACATGGTTACTTCACCAGGGTTAGCTTTAGCATCAGCGACCAGATCAGCTAGTGTTTTATACGGACTATCAGCGGTAACCACAATGGCGTCTGGTGTGTAGTGAAACATATAAAAGGTATTTAGGCCTTCAGTAGTGAAGCCAACATCTTTTTGAGCGGGTTTAATAATGATATGCGGTAGGTTAACACCCATTATCGTATGACCATCACCATTTAATCCATTTAGAGAAGCCCAACCTACCGCACCACCACCACCCGGCTGGTAAGAGATAACAAGGTCTTTGCCAAATTTTTCTTTAAAGAATGGCTGTTGGAATCGGGCTGAGATATCAGACTCACCGCCAGGGCCGAATGGAATTATATAGCTTACCGGGCCTTTTAGTTCTGCAGCAGATGTAGTGCCTATGGTTGCGCAAATAGCGACAGCAGCAGCGTACTTCAGTAATTGTTTCTTTAACATAGTAGTTTTCCTCGTTCCATTAACGTAAAGGACCAGTAGGCGTGAAAAACTAACCGTAAATCCTATCGCTACTGGTATCTATTGGTTCCTACTGAAACACTATGCCTAATTTGACTATGGACGTAAAGGCACACCTCAACAAGTTGGTCGTATTTGAATGCTTTGTTCGCTGTAAATCCACAAATGCACAAGATACATTGCGCTCTTTGAACATTTGAATAATATGCCAGTGCACAATAATTCATAATTCTATTTAGATCTTAGATATAGCGAACTACCCTACTTTTGGCATTCTAACGCTGAGCTGCAACCTCCACTTTCAGACACAACTGTGTTGTCAGCCACAGCCTGGGCATTGACTAATTCCTTATCACTATAAAAATTGAGAGGGAAAATCTACCGAAAAATACGCTGTTCTAACGCCTTGAGGAAGACGATTTTCCGAGCAGCGTATTTGTCTTTTTTACGTTTGAACACCGGTCAGTAAAAACGTTAAAAGGGGTTTAGCTAATAATAAAATTACACTGAATTAGGTAACGGTTGTTTGCCTACGTATCTTTTATATTCTTAAGTAGTAACAGCTTCTATTAAGTTACTATGGAATTGGCGATATTGATCGTAAGTCAGCACTGAAATACTGTGCTTTTTAGGCAAACCGGATCTCAAGTATATTTTATAATCAGGGATAGTCTAGCTTCATGTAGACGCGGTTTACCTGCGTGGCGCGGATTCTGTTCCATCTGAAAGGTCCCGCGTGCATGATAAGAATCGAAATAAATTTAGTAAACAAAGTTAACTGTCGACGACTAACGCGAGTGAAGCAAGATTAGATACTGATGAACTCAAGATACGATTCATTCAGATCTGTTGTGATTTGAACCCTATAAAAAACTCCCACCCTGAATCATAACGAAGTCGCAGCAATCTGGCTCGGATCAGAACGATCACTCTGTTTGGCTGAGCGATAATCAAAGGCTATGCTGCACCGACCGCTGAATTACAGCGAAAAGCGGTCGGTACAGCGGTAGTACTTTTATTTGTATCTACGGAAGCTTCTGAATAACAAACTGACCGACAGACGGCAAGCCACTGATAAAGTTAGTTGCAGTCGCATCGGTACTCAACAACGTAATAGGTGTAGCTGGCTGTGTATCTATGTCATCTGAGGTGAATAGTAACCCGCTATCGGTTCCTGAATCGTATACAGGTGCTTCAATAGTAAGTGATTCCACAAAATCAGTACCGTCAAACAACGCTAGATCACGTACACCAACAAACCAGTCAGGACTAGGTGCGACCATTGAAGTTATTGTTATTAGTGGATGGTCTCGTGTCACTTCAAATTCAACGCTCACCGCACCGGGTGATAGTGCTACCCCTCCACCATTTATAGCGCTTGCGGCGCTACCAGCATTAACAGCACCTGCAACTTCAGCCAGTAATCCTGAAGTATCACCAGTCTCTGCCATCAACTCTATACCGTTGGAGGCCAACTCGCCGGTATTCCAAAGCGCCACCTGATCATTGTGCACCGCGCCCACCAGGCCTGAAAAATGCGCTGATGAGGGGAAGTTAACTGGATGCGATTGTGCACTCCAGGATGCATTAAAAGTCAGGCGATAACGTGCACTGGTTTCTACACTAGCTGTAGTCAGTGGAGGCAGATCGACTAATCCGCCGGCAGATGCAAATAATCTTAGTGTCACACCAAGGTCCTGCAAAGCATGTAGTGCTATCAGGTCTGGTGAGTTAGGCGTTAGATCTAAAGCGTCAGCGGTTAATTCGACAATATCGTTGTCGCCTATCGCTCCACCATTGACCAGGGCTTGAATATTGGTAAGCGGGCTGCCTTGTAAAAACAAGGTTGTTAAAGACGGCAACGCAGCAATTGCCGAAGCATTTGTTACTTTACCAGACTCAATTGATATCAGCTCCAGATTTACAAGATTACTTAACGGAGTTAAGTCACTGATAGACGAACTCCCTTTGAACGTTAGCCGCTCCAGGCTGGTTAATCCGGCCAAAGGTGTCAGATCACTGAAATCAGGCGTAGTGCTTAGCGATAAACTTTTAAGCGCAGTTAAACCTGCCAGTGGGCTGATATCGCTCACAGGACTTCGCATCGTAATGCTGGTTAGCTTTGTTAACCCTGCAAGCGGTGCTAGATCTGTAACCTGAGTAGAGGTTAAATTGATAGTCTCCAGATTAACGGCATACTCAAGACCTTCAAAACTGTCTATTCCGCCACCACTGCCGCGCACACTGTCTATACTTGTCAGGCTTAAAAGATCATCTCTTGTGATTGGCACACTGGTGTCGTTTGATATTTGACTGCCAGCCCTGATCACCGCTTCCAGAGTATCACTAGCAAACACTACAGGCGTCGCTCCATCTGCCGGTGCTGGATCTACTACAGGATCTGTCGGTGCTGGATCCACCACAGGATCTGTCGTTAGATCTGAACTCAAAGTACACTCTTCGACCTTAAGGTGTCCTTCAGAGTAAAGCGTAACAAAGCCATTGCTTATGTTTCCTGCATTGACATCAACGGTAACACGTGTGTTTTTATCGGCAGAAGTGATACGACGCACACCAGCAATTTTGTTATCAAGAAAGACACTAAGGTCTGAATACCCTTCTACTTCTGAAACAAAACAACTAAATGCACCAGAGTTGTTCCTGATACTTTCAACACCACCAACAGTTAATGCCTGATCAACACAGCTGCCATCAGCAACATACAAGCTCATTCCATCTGCGATCGCAGTGCCACCACAACCAGATGTCCAATCCGTTGCATTGCCACTTGCATCTAAGGCAATAAAATTGCCGTTGCTGAGCAGATTTTCACCTACATCGGGGCTTACTGGAGGTTGATTAGACTCTAACACCAAACTGCAATTATCTACCAAAGCACCGTGATCACTGTGTAACCACATGCTGACAAATGAAACTCCATCCGGAGCAATTCCTTTAGTCACCAGTGTGGTGTAATTACCAGAGGTGGCTACCGCTACTGGTACATCAGATAATGTATGGTATTCACCGTCGGCGAATACCATACCCATTCCTGTCCAAGCCTTATTAGCCGTGAGTTTAACTTCACAACTAAGAACGTAACTGTTGCCCGGTACAGCTTCAACAGAGCGATAAAAGCAGCTGTCGCTAGCAAGCTGCAGTGCGGCAGCCCCGTCGTAGGCATCAGTAGAAAGACTGGTTGCACCCGGCACACAATCAGTCCAGCCGTCCTGACCTGACTCAAAACCAGGATTACCAAACAAGTTTGTAGAATCAACAGGGGCTACTGTTGGTGCCGCTTTAGCGGCCGCTACAAAGTCGTTAAATACATCAAGTTGCACGCTTGAATCAGGGCGACTTCCATCCGGCCTTTGGACCTGAGTAACCTTCAGGCCACTTGAGGAATCACATCCTTGGATAACTGCACCGACTACAACGATACCACCTACAATTCTAGTTATTTTCATGGGAGCACTTTGGTAATTTTAGTGCAACTCTTAGCGGCTAAAGTTGGCTCATATTAAGGAAAACATTGAGTCTCTGGTCTATTTAGTAGACTGATCCACTGTGGTTATTGGCATGAGTATTTCTTCCGCCTATCGCCGCGTTAGGTCACGGTAGTTTAAGGGTGTCTGAGCTCAGGCTCATATTTGCCAGCACAATCAGAGGCTAACAAATACATCGGCGTGCGTAAGAAAAGCATGTTTGCCCTTACAGCATGAGCTAGTGGGCCGTTTGGAAAGTTCGGTAACACTTTATCTTCGCCACAGCAGCCTGTGCGGCGTTGGAAAAATTGCCGTAGGCCCTGCTATGCCTACATTTTTCCGCGCAAGCTCAGCCGACTGTGGCTGTGAAAAGTTTGTTACCGAACTTCCCGCACAGCCCATTAGTGCCTATATCAGTGTGAATTAAGCGAGTATTTGGCATCTAAACCAAATATCACACTTTAGTATGTTTAAGGCAAAGCTACGGAAAACATGGTGTCCGATACTGTAGTTATTGGAACGCAACACTCGAAGAAAGACGTCAAACATTGAAACACTGAGAGATCGCTTCGCAAGCTCTACAACATGATATGCATTCTTCAGGCGGTCAGATGCGCATAAGCACCAGCGCATCCAACAGTGTGCACCCCAGTTAAACCGATGCAAAGTAAAAAACTTTCACGCTAAAAAAATAGCCAATTACACACTAGATCACTACCACGCCCCAATCACTGCAATCATAGTGGCCGCATGTTAGCCACAAAGTGGATCACCCCTGGTACCCAAAGACTACAGAAATGGCAATCACACCAGTACCGCAGTTGATTAAGCGATCAGATTCACCAATCGCTGCAGCACTTATAAATCAATTGCAATCACACCGTCTTTTTCTGCAGCACGACTTTGACATAAAATAACAGCGTTCTTTCGTTGTGCTTTCGATAATACAAAGTCACGGTGTTCAACCTCTCCGGCTACTAAATCGCATTTGCATACTCCGCAAATACCATCACTGCATTTAACGTCAATCGCAATGCCGTGCTCAATCAATACATCGGTAGCGGTTTTGTCTGCGGGCACCAACAGTTCTTTATTACTTTTGACAAGCTTGAGCGTGAAGTCGTGGTTCTCGTACTCAGGTTGTTCCGGTACCGAAAAATACTCAAGGTGACGGGATTCTTCCGGAAAACCTACAGATTCAGCGGCATCCATTACGCCTGCCATATAGCGTTCCGAGCCACAAGTATAAACATGCCAGCCGGCTTGATACTCACGCATGATTTTTTCCAGATTGCAGCGTGTTCCTTGATCAGTAACATGCAGTTCCACATGATCAGACCATGGGAACGATCCAATGTCATCCAGAAAACCCATGGTCGCTTTAGATCTACCCGAATAGTGAAAACTAAATGATCTGCCCTGCTCAAACAACTCATGCGCCATCGCAATCATCGGCGTTATCCCGATGCCACCTCCCATCAATAGAGAGTGAGTCGCGTTCGGGTCAAGCGGAAAGTGATTGATCGGTTTTGAGATAAATATTTTTCTGCCTTCATTGAATATACGGTGCAGCAGTTTAGAACCACCACGGCCGTTTTCTTCTAGCAGTACACCAATCTGATAATTGCTACGATCAGAAGGGTTCCCACTCATGGAGTATTGACGCAAAAACTCCGGTGCGACAACAATATCTAAATGCGCACCGGCACGCCATTCTGGTAGTGGCAGGCCATCCACGGCTTGCATGACGTATTTGGTAACCCCTTCAGCAGTCGCTTCGGCACTGGTAATTTCTACTTGTATAACAGGGCTTTCCTTTGCGCCCTCGTACACATGAACCGCGCTGGTGTCACCACGTTCAAGCCGTGCACAATATTCTTCGGCGGTTATCATTGCCTGATAAGCTTCAATGCCTGCTTCGCGATCCATCAGATCGGGGTATGGGTAAGGGTGCGGCGCGATGTTAGCGGGATATACAGCGAGCGTCTGATCTTCATATTTCAAATGTAAGTCTTTTTGCAGCGAACGCTGATTCACCGGCAACTTGGTCGGGTAGTAGCCACCGTCTTCCTGCAAAGCAAGGTCCCACCACCATTTTTTAACCGTGTTAAGTGAACCGTTGCCAACGGCATCGTCTAACTTCGCCAACACAGGTGCCATGCGTGGCATATTCATAGCAGCCCATCGAAACGGCGCTTCTTTAAAGATACCTTCAAGATTCCACGGGCAGGTTTTCATACACCGGCCGCACATGGCACCACCCGGTGTTGTGATTCGATAGGTAGCGCACTTCTGGCTGTCTGATTTCCAGATCTCGTAGCCATTGAACATTAACTTAGGCCCAGCCGTGATGGCACCGGACGGGCATTCGCGTGCGCACTTATTGCAGCTGCTGCAAAACGTTTGTAAACCAAAGTCTATAGGTTTGTCATGCGCCATTGGCAGATCAGTGGTGACCACGCCAGACTTTAAACGCGGCCCCAGAAAGGGATTTAATATCACCTCGCCAATACGACTGACCTCCCCCATACCAGACAACAGCAACAGCGGCGGTTGCAGTACCTCACCATCCATTACGGAGTGTGCTTTAGCACTGTAACCGAGGTTGCGAATTTGTTTTGCCACCACACCGCCGAGCAAAGAAAAACGCAAGTAAGCACGCATCGATTGCGCCACGGCAATCCAGTCATCACCGGATGAACCCTCCATGGTTTCATAGCCCTGATCAATGATCATGCTAATGGCCTGATCGTGCGGCGGATGTATTTCATCACCGCGTGCATCGTGGCTGTACCAGGTCCATTCAGG
>CALGKA010000136.1 GCA_937927895.1 uncultured Granulosicoccaceae bacterium | reverse complement strand
CCAAGTGAGGGTTACTGGGTGGCAAGAGAACATCAATGTTTGCAAATTAGCAACGATTGTAGCGAGCTGTTGTATGGAAGCTACAGATGTGGGGTGAGCGCTGGTTGGACTTTTGGCAGACGTAAAGCACGACGAACATGCTACTCACGTCAGCCGTCCGCAGGACAAGCCAAAGCGACAACCTAAAAAACAAACAACAAAAGAGAAAGAAACAACAATCCCATGGTTAGGGCTACCATGTGCGTCGACCCTCGACCGCGTGCCAGCCAAGCTTTGGGCCCGACAATTTTGTCTAGGCTGGCGAGCGAAGTTAGCCAAGCACCTTGCAAGAGTCCGAAGGTACGATCAGTTGTCGAGCCGACAAGCTTGTTGATCGGTTTTAATGCGGCCACTGCGCCGACACGGTATGTCCAGTCGGTGTCCAGATTGGTAGATTTAATCTCTGGTGGATACAAGCCAGATTTAAACAAGAAAACAAATGCCAGCGCTGAGAACATTAGCAGCTGTAGCTGGGTGATTACGTGGGTGGTGGTGTACGGTGAGTAGTCGACTGGGTACGGTAGTATTTGGTATAGCATTTGTGGGAATACACCAATCGCTATACATAGGAACGCTGCAATGCCCATGGCCCACAACATATGTTTGGGTGCTTCTTCGCAGCGTTTGCCGCTGTCGTGTGCAAAGAAGGCGAAGAAGGGAATCTTAATACCTGAGTGATCCATTACCCCTGCAGACGCTAGCAATAGTATTAACCAGACAATAGTGTGATGCTCGACGGCTGCGGCGGTCAGAATCATTGATTTTGAAATAAAGCCTGAAAACAACGGGAAGGCTGAAATAGATAGTGAGCCGATAATACAAAACACGGTGGTCCATGGCATGCTTTTATACAGCCCGCCAAGCTCTGATGCTTTGATTGTTTTTACGCGGTATAGCACAGCGCCCATGGCCATAAACAGTAATGCTTTATAAAGAATGTGACTGAAGGCATGAGCGGCTGTACCGTTTAATGCCATTTCAGTACCTATGCCAACGCCTACCACCATAAAACCTAATTGGTTGTTCAGGCTGTAGGAAAGTACTCGACGTAGATCGTTTTCTATTACTGCAAAAAATATTGGGAAGGCGGTCATGGTGGCGCCTATCCAGATTAGGATTTCAGTGCCCGCATAGCCGCGTGCAAGAGCATACACGGCAAGCTTAGTGGTAAACGCTGAAAGAATAACGGTGCCGGTTACGGTGGCTTCCGGGTAGGCGTCTTGCAACCAGTTGTGCAGCAATGGGAACGCGCATTTAATGCCGAAGGCTATGAAGATTAACCAGGTTGCGATCGATTCAAGGCCTAAGTGGCCAAACTCCATAGAGCCGGTTGCGCTGTAGTGCATTAATAATCCGGTCAGTAATATAACGCCTGAGCCAATTTGAATCATTAAGTAGCGCATACCAGCGCGGTAAGCGCGATCTGTTTTGCGAGCCCAGATTAAAAATACAGAGGCTATTGCGGTTAGTTCCCACCAAATAAACAGTGTGAGTAAATCACCGGCTAGTACCGCACCAATGGCAGCGCCCTGATAAATAAGGCCTGCTGTTTGTTGCGTAGTGTCCTTTAGGTGGAATGCGTATAACGCACCTATGAATGCTGCTATATGAAATATTAATGCCCACACAAAGGCTAGCTTGTCCAGTCGATAAGTGATTAGTTGAATATCGAATATTTGAACTAAGCCGTGGTTGCCGTGGTTTGCTAATAAAAGCAATACCAAGCCAATCACAGGAGCCGCGAGTGTGATGTAGCGGCGTGTATTGGCTGCAGCAAATGGCGTGACAAGCCCTGCAAGTAAAAAGACTATGGCAGGATTAAAGCTAGTCATGATCTTGTTCGTTGTTAGTGTCTGAATCTACCGATTCGTAGTAATCTTCACGGCGCCCAATGAGCTTGCGCATTTGTTTAGCGGTTAAAACAATAAGGCAATAGCTAATAAAGCCGTACCAACCGTAGAATCCTTTCCATTGTTCAAATGCAAAGTGGCCGTGTGGGTGGTAGAAAAAGTCTGCAGCGAACAGTGCAATGCAGCACAGCACCAACACCGCAATGATTATGTTTACGGTGCTTGGTTTATCTAGCCAGTACGTTGGTTCGTTTGTTGGTTTCTGATTCATAGCTTACGGCGCTACCTTGGTTAGAGGGATCAGACTGATAAAGTGATCAAGTGCATCACCGTATATAAACAACAGGACGCACCCAAATGCGGTAAGGCATAGTGGCACTACGCAGAAGAGTGGTGCTTCTTCAATGCGCGTTACGGTAGCGCTCTGAGCATTGTTGTTCTCAGGTGTCATATAAAAAGCACGTGCTGCTACCGGTATTAAATAGGCAATATTCAGTAGTGAGCTTAATAGTAACGCTCCGACAATCACCCATTGAGAGGAGTTGATAGAACCCAACATCAAATGCCATTTTGCCCATGAACCTGCCATCGGTGGCAGGCCGATTATACTGACCGCACCGATAAAGAATGCCCCGAATGTATAGGGCATTTTGTAACCAAGCCCACGCATATCACTTATTTCAGTTTTCTTGGTGGCAACATAAATAGCACCTGCACAAAAGAACAATGTGATCTTGCCCATGGCGTGGGTGGCGATTTGCATGGCGGCACCGACAATACCGGCTGCATTGGCAAGCATCGCCCCGACCACCACGTAACTTAACTGACCTACGGTTGAGTAGGCTAAGCGCGCTTTAAGGTTGTCTTTAGTAAGCGCGATGAATGATGCTGCCACCAGGGTAAATGTCGCGACCCATAGTGCTATGTTTCCTGCGCCGGTTTCTGCAATTAAATCGATACCGAAAATATAAATGACTACTTTGAGTATGGTGAATACACCAGCTTTAACTACTGCTACCGCGTGTAATAAAGCACTCACTGGTGTGGGTGCCACCATGGCTGCAGGTAGCCAGCGGTGGAATGGCATAAGGGCTGCCTTGCCGGTGCCAAAAGCAAATAAGGTCAATAAAATAAGTGCGATAGTCGGGCTAACATTGCCTTCTAAAATGCCACCAGCGCGGAAGTCTAATGTGCCGCTAAGTTGGTAGGTCCAAAGAACTGCGAACAGTAGCAAGCCGATGGATGTGCCCATTAAGATACCCAGGTACAATCTGCCACCACGTCGAGCATCTTCGTTGCCTTTGTGAGTGACCAAAGGATAGGTGGCCAGGGTCAGCATTTCGTAGAATACGAATAGGGTCATGAGGTTGCCGGCAAAGGCTATTCCCATAGCGGCCGCTATTGATAACGCAAAACATAAAAAGAAGCGCGTTTGGTTGGCCTCTTTTGCGCCGCGCATGTACCCAATAGCGTATATGGTTGTTAGGATCCATAGACCAGAAGCTACGGTTGCAAACAATAGCCCGAGTGGTTCAACAGTAAACGTTATACCAAGGCCCTTAATAGGTTCGGCAAGTGTTACCGATGGTGTGTTGCCGGCAAGTATGGTTGGGTACAAACATAAAACAATGCCAAAAAGAAGAGTGGCAGTAATAATACTAACGGCATCGCGTAGGTTTTCGTTTTTACGCAGTAACACCAACAGTAAGCCACCAATGAGTGGCGTAAAGAAGCTTGCATAGATCAACGCTTGATTCATTAAGCGCCACCCAATAAGTTACTGGCTACACGTCCGGCTAAGCCTGCGGTAAGTCTTGTGTCAATGCCGAAGTAAATCGTCAGCAGTGCGAATATCCAGCAAGGGATTAGCATTGACAGGGGGGCTTCCTGCGCGTTACTGAATTCTTCCGGGGCAGGTTTAAAGTACATGACGTCTATCATTTTTCCAATGTAGATGATCGCCATAAGCGATGACACTATAAGTAATGCTGCAACCGGTAACCAGCCTTTATCCAGCACGCCGGTTATTAGGTACCATTTGCTTACAAAGCCGGCAGTAAACGGCACGCCAATTAGCCCAATGCCCAGCACGGTGAAGGCACCGGTGGTTAATGGCATGGTGCGACCTATGCCTGCAAGTGCCGTTAGTTGGCTTGACTGAACGCGATAGATCATTGTGGCCAGGGCTAAGAATAATCCGGCTTTCATCATTGCGTGGTTAAACATATGAGTGATAGCGGCGGTAAGGCCATTGACATTCAATATGCCGACACCTAAGGCCATGTAGCCAAGCTGTGAGACACTAGACCACGCCAGTAGACGCTTAGCATCGGTTTGGAAAACAGCTGTCAGTGAAGCGATCAGAATACCTGCAATGCTCAGCGGTACAAGCAGTGTGCCGAGATGCATTTGCTGAAATGAAAACTCAAGGCCGTAGACATCAAAAACAAAACGTATCATTACATATAGCGATACTTTAGTAGCGGTAGCTGCAAGAAAAGCGGTCGTCGCTTTAGGTGCGTACGTGTATGCATTCGGCAGCCAGTAATGCAGAGGAAACAAGGCAATCTTGAGTCCTATACCTACAATGAAAAACGCAAATGATGCATGCAGTACATGGTTGTCTTTGTGCGCAGGCAGGCGTTCTGCAAGGTCCGCCATATTTAATGTGCCGGTCAACATATACATGAAGCCGATCGCTATAAGTATAAAAGTTGCACCGATGGTGCCCATGATTAGATAGCGAAATGCAGCGGTTAATGCGCGCCTATCGCGCCCGCGTGCAATAAGTGTGTATGTGGCAAGTGATGATATTTCTAAAAATACAAACACGTTAAATGCGTCACCGGTAATAGTGATACCGATAAGGGATGCCATGCATAGCAAGAACGCTGTGTAGTAAAGGCTTTGTCTCTGATGCCGCATAATGGTGCTAAGTGACTCCCGCAGTGCGGTCATCACTAATGCGCCAAACAGCGTAACTAGTAGTAGAACAATGGCAGTGAGCTCATCGATAACAACTTCAATGCCCCATGGTGGCGGCCAGCCCCCCATGTGATAACTTATAGTGCCACCGCCCCATACTTGGTTAAGTATTAAGCAGGCTACAACAACAGATGCCCAGCTGGCAGCGGTTGCCAACCACCATGAGCGATCGCCATTGCGTAGCATGGAGCATATTGGTGCTGCTATTAAGGTTAGTAGCAGCTGAATGGCAGGTAGTTGTTCGATCATTTCTTGTTGTAGGCTACCGTGGTGACTGATGTCTCGTTTTGACGATTATCGGCATCAAGTTCGGCAATTTCATCTTCTTCTACGGTGCCATAGGCTTCGTAGATTCGTACAGAGATTGCTAGCCCTAATGCTGTAGTCGCAACACCGACAACAATCGCGGTAAGAATAAGTACGTGTGTTAATGGGTTGCTATAGAGAGTAAACCCATCTTTTAGTATTGGTGCGGTACCACCAGATACCTTACCCATTGAGATAAAAAATATAAATACTGAGGTTTGAAATATATTCAGGCCAATAATCTTTTTAACCAGGTGGCCGCTTGACATAACAATGTAAAGACCCGCCATCATTAAAATGACCACTATCCAGTAATTAAAAAGACCGCTAATCATTACAACGATCGCTCTGAGAGTGAAAAGAAAATATTAATCATTACAGCGGCGACGGTGATTCCAATACCCAGTTCGATTATAAGAATTCCATAGTGTTGGCCATCGTGTGGGTCTGTCATTAAGGCGCCGTAGTCTAAGAAGTTGCCACCTTTAATCATGCTGACAATACCGACACCACCGTATAGCAGCCAGCCAAGTGCTGGAAAGTAGGCAAGCTTGCGTGGTGGGAATAACTGTTGTGCTGGCACAATGCCGTAGATTAGTGCGTAAAGAACAATCACACTTGCAAAGATAACTCCGGCTTGAAAGCCACCGCCAGGTCCGAAGTCACCGTGCCACTGCACATAGAGTGCAAAAACGAGTACGGGTGCTATCAGAAGATCTGCGACTTCACGCAGTATGATTTTCTGGCGCATTGATTCCACCTGAGTGTTCGGTGGTGCGGGTCGTTCTAAACCTGATTGACGGGTACCAGCCCCCAGTAGCAATAGCACACCTATAAAGGCTGTAAACACTACGCCTGCTTCACCAAAGGTATCGTACCCACGGTAGCTTGCAAGCACTGAGGTAACGATGTTGGGCGGTCCCACTTCATCTGCAGAGTCGTTGATATATCTGGGGGTCACATGTTGCTGAATGGGCGCGTCTGCGGTGCCAAAGCGTGGCATATCAAAGGTTGCGTAAATTAAAACAATACCAATACAAGTGACCATAGCTAGCGGCAGTATCGTTCTTTGTCGCGTTCTTTTTTTACTGGTGTGCCCAACAATAGCCAGCGCTGCGAGAAAAAATATTGTTGATGCGCCTGCACCCACCGCAGCCTCTGTGAAGGCTACATCGACAGCGTCTAGTATCATGAAGATACAAGAGCTTAGTAGGCTGAAGAAGCCCATCATCATGACGGCCGTCATTAGCCGGTCGAGCTTTACGATAATAACTACAGTGGCCACTAGCATGACAAGCAGTGCGGCATTGATTAGGAATTCGATGGCTACAATTCCTTTGGGTTGTCGTCGGTGGTGTTTTTGTCTAGTCGCTTAATAATATTGACCAGACGCGGGTTAACACCCAGGAAGTTAACCGCCTGTGCCAGTGCATGAATGGCAGCGAGGCTGGTTATTAAAAGAAAGAAGAAAATAAATACGAGTTTAAGACCCGTTACATAGTCAGGTGCTTGAAGCAGCAGGCCAAAAAGTATTAAGCCTGATCCCATGGAATCAAGAATACTTGCCGCGTGCGCTCTGGTGTAAAAATCGGGCATTCTTATTAAGCCCACACCGGAGGTGATACAAAAAAAGCTGCCAGCCAATAACAAAATAAAGGTGGCTATATCCAGCGCTAAACTCATGTGGCGGAGTCTCTGCTTGTTTTAGTGCTTGCAGTTTGGTGCTCGGCAGGATCAGAGGTGCCAAGGTTTCCGTACTTGAAAAACTTAAGTACTGCGATGGTGCCAATAAAATTAATAAGTGCGTAGGCGAGGGCGATATCGAGAAAGTCAGGGCGCCCCATCAGAAAGCCAAGTACTGCAATAAAGAGTACCGTTGCTGTGCCAGCTGTGTTGATAGAGAGAATCCGATCATAAAGTGTTGGACCCATAAAGCTGCGCACCAATGCCATCAGCATGGTTACCAGAATTGCCACCATCGCGACCGTGAACATTTTAGCGTCCCTCTAATTTGTTAACGCGCCGATCCATGTCGCCATCGAGCAATGGTTCGAGTGTTTCGCGAGCCAGTGCGTGGACTTCGATTTCGTTATCGCCGACGTCGATAGAAAGTGTGCCGGGGGTCATGGTGATTGAATTGGCATGGATGACAAGTCCAAGTGCGGTTTTTTGACTGGCTGGAACTGTTGTAATGGTGGGCGATATGGGCATGTCCTTTTGCCAGATACGTTTTGCGACGTCCAGGTTTGACTTTACAACTTCCATTGCTATGTACGGCAGATACCCGATCATTCTTATAAAGATCAGTAACCTGGGCTCGTTCGGGTCGGCCACTTTAAGGCGTGTGGTGATCCACGCGGCAAGCACGCACGACACAGCTCCGAAAGCCAGGATTAATGGGTCAAATAGGCCGCTCCAAAGCAACCACAAGATGATGCAAACAAGCAGTGTGGTGAAAAATCGAGTCATACCGGAAGCAGACAGGTTTCCTAGCGTAGGGTGAGTGTTCGGAGACGAAAAACCAGACAACAATAGTAACACCGACACTGTCAGTAATACAGATTTGGTCTTACAATGAATGGGAATAATTCCGTGTCGCTACGCGGCTGAGGTTGTTTAATAGTCTTAATTCGGCTCTTTGTTAACCGACTGTGCCGCCTGTGCTTGGTTGAGCGGAAGCCTTGTGCTACGGTCGCGGTTCTTATTTATACACCCCGCATTTCGCGGGAAACATTTGCCAAGGATGGTAGTCATGGAGATTCAATATGAATTTGATTAAGCATGTAGCAGCCACTGCGGCAGCTGCTTCAATATTACTAGCTGGTACCGTACAAGCGGGCACGTTGGATGATGTAAAGGCTGCAGGTTTCCTTAAATGTGGAATTTCCACAGGTGTGCCTGGTTTTGCTTTCACTGATGATAAAGGCGACTGGCAGGGTTTTGACCCGGCAGTATGTAAGGCTATTGCTGCAGCGGTTTTTGGTGATTCTTCGGCTGTGAAATACACTACTACCACTGGTAAAACTCGCTTTACAGCTTTGGCTTCAGGTGAAGTAGATGTATTAGCTCGAAACACTACTTGGACCTTCAGCCGTGATACTGATCTTAAGCTCGACTTCGTTGGCGTTAATTACTACGACGGTCAGGGTTTCATGGTTCCTACTGAATTAGGTGTGGCTAGTGCTAAAGATCTAGACGGTGCTTCTGTATGCATTCAGACAGGTACTACTACTGAGCTTAACCTGGCGGATTTTTTCCGTACCAATGGTATCTCGTACGAAGCAGTGCCAATCGAAACTAACGATGAAGCACGTACTAACTATGTTGCTGGTCGCTGTGATGTCTACACTACAGATGCCTCAGGACTTGCGGCTACTCGTTCTTCATTAGAAGATCCTTCAGCGCACACCTTAATGCCGGAAATCATCTCTAAAGAGCCACTCGGACCATTGGTTCGTCATGGTGATAGCGAATGGGCTGACATTGTTCGTTGGACTCTTAATGCAATGATCACAGCTGAAGAGCTAGGTGTTACATCTGCAAATGTAGATAAAATGGCAACTGGCACAGATAACCCTGAAATCAACCGTCTGCTAGGTTCTGAAGGCGATTTAGGCGCAATGATTGGTCTTGATAAAGCCTGGGCTTGGCGTGCAATCAAAATGGTTGGTAACTATGGTGAAGTCTTTGAGCAGTTCATTGGCAAAGAAACACCAATTGGTTTAGAGCGTGGTATCAATGCTCAGTGGACAAACGGTGGATTGCTTTACTCTCCTCCTTTCCGCTAGTCGGTAGTGTTAAAGGGTGCGCTTTTAGCGCACCCTTTTTTATGTAGCTTGTACACGTAACGTCTGGGTTCTGTAACGGTGATCGCCACAGAATCAGCTATAGAGACTTTCTAATCCGCCCTCGCAACAGGATCAATCTGTGGCGCAAACGCTAGAAGACTTAGGTCCACCCTCAGTGGGGCCTCCGAAATCCAGTTTTTCCATTGGTAAAATCTGGACCGATAAAAGATCACGCGGCATCGTAATACAAGTGATTGCTATGGCAATTTTTTGTGCGATCGTAGCTTACCTGGCCGCCAATGTAGTAAAGAACTTCGAAGAGCTTGGAAAGCCATTTGGTTTTGACTTTCTTAAGCAAGAATCTAATTACGATATCAACCAAACGCTTATTTCTTATAACTCGCAGAGTTCCCATGCTCGTGCAGCGGTGGTTGGCATACTCAACACTTTACTGATTGCAGTGTGTGGAATAATTCTCGCCACCATTCTTGGTTTTATATTGGGCGTGTTGCGATTGTCACCTAATTGGTTGGTTAATAAGCTCGCGTATTGTTATATCGAATTTATGCGTAACGTGCCTGTGCTTGTGCACATATTACTGGTACACGGCATATTGGTGCATTCATTGCCGCATCCAAAAAATGCAATGAATATCAACGATACGTTGTTTTTATCAAACCGCGGTTTTTATACCCCGCAACCGTTGTTTCAGCCGCTCTTTTGGTTGGTGGTTGCAGCCTTTGTGATTGGTATTATCTTCGCCTTTTGGTACAGGCGCACAGCGCGTATTAAGCAGGAAGCAACCGGTGAACAGTCACCAGTTTTCTGGGTAATGCTGGCGTCGATTATTGGCTTGCCTATTTTGGCTTTTTTCTTAACCGGGATGCCGATAGATTGGCAGTTTCCAGAACAGGGGCGCTTTAACCTTAAGGGTGGTATGGCCATCAAGCCTGAATTTATGGCGTTGTGGGTGGCGTTATCATTGTATACAGCGGCGTTTATTGCTGAGATTGTTCGTGCTGGTATTGAGGCCGTTAGCCACGGGCAAACAGAGGCTGCATTAGCACTTGGTCTACCACGTAAAAGAACCATGAACCTGGTAGTAATACCGCAGGCTATGCGTGTGATCATTCCGCCGTTAACAAGTCAATATTTGAATATCACTAAGAACTCATCTTTGGCTATTGCTATTGGCTACATGGATATAGTTGCAACGATTGGTGGTATATCGCTTAACCAAACGGGTCGCGAGATGGAGTGCATGATTATTGTGCTTGGTCTCTATTTGACTTTCTCTTTGACCATTTCAACGTTCATGAATTGGTATAACAAGCGCATTGCGCTGGTGGAGCGCTAACATGCCTAACACTCAAAGCGCACCACTTAATTATGTGCCGGGTGAACACCCGGATTTAAAGCCGCCCATTGGCCAGACTGGTCTTTTGTTATGGGTGAGAAAAAATCTTTTCTCGTCACCATTTAATATCGCGCTTACATTGGCGACTATTTACTTTTTGTACGTCGTTATTCCACCGATGGTTAACTGGTTGTTTATAGATTCGGTGTTTAATGCCGGATCTCGTGATGAATGTAGAGAGCTTGGCAAGGGTGCTTGTTGGGGTTTTATAGGTAAGCGACTGGGGCAGTTTACGTATGGTTTTTATCCTATTGAAGAAAGGTGGCGAGTTAACTTAACGTTTGTTCTGTTTGCATTGGCATTATTGCCTTTGCTATGGGAAAAAATGCCAAGGCGACGAATGTTGTTGTGGTTTTCGTTAGCGTTTCCATTTATCGCTATGTGGTTGTTGTTAGGTGGTTTTGGCTTAGAGTCTGTAGATACTGATCGTTTTGGGGGGTTTATGCTCACCATGGTGATCGGTGTTACCGGTATTGTTTTTTCACTGCCGCTGGGTATTTTGTTGGCATTGGGTCGGCAATCTGGTTTGCACTTTATTCGTTGGATGTGTACGGGCTTTATTGAATTTTTCCGTGGCGTACCGCTTATAACGTTATTGTTTGTTGCCTCGACCATGTTGAACTATTTTTTGCCACCTGGCACTACGTTCGACTTATTGTTAAGAGTGCTGATTATGGTAACGCTATTTTCAGCGGCCTATATAGCAGAGGTGGTTCGTGGTGGTTTGCAAGCGATACCAAAGGGTCAGCATGAGGCGGCAGATGCAATGGGTCTTAAGTATTGGACTTCAATGCGGCTAATCGTGTTGCCTCAAGCGCTAAAGATCTCGATACCGGGTATTGTTAATACATTTATAGGCTTGTTTAAAGATACAACGCTTGTGGTCATTATTGGCTTGCTTGATCCGTTGGGAATAGGGCGTGCTTCTTTGTCTGATTCCAAGTGGCAGGGCTTATCCACCGAAGTCTATGTGTTTATCGCATTATTTTTCTTTATCTGTTGTTTTAGTATGTCGCGCTACTCGATTTATCTTGAAGACAAATTGCATACAGGGCATCGCAATGAATAGTTTTTTTATATTAGCTGTTGCCCAATTGAAAATTGAAGGAAGCTCAAACAATGAATGATCATCAAGCACAAGGTGGCGGTGCGTCAATGCAAGTAAGTGATCGGGAAATGATCCGCGTTACTGATATGCACAAGTGGTACGGGCAGTTTCATGTGCTGAAAAACATCAACCTCAACGTGCAGTCCGGTGAGAGAATTGTTGTGTGTGGTCCTTCGGGGTCTGGTAAGTCTACTTTAATTAGATGCATGAACCGCCTGGAAGAGCATCAGCGTGGTGAGATTTGGGTTGATGGTGTTGAGCTCACCAGTGACTTGAAGCAAATAGAAAAAATACGCCGCGAAGTGGGCATGGTGTTTCAGCACTTTAATTTGTTTCCACACCTAACGGTTCTTGAAAATTGCACGCTAGCGCCAATTTGGGTTCGCAAGATGCCAAAAGCTGAAGCTGAAGAGATCGCACGCGCGTACCTTGAGCGGGTAAAGATTCCGGAGCAAGCTGATAAATTTCCCGGGCAGTTATCCGGTGGTCAACAGCAGCGTGTAGCGATTGCACGCAGTCTTTGTATGAATCCTAAAATTATGTTGTTTGATGAGCCCACTTCTGCGCTTGATCCAGAGATGATCAAAGAGGTACTGGATGTAATGATCGAGCTCGCCCACGATGGCATGACAATGTTGTGCGTGACCCATGAGATGGGCTTTGCTAAGACAGTTGCTAACCGTGTGATTTTTATGGACGGTGGCGAGATTATTGAAGAGAACGAGCCGGATGAGTTTTTTAATAATCCTCAATCTCCGAGGACACAGGAGTTTTTAAGCCAGATCCTGGCGCATTAATCTTTCTTTTGCCTTGCACAGGCTGGTGTTGTTTTGGCTTGTCCTGCGGACGGCTGACGTGAGTGGCATGTTCGTCGTGCTTTACGTCTGCCAAAAGTCCAACCAGCGCTCACCCCACATCTGTAGCTTCCATACAACAGCTCGCTACAATCGTTGCTAATTTGCAAACATTGATGTTCTCTTGCCACCCAGTAACCCTCACTTGG
>CALGKA010000135.1 GCA_937927895.1 uncultured Granulosicoccaceae bacterium | reverse complement strand
AGAAATAAGTTCACGGTTATAGGTCGGCTGTAATCTGTGGGCACTGTTGTGCATACTCTCAAGATAAAAATCATGCACGCGTGCTTGGTTGAGAATAACGTGCGGCATCTCGGATAGATCATCTTCTACATCTTGAATCAGGTCTGCGCGCTGTAGGGTAAGACCGTCTGGTTCCGGGCGCCAAAATGCTACTTCATTAACCCCATAGGCTTCTTTGAGTACTTTCTCAGCAAACCCGAAGGCTTGAAACATTTCCAGGGAGCGGCAAGCGAGGCCATCTGCCTGGCCAACATCTAGCGGGCCTGCTTTACGCTCAGCGATTTTTATAGTTAGCTCGGGGAATGCGCACAACTGTGCTGCAAGTGTTAATCCCGCGGGGCCACAACCGATAATAAGTACATCTACTTTATTTAATTCGGCATTTTTTTCAGCCGAGCTGTTCGAGACGGCTGGATCGCCGGTGTTGAAACCATTAAGGTGATACTGCATCTATTTTTATACCTTAAGCTAGTGTGACTGAAGACATTCTCACGGGTCCATCAAATGTTAGATGTAAACATTCACGTTGTCATTCAATTGATGCAGGCGCGAGTTTGTCATTCTACCTTTTCTATGTAATCACTATAAGCTGGGTACGGCGAGCAGCAAAACGCTGTAATACTGCACTGACCGCAATACTGCACTGGCCGTAATACTGCACTGGCCGTAATACTGCACTATGATGCACAAAAATAAGAAACATACTAGATTGCGCCATAGTGATGGTAGTTCTTTTAGCCACGAACACCATAGTGTGACAAAGAACTAATGGCTGGCGTGACATCGCATCAAAGGTATGCCTACAATAAACGCAGTGGGTGGTGCGTCATTAGATTTATGTTTGGCGTTTCTTGGTTTGAGTCAGTAGGGCTTGACCAGCCTGTAAGCCACAAAGGGTGAATCCCTGGTAGACAAACTAGTAGGGTTAAGGTCATTCGGGCGACTGGATTGGGAAGAATAGCGTATGAACGCAGCAAACTGGTTTGTTGATCGCCATGTTGATGAAGGGCGCACCGATAAGGTAGCGTTTCGTGAGGCATGGCAAGACGGTCGTGAGCTTACTTACGGTGCCTTAGCAGAGCAGAGCGGACAAGTTGCATCGGCGTTCGGCAATGCGAGCATTCATCGTGAAGATCGTGCAGCGATGTTTGTGTTAGATCAAATTGAATTCCCGCTTATCTTCTGGGGCGCATTAAAAGCCGGTGTTTTACCAGTTGCGTTAAACACGCTGTTATCAACCGACGTCTACCGTACAATTCTAAACGACAGCCGTGCATCAATCGCTTTTATATCTGCAGAATTATTAGATGTTGTACTACCAGCGGTAAGCGATTCACCACATCTACGGCAAATAGTAGTGATAGGCGGTGAAGCGCCGGCGGGCACTACAGCCTGGTCTGACTTCATAAAAGGTGCAGTGCCCATGACTGCGTTGGAATGCTCTGATGATGAGATTGCATTCTGGCTTTATTCATCGGGCTCTACAGGTAATCCAAAAGGCGTGCGTCACGTACATAATGCGCTGCGCAATACTTGCGACACCTATGGACGCCAAGTGCTTGGTATCCGGGAAGATGACACAGTCTACTCCGCTGCCAAACTGTTTTTTGCCTATGGGCTTGGCAACGGCATGTCTTTTCCACAATCGGTTGGTGCTACCACGC
The DNA here is from genome assembly GCA_937927895.1 of uncultured Granulosicoccaceae bacterium. Lineage (GTDB taxonomy): Bacteria > Pseudomonadota > Gammaproteobacteria > Granulosicoccales > Granulosicoccaceae. The sequence goes on along the minus strand of CALGKA010000135.1, from coordinate 7,073 downwards.
TGTTGTTTAATGCACGGCCAACGCCGGCATCTGTCACTGCAATTCTTGAACAATTTAAGCCTACTATTTTCTGTGGCGTACCCACGCTATACGCAGCACTTGTGCATCTTTGGGAAGAACAAGCCACGGTCCCTCAAGCGCCGTTAAGGTCTTGCATTTCTGCTGGTGAAGCGTTACCCGCAGAGATCGGACGCAAGTGGAAGGCACTGGTTGGCACTGACATCATGGATGGCGTCGGCTCAACAGAAATGCTCCACATATTTTTATCTAATAGCCCGAACGATATCGAGTACGGCACTTCTGGCACTGCGGTTCCAGGTTATGAAATCCGTTTGGTAGATGAGACAGGCAGTGATGTAGAGACAGGCGTCATTGGTGAACTTCTAGTGCGTGGTGAGTCAGCAGCCGCCGACTATTGGAACCAACGTGCAAAGTCGCGCACCACCTTTGAAGGTGAATGGACTCGCACCGGTGATAAATACGAGACCGCCAAAAACGGCAGGCTCATCTACTGCGGCCGCACAGATGACATGTTCAAAGTATCGGGAATCTGGGTAAGCCCGTTTGAAATTGAACAAGCGCTAATGACTCACCCCGACGTTCTAGAGGCGGCAGTCGTCGCGCGCCGCGATGAAGACGATCTCGAAAAACCACAAGCGTTTGTTGTGCTCAAAGACGGTCGCAGCGCTGATGTGGTTGCCGACTTAAAAGACTTTGTAAAAGAACGAATCGGTAAGTGGAAATACCCGCGTTGGGTTGAAGTAATAGATGAGTTGCCAAAAACGGCTACCGGAAAAATCCAGCGCTTTCGGTTGCGGGAGTCTTCATAGGTAAATCCATGAGCGCGCCATGGGTTGCGACCGGTACACTTGCTGCAGCGGGTAAGTCGCTAGAGTACATGTGCTTAGGGCCACCACCCACTGAAGCGCCAACAGTAGTTCTGCTGCATGAAGGGCTTGGCTGCATAAAACTATGGCGTGATTTTCCGTTAGCACTTGCAGCGGCAACCGGCTTTGGTGTGTTTGCCTACTCACGTGCGGGTTATGGGCAGTCGGAGTCCGCAGAGCTTCCGCGCCCGCTTAACTACATGACTCGTGAGGCAGAAGACGTACTACCAGAGGTGCTTGATAGCATAGGAGTGCAAAATGTTGTGCTAGTAGGCCATAGTGATGGTGCAACGATTGCCGCGATCTATGCAGGGCAGGTGGCAGACCCAAGGGTTAAGGTTGTGGTGCTTATAGCGCCCCATTTTTTTACCGAGACCGCAGGGCTTGCTGAAATAGGCAAAGCACGTGATGCTTTTAATAATGGTGATTTACGCACGCGCTTAAGCAAGTATCATCGTGACCCGGACAATGCTTTTAGAGGCTGGAACGACAGCTGGTTAGATCCGGAATTTAAAACGTGGGATGTTTCCGACGTGCTTGATAAAATCAGTGTGCCGGTACTCGCAATACAGGGGCGCGAAGACCCATATGGCACACTGGCACAGATAGAAGCAGTTGCATCACGTATCAAACATACATCTGCATCCACACTAATTATCGATGACTGCCAGCACGCCCCGCACCTTGAACATGGGCCAGGTGTTATCAAGGCTATTGCCGAGTTCTGTTGTGAAGGCAGGTAATTAATCTATAAGGGAAGTGTCTATCGCGATGCTAAGCGAGCTCTTATAGAGCGGTGCTGAGATTCTGTAGCGATGTCGGCGTGTTGCCTTGCCCAAGTAAAACTGTGCTTTTCAAGTGCTGCTCTTAGGAAACCCACAAGCGTGAGCGTGGGACTAGCTGCTGCAGCGGTCTCTCGTTTTGTGCGAATTGAGTAGCGCCAAAGCTCGGTAGATCTACCATTGAATAGGCTCTAGTGGTATATGCCAACAAGCCAGGCCTGCAAGCGCTGCTGCCTAACAATGAATTTAGCTAAATGCGCGGCAGTTAGTTAAAATACCCGGATACACCAAATTAGCCGTGGCCTGCAAAGACCGCCGGTTCGTCATTCAACTGGGCAGCCTTTATGGTGCGCTCGCAAAGGAACACAATGTCTGTTGATACAGATGCAGCAGCAACCCAAGAGGCTGACCGCCGTAGCGCAATGCGAACCATACGTCGCGTCTTGCCCTATTTGTGGCCCGCTGATAATCGTGAAATCAGGGTGCGGGTGGTGCTGGCGCTGGTAGCACTGGTATTGGCGCGAGTGATCTCCGTGCTAACGCCATTTTTATATAAAGGTGCGGTTGATGCCATGGCGCCGGGTGGTGCTGAAGCCAATGCCACTGTATTTCTCATTGCAGGGGCAGTGGGGCTCACCATTGCCTATGGTGTGGCTCGCCTAATGACCGTTGGGTTTAACCAGTTGCGTGACGTTATTTTTGCAAGAGTCGGTCAGCGTTCACTGCGGCGGCTAGCTTTAGAAACCTTCAGGCATATGCATGCCTTGTCACTCAGATACCACCTAACACGTAAAACGGGTGGTCTTAGTCGTATTATTGAGCGCGGTGTAAAGGGGGTAGATTTTTTACTGCGTTTTATGCTGTTTTCAATAGGGCCGCTGGTACTCGAACTGTTGATGGTCGCGGCAATATTGTTTTTTGTTTTCGATGTCTGGTACCTGACAGTGATTGTGGTCACTATCGCAATCTATATTTGGTTCACTTTTAAAGTGACCGAATGGCGGGTGCAGGTTCGCAAAGAAATGAACGAAAAAGACACAGATGCCAATCAAAAGGCCATTGACAGCTTACTGAACTATGAAACCGTAAAGTATTTCAATGCCGAAGAACGTGAGGCCAGTCGGTATGATGATTCAATGCGTGGTTATGAAAGTGCTGCACTAACAACCTCTTATTCATTGGCATTTTTAAACTTTGGTCAGTCACTACTGATAACTACAGGGCTGGTTATTGTAATGGTGATGGCAGCAATCGGCGTCAACAGCGGTGACTTAACCGTGGGTGATTTCGTCATGGTGAATGCCTACATGATTCAAATTACCATGCCACTGAATTTCTTAGGTACTGTTTATCGTGAAATACGCCAGTCACTAATAGATATGGGTGAGATGTTTGATCTGCTTCAATACCAGCGCGAGGTTGAAGATAAGCCGGATGCAAAGGCTTTGGTTATAGGTGGTGGGGCAGTCAGTTTTAATAACATTCATTTCGGTTATAACGACGACAGAACAATACTGCAGGGGCTAACCCTGAATGTGCCAGCTGGTGAAACAGTGGCCGTAGTAGGGCCCTCTGGTTCTGGTAAGTCAACCATTGGAAGACTTATGTTTAGGTTCTACGATGTGACCAGTGGCTCTTTAAGTATTGACGGCCAGGACGTTCGGGATGTAACCCAAAACAGCTTGCATGAAAGCATTGGTATTGTGCCCCAGGATACCGTTCTTTTTAATGACACTGTGGGTTATAACATTGCCTATGGCCGCCACGATGCCAGCACTGAAGATATTATAGCCGCCGCCAAAGCTGCAAAAATTCACGACTTCATTATTAGCCTTCCAGATGGCTATGATACAGCCGTTGGTGAGCGAGGGCTTAAGCTGTCTGGTGGTGAAAAACAACGGGTAGGTATAGCAAGAACTCTTCTAAAAAACCCACCGGTTCTACTGCTAGATGAAGCCACCTCAGCACTCGACACAGACACTGAGCGTGATATCCAGGAGAGTCTACGTCAAATGAGTGAAGGTAGAACAGTAATTACCATTGCACACCGGTTATCGACCGTTGTAGATGCCGATAACATAGTGGTGCTGGATGAAGGCAAAATTGTAGAGCAGGGCACGCACGAAAAACTTCTTGCTAAAGATGGCCGCTATGCACAAATGTGGCATAGGCAAGCGTCTGGCGAAGATGAAACCAATGATGCTAAGACCAATAACATCAAATAAGCACCATGCAACAACCCACACACGCCTACATACCCGGTAAAAACGAACGACACCCTGAAGACGCTTTCGATGCGATCAGGAATACCGTTGTGCAAGGCCATAGTGCAGAGCAACTAGCGCAAAGTGATGCTTTTAAAGTAGGGTTGCAGTACCTCGATGCAGGCTTTTACTGGGAAGCGCATGAAGTGTTGGAACCCGTATGGGTGGTCTTACCAGAAGGCAGCGAAGAAAAGCGTTTCGTTCAAGCGATAATTCAACTAGCGAACGGTTGCTTAAAGCTACGCATGGATAAACCAAAAGCAGCTTTGCGTCTTACCGGTCTTGCCCGTGGCTTAATGCCAATAGATGCACCAGAAAAAATCATGACGCTTAACGTCGCGGATGTCCACGCTCGGATAGATAAGCTAGAGAGTGATGTATTATTTGCACTATAGTGCAAATTAAATGCTGCTCTATAAGAAAAAGAACGTAACAGTTGATAATATTGCTCTGTATGTGGCTTTATGATGCATAAAACGTATTTACAAGCAGTGCCGTCGCGCGTATCTTTACAGCACGTAGAGAGCGCCGAGGCTAAGCATGTCCCAACTAATCGACTTCCGGGTAGACCCCGCCAGTTATAAGCACTGGAAGATCGAATACGACGGCCCGGTTGCCACCTTAAGCATGGATGTAGACGAACAAGGCGGTCTGTTCGAAGGCTACGAACTCAAACTAAACTCCTACGATCTCGGTGTTGATATAGAACTCAATGACATCGTGCAGCGCATGCGTTTTGAACACCCTGAAGTTAAAGTGGTAGTGATGCGCTCCGGCAAAGAAAACGTATTCTGTGCAGGTGCCAACATAAGAATGTTGGGTGGTGCTGCGCACAGCCATAAGGTCAACTTCTGTAAGTTTACTAATGAAACCCGCAACGCCTTTGAAGCCGCCGAAGAAGACAGTGGTCAGCAATACATAGCGGCAATTAAAGGTGCATGCGCAGGTGGCGGCTATGAACTGGCGTTAGCTTGTAACCATATAATGCTGACCGATGACAGCACCTCGGCCGTCGGCCTGCCAGAAGTACCATTACTTGCAGTGTTACCCGGTACCGGTGGTCTTACCCGCATTACCGATAAACGTAAAATGCGACGTGACTTGGCCGATATCTTTTGCTCTATAGAAGAAGGCGTCAAAGGCCAACGTGCCAAAGACTGGCGCTTAGTAGATGAAGTTATCCCCAATTCAAAGTTTGCAGAAGCTGTTGTAGAACGTGCGCGTGAGTTTGCCGCCAAATCTAAAAAGGCCAATGTAAAAAACGGTATTGCGTTTAACCCACTAGAACGCACCATCACAGATGATGCAGTCACTTGGTCTACAGTTACAGTAGATATCGACCGTGCCGGTAGAAAGGCCACCTTCACACTGAAAGGCTCAGAAGAAGCTGCCCCTGTAGACATGGCCGCCTTCGAAGCCCAGGGTGATCATGCCTACTTGTTAAAGCTATGCCGTGAACTTGAAGACGCTATTCTGCATATGCGTCTCAATGAAATGGAAATAGGCCTATGGGTGATTCGAACCGAAGGCGATCCAGAATTGTTCTCAGCACACGAGGCATTGTTAGCGGCTAACGCCGATCACTGGCTAGCCAACGAAGTACGTCAATACTGGAAGCGAACACTAAAACGGTTAGATGTAACATCGCGTTCATTAGTCGCTTTCGTTGAACACGGTTCTTGTTTCGTAGGTGTACTAGCAGAAATACTATTTGCGGTTGATCGCACCTACATGATGGACGGTGAGTTCGAAGATGATGACAGGCCCCTTGCCACCATTAAACTAACTGAAGCCAACTTTGGCCCATACCCAATGGGTAACGGCCTCACACGATTACAAACCCGCTTTCTAGGTGAGCCAGAACTAGTCACTGAAGCAGAAGCCAAAATTGGTGAAGCACTAGATGCAGAAGCCGCAGACAGCATGGGCTTAGTCACCATTATTCTAGATGACATCGACTGGGAAGACGAAGTTCGTATCTTCTTAGAAGAACGCGCATCGTTCAGCCCTGATGCCATGACAGGCATGGAAGCGAACTTACGCTTCGCAGGCCCCGAAACAATGGAAACCCGTATTTTCGGCCGCCTAACAGCATGGCAGAACTGGATATTTATACGTCCTAACGCAGTAGGTAAAGACGGTGCATTGCAGCGCTACGGCACCGGTGTACGCGGTGACTTCGACCAAGAACGCGTTTAAATCTAATTAAGCTAAAACCCAAGGAGAACACCCATGGCCGATACTTTAGACGTCAGTTATGACACAAAAATTCCAAACAACGTAGGCCTGGGTCAAGACCGTAAGGTGCTTAAGGCATTAGAGAAGTGGCACCCGGGGTATATAGATTGGTGGAACAAACTCATACCGCAAAATTTCCAAGACTCCATGGTGTACTTGCGTACCGCCGTAAGTGTTGATCCCAAAGGCTGGGCCAAGTTCGACTACGTAAAAATGCCAGATTACCGTTGGGGCGTTTTGTTAGCCCCGCAAGTGGAAGATCGCGTAATCCCTTGTGGCGAACACATGGGTAAACCTGCATGGCAGGAAGTACCAGGTGAATACCGCAACATGGTTAAGCGCCTAATTGTTATTCAGGGCGATACCGAACCGGGTTCAGTAGAGCAACAACGCTTCCTTGGTCTTACCGCGCCATCTCTCTACGACTTACGCAACCTGTTCCAGGTAAACGTAGAAGAAGGCCGCCACCTTTGGGCCATGGTGTATCTGTTACAAAAGTACTTCGGTAAAGACGGCCGTGAAGAAGCCGATGATCTACTGCGCCGTTCTTCAGGCTCTGAAGAAGCGCCACGCATGCTCGGTGCCTTTAATGAAGAAACACCCGATTGGTTGTCGTTCTTTATGTTTACCTACTTCACTGATCGTGACGGCAAAATGCAATTAGAGTCACTGGCACAATCGGGCTTTGATCCACTAAGCCGTACCTGCCGCTTTATGCTAACCGAAGAAGCCCACCACATGTTTGTTGGTGAAACAGGCGTTGGCCGTGTAATACAAGCCACCGTTGAAGCCATGAACAAAGCCGGTATCACAGACCCGAATGATATCGGCAACGTGCGAGACTTAGGCGTAATAGATTTACCCACCATTCAAAAGAAGCTTAACTTGCACTACACCTTGTC
>CALGKA010000134.1 GCA_937927895.1 uncultured Granulosicoccaceae bacterium | reverse complement strand
TCCTTTTCGTACCTAATATAAATATGCGCTTTCCTCAATACTTAAGATTGAGAACGCTTGTCAACTTAGAGCAGTAAACGGCAATCTTATAAAGATCTGGAGCGTGGATCAGTGAATATCAATACCACCGCACATCATATGCAAGGACAAGGAAATGAGGTTTGGTTGGTTTTGTCAGACGGTCTCAGGGGTCGAGACGGTCTCAGGGGTCGGGTTAGTTTTACAATATTCGAATCTTACTGCGCAAGGACCTACCTATTGGAATTTTGAAAAACTAACTTGACGCCTAATGACCTTGGCCTTTAGCATCAATCACCACTTTTTCTCCAGACTCATACCTTAAACGCAGATCATATTGAAACCCTCAGTCGGTTCACTTACAGCTTGGCTGTATGCTAAATACAAAGACGGTAGTAAGGCAGGTTCAAGATACTCATGGCGCCCACACGCGTAGCTGTCTATCGAATCCATTGCTGCAAAGTCCATTGCCACCAATCCTTCTGAAAACTGAATCCCCCGATCTTGCAAGCCGCCGCCAATTGAAAGCTCTTTTTGCTCCGCAGCAAGAGCCAGTGACGGTAAAACACGCTGATCAATAGCTAGTGTCCGTCCATAAACAGCGCGTAGCGAGGTTGTTCCAGGTGCGTGAGATTTTGCCTATTACATGTAAGCGTTTAGTCATTCTAAATAACTACATGTAGTCGTTAAAAGATTGCGCACCTGGGGCGACCGCAGTAGCGTTCGTTTATGGATGGGCACTAGCTAGTGTCCGTCCATAAACAACGCTACTGCGGACCACCCAGGACACGTGATCTTTCGCTGACCCTATATAGTTATTTAGAATGACTAAACGCCTACATGTAGTAGGCAAAATCTCACGCACCTGGAACAACCTCGCTACGCGCTGTTTATGGATGGACACTAGCTAAACTCGTCAATAATAGCCCGTGTATGCTCACCCAGCTTCGGACTCCGTAATTCCCTCTGATCACTATCCGCTCTCAGTACCGGATGCGCTGCAAGATATACTTCTTTACCTTCACTTGTTACATACCGACTAGTCCGAAACGCTGGATGATCTGAAAGTTGATCTGCAGTATTTACTGCACCATAAGCAATATTGGCCTGTTGCAATCGGCTTTGAAACTCTGTTGAAGTCATGCGGCTGGTAATAGCCGTAATATCACGCTCCAGCGCATCGCGATTTTCTACCCGGCTATTATTGTTCGCATAAGCATCGGTATTTAAAATCTCTACCGACAGCAATACCTTTTCACACAAACGAACCCACTCGCGTTCATTTTGTATAGAGATTAGCACCAGCTTGCCATCTGAACACTCAAACGCCCCATAAGGTGCTATAGAAGGGTGCTTAAGACCGACTTGCTTTGGTGCGCCTGTTCCATATTCTGCATGTATGTACGGCACTGCCATCCAGTCAGCTGCCACATCAAATAACGATACTGATACCTCTTCACCCTGGCCACTGCGCTGACGCTTTATAATCGCTTCAAGCACCGCGCTGTAAGCGGTCATACCGGCACCTATATCACAAACAGAAACACCTATTCGCCCTGGCGCCTCTGCGCTACCCGATACCGATACTAAACCGCTTTCTGCCTGCACTAATAAATCATAAGCCCTTTTATCAGCCGCTTCACCACTGTTGCCGTACCCTGATATGTTGCAAACAATAAGCCTGCGGTTAACCTTATGCAGTTCACTAGTGGAAAACCCGGCACGCGCTAGTGCACCTGGTGATAGATTCTGAATCAATACGTCAGCCCTTTTAAGCAAGGTCCATAAAAATTGCGAACCTTCGCTGTCTTTAAAATCAAGGCATATCGACTCTTTGCCCTGATTAAGCCAGGTAAAGTAAGAACTCTCACCCTTTGCGGCGGTATCGTAACGCCGCGCGAAGTCACCTTCTTTGCGCTCTATTTTTATTACCCGCGCGCCAGCCTGTGCTAAGCGTGCGGAACACAATGGTGCCGCCACCGCCTGTTCTATTGCAACTACTATCAAGCCTTCAAGTGGTAACATCAAAAGCTTCTCGGCATGCCAAGCACATGTTCACTAATATAGGAAAGAATAAGGTTCGTAGAGATTGGCGCTATTTGATACAAGCGTGTTTCACGCAGTTTGCGCTCAATATGGTACTCGCGGCTCAAACCAAAACCACCATGTGTTTGTAAACAGGTGTCACCCGCTTTCCATGAAGCATCAGCGGCTAACATTTTTGCCATATTGGCCTCTGGCCCGCAGGGCTTATCTGTATCAAATAGGCGGGCCGCCTTATCTACCATTAACGATGCTGCTTCAGTTTGTGCATAGGCTGTGGCGATCGGGAACGCCACACCCTGGTTTTGCCCGATAGGTCGATCAAACACAACACGTGTATTTGCATAGTCTGTAGCTTTATCAATAAAGTACCGTGCATCGCCGATGCATTCGGCAGCTATCAAAATACGTTCGGCGTTCATGCCGTCCATTACTACCTTGAAGCCATTATGCTCCGCACCCAATAAGTTGGCTGCGGGCACTTCAAAATTATCAAAGAACAGCTCGCAAGCATGATGATTGATCATGGCATCTATTGGTCGAATAGTGAGCCCGCGTTTCTCAGCACCGCGTAGGTCAACAATAAAGCAGGATAACCCATCCGTTTTGGATGCGCGATCTTGCATAGATTTGGTACGCGCTAACAGCACCAAAAGATCAGAGTGTTGTACGCGGCTAATCCATACCTTCTGACCAGATACCCTGTAAGTATCACCCACCTTCGTTGCAGTCGTTTGTAGTGACGTAGTATCTGTTCCGGTGCCAGGTTCTGTCACGCCAAACGATTGTAACCGCAACTCCCCACTGGCAATTGCAGGTAAATATTTTTCTTTTTGTTCGTCTGAACCGTGTTTAAGCACCGAGCCCATCACATACATTTGCGCATGCGCCGCCCCGGGGTGCCCGCCGGAGCGTGAGATCTCTTCAAGTATGGCACAAGCCTCTATAAGTCCCAGGCCCGCACCACCATAGTTCTCTGGAATCAGGCAGCCTAAAAAACCGGAATCGGTGATCTCTTTCACGAATTCGGTTGGGTAACCACGGCTTTCATCAAGCTTGCGCCAGTAGTCTTCGCCAAAGGATTCACAGATGGCTTTAACCGACTCACGAATATCTTGTAGGTGCTGATCAGTTTGCATAACAGGTTCAAAGTAAGGGCGGGCTGCGGACACCATTTTAAGTGTAGCGGTGAAGTTCTTCTTACCTATGATATACCTATTGATTGAAAATCCCGAGCAAAGCCTGATGTGTGTATAATTTTTACCACACAGCGTCTCTTATGGAACCATTATGTCTAGCCAATGTATTGATCTAAATTCTGATCTCGGTGAGAGCTTCGGCCCGTGGGGCATGGGTGACGACAACGCCATGCTGTCAATTGTCACTTCTGCGAACGTGGCCTGTGGTGGACATGCCAGTGACCCTGAAACCATGTTCAAAACACTAGAGCTTGCAGCCAAAAATAATGTCGTGGTGGGGGCGCATCCGGGCTTTAACGATCGCGAGGGCTTTGGCCGTCGCTTAATCCCTATGAAGCCAGACGAAATCGCACGCCTGTGTGCTGCACAAATTGGTGCGCTGATGGCTATGTCAAAACTCACTGGTAGCAAAGTGGCCTATGTAAAACCGCACGGTGCTCTGGCGAATCACGCAGCCGCAAACCGCGACGTGGCCGATGCCATAGTGGCGGCTGCTAAATCAATAGACCCAACACTTGCGGTACTTGCGATCTCCGGAACACAAACAGAGCAAGCTGCACGCGCAGCAAACGTAGCCGTATATTCAGAGATATTCGCAGATCGTGGCTATTTATCTAACGGCCAGTTGGTACCACGCAGCCAACAAGGTGCCATGATACACAATGCTAAAGAAGCGGCAGACCGGCTACTTAATTACTTACAAACGGGTTTAATGCCAGTAATAGACGGTGACCCTATTAAACTTGATGCACAATCCATATGTGTGCACGGTGATAGCGAACACGCTGTTGCAATGGCCAAAGAAATACGAACACGGCTTACAGCAGCAGGCTTTGAAGTCACAAGCTTTATATAAATGGAACCGCAATTCACGGCAGTGGCAGACTGTGGCCTGTTAGTCACGTTCTCAGACACAATAAACGATAGCACGCATAAGACGATTATCTCTTTTGATAAAGCGATTGCCAAAGCTATGGCAACAGACAATGATCAACAGCTAGGGATCATTGAAGTAGTACCCGCGCTAATCAATGCAATGGTTGTATTTGACCCGTTAGTCACAGACCACCTGCAACTAGAAAAGGTATTGCGCACAGTGTTAAAAAACACCCGGCAACAAAATACGCAAACCACCAAACGAGTTGTGCAAGTGTGTTATCACGAATCCTTCGGATTTGACATGCAAGCTGTGGTCGATACTACCGGCCTTAGTCGTGAAGCAGTAATCAATGCGCATGTAGCAGGTGACTATAAAGTCTTAATGTATGGCTTCGCACCGGGCTATGCCTATATGGGTGGTGTTGACTCAAGTATACAAGTGCCACGCAAGCTTGCCGCAGTGCGTGATATACCGGCAGGCTGCGTAATGATTGCAGGCGCTCAGTGCCTAATTACCACGCTTAAAATGCCCACCGGGTGGTCTATTATCGGCCGCTCACCGACGCAAGTATTATTCAATGACCCACAGCGGCCGTTTCTGTTTGATGTGGGTGATCAAGTTACCTTCGAACAAATCGATCTACAAACCTACGAGCAAGCTACTAAAACAAAAGTGAGCACCGCCGATGACTGAAGCTCGCTTATCAGTTCAGTTCGCAGGTGCATTAGTCACTCTACAAGACGCCGGCAGAACAGGGCACTTGCGTTATGGTGTTCCCGCCTCGGGCCCAATGGATAAACTAGCCTTTGCAGCCGCTCACGCCGCGTTAGGTAATAGCCCTGATCAAAGCGCTATTGAGATCTCACTCGGCGGTTTAATACTCGAATGTACAACCGGTGCTGTAACAGTAGCCGTGGCCGGAGGTGATTTTGCAATAGAACATGCAGGTGTTAAAGGTTCTGGCTGGACAATACTCACCTTGCAGCAGGGCGAACGACTATCTGTGCGAGTGGGTAAGTCTGGTAGCTGGGCCTATCTAGCTTTTGCAGGTGACCTACAAGCCAACGAGTGGTTAGGCCACACGGCAACGCATTCTATATCTGGATTTGGCGGTGGTGCAGTTGTAAGCGAACAAGAACTGCTTATAAACAACGCTGAAGTACGAAAAGAACGCGAAGGCAATATTGAGACCCCGGGTTTTTTAATTGCTCAAAAAAAATTAAGCCAAACAGAAAAAATAGACTCTATACGCGTAGTAATGGGTCCACAAGACAAATGGTTCCGGTCAGAGGCGATAGATGCCTTTAAAAACAGTAGCTACCAACTAACAGACAGTTATGACCGTATGGGCGTGCGCCTGCAAGGACCAGATCTACCCCTTGATGCAGCACTTTCAATTCCGTCAGAGCCGCTGTTAAGGGGCTCTGTACAAGTATCAGGCGAGAACGTGCCTACTATCCTTTTGGCTGACCATGGAACCACCGGTGGATACCCGAAAATCGCCACAGTAATAAGCCCGGATATAAACACACTGGTGCAACTGCGCAGCCGCCAGGCTATAAAGTTTGTTCCCATCACTGCAGCAGAGGCGGTTGACGTTACCAGAGACTTTTCAACAAAGTTAAAAGAATATATTGCAAAAATCGCGATTCCACGCGGCAATCTGCAACAACGTTTAATGCAGGAAAACCTTATCAGCGGAATCTATAATCCTGAATAACCACTATTGAAATTCACTTATACCTCTGTTTCTAACAAACTAAATACATGGCGGTTTCTAAATTCCAATTGGATTTTAACAGGCGAATCCACAATACCGGTAGATCCGGTTTGTGACGCCATCTTATACAGGGTGAATCTAGCCAAAGAAGCCAACGTATTAAACATGACCGTTATGGCCAATGACATGCCTTTTGTCGGGCGTGGTTATAACTGCTTAAACAGTAAGTAACAAACAAGTTCTTGGAGACACCATTGCCAACAGCAACAATTTCACTTGATAAAGACTACCCACTACTAATCGGTACCTACACCGACCTTGACGCTTTAGGGCATCAGCCTTACGCACCCACATCGGGTAAAGGCATATACGGTTTAACTCTTACTAAAGAAGGCAAGCTGAAAGAACGTGAGGTAGTAGAAGCCCTTAACCCCGCAGTATTGATTCCACACAGCGATGGCCACTTGATGTATGCCATTGTTGAAACTATTCAAGACAATGGCACAGTGCTGCAGTACAACATAGATAATAGCTCTGCATTAACGCTTGTAAGCTCCTTTAAGGCTTCGGGGAAATCAACGTGTTATCTGGCTTTGTCGCCACAAAAAGATATTGCCATCGTCATTAATTACTGGGACGCGATCATCGATGTTGTAGGCGTAGACAGCAACGGACAACTAGGCGACGTTGTGCAAAGCTTTAAACAGCACTACAGAAAAGAAGGTGAATGGCGTCAGGTAGAGCACCGTGAAGACCACTGGACTAACCGCCAGGTAGGCCCGCATGCTCACTGTGCGCACTTTTGGAAAAACTGGGTGTTTATTCCAGACCTTGGTGAAAATGCTATCTTTCAATACTGCTACGACCCTGTAAAGAAAACACTTGAGCCTGATACCCACATTGAGTTTGAACCAGGGTCGGGCCCACGCCACATGGTGATGCATCCAACCCTGGACCTTTGCTATGTGTCAAACGAATTGTTTAACACGGTTTGTGTGGCAGAGCTTGATGCCTCTAACCCTGAACAAAGCAAGCCTCGTTTACACCCCATACAATATGAATCAACACTCGATAATCGAGAGCAAACCTCTTACGTTTCCGAGATTAAGTTATCACCAGATGCACGATTTCTGTACGTGTCTAACCGTGGTGATAACTCCCTTGCGATATTTAAAGTACTAGACAACGGCAAATTAGAACGCATTGATATTGTGCCTACCGGTGGTAAGTTCCCGCGTCACTTCGCACTCTCACCCTGTGGCAAAGCGGTGATCATTTCGAATCAAGACTCATCAACAGTGAATTTGTTTCACCGTGATACAGAAACCGGTCTGGTCACGGCAACGGGTGATACCTACGATATACCTGCCCCGAACTACATTAGATTTCTCTAAATCAATTGACGAGCGCAAACATTACTCTGGCATGGCCGCGGGACTGTTTATGGACGGACACTAGCTAGTGCCCATCCAGAAACAGCGCTACTGCGGTCGGCTCACGCGACGCAAACTTTCACCGACTACATGTAGTTACTTATGAATGACTAAGCGCCCACATGCAGTAGGCGAAATTTCACGCACGTGAGTCAACCTCGCTACGCCCTGTTTCTGGATGCGCACTAGCTAGCTCGCTAAAAACTAAACTCGTATAGAATCAAAAGTTGTGCGCCTCTCTTGTGCAGCAGGGTCTTGTGGACCCCGGCATGGCCTCTTTAGTTAAGTTTTTTGCCTGTTAACTACTTTATTTGCGGTAATATTCGTTAGTTGGCATTATTGTCTAATAAACAAAAAACCATATGTGACGCATTTTGCTTGACTCGACTAACGTCGTTGATCGCATTAGTTTATTTTTGGAGTAATGTATGTTTCTAAAGTCGTTTGGTGCAGCGTGCCTGATTGCTGCAAGCTGTTTCAGTACTCAAGCCTATTCTCAAGTAGCGGTGAACACTGCCTGCGATGCGAACAACGGACTTGTAATTGTGTCCGCTACCGATGACGGCCTGTACGAAGAGACACACGGGCCAGAGAATTCAATTGATGGCGATCTAAAAGCAGATTCACGGTGGTCCAATCAATCACAGGGTGCTGCAAAAAGTTTATTGCTTAATTTGGGTGCTGTGCAAACGGTCAAGGCAATCAATATTGCCTGGTACAAAGGCGATAGTCGGAAAGCACAGTTTTCCATAGATGTATCTGGCGACGGCTCTGAATTTGAAAGCGTAGTAGCAGAACGTCAATCCGGTGGAGCAACCCTTGATTATGAATCGTATCCAATAAATGCCAGACAAGCGCAATTTGTTCGGATCAACAGCAATGGCAATGAAGCAAACGATTGGAACAGCATTGTTGAAGTGTCGATTTCAGGCTGTGGCGAACCGGTTGATAAACCTGCAGCGCCCGTAATTACTGAGCGCAAAGGCCGTGGCGTGATGGGGTTGCGCGTCGATCAAGCACCGGGCGAGAACTTTGATTTAACTGGTTGGTATGTCACAACCCCCGCTGATGACAATGCAGATGGTAAGGCCGATAGCGTTTATGAAAACGAACTGGTTGCTGGCTGGACTGACTCACGTTATTTTTATACTGACCTGGCGACCGGCGGTATGGTGTTTCGCTCTACACCTGCAGGTGCTAAGACATCCAAGAACACAAACTATACACGCACAGAGCTACGCGGCATGCTACGTAGTGGTAACGAAAGTATAGAAACTCGACTGGAAGGTGGCATCCCTAATAAAAACAACTGGGTATTTTCATCGGCTCCTTTGTCAGCACAAGCCAAAGCGGGCGGAGTAGACGGCGCACTAAAAGCCACGCTTGCGGTTAATCAAGTTACGCGACTTGGCAAGGATTATCAGGTAGGGCGCGTGATTATTGGACAAATCCATGCCAAAGATGACGAACCGATACGCTTGTATTATCGAAAACTACCTCATCACAAGTACGGCTCTATTTACTATGCTCACGAACCTGCAGTCGGTAAAGAGCAGTGGATCGAAATAATTGGAAGTCGAGCAGATCGTGGCCCTAACCCTGATGACGGTATTGCGCTTGATGAAATATTTAGCTACGAAATAGAAGTGAAAGGCCAGCAGAAAGATGGTGTCACAGTGCCTATGCTCTATGTAAAAATTATTCGTGATGATGGCACAGAGGTAAGCGCTGAGCCATTGAATATGCAAAACAGTGGCTTTAGTGTTGAAGATGATTTCATGTTCTTCAAGGCTGGCGCGTACTCGCAGAACAACTCCAGCCCTGAACCAGAATTGGACTTCGATAAGGTTACTTTTTTCAAGTTGGACTATTCGCATTCACCAGTGCCTGAAGGTCCGGTCTCTGAAGGCAATGGAACTGCTGGTAATACAGCTGTAGCCGAACAGGTTGTGGCACCAGCAAGCATAGCCGCATCGCCGGGAGTCATATTTGATGATAGCTTTGCAGATGGGAATCGTGACAACGGTGCAGACCAAAGTGACAGCAATTGGTGGACCACGACCAATAGCAGCGCCGTTGAAGTTGGCAATGGTTATCTAGGGCTGGTCTCCGGTGGTTCTGGCAGAGGTATTCGCACTACATTCGCGCCTCAAACACTTGCAGAAGGCCAAAAGTTAGTGGCTACGTTTATATTCACCACACCCGAGACTATAGGCGAAGATAGAGACTCAGCATTTAGAGTGGGTCTGTATGACAAACTAGGTCGAGCAGAGCTTGAAGGTGATTTATCTGCCTCTTCGAAAAAACCGAACACGGCTTATGATCGACTGCCGGGTTATATGATTGACTTTGATATTAATCTAAAAGACGCAAGTGCCGCGAACATTGATATTCGAAAACATAAGATTGATAAGCAAGGGCGTCTACTAGGTACGACCAAAGGTTATACGCGACTAGGTGGTGGCGGAGATCCGTATCAGTTTGAACCCGAAACCACTTACACGGGAACAATGAGTATTCAAATACTTGCAAACGGCGTGAATATTCATGGCTCTTTGAGTAAAGACGGAAACGTGATTAGCGAATATTCATTTATAGATGAAGGTAGTGAGATTAATAATTATGGAATGTTAGCTTTTCATGTGAACAGCAAAACTTTCGGATCTTCTAAAAAAGCTGATACACCGGATAACGGGCTTGACTTCAGCAATGTTACGCTTGTGGTACGAGAATAACTTTTAGGTCCCTGTTGGGCTTTCCCCCTGGCGGGCTGTGGTTTCTTTTACATTGTCATCCAACAACAAAATTACTTTTACCCCTCAATTTTGTCTACGACACCGTAGTGCATCAAGTTCGGAATCACATGGGCAGCTGAGGTTTGGATACTGTAAACATAATGGAATGGAGCCCATGTCTCTGCGTAATACCGGACTAGCCACACTTGTCGGTTTGCAGCGGCTGTAAAAACAACCATTTTCACTTAGCCAGCTTTCACAGCCTGCGTATTCCGGTCAGTACCTATCTTTGTGGCTTGTGCAGATAATATTGCGCCAGGTTTGCGCAAGGTAATTTATTGGTGCAGTATCAGGTGGGTAATTCCCCTTATCAACAATAGCGGTAGATGTAAAATGCAATCTGAATCCTGGACACAAAGACCGATCTTGCTGGCAGTTCTTGGAGCTGTTACCGCTATTATTGTTCACTTTCTTACGGACGATATCTCAAGTACTGAGCAACACTTTAATTTACGCCTGGCCATAGCAGGGGGTACCACTATTTTCAGCTTGTGCCTTGCTATATGCACACAACGCGCGCACATAGTCAGTGGTATCTGCTTCTCTCTGTTTGCAGGAGCCATAGCCGGGGGTATCAGTTATTGGCGAATAAAAACACTAGGCATAGACGAATTTGGCATTGTTGCTTTAGGGGTTTTTCTATTTGTTTTTTCACCGTTCTACCAAACATCCATGCACAGTCATTGGCGTGATTATAAAGCACTCCATGAGCATGCATGGGGTAACGCCGTAATCTTAGCGTTAGGCATGATTTTTACAGCGCTATCTTTTGGTGTTGCTCACCTTTTAGCGTCATTGTTTTCACTAATTGGTATTGAATTACCCCGCGAATTACTGCGCGAAGAAATTGTCGTAATTACACTGGCTGGTACAGCCCTCGGAGCGTCGATTGGCGTATTGCGAGATCACGATTCGATTATTGCCTCTACTCAGGCGCTTGTGCAAAGTGTATTCTCAATATTAGTGGTACCGTTAGCGACAGGGTTGGGTGTGTTTATTTTGTCACTACCCTTTACAGGCCTTAAGCCTTTATGGAACTCTTCTTTTAGCTCATCAGCTACATTGTTCGCTTGTGCTATCGGTGCACTAATTATAATGAACGCTGTGATTCGGGAAGATACCACCACGCAAAGCAAAAGCCGAATTGCACAATATGCGACTCGCATTCTAGCGGTAACCATAGCGCCACTTGCCATAATCACAGTATTTGCCTTAAAGCTTAGAGTAGATCAATATGGCTTGACGCCAGATCGCTTATGGGCTGTGGTGGTGTGCTTGGTATTGTCTCTTTACGGTGTGATATATCTTCTAACTACGGTACGTAAAGATCACTTCTACTCACTGGTCAGAAAAAGCAATACCTATTTGGGCTTGGCCGTCTGTGCGATAGCACTAATACTTGCTACACCACTAGTAGACTTTGGTGGAATAAGTGTTCGCAATCAATTAGCAAGGTACAGTAGCGGTGAAATATCAGAAGATAACCTTGACATAACCGCTTTCGCGTTCGACTTCGGTCCAGCTGGTCGGGAGGCACTTGAGTCTTTGCAAGACACATCATCAACTGCGCTATCCTCTAGAATCGGAGATGTTCTAGAAATGAATAATCGTTGGGAGGCCTTAAGGTTAGAGCACTCTCAAACCACCGCTGGAATATCTGAAAAACTGACTGTCATTCCAAGTTCTAAAGAGGTTCCTGCACAATTGCTGGAGGTATTGCGTACCAATATGGTTTGCAAGAACGACTACTGCTATTTACTTTGGTCTGAGACCGGCAAATCAGCAACCCTTGTTGACCAGAATTGCAGGGACAAAAACCGATGCCAACCGGAAATCTACATTTACAAGCGATCGTACGATACATGGCAGCAACACTATGGCGGCTTTGATTCCTACACCGAGATTAATATACAAGGCACAAAGAGCGAAGACGAAGTCGTGAAAGAGCTGGAAGCTGCTGCATTAGCTGGAGAAGTCGAATTGCGACCTGTACAACGAATGCAAGTGTACATCGGCGGCAACCCTGTCGGAGACGTTATAGAGTAGGCCTTACACGTAAACCTGCAAAAATAACACTTGTCGCAAAGGTCAAAATATAATGAGTAAACAACCGAACATAGTGTTTATTATGGCGGACGATCACGCCGCAAAGGCAATCAGTTGCTATGGGGGTGGCATTAACCATACCCCGCACTTAGATCGTATCGCGTCCGAAGGTATGCGCTTTGATCATTGTTATGTGACCAACTCTATTTGCACACCAAGCCGCGCAGCTATTCTGACCGGTACCTACAACCATGTGAATGGGGTAACTACGCTAGATACCCATATTAATAATCGTTTGCCAAACGTGGCAAAACATCTTCGTAGTGGTGGCTATCAAACAGCTATCATTGGCAAATGGCACCTTGGTGAAGGCAAAGAGCATGAACCTAGCGGTTTTGATTTCTGGTCTGTAGTCCCCGGACAAGGTGAGTATTTTGATCCGACCATGATAGAAATGGGTGTCGAAAAAGAAGTACCTGGCTACGCTACCGATGTGATAACGGATAAGAGTCTTGCATGGTTAGAGAGCAGAGATCAATCAAAACCGTTTTTTCTTATGTGCCACCACAAAGCGCCTCATCGAGAGTGGGAGCCACACCCTAAAAACCGCGATCTGTACCAGCACGATATCAAAGTCCCGGAAACCTTTAACGACAACTACAAGAACCGGGCAAAGGCGGCCGCTGAAGCGAAAATGCGCATCAAGGACGACATAACCTATGCAGATCTGGGGTTGGTGCAACCAGAGGGCGGGGCAGAGATAGGGGAAAGAGCCACGGCAAACAAAAACGACACCAGACGCAAGATACCAAACCCTGAAAATGTATCGGGCCTGAGGCTAATAGATAAAGACACCGGTGAGGTCTTTACCTTTCACACCAATGAAGAGCTAAGCCACTTTAAGTATCAACGTTATTTAAAACGCTACCTGCGCACGATTGAATCTATAGATGAGAGTGTAGGGCGTGTGCTTGATTACCTGGAGGAACACAATTTATCTGACAACACCATTGTGATTTATACCTCTGACCAGGGATTCTTCCTAGGTGAGCACGGCTGGTTTGATAAGCGCTTTATGTATGAAGAATCCTTCCAAATGCCTTTTCTGATGCGATACCCAAGGGAAATAACACCAGGCACTGTCTGCGATCGTGTTATTTGTAACGTTGATTTTGCCGCTACCTTTCTAGATTTAGCAGGACTTAGCATTCCAAGTTATATGCAGGGCATAAGTTTTCGGCCATTGCTTACGGGCAAGACACCCAAACACTGGTCGGATATTGCCTACCATCGTTATTGGATGCATCGCGATAGAGATCATAATGCGTATTCTCACTATGGTATTCGCAACCAGCGTTACAAACTGATTTACTGGTACAACGAAGGTTATGATTTACCCGGTACCAACCATGGCGGCGAAGACCGCGAATGGGAATTATTTGATTGCGAAAAAGATCCGTTAGAGCTATTCAACGTTTATGCAGACAGTGAATATGAATCTGTAGTAATAGAAATGACAGCTCTGTTGGATAACAAAATGGCGGAGATAGGTGATGAACCTGAGCACTAGATTAAATAGTACGCTACCCCGTGAGATCCTAATGTTTCGAAAGTCTTTATTTTTACCTGCGTTGGTTTCGAGCTTGATTGCCGGCTGTGGTTCTACCAGCCAGTTAGATGAAAACGCCCCCGCGCATCATCGCCCGGACGGCACCTTCGTCAATACAAATGGCGAAGCTATTAGCAAATCATTTGGAGCGTTGTTGAAGTGGCAGCGGGAATCGCCAGACGTAGAACCTATTACCCTGCCCAGTGTGCCGCCACAACTTGAGAATCTTAATAACCCTAAAGCTGCGCAAGTAACCTGGATTGGCCACAGTACTTTTTTGTTGCAAGTCGATGGGCTGAATATTCTGACCGATCCTATTTTTTCCGATAGGGCATCACCGGTTAATTTTGCGGGACCCAAGCGCAGTACTCCACCCGCCATCACGGTAGAGCAGCTTCCAGTGATCGATATTGTGCTGATCTCCCACAATCATTACGACCACCTCGATAAAGACAGTGTTAAAGCACTCGATAAAAAACAACCAGACAACCCGCCACAGTACTACGTGCCGCTTGGCCAAAAAGCCTGGTTCGATAAGCGGGGCATAGAGCGTGTAGTCGAGTTAGATTGGTGGGCAAGTGCGGCGGTAGAGCACGTTACCGTGCATGCTGTACCTGTTCAGCATTGGAGCAGCCGTAGTCCTTTTGATCGCAACAAAGTACTGTGGGCAGGTTTTCTAATAGACTCGCCGAGCATACGAACACTATTTGTGGGTGACAGCGGGTACTCTAACGACTTTAAAGACATAGCAGCGCGACTTGGCGAAGTTGATCTTGCTTTAGTGCCTATAGGCGCTTACGATCCGCGCTGGTTCATGAAAGCCGCCCACATGAATCCAGAAGAGGCACGCCAAGTGGTGCTGGACGTTGGTGCTACACGCGCTATTGGAATGCACTGGGGTACGTTTTCTTTAACCGACGAACCAATGAATGAGCCTGGTGAGCGGGCGGACGCCACGGGTGTCATAGAGACACCGAAGCCCGGACAAACAATTAGCTTAAGCGTTGATGATTAGTATGCAGGTAAATGCATGGCGCTTAGGGTAGTCAGAACCGATACCCCTGCCTAAATACCTAGCGTTGTAATTGTGTAGTCTATCCGGTCTGCTAAAGCGAAAAACAAAACTGGTAGGTAGCCAGCAGACAGAGTAGACAACCTGCAGACTGATTGGCGGGTGCTCTTGTCCAGAGGTCGGCACCAATGACCATTGATCTAGCGCATTGGGCTCGAGCGGGAAAGCTAAACAATCACTCGCAGACAAATTGTAATAGGGTAAACCCTTATAGCTTCTGTGAGATCGGGAAAGTATGCTTTGCGTAATTGAAAAATAGCAAGTTGGATTAATTCAATAGCTAAATGGAGCGTGTGGGGGATATTTACGCGTTTATCTCTAGGTATTGGGCTGAGATTGGTCTATATAACTGGTGATTGTTTATTAACTTTTAGACATTTGCTTTGTTGTGTATGCAAATCCTATTATTTCATAAGTAATAATTATTTAAACTGTGCGCTCGCAATTGTAGACTTGGCCGGAAAGTGGCGTTGTCAGTAAATTAGAATTATCGGAGGAAGTTGTTATGTATCGAATTACAAAAAGCTTGTTGGCAATAGTATTTATTGCCTATTTGAGCGGTTGTGCAACTGTCAAGCCAATGCCTTTAGGTGCAAGCACCAAATCAGTCGAGGTTGCCAGTCAGAGCATTCTGCTTGGTCGCTTGACGATTAAAAACGAGAATAAACCCAAACACCAACTAACGCTACAAGTGGTTTATGTCGAAAAAGATGGAAAAACTATATCCTTTACGAAGCCTGCTTTACTCGCAGAAACGGAGAACGTGAGTAACGATTTTATTTTCAGCTTATCTTCTACGCCCGGGGCGGCTGAGTTAAGTTCAATGAATCTCTTGAGCCGGAGTCTGTTAATAAACGGGAATGCACAGCTACCATTCAAACAAGAGATTGTTTTTCCTGACAGCGGCATTGTATATATAGGGAATATCACTGCCACAATAGTGCCACGTGAAGATGATCAGCCAAGGGCTGGATCCGTTATCCCATTAATAGATCAGTCTGTTACAGGTATTTCAAGTGGCACTTTTGTAGTCGATATAGCGGACAATTTTGAACAAGATAAAGAAGCTATGATTAAGAAATTCCCTTTCTTGCAAGGTAAAGAAATCACAAAAGCCATTTTACCTAAATGGCAGTATCCGCTTGCGGCATCGGGTTCAAACTGATCGCCATACTTTACTATCTGCGAATAGATTTCTGTATTAATTCCAATTGCCCCTTCGTCTTGCTGAAATCGCGAGGGGCGTGCAAAACCCAAGGGGTTATCAAATGAATGCACCAAGTATTTTAAAAACAATGCTGATATGCTCAGTTTTGTGTGTCAATAGCACTCTATTCGCAGATACGCCCAAGGTATCAATATCAGCTAGCGCCGGTAAAACACTCGCTAGTTTGGGCGATCTATCAATTCCCAATCTCTCTGTTTCAGGTAAGGAAGTCATTGGTGGGGCTATTGAGTATGCTTTTAATGATCATTTGGCGGTTGAATTGCAAACGGCTAGCGGCACTGTCGAGTTTTCAATGCCTGGTCAGACACTAGACGTTGATGTTGACTCAACTGCGCTTTACCTGGTGCAACGTTCAGTAGGTCAAACTTACATTAAAGTTAAAATAGGAATACTCAAGGAAACTATTAGTGGCGGCAGTACAGAAGAGTCAGCTACGGGGCTAAGTTACGGCATAGGCGGCGGATATTCGCTTAACGAACAGTTTTCTATAGAGGGGGAGTATATAAAAGTAGAGGAAGATATCTCCTGGATCCTTATATCTGGTAAGTATTCATTCGGCTTGTAGTGGCTCAACAGAATAACTATATAATATTCACCTCTTTGAGAAGCTTAGCCAGCGTACCAGCCGGATACTGATCTGAACTTTTTTTACCATTTTGCATATTGTGAAAAAATTGGTTTTTCGTTTTTACTATTGATTGGTGCTTTTGGATGTAGTTAATGGTTGTGACAGGAAGCGTGATTTTCTTTTCTTTCTGAAGCGCTAGTGCAATTCGAATCAAGGCGTGCATGTAGGGTTCATTTGCTTTTCTTGAGTTTTTTAGCTCGTTTTTAAGCCATTCTTTTTGTGTTGCCTTTTTAGATAAATAGTTATTGATTAAGGCATAAGCAAAGGTATCTACGACCTGAGCGTAATCGTAGTGACGATGTTGTTTAAAGAACTGTTGCTCTGTGTGTGTAAGTTCGAATTCACGATCTAGTAAAAGACCAAAGTCGGTAAGGAAAACACTTTTACCATCAGTAAGCCAATTGTAAATATGAGCATCGAAGTGGATTATGCCGTTTTCTTTGAGAAAATCGATAGTCTTTAAAGCCTTTGGAAGCATGGCTAAAAGCTTGGTAGGATTCTTCTGCATCCACTCACTTAGGGGCGCTAAGTGCTCTATAAAAACTAGAAGATGCTTCTGGCTTTTAGCACGATCCAACATGAACCGCTCGACACCTTTGCTATTGTTCCAGTAAGCAACATAATCGCTCAAGTCAGGAAGCTTCGCGGTTGGCTTTTTGGCGTCTACTATCCGATGATGGTGAAGCAGTGGAAATCCATTATGTTTGCCCTCACGAACCCAGTTGGTGGTTTTTACATGCGCTGCAAGCTCACGAAAAGCACCAAAACCAGCTGACCCTATACCATAGCTGTACCACGTGGGGATTCTGTGTTGGTTTTTTGTGGAGTAAGCATTAGATGCTTCCAGTTCAGTCAAAGGAATTCTTTTTACGAAAACCTTTTTACCCTGGATGTCTACAACGCCATTCTGACCCCAACCATCGGTCAGTTTTACCTTGCCCAAAAGAGACATGAGCTTTTTGTCTGACAGCATTGATAGATGTGAATCTAAATTAAAATGAGTTGTCAGGCGATTACTCATAAATTACTCTTAAACAATTAAACGGCTTGCTGAAATCATAAAAGGCCAAGCGTTAGAAATTAACTCAAATTTCAGCGTAACAGATATCCATTTTTCAATAATGAAATACAGGAAAACGCGTAAGTACTATATAACACTGCATTAACAACTGGTTTAATTATGAGCAATATTGTCACAATAGTATGCCTCGCAATTTGCATGGCTTCAACGCAGCTTAATGCTGACGCTAGCGCGCAGTGGAAACCCACAAAAAACGAAGTGCCGCCACTTGCGCAAAGGGTTTTAGAAAGTAGCAACATTGTTTCGGATCTACTAGAGCTAATCAACCAGAATTTCAATAACACTGAACAATTCCCGGTTGATCGACTCCGTATTGTATTGGGCAGCGGCGGGGCGCCAACAGCCAATCTGGATACTTTAACGTTATCTCTACCTTATGAATATTTGAACAATGCTATAAGCGGGCATGCTGAGCTAGAAGAAACACAAGAGGCAGCTCTAAAGCGCGGCATAGATACAGTTGAATATACTTTGTACCACTTGTTAGCACATGTTATTAGCAAAGACTTATCACCCGACAACGACGATACAGCCGAAGCAATATCAAGCTGGCTAATGATAAAAGCATGGCCTAATGGTGGCGAACAATGGTTTGAAAATGCACAGGCGTTTGGGCGCGCCTCACAACTGCTAGACGGTCCACTAGAAGATTATTGGCATGCTCATTCCTTGTATAAGTCTAGAAACAAAATAATTAATTGTTGGATACTGGGTAGCAACCCCGGGAAACATGAAGCACTGTTAGGTTCCATTTTAGACCCTGTCAAACGCCGAAACGATTGCACGCACGCATGGCAAAAGTTAAACCGCTCAATGCAAGAATTGCTTATGCCCTTACTAAAACCAGAATCAGAACTATTACGCTAGTATCCCGTATTGATCAGGCGGTCGCCAAGCCATAAACGCATTGTGTTTAATGGATGAAACTTCTTAGCGCTCGATGCCGGATTGCGTGAGCATTCACAGCTGGAAGTTAAAAAGCTACAACGGAGCTAGGCGTTACGACGTCACCCAGGATCAAAGTTAAGGCTATGTCTTTGGCTGATTGCATAGTGATACTTAACAATGGCAATGCCGTATCGTTTATAAAGAAGAACGATGCTTAAGCCAAACGCGCCAGTTCTACGCTCACACTGGTGGGTTTCTATACAAATGGAACGCACGCAGAGTTCGCAACAATTATAGGCTGATCAATATTATGAAGATCGCAGGCATTTTGGCGGTTTGAAAATAGACCGCCACGAACTCGTCGCTCATACTGTAAAGCAAAAGTTACTGGCATTACCCGGGATCAGATTGCCCGCATAAAATATTTTACCATTCGATAAAAAAATGTGGCAACCTATGGCTAAGCAAAAGTTATGAGAGGAGAGCATGGCAGTGACGACTCGAACCCCCGGAGTAACAGCCGGGCGCTTAGACCGCGAAACGCTTACTTCAAACTTCGCCGATCTGCATGGTGAGCTAAGTCCACATGAGGCGCATGTAGCGGCAGACCGTTGCTACTTTTGTCATGATGCTCCGTGTATCACCGCATGTCCGACATCAATTGATATCCCTTTATTTATCAGACAAATTGCCACTGATACGCCCAAGGCAGCAGCCAAAACCATATTTGATCAAAACATTCTTGGTGGCATGTGCGCACGCGTTTGCCCGACTGAAACTCTGTGTGAACAAGCTTGTGTAAGAGAGAAATCAGAAGGTAAGCCGGTCGAGATCGGGCGATTGCAGCGCTATGCCACAGATGTAGTAATGGCTGAAGGCACACAGCCTTATCAACGCGCTAAACCAACGGGTAAAAAAGTAGCGGTTGTCGGAGCCGGCCCTGCAGGATTAAGCTGTGCTCATCGCCTTGCCATGTACGGCCACGACGTTACCGTTTTTGATGCCAAAGACAAACCAGGTGGCTTAAACGAATACGGAATCGCAGCCTATAAGTCAGTCGATAATTTCGCTAACAAAGAAGTGGATTGGTTACTCTCTATTGGCGGAATTGAATTGAAACAAGGGCAGGCACTTGGTCGTGATATCGCACTGGCCGACCTACAAAACACCAATGATGCGGTTTTTATAGGTGTAGGGCTCGACGATACAAACAAATTATCAGTCCCTGGTGCTGAACTATCTAACGTTACGGACGCCGTGCAGTTTATTGCTAACCTCAGGCAGAGTACAGACTACACCGACATTGAAGTTGGTCGAAACGTTGTTGTGATAGGGGGTGGCATGACTGCCATTGATGCGGCGGTGCAAGCTAAATTGTTAGGTGCAGAAAACGTCACTATCGCTTACCGCCGTGGGCAGGAAAAAATGAACGCCAGCCGCTGGGAGCAAGACCTGGCAACTGCCAAAGGTTGTACCATACTGCCTAATTTACAACCGCATTCCATTGCCGGCAACGATACTGGCAGAGATACTGGCAATAATGCTGTAAGTGCAATCAAATTTGAATACACCACTTCAACTGCAACGGGTTTGCAAGGCACGGGTGAAACAGTATCACTGGCTGCGGATCAGATTCTGATGGCAGTTGGACAAACACTAGACGGCGCGCAAGACGGTATAGCCGTTAAAGCGGGCAAAATACAGGTAGAGGGTGCAGGCCGCACCAGTGTTGATGGTATTTGGGCGGGTGGCGACTGCGCCAGTGGCGGTGACGATCTCACCGTAACGGCGGTTGCACAAGGCCGTGATGCCGCAGAAGACATTCACGCACATCTGACGAGTGGAGACTAATGGCTGATCTAACAACAGACTTTCTCGGTATACGTACCCCCAATCCTTTTTGGCTGGCGTCTGCTCCACCGACCGACAAAGAATACAACGTTCGCCGCGCTTTTGAAGCCGGCTGGGGCGGGGTAGTGTGGAAAACACTCGGCTCTGAAGGCCCGCCAATCGTTAATGTGAATGGCGCGCGCTATGGTGCAGTGTTCGGTGCCGATCGGCGGTTACTGGGTATGAATAATATCGAACTGATTACTGACCGGCCGTTGCAAACTAACCTTGATGAGATCACCCGGGTAAAAAAAGACTACCCCGACCGTGCAATGATTGTCTCCTTAATGGTGCCGTGTGAAGAGCAGGCATGGAAAGATGTTCTTGAACGTGTCACAGAAACAAATGCAGATGGCATAGAACTTAACTTTGGTTGTCCGCACGGTATGGCGGAGCGTGGTATGGGATCGGCCGTGGGCCAGGTGCCGGAATACATAGAAATGGTCACACGTTGGTGTAAGGAAAACTACAATAAACCGGTAATTGTAAAGCTCACGCCCAACATCACAGATGTTCGATTCGCAGCTCGTGCAGCAAAAGCAGGTGGCGCTGATGCAGTAAGCTTAATTAACACTATTAACTCTATAACATCGGTGAACCTCGATACGATGGCACCTGAGCCAAGTATTGATGGCAAAGGCAGTCACGGTGGCTACTGCGGTCCGGCAGTGAAACCCATTGCTATGCACATGGTAGCTGAAATCGCACGTGATAAAGAGACCGCAGGTTTTCCGATATCAGCAATCGGTGGTGTTACTACCTGGCGCGATGCTGCAGAGTTTATGGCCGTGGGTGCCGGTAACGTGCAGGTTTGCACTGCCGCGATGACCTACGGTTTTAAAGTAGTTCAGGAAATGATCAGTGGCTTGTCAGACTGGATGGACAGCAAAGGCTACACAACTACGGCAGAACTTGTGGCTCAAGCAGTACCGAATGTCACTGACTGGCAGCACCTCAATTTAAACTATGTAGCCAAAGCCAAAATTGATCAGTCTTTGTGTATTCAGTGTGGTCGGTGTTACGCTGCTTGTGAAGATACTTCGCACCAGGCGATCTGGATGAAAGAAGGCCGCGTATTTGAAGTGAATGATTCAGAGTGCGTTGCCTGCAACTTGTGTGTCAATGTTTGCCCGGTAGAGAACTGCATTAGCATGGAGCCGATGGCTGTTGGTGAAACAGACCCACGTACCGGTCAAAAAGTGCTTGCTGAATACGCTAACTGGACCACCCATCCAAACAACCCGAGTGTATTAGAAAAAGCATGATTTTAATGTGTGCTACACCTGCAGCATTCGACAGAATAATGTTACCAGGTAGTCTTCAGCATCCGGGTACGGGTCTTTTTCAGTACCTAGCACTGCGTGAACCTGTGCGTCAAAGTCGGCGTAGTGTTGCGTTAGCGACCAGATAGAAAAAATAAGATGAACGGGATCAACATCGCGAATCTTACCAGCCTGCACCCAGCGTTGAATCAATGCGGTCTTTTCGTCTACCAGTTGTTTCAAATCGTTGGAAAGAAACTGATGTATACGCGGTGCACCTTGCAGAATTTCGTTCGCGAACAGACGGCTTTCACGCGGGTAGTCACGGCTCATTGCCAGTTTGAGTCTTACATAGTTAAGAATGCTTTCAAGCGGCTCGCTGTCGTCATTCAGCGCACGCATTGGATCGAGCCAGGTTTCAATCAAGTTGCCAAGCAAGGCGGTGTGAATAGCTTCTTTAGATTCAAAATAATAGAGCAAATTGGGTTTCGACATACCGGCTTCGAGTGCAATTTGATCAAGAGTTGCACCGCGAAATCCTTGTGCCGAAAAAATCGACAGAGCAGCCGCAAAAATAGTGGCTGTTTTCTCTTTTTGGATGCGCGTCTGCGCTTTGCCTTTAACTTCTTGCCGCATGCTGACCGCTGTAAATATTCGGTAAAGTCGCATACTATCGACAATTCTGTAGTCGGTGTGTTTTTTTTTAAACAGGCTGCAGCTTATGCCATTAGAGTTCCAGTAACCATCAAGAGGATTTCAGATGTCCACTGATAACGAAACACGGGCAAACATTCGCATCAACGGAGAGCGTTTGTGGGACACCATCATGGAGATGGCCAAAATTGGTCCGGGTGTCGCAGGAGGGAACAACCGTCAGACCCTCACAGATGAAGATGCTGAAGGCCGGGCACTGTTTCAAAAGTGGTGTGAAGACGCAGGCTGTACAATGGGCCTTGACGAAATGGGTAATATGTTTGCAACCCGCGCTGGTGAAGACCCAGCCGCTTTACCGGTCTATGTTGGATCACACCTCGATACCCAGCCAACGGGTGGTAAGTACGATGGCGTACTGGGTGTGTTGGGTGGCCTGGAAATAGTTCGCACCCTTAACGATCTGGGTATAAAAACCAAACACCCGATTGTGGTTACCAACTGGACCAACGAAGAGGGCACACGTTTCGCACCTGCCATGCTTGCCTCTGGCGTGTTTGCCGGTAAACATACACTTGAATGGGGCTATGACAGAACGGATGCTAATGGTAAACGTTTTGGCGATGAACTAGAGCGTATTGGCTGGAAAGGCTCGGAAAAAGTCGGTGATCGTAAAATGCATGCCATGTTTGAATTGCATATTGAACAAGGCCCAATACTCGAAGCGGAAAAAAAAGACATTGGTGTTGTGACACACGGCCAAGGCCTGCGATGGATACAATGCACCGTCACTGGCAAGGAAAGCCATACTGGCTCTACGCCTATGCATATGCGTAAAAATGCTGGTCGCGGGCTGTCACTCATTACCGAACTAGTACATGAGATAGCCATGAAAAACCAACCGAATGCAGTTGGTGCAATTGGCCACATTGATGTTTATCCCAACTCGCGAAATATTATTCCGGGGAAGGTCGTATTCACTGTTGATATGCGCACGCACATACTTGAAAAATTAAATGCCATGGTAGAGGAGCTGATGACCAAAGCACCTGCACTGTGCAAAGACATAGACGTACAGTTTGAATCAGAGATAGTCGGGCAGTTTGATCCCCCTGCGTTTGATGAAAACTGTGTTAATGCTGTTCGTGATGCTGCAGTGAATTTGGGTTACTCGCATATGGATATTGTCTCAGGCGCCGGCCATGATGCCTGTTGGATCAATGATGTCGCACCAACGGCTATGATTATGTGCCCATGCGTAGATGGATTATCGCACAACGAGGCCGAGGAGATTTCAATGGAATGGGCCACTGCTGGAACCGATGTGTTATTCCATGCAGCGGTTAACACAGCTCAAATTATAGATTAGCGAATACTGATTAACCAAGTACTGATCTTTACGACCAGGTTTTTTTTGGCAATGAATAAATCAGTCAGTTGCGTTGAACGATTTTGCGTAAAGTCGGTCACGCAAACCCGGACACAGAGGAAAATATTATGAGTACAGTCATCAAGAATGGCACAGTCGTGACGGCAGACCTCAGCTATAGCGCCGATGTATTAATTGACAATGGCGTGATCATAGAGATTGGCAATAAGCTAAGCGGTAGCACCGAACTTGACGCTACGGGGTGCTACGTAATGCCGGGTGGCATTGATCCGCACGTGCATCTGGAAATGCCATTCATGGGTACTTACTCATCAGATGATTTTGAAAGTGGAACCCGTGCAGGGCTCGCAGGCGGTACAACCATGGTGGTAGATTTTTGTCTGCCTAACCAGGGTGAAAGTTTGCTTGACGCTATCCAACGATGGGATAACAAATCAACACGTGCCAACTGCGACTACTCTTTTCACATGGCAGTAACCTGGTGGGGAGAGCAGGTTTTTAATGACATGAAAACCGTCGTGCAGGAACGCGGTATTAATACGTTTAAGCATTTTCTTGCCTATAAAGGCGCGTTAATGGTAAACGATGACGAACTATTCTCATCGTTCAAACGTTTGTCTGAGCTTGGTGCAACCGCAATGGTGCATGCAGAAAACGGCGATGTAGTCGCCGAGATGACAGCCAAGTTACTCGCGGAGGGAAACACAGGCCCTGAAGCACATGCCTACTCGCGACCCAGTCAGGTAGAAGGTGAGGCCACCAACCGTGCAATCATGATCGCAGACATGGCCGGTGTACCACTTTATGTTGTGCACACCTCTTGTGAAGAGTCACACGAAGCCATCCGACGGGCGCGCCAGAACGGCAAGCGGGTTTGGGGTGAGCCATTAATTCAACACCTAACGCTCGATGAAAGTGAATACTTCAACACCGATTGGGATCACGCCGCACGCCGCGTAATGTCACCGCCGTTTAGAAACAAGAAGCACCAAGATAGCCTGTGGGCTGGTTTAATGTCTGGTTCTTTGAGTGTTGTGGCTACTGATCATTGTGCGTTCACCACAGAACAAAAACGCAGTGGTGTGGGTGATTTTTCAAAAATTCCAAACGGCACAGGTGGTTTGGAAGATCGCATGCCAATGCTTTGGACACACGGTGTCGCCACCGGTAGATTAACACCCAATGAATTTGTTGCGGTAACCTCAACCAATGTAGCGAAAATACTCAACTGCTACCCGCGCAAGGGTGCAGTGCTAGTGGGTGCTGATGCTGATCTCGTCGTGTGGGATCCGGAAAAAGAAAAAACGATTGAAGCAAGTACGCAACAGTCGGCTATCGACTACAACGTTTTTGAGGGCCAACATGTGAAGGGCTTACCACGCTTTACGCTAACGCGCGGCATGGTGGCCATCCATGATGGAGAAATCAAAACCGAAGAAGGCCACGGACAATTTATTAAGCGTGAGCCTGATGCAACGGTGAACAAAGCATTGTCTCAATGGAAGGAACTGACCGCGCCACGGCCGGTACAGCGTAGCGGTATACCGGCTACCGGTGTTTAATATGCTTTCGGGCGCTTACGCATACGTATTATTGTTTACGCTAAAAATCGATGTTGTCAAACGTACTGCCAATATAGGCGGTTGTGACAGCACTGCAGAGAATTTTTTAAAATGAGTGTACCGGTAGTTCAGGCCCAGGGTCTGACATTAACATTCCAGACTAACGACGGTCCGGTGCATGCGCTCAGCGACGTGAACCTTGACATCAATAAAGGCGAGTTCGTTAGCTTTATCGGTCCGTCTGGCTGCGGGAAAACTACGTTTCTGCGTGTAGTAGCTGACCTTGAACAGCCTACTGGTGGCATCGTTACCGTAAACGGTATGTCAGCTCAGGAAGCACGATTACAACGCGCTTATGGTTATGTGTTTCAAGCCGCAGGGCTCTACCCGTGGCGAACCATTGGCGGCAACATTCGTCTGCCACTTGAGATCATGGGGTATAGCAAAGCACAACGAAATGAACGGGTGGCGAAAACACTTGAACTGGTTGACCTGGCAGGTTTTGAAAAAAAATTCCCCTTTCAGTTGTCCGGTGGCATGCAGCAACGTGCGTCTATTGCACGGGCACTTGCCTTTGATGCCGATATTTTACTAATGGATGAGCCGTTTGGTGCGCTTGATGAAATTGTGCGTGACCATCTTAATGAACAGCTACTGGCACTTTGGTCTAAAACCGAAAAGACCATAGCGTTTGTGACACACTCTATTCCTGAAGCAGTATTTTTATCGACCAAAATAGTGGTGATGTCGCCGCGACCGGGGCGCGTAACAGATGTAATCGAAAGCCCGCTACCAAAGGTGCGACCACTGGAAATTCGAGACACGCCCGAGTTTTTAGAAATAGCACATCGTGTGCGTGAAGGGCTTCGTGCCGGTCATAGTGATGAGTAAACAATACGAGGTGAGTCACCATGCGTAATGTTGTGCCAGTGCTGGTAGTGCTTAGCGCTATTGTTGGTCTCTGGTGGGCGGCTGTGGCACCAATGAATATGCGTGCAGCGTTAGATGTTGCTGAACGCGCAAAAGAGACCGTGGTGCCTGTGGGCTCGGTAGCAAGGCGTGATATTTCAGTATTTAAACTCATGGCAAACAACCACGAACATATTGCCTCGGGTTATTCACTTAAGCGTCCACGGCTGCCAACCCCTGTGCAGGTAGGTAAAGAGTTTTGGAAAACTACCGGTGGTATGGTGGCTAAGGGCAGGGCATTTTCGAAACGATCTTTAATCTACCACGGTTGGATTACACTACAGTCCACCTTATGGGGTTTTTTACTTGGTACAACAATTGGCATTCTTGCAGCGGTTGCCATAGTTTATAGTCGCGTTGCTGACATGAGTTTAATGCCGTGGGCTGTTATCTCACAAACCATACCGATTGTAGCACTGGCGCCAATGATAATAGTGTTGTCCAATCAAGTAGGAATAGAAGACCGCATTGTACCTAAAGCTATTATTGCTGCTTATTTATGTTACTTCCCGGTGTTGGTTAGCATGGTTAAGGGTTTGCGCTCGCCTTCATCATCGGAGCTTGATCTACTAAAAACCTATAATGCTGGTGGCTTGCAAAGCTTTTTGAAACTTCGGCTACCGGCAAGTGTGCCGTATTTATTTACCGCTTTAAAAGTTGGTATTGCTGCAGCCCTTGTTGGAACCATTGTTGGTGAGTTACCCACTGGTGCAATAAGCGGTCTTGGTGCACGAATCTTAATTGGTGATCAGTTTGGAACACCGTTGGCTATTTGGTCAGCACTATTTGCCGCTGCATTGCTCGCTGGTGTGCTGGTGACTTTACTGGATATAGCGCAGAGAGTTACCTTACATAGAATGGGGTTTCGATCATGATCTGGTTAATCGCCGTGCTGCTGTTCTGGCTCGCTGCGTGGGCAATGAACGTTTGGCTTGCCAACTCGAAGGTAGCAGAAACAAAAGCTATTCGAATTGCAGTGCCCGTGATTTTCGGTGTGACGCTACTCGTGCTATGGGAGGGTGTGGTTCGCGGCTTGAATATTTCACCGGTAATACTTCCAGCACCCAGCCAAATTGGCGCAACGCTTATGAACTCTACCGATATGCTCTGGGTCGATTTCAAACAAACCGTTTTGAAAGGTGCACTGCGAGGCTTTGCAATTGGATCGCTCGCAGCGTTCATCACAGCAGTTATCATCGACAGAAGTCGATTTCTTACCCGCGGTTTACTCCCCATTGGTAATTTCGTAGCGGCCTTGCCAATTGTTGGAATCGCGCCGATTCTCGTCAATTGGTTCGGCTTTGACTGGCAATCAAAGGCCGCTGTTGTGGTGGTGATGGTGTTCTTTCCGATTCTGGTGAACACCGTGCAAGGGCTTAGCGAGACAGACAGAATGCAACGCGATCTTATGCGCACCTACGCCGCTGGTTACCTGCAAACCTTATGCAAGTTGCGGCTGCCAGCGGCAATGCCGTTTATTTTTAATGGCTTGAAAATCTCCACCACGCTGGCTCTGATCGGTGCGATCGTGGCGGAATATTTTGGTTCACCAACGCGCGGAATGGGGTTTCGTATTTCGACAGGAGTAGGTAGTCTGGACATTGATCTGGTGTGGGCTGAAATTGCAATTGCCGCACTCGCAGGTACCGTTTTTTACGGCCTGGTAGCGTGGCTAGAGAAGCGGGTGACTTTTTGGCACCCTTCACAAACAGGCTGATTAAGCACAATAGTATTCATTTTCACGCAAGGAGAACACAATGATATTCAAAAAAACATTAAGCGCTTTAGCGCTGTCACTGGTGGCAGG
Organism: uncultured Granulosicoccaceae bacterium; assembly: GCA_937927895.1. GTDB lineage: Bacteria > Pseudomonadota > Gammaproteobacteria > Granulosicoccales > Granulosicoccaceae. Next base: position 9,204 of record CALGKA010000134.1, on the reverse strand, counting down.
TGTTGCCTCGGCCGCAGACGATGTAACACTGCAACTTAAATGGGTAACACAAGCGCAGTTCGCTGGTTACTACGTAGCCCTTGAGCAGGGATATTACAAAGATGAAGATCTCAATGTAACGATCAAGCCGGGTGGCCCGGACATAGCACCAACACAAGTGCTCGCAGGCGGCGGTGCTGATGTCACGGTCGAATGGATGCCGGCAGCATTGGCGGCGCGCGAGAAAGGGTTGCCCATGGTTAACATTGCACAGCCTTTTAAGTCATCTGGCATGATGCTTACGTGCCGTAAAGACGCAGGCGTTACCACAACAGACGATTTCGCAGGTAAAACGCTGGGTGTTTGGTTCTTTGGAAACGAATTTCCGTTCCTTAGTTGGATGGGCAAGCTAGGCCTTGCAACTGATGGCTCCGAAAAAGGCGTTGAAGTACTAAAGCAAGGTTTCAATGTTGACCCGATCGTTAACGGTCAGGCCGCCTGTGTATCAACTATGACTTACAACGAATACTGGCAGGTAATCGATGCTGGAATTACACCTGAAGAGCTGGTCACCTTCAAATACGAAGATCAAGGTGTTGCAACACTCGAAGACGGCTTGTATGCACTGGAAGAGAACCTTGCAAAACCTGCTTTCCAGGACAAGATGGTACGCTTTGTTCGCGCCTCCATGCAGGGCTGGAAGTGGGCTGAAGAAAACCCTGAAAAAGCCGCAATGATCGTTCTTGATTACGACGAAACCGGTGCGCAGACTGAAGAACACCAAATTCGTATGATGGGTGAAGTGGCCAAGCTTACTGCAGGGTCAAACGGTGCGCTGGCTACCGCAGACTACGAGCGCACAGTAAAGTCACTTCTCGAAGGCGGCTCTGATCCAGTGATTACAGTGGCACCCACCGGTGCATGGACACACATGATCACAGACAAAGCGTTGAAGTAGGGCGACAATGAAAGATCCAACTGTGATTGTCTATGCAGTTGGATCTTCTTCAAAAACTCAAATAGCGCCTTTTATAAATCAATCCACATTTCCTATCCTAATAGAACAGATAAAGATATTGCGAAAAGACCTGGTATTGATCCGGGTGGTCAGATTATGATTCATGGGCAGAAGAACGGCTTCGGCTGGTTTGGCTCAGTTATGCAGTATTTTAATTGCGCAGCTGGTTGTATCGCAGTTAAGAATTCAGAAGTGGAAGAGATATGGCTTATGGTAGATGTGGGCACACCAATAGAGATAAATCCTTAGAGAGAAACTTGTCTAAGTCAGCACTTGTAATGAAGCTGATTCTATAAGGTTGAACATAAGGATTCATGGCGTAGAGCTACTGGTAAACTTACGATACTAATGTAGTCAGTTGATATAGTTAGTAACAAACACCGCTGAAAGGCCACCCGGTAATTTAGTCCGCGCGAAGTCTTTTTTTGAAAATAGTTGGTAACTTTCTACGTGCCCACACCTTCTAGTGTTCAGTAATTTATGCGAATGTAGTTGGTAATTTTAGATGGGTCTGTCAGGCCGGTGTGTGCCCAAAGCCGTCATTCGCAGATTACCCTCTAGCCCAATCCTGTAAACTCTTGAACAGCCGGTGGATACGTAAGCTGCGTTATATTGGAATCGGAAGAACTAGATGCAATCACGGAATGCGTGTGAGAATATTTAATCTACGACATACATACGCGCAATTGATTTTAATCTTAAGCGGATTTATAGGATCAGAAGCCTTTGCCTGTAGTTGTGGTGGAGAAGGAGACCATCAAGCAAGAATAACAAGTTCTGATGTTTCCTTCGACGGTCTAGTGACAGGTCACTGGTTTGATGAACTTCCGTACGGCAGAGTTCACTACACTTTTGATGCGATTGATGTTTTCAAAGCTCCTGATGGAATTAAACAATTCCACGTAAGTGTAATGCCTGATAATTGGATTCGCAGGTTCTACTCCTGCGGAATACAAATCTCCCCAAACATTGTGTACAGAGTATATGCATACGAATATGAAGGTGTGTTGTCAGCGAATATCTGCTCCGTGCGTGCCATGGTCAAACCAATGCTTATTTTTAAGACAAGCCAAAACACGTTGCCGAGAGATTTATCGTATACCGAAGTTAAAACAATCAAAGATAAAGTAACTGGCGCTGGGTGTGCATACTCATATCGTAGTGACATTGAAGGTGGCTGTGGGGTAGAAGGAAAAAGCGGTTCTGTGATTTGTGGGGGCCATATTTCTACGGGCGTTTATGATATTACCGATTTGCATGGCGAACTTGAGTACGAGTTTAGATTCAATACAAAGACTGAAGCGCTATCATTTCTTAAAGCCCCTGGCTTGTGGATAGATGCAAAGTCATTCTGTAGATAATTTGAATCAGTAAAAACTAATGAAGTTAATGACCGCTAGGTGGTGGAATTCTGTCGATCACTAAAGGTTAAAAACCACTTCAAGTGAGATGAGCGACTGGCGGGAGTTGGCCGCTATCAGGCCCCGCTCGTAAGTTTGAGCTTGTCCCACAATGTCTTTGTGGGACAACCAGTGCTAACCTGAGGGCAGGCATTTTCAGTTACAAGTACATCAATTGATGGATCTGATGTTCCAGCTGAAATAGTTTCATCTAAAAACATCGCGTCCTAGATATCCATAGCGCTTTTCTTTTCGGCGTCTTCGTGAAGTGACAGCAACCCATTTATAGAGCCGGATAGCCGCATAGATACGATTTCATCTTTTGATAGCTTCAGAATAACTGATGGTAACTTCTGAGCTTTGCTTTTATTGATTCTTTTCTTGTTTTCTGAACTGAAATTAATATCACCCTTTAATAATGCTTTATACGTCCGTTGTATTTCTTTATTCAAATATATTTGTTTTTTCTTTTCTATTTTATCCAGTGCTTCCAGATATTTTTTCATCGTTGACGACTTTCCATTAATCGTCACATTTTGGTCTTGGTCAATAGAAGCATTAATCCCATCATAGCTCTGCGTATCCTGAGCAAACTGAAGGTGTAGAATTACATCAATAGGTTCATCATTCGTGTTCCCATCAAGTGCCTCTTTCAGGTCGTCTGATATACATATGGATGTTTCCGTATCACATAGTTCACCCATTTCAGATAAAAGACCATCGTCACTGATATCGTCAATGTCCACAATTATCCCGGAACTATTAACAACAAAATCACCATCTTCTTCAGTACCTGGCATATACCAACTGACAGAAACATATGTATCGTTATTTGTTTTGATTATAGAGTATGAAGATATTTCAGCGTTATCTGGCAAATGCGTATGTACGTATTGCTCTGCTGGATAAGTTCCATAAGAATCGGCTTGCTGTTGAGCTTCGGAAAGGCTCATAGCAAACGAAGGGGACATCAAAGTACTATTCACTGCAAGTGTTACTAAAGATGTTTTTAACAATCTTTTTACTAGTATAGACATACGAATTACCTCTAATATTTCAAATGCCCCTTTACCCATAGGCGGTTCTAATATAGCCGAATAATATTTCTTTGTTTGCAACTTTTGATTCTGTTGGCGTCTAGACTGGTGCTAGAAGTGCTGCAGCGAGTACAACGTCAGCGAGCCCCCCCAGCAATTCAGCGAGCTAAAACACGTAGCCAGCTAAGTGGACGTACAAACATTTCAGCGCCTAGGGCTTCAAAGGCATTGTGGGACAGTCCTAACTGCAGTACCGAGTGAGCCATGGCTGGTTTGTGCCGAGGCTGTGTGAAAACTATCTGTTAACATTATGTTGTACTTGATCAAATGAGGCTTGCGATGAGCGGATTTATCAAAGGTGACAATCGCCAACAGGCAACACTTTTCCCAGAACTGCTTGACGACTACATAGCAGACGATAATTCAGTCCGCGTGATCGATGTTTTTATCGATTCATTAAAGCTTGATCAACTTGGCTTCGAGATAGTACCCAAAAATAAAGGCCGTCCAGGCTACGAACCAGCGTTAATGCTCAAACTGTACGTTTACGGCTACCTTAATCGAGTTCAATCCAGCAGACGTTTAGAGCGAGAAACACAACGCAACGTTGAGCTTATGTGGTTGTTGGGTCGTTTGGCACCAGACTTCAAAACTATTGCAGACTTTCGCAAAGACAACGGCGATGCAATCAAGCAAGTATGCCGTGAGTTTGTTTTATTGTGTAAGCGGCTGGACCTGTTTGCCGACACCATGATTGCGGTAGACGGAAGCAAGTTCAAAGCCGTAAATAATGCTGATCGAGCCTTCTCTAAGGCTAAAATCAAACGCCGGCGGGAAATGATCGACCAGAGCATCAGCAAATATTTGGAAGGAATCAATAAGGCGGATAGGCAAGATACTAATGAATCCCGCAAGACTAAAGTTAGATTAAAAGAGCGCTTGGCCAAGGTTGAGAAAGAAGCCAAACGACTCGAACTTCTTGAGAGAGAATTACTCGAAACACCGGACCAACAACTATCACTTACTGATCCAGATTCCCGAATCATGGCGACTCGTGGTCGTAGTTCTGTCATGGTTGGATACAACGTTCAAACCGCTGTGGATACTGCGAACCACCTAATTGTTGCACACGAAGTAACCAATATTGGTAACGACAGAGCGCAGCTGTTCAATATGTCAGAGCAAGCTAAAGCAATATTGGGCGTTGATCAGTTAGACGTTTTAGCGGATCGAGGATACTACAGTGGCAATGAAATTTTGAATTGCCAGAACAACAATATAACAACGTATGTACCGAAATCGTTCACCTCAAACAGTAAAGCCGCTGGCCTTTACGATAAATCAGATTTTATCTATGACAAGAATAGCGACACGTATCGCTGCCCAGCTAACCAAGTACTTACTAAGCGTTTTCGTAGTGTTGAAGCTGGAAAGGAAATATATCGATATTATGCATCGCAAGCGACCTGTCAAGACTGCCCTCTAAAATCGAAGTGCACCAAAGGAAAGGAACGCCGCGTTAGTCGATGGGAGCATGAAGACGTGCTAGACGAACTGGAGAAACGCATGGTGAACGAACCGGAGAAGATGGGAGACCGCCGTGCAACAGTAGAGCATCCGTTCGGAACGATAAAATCGTGGATGGGTCACACACACTTTCAAATGAAAACCATGGCTCGAGTGGGCATCGAAATGAGTTTGCATGTGTTGTCTTATAATTTAAAGCGTGTGATTGCCATCATGGGCGTTGAAAACCTGATAAAGGCTATAGAGGCATGACGAGCCTTCCTAAATGCTCTTAAAACGATGGCTGTGGCCTTTGTTTGCTAGATTTAGGGGCGTTTAAAAAAAAGCTGTACTAACGGTCGCGCTACTAAGAACCAAAAAAACACCTTCAAAGTCTTCATAGAGCCCCAAACTCCATGATTAAAGGGCTTTTTGATCAACAAGCCACTTTTCACACAGTCTCTGCCCATAGTTGACAATAATGGGCGTGACCCTTTGGTCAGATGATTTCAAAAAATAGCGCAGCCACACCTTCTCAGTTAGGAAGGGGCAACAAAGTAGCAAGAAGACTTTTTGCTTAGAGGCTGGGCAAGAATTAACAGGCAATCGCCGCTGAGTGCCCTCAAATCTTTTTTAGAGATCTAACCCTTTTTTAGAGCACTGTAAAGGGCATATTCGAGCCAGAAAATCGCAGTTTTTTCTGAGATCCTAGTTCTTGCCCAGCCCTCTTACTTTTAGTCTTTATTAAAAAGTAAGGCCGCCGCAGGGCATGCCACGCACATCAGCCGCCAGCATGGCCCACCAAGGTGCAGGCACCTAGTGCGAGCCATAACATTAATTTTCTTATTCCGTAAAACATAACGTGTTTCCCTGAGTTGAATGTTAGTGGGCTATCTTTCGGCATTAGGTGTGTAAAAGGAAACCTGTACCAAAAGAGAACGCCAAATTCACTAAAAGGTGCAGTTATTCAATACTTAGTAATAGTCAACTAAATCTGATGTGGCTCTGTGATCAGCACTTGGCGCTGTGTCAGGGACTTTGTTAAGAGCAAAATCGTCATGACAAAAAATACTTGCATTAGTATTGTTACTACAATAATATGGGATATAAATCCCAAGTAATAACAATGCCAAACTGGAAATAATCTATGAAATTACCCGTATTTTTAATCGTCACTTTATCTATTCTGTCTTCCAAATCAGTCATAGCTCATGAATGTGTTGATACTGGAGTTCTTGGTGATGGATGGGGCTGGGATGGTTTTAATTCTTGTCGGATCGATACTCCTGCGTTTGAATGTGTCGACACAGATGGAGACGGTTGGGGCTGGAATGGAGTTGATTCATGTATGGTTGATGTAAAGCCGAACGTTAGCCGTGACAATGTTTTGTATAGAGTGCTTCCAACCGGGCTAACCACTAGTTATATCCGCGGTGACGATGCTGATCAGCAGACTTCACAGATAACAGCATCAAGGTTTAAAGATAACAATAATGGCACGTTCACCGATGATTTGACTGGCCTAACATGGTTAGGCCTAAGGCAATGCATATTTGAGCAAACCTGGTCTTCAGGAATCAACTTTACTAAACAATTAGGTGTTCAAAGCAGTGTGTGTGCTGAGCTTAATGATGGAAGCATTGCAGGTGATTGGCGTTTGCCCAATATTAATGAATTGCAAAGCTTAGTTGACTATCAGAAGCAAAGTCCGGTGTTTGCAGGAGAAATTCCGTATACCGGTACATGGGATTCTTTTCCATGGGGACGTTACTGGTCTTCTACCAGCTTTGTGGTAGATCCCACTCAAAATGCATGGATACTGAACGCAGACTTTGGTCAGATAGAGATCTATAGAAAAGAAAATGTTGCAAGAGTTTTTGCAGTTAGGGATTAATGCTGGTCTCGGCATGTCTACCTGTTTTCAAGTGCACGAATCACTATTGCAATTGCACGATTAACAGGCGTTGGTATTTGATGTTTTTCCCCTAGTGCAATAACCACTGGGGCAAACATTTCCAGTTCAGTTTTACGGCAGGCTTCAATGTCTTGCAACATTGAAGTTTTGCCGTCAGTGGCAATAATATTTAGTGTTTTATAAAAACTAGTGGCGTCGTCATCTTTTAGATCAACCCCTTCTGCCTGTGCAACTGCAATCACTTCACGCATAAGTGTTTCCTTAAGCCAGCGCAGATCTTTATCTGATTGGTAGCGGCCATAGGTTGCCCCGGTAACCGCTGATGACTGATTCATTCCCACATTCACCATAAACTTCCACCAGAGAGTACGACGCATATCGTCTGGTGTTTGGTACTCTATACCTGCTTTTTTTAAAGCGTCTTGTACCGCCAGTACATTTTGACTGAGCTCTAAATTGTTTGCTTCACCAAAGATTAATAGCGGAGGGCGGCTGTGAAAAATACGGTTGCCCTCACGCCGGGCATCAAGGTTCATCGCAATAGAAAGCAGTGTTTTCTCGTAACCGTACCTATCACCAATAATATCTTCGCTTGTCAAACCATTGAGTAGTGAAATGAAGATCGTACTAGCGCTGACAACATCAGCAAGATCAGGCAGTGCGGCTTGTAAGTGATAGTACTTGGTGGCCACTATCACTAGATCTGCTTTGAAGTCAGGCTCGGGATGGCTTGCATCTAGAGCAGGGATGTCATAACGAATATCATTTATATAGATGCCATCGCGTTTAAGTCTTTCATAGCGCTCGCCTTTAGCTACAAGCCTTGTTGTGAAGCCCTTCTGGAAAAATATATTCGCATAAACGGCTCCCAGGCCACCAGCGCCTAAAATGGCTACCTTTTCAATCATTGACTGGTCTACGGGTTTTACGAATCATGTAGAGGTACTGCCTAGAAGATCGCGAGTGATTCTTTCAAAAATGGCCGTGCCTACAGGAATTAAATCATCTGGGAAATCATAATCAGGGTTATGAAGCGCTGCATAGTGTTCCCCAGGACCTATACATAACATTGCGGCTTTGGCATCCCAACCAAACACTCCGAAATCTTCAGATGCACGCATGGGTAGACCAGTGTCACTATGCTCAACACCTATAGCATTCATGGCGGCTATGGCGATGTTGGTCGCTTGTGTGTTATTCACGGTGGCGGCAAAAGCGTCATGCACGTTAAAGGTTATTGTTAGCCCATATTCTACTGCGATAGCCTCCGATAATGCTCTTGCCTGTGCATCTAAGGCTCTCAGGGTGTTGTCTTGTGCAGTGCGTAAGGTAGCCGTAATAATCGCTTCACCTGGTGCAATACCAAAAGAATATTCTCCCACTTGTATGTGCGTTACAGTCACAAGTTCGAAGTCATTGTTTAATTCACCACCTTTTCCAAGTTCATCAAGGGCTACTATGATTTTGGCTACGGCGAGGGCCGGGGATACTCCGTCTTCCGGGTCAGCGGCATGGGCAGTTTTCCCGGTTAACTTAATTTCAAGTCCGTGGGATGCACAGTTTATGAGGCCGGCTCGGGTTGATACATGTGCGAATGGCCGGCCGGGTTCTACATGAATAGCAAAAGCGTAGTCAGGTTGAATATCTTTATAAACTGGTTCGGCTACAACAGCTCTTGCGCCTGTGCCATCTTCTTCTGATGGTTGAAACATTAAAATCACACGGCCTCGCGCGATAGGGTCGCGTGTGATTATTCGACCCAATGCCATAAGGAACATCATGTGCCCATCATGGCCACACATATGGCCTTTTCCCGCAACAGTAGATGCCCACGGGATACTTGAGATCTCTTGTATTGGCAGTGCGTCAAGTTCTGCCCTGAACAAAACGGTTGGTCCGTCTATGCCACTATCAAATACGGCAGCCACTCCATGACCACCAAGGCCTGTGAGAACGTGAGTAGGTGAAAGAGTGTTTAATGCTGCTGAAATGGTTTTGGCTGTTTCTATCTCTTCACCAGACAGTTCAGGTTGTCGGTGGAGTTCGCGACGAAGCGCAGTTAATTCGATGATGTCAGTATTTGAAAGCATGTAACCATTTTACATGCATTATTTGAAAGATTCCCCGGGAATATTAACGTGAGTATTGTTGGGTGCTTGCTTAGTTATCTACGCCCAAGGTTTTCAAAAATGCGACTAAGTCTTCTCGTTCTGTCTGTGACCATTGCATGGGTTTTAGAAGCGATTCACCTTTGGCGTGTAACCTGGCGGGGTCTATGTCAGCATAGTAGTCTACAACATCTCGCAACGTTTTTAAGCTGCCGTCGTGCATATAAGGTGATGTTAATAC
>CALGKA010000133.1 GCA_937927895.1 uncultured Granulosicoccaceae bacterium | reverse complement strand
AGTGTCAACTGTAGTGATTCAGCCTGATGGCTGGGCACAAGCAAAAGGTTACGCCAATGGTGTATTAACAGACGATGGCTTGCTTTTTATCGGAGGTCAAATTGGCTGGAATACAGAACAGGTGTTTGAGAGTCATGATTTTATCGGGCAGATGGAACAAACGCTAAGAAACATCGTGACGGTTGTTGAGCATGCTGGCGGATCTGTTACCGATATCACGCGTCTAACCTGGTTTGTTATAGATAAAAAAGAATATGTTGCCAGACAAAAAGAGGTAGGCGCGGTTTATCGGCGCGTACTAGGCAAGCACTTTCCTGCCATGACTATGGTGGTAGTCGCGGGGCTAATTGAAGATGAAGCGCTAATCGAAATTGAAGCGACTGCCGTGATAGAAGCCTCGAAGCGTTGATTCAGCCGCGTTAGGCTATTCATTACTTCTACACGGCTCCATCTTGTTAATCTCTAGCTGCATCATCGCAGCAAATCAAGATTGAACAATGGGCCGTAAATTCAGCCGTTTTGACCCCTGCTAAAAATATACGGATTAAATGTTATTAATCGTACAGGTGCCAGTTTTGGCGGGAGTAAAGTTGTACACCCAATCGATGACCAGGTGGATTGATTAATTTATTAGGTGTGAAATGTACGCTGTTACAACGAAACGTCATGTCTCCAGTTTCTCCCATTGCCAATCGGCGCGTTCTACAACCCACGCAACAAGCTGTAAATCTAGTCCTGCGAGCAGTCCTGATTTGAATCGTAGTCGGAGTACTTCTTTGGTCTTGTGAATTGATGTTTTCGTAGCAGGCATATCGGGGGTTCATTAAAATGACGTGAACAAGCTATTCTGAAAATACCTTGCGTCGGAATACGCATAAAAACAACAAGTCGACAAATTGTGGAGTATGATGAAATGTAGATCTATACGAGTGTATGATTGTGCAAATCTCAAAGTGGGGAAATAGCCTGTCCATTCGTATTCCAGCGGCGGTGATAGAGGCTTTGGAGTTAGAAGAAGGCGACGACATCGAGGTGGTTGTAGCCAATGAAAGTACATTTGGCATTCGAAAAAAACCATCTAGTCAAACGTTGCTGAAGCGCCTACATAAATTTCGTGGTCGCTTACCTGACGACTTTATTTTTGATCGTGAAAGTGCCAATCTGCGCTGATTACTATGCGCCAGTATCTTCGATACCAACGTTGTTTTGTATCTACTATCGCAGAATGAAACGAAGGCCAATTGTTGCGAAGAGATTCTCGAACAAGGCGGCGTGATCAGTGTTCAGGTGCTTAATGAGTGTGTCAACGTGATGTTGAAAAAAAACTGAAAATGGCGCGACCTGAGATTGACGAATCTTTAGCGGTCATAAAAAGCATCTGCGATATCGTGCCGCCGAGTGTTGAAGTTCATGAAGGCGCATTGGAACTGTTAGATAGGTACCAATTGAGTTGGTACGACGCGTTGATTGTGTCTGCAGCGATTGAATCGGACTGTGAAACTCTCTGGTCCGAAGACATGCACAACGGCCTGTTGGTGAACAAATCCATGACAATCAGAAATCCTTTCGATTGTTAAGATATATTGAATTGTTATATTAGTGCTCATGAGTTTATTCAACTGTACATATGAAGACATGACTTTCACGGCTGAAGAGATTGACTGCTTTCTACCTGCATCTCTTATGCGCTCCACTGGACAGCCAGAAGCCAAAGGATTAAATGACGCGAGTAATCAATTCGATTAATTATGTCTGTGGTTTAGGGGAATTGTTGGAAAGAGTGAATTTAATTCGAATTCAGTTGATAATGTTGTTCCACTTTAATAGTGATTCAAGGTACAAAATGCAACCACAAGTATCCAGGTATCCGTTGTATCGTTCCTCTGTGAAACAGCCATTTTTAACGGTACTGGCATTAGTATGTTGTTTGCTACTTGTAACTACCAAGAGCACCTTGGCATCTGACTACGCTTATCGTGGTAATTTCTCCTTTCAGGCTCAGCACTTCACTGAAAATACTATCCAGTCGATACCGTCGGTAAGTCCGTTATCGTTTGCTTCTACAGTGGAGGTGAATCTTGGCTTTGGTGAAAGCAATATAGAATTTACAGCTACTCCGTTTTTTCGTTGGGACAGTGAGGATGATGATCGAACCCACTTTGATGTTCGAGAATTAAAATTTACTGATTATGATGATAACTGGGAATTGCAACTAGGGTTTGTTCAGGTGTTCTGGGGTGTTGCGGAGGCCCGCAATATTGTCAATATCATTAATCAGGCAGACGGACTAGAAGGCGCTACATCATTAGAGACACTCGGACAGCCAATGATACATGTCACTCACTTGCGGGATGACAATGCTATTGAGCTAATGATAATGCCGTATTTCAGAGAGCGGCACTTTGGTGGGGAACAAAGCCGGCCTCGTTCTGAATTTCCTATTGATACTGATTTAACTACTTTTGAGGCGCCTGCAGGTGAGCGCAATATGGATGTTGCGCTTCGGTATTCGACCACTTACGAAGAGTGGGATATAGGTTTCGGTTTGTTTCATGGTACTCGTAGAGAGCCACAGCTTATATTCAATGAAAGTATGGACAAATTAACTCCGTTTTACTTGTTAATGACTCAAGCGGGGGTTGATGTACAGGCAACGATTGAAAGCTGGCTACTGAAGACAGAGCTGGTTTATCAATCAGGGGCGAAATTCAAGGATCATACTAAGCTGGTTAGCGGCTTTGAATATACGTATTACGATATCAAGTCGAGTGGCGTTGATATCGGGCTGGTTTCAGAATATCTGTACGATGGGCTGGGTGAAACACCTTTCAATATTTTTGACAACGATCTACTGGTTGGTGTTCGACTAGCACTTAATGACGTGCAATCTACCGCCGCGACTTTCGCCTATTCACTTGATCTTGATACCTCTGATAAATTCTTTACGGCCGAACTCAGTCGTCGTGTAGGGTCGAGTTTCAAACTAACAGTAGAGGCGACTACTCTGGATGACGAAAATTATTTTGCTGCTAACTTTCAGCGTTTCTTCTAGCGAAATTGCATAGCTAAACTAGTGTGCTGTATCAAATAGTATGGTCATATGAGAGTTTGTCATTTGTTCGGTAACAAGGCGTCAGCTCGCAGGGAATGGTTGTTCCCTTTTCAAGAGCTGCAACGCAGTTACAGGGCAAATGCCGAGCTCCCGCGGGGGCGGCTGAGTAAAGTGCAGATGACTTTGATATTGTACGTATCACCCATCAAGTTGAGAGTATTATGTTAGAAATGAGTCACTTTGCTCGGTCGACTCATATGACTATATTGTTTGAAACAGTACACTAGTATATAAGGACTGCAGTTTCTGCGTTCGCGGTTCTGATGGCGCACATCGATGCACTGCTAAGAACGTGTATGCTCATTACGAGAACTTATCATAGCGAGAGTCGCTTTGATTTTTAGGTAACATCAAGGCAGACCAAAAGTGGTCTGATCACACTGACCCGGTCGTGACGGTCAGATCGAATACGTTAGCACTCTGAGAAAGGCTCTATGTGATTATTCCATTCCATGTGAGGGAAATGCTTCGCCGTGTTAGGGCGCGATTCGATGAAGAGACACTTGCGCGTCAAGTGTCATCTGAAGCGGATATACCTAATGCGATACGCCCGGTGCGCAGTGCTACCAAAAAGACCGTATTGCGTTACTGGGAAAGGCTGATGCAGGGCAGCGCGTCGCAGAGTGATATGGACACTCTGGCTGATGAAGCATCACTTGAGCACGCAGCTGCTTACTCCAGCAACATAGAAAATTACATAGGCACGGTTAAGGTGCCTGTTGGCGTGGTGGGCCCGGTGCGATTGCAGGGTGTCAATGCTATTGGTGACTATTTTGTGCCGTTGGCTACCACAGAAGCCGCACTTGTAGCGTCTTATAACCGTGGTGCGATGACAGCAAGCAAAGCAGGCGGTATTAATACAGTGGTCTTGTACGAGGGTGTAATTCGAACCCCGGCATTCGTTTTTGATAGCGTCTTGAACGCTGGTCTTTTTGTCGAATGGGTAGTGAACAATGTAGACCGTTTAAAGGCCGTTGCCGAATCGACTACCCGTTTTGGAAAGCTCATCTCGTTAGAGCCGGTAATCGATACCAACATAGTATTTTTAATCTGTCGTTACACGACGGGTGATGCATCGGGTCAAAACATGGTGACTATAGCCACCGATGCGATGGCCAAATCGATCGTTGCAGAGTGCCCGATACCTATTGATCGTTGGTATATAGAAGGTAATTTCTCAGGTGATAAGAAGGCCTCTTTTCTGGGTATGGTTAGTGGCCGTGGTCGCAAGGTCAGCGCATCAGTTACCATACCTGGTGAAATGGTAGAGAAGTATCTTGGTGCTACAGTAGAAGGCATGATCGACTATGCAAGCGTGGCAAATCTGGGGTCGCTATTGTCCGGTCAGTTTGGCACTCAGGCGCACTACGCTAATTGTCTGGCCGCACTCTATATTGCTACCGGACAAGACGCTGCCTGTGTGGCTGAAAGTGCCGTTGGCTTTACAAGAATGGAACGGCGCGATGACGACTTGTTTTGCTCTGTCACGATGCCAAACATTCTGGTTGGTTCAGTGGGAGGTGGCACCGGGCTGCCAAGCCAGAGCGCTGCGTTAAACATACTCGGGCTGCAAGGTGCAGGTAATGGTGCAGCGCTGGCTGAGGTTGCGGCAGCTACCTGTCTGTGTGGGGAAATTTCGATTATTGCGGCTATCTCTGCCGGAGAATTTACCCGCGCACATGAGTCTCTGGCGCGACACCGATGACACATCACGAATCATCCCTTGCGAACAGGCTTTGGACCTACCAGGCTGAACGTTTTCCGTTGAAGAAAACGGTACCGTTACTGGCGGTATTCTCGGCAGCGAGTATTACTGTATCTGCAAACCTTGCAGGCAGACCACTACCACCTTTAAGCGCGTATCTGATCGGCTTTGCGCTGGTCTTTGTTCTGTTTTTTCAAATGCGGGTTTGCGATGAGATTAAAGATCACGAAGACGACTTGCGTTACCGGCCAGAGCGACCCATACCCCGTGGTCTGATCAGTCTTAAATTTATAACCCTGTTGGGTTTGTTTTTAATACCGGTGGCAGTCGTACTGGCATTGTTATGGGGTCACCAGTTAATCTGGTTGTTGCTAATTGCCTGGCTTTGGCTGTGCGCCATGAGCTTTGAGTTTGGTATGCCGGTATGGCTCAAAGCCCGACCGGTTCTATATTTATTAAGTCATATGGCTATCATGCCTTTGATTGATCTGCTGCTTACAGGTATTGAGTGGCTTCCATTCGGCGCACCGCATCAGGCTTTATGGTTTTTTATTGCGTTGTCTTTTACCAATGGGTGTGTACTGGAGATAGGTCGTAAACTGTGGGCTCCAGAGAACGAGATTGCAGGTGTCGATACTTACTCGTCTCTTTGGGGGCGCCGCACCGCGACAATAGTCTGGTTTGTATTTATTGGTGTTTCTTTGCTGTTGCTACTTGGTGTAGGTATAGCTACAAAAGCCAGTGTGCTCATTGCGCCGCTTGGCATAGTCGGTGCTGCTGTGTGCTTCCGGGCCGGGAGAAAATACCTGCGCAATCCCTCCCCGGTGAACGAAAAGAAAGTAGATACCGTAGCAGGCCTATGGGTTTTTCTCTGCTATGCCAGCGCCGGCTTTGCACCACTATTGGTTTGAGACGAACATGATTGTAGATAGTGAGGGAGCACTCAACAGTACAGAAGTCGGCGGTAAAGCGCGCGCACTCGCTGCACTTAAAGCCGCTGGATTTAACCCACCTGACTTCTTTGTGATCTTGCCGCAGGCGTTTAACAACGGCACGCCAACTGATGAACTGAAAAGGCTGTTGCCGGTGGCACTTATGCGGCTTGGTAGTGGCCCCTATGCTGTGCGGTCTTCTGGTCGTGCAGAAGACGGATCTGAACATAGCCACGCGGGTCAGTTTGATACTTTTCTAGAAGTCGATGCAGTGGACGTTTCCGATAAAGCGGCACAGGTGTGGCAGTCGGGCTTTTCAGAGCGCGTCTCGAAGTACACAGAACTAAAAACCGGTAACGTACCACTCGAAGCGCCAGCAGTGGTAGTGCAAATAATGGTACCTGCGATTGTTTCAGGTGTTGCATTTTCTGCAGACCCGGTAAGCGGGCTGCGCAACAGAGTTGTGATTGCAGCGATTGAAGGGTTTGGTGACGCGTTAGTTTCAGGCGAGGAGAATGGCCAAAACTGGATGTTGCAAGATGGTGTTGTTATCAGCGCTCCGACGGAACCACCAATACTTGACGAACAGCAAATAGCCAACATAGCCAATCTGACGCTACGTGCCGAACAGGAATTTTCATACCCGCAGGATGTAGAGTGGGCAATAGATAGAAGTGGCCTTCATGTTCTTCAGTCGAGGGCGATAACTACCGAACTGAAGATTAAACCCAACATTGATACCGAACTGAATATATTCGACAACTCAAATATTGTTGAAAGTTATCCGGGTATGGTTTCACCACTAACATACTCGTTCGCTGTGCATGTGTACTCGCGTGTGTATCGTGCATTTGTAAAGCTACTTGGTGTACGTAATAAAGTGGTGGCTGAAAACGGTGCAGTGTTCGACAACATGTTGTCTAGACGCAACGGCCGTGTTTACTACAACCTGGTCAACTGGTATCGGGCCCTGGCATTGTTGCCTGGTTTTTCTCTTAACAAGGCGCACATGGAAACCATGATGGGTGTGTCTGAGCCGCTACCCGCAGAAGTGGTAGACAACATAGGCCCACCAGATGCAAAAGGCCTGGGTAAGTTGCTAGAGCTGCTGCGCCTTGTGCGAGCGGGTTTCGGGTTGGTGTGGGCGGCCGTTAAGCTGCCAGTTACAAAGCGAGCTTTTTACAAACGTTTAAACCAATCGCTTAACTCCGGATTGAATCTCGATACTGCGAGTGCCACAGATCTGGTCAGGGAGTACCGGCGTCTGGAAAGTGAGTTACTAGACCAATGGGATGCGTCGCTAATTAATGACTTTCTTTGTATGATGTTATTTGGTGCATCTCGCAATATGCTAGAAAAGTGGTTAGGTGCAGATGGTCTCAGCCTGCACAACGATGTGATGATTGGGCAGGGAGACATCGTCTCTGCCGAGCCTGCTCAGCGTATTCTAGAGATGGGACAAATAGCCAGGCAGGCGGGTCTGGACCTTCGCTGCGATGGTTTGGAAAAAATACAAGGTCACCAACAGCTGTTCACGGCATTCAACGAGTATCTGGAAAAATTCTGCGACCGCTGTACTGAAGAGTTAAAGCTTGAAAGTATAACGCTGGACCAGAACCCCACTCCTTTAATCAATGCAATCGCTGCCAGTGCTGCACGTGAACATGATCGTAGGCCATCGCCTACAGCTGATTACAATCAACTTTTTGAAGGTAAGCCGCTGCGTAAGTACATGGCTCGTGCCGTGATTAGCTGGACTAAAGCCAGAGTCAGGGATCGTGAGAACCTGCGTTTTGAAAGAACTCGCGTGTTCGGTTACGCACGACGATTATTTCTGGCGCTTGGTCGCGAATACACTGCTCTGGGGGCAATCGATTCTCCGCGAGACATTTTTTATTTAACCAAAGATGAAGTGATAGGTTCTGTAGAAGGTTTTGCTTCATCACCTAATCTCCGCGCGCTAATTGCGCTACGCAAGTCAGAAGATGGGCAATGGGCCACACAGCCGGATCCTGCAGAGCGAATTGAAATACGCGGTGCAGCGTCGATTGTCGATAGCCAGCAAGGCAGTCATGACATTGTGGAGTGCGGTGTCTCTCAAATGGGTACTGGCTGTTCCGCAGGCGTTGTCAAAGCGACGGCGAGTGTGATCAGAGATCCAGTGAATGAACAGTTGGAACCGGGTAATATTCTTGTCGCAAGACACACCGACCCGGGCTGGATCGCAGTGTTCTCCAATGCCAGTGCGATTGTCGTTGAACGCGGCTCGTTATTATCTCATTCTGCAATCGTGGCGCGTGAGCTTGGTATACCGTGTGTGGTCGGGCTGAAAAACGCGACACATTGGATACAGGGCGGGGAGCTTATCGAGGTGGACGGCGGTTCAGGTAGAGTGCAAAAGCTAAATGACTAATGCAAAGGCCAACGCCAACGCAGAAATAGCCGGCAAGGCACGCTTTGATTACCTGCGCTACGCGCAGCTATGGGAAGACGCCGACGTACTCACCGCAGCATTTGCAACTGGCTCTGATGAATTAGCAGCCAAGCAAACCAACCGGCCACGCAACACGCTGGTGTCTATCTGCTCTGCAGGTGATAACGCACTGGCTTTGCTGACGCTTGATCCACAGCGGGTTGTTGCTATTGATTTATCTAAAGTTCAGATAGCGGCATTGCAACTACGGATGGGTGCTTATCGTAACCTCGCTCACCATGAGTTTTTACAGCTAATGGGGTCACAGCCAAGTGATCAGCGTGACGCCTTGCTACAACGTGCGCTTCAGGACTGCGATACTGAGACAAGTGCTTTCTGGAATTCAAACAAAGATCTGGTGATCCAACACGGTGCCGCTGGTGCCGGTAAATTTGAAAAGTACTTTCGGGTGTTTCGTCGCTACATGCTACCCCTTGCGCACAACAAAAAAACTATTAACGAACTGTTTGTCAGCCGCAGTGCCGTTGCACGTGAAAAATTCATTACCCAGCGATTCATTACCTGGCGCTGGCGATTGCTGCTGAAGTTGTTCTTCTCTAATACTATGATGGGCGCGCTGGGCCGAGACAAGGCATTTTTTGATCATGTTGAAGGCAGCTTGTCAGATCATGTAGCTAGTCGTGTACATCACGCAGCGGTTACTTGTGATCCGGTGGATAACCCTTATCTGCAGTGGATATTTCTTGGCAGGCATACTACGGCGCTACCCATGGCATGGCGGGCAGAGCATTATCAGACCATTCGTGAGCGTCTTGATCGAATCTCTATAATCCACGGTTCCATAGAAGAGTGGGTGGATAGCGGTGAGAAGGCAGACGGATTTAACTTGTCTGATATTTTCGAATACATGTCCCCTGATGTGTTTGAAACAGTCTATGAGCAGCTGCTATCAGCATCCAACCTCGATGCCAGACTGGTCTATTGGAATATGATGGTGCCAAGGCGAGTGCCGCAGCGTCACGCTGAAAAAATTAACACCCAATCATCTTTGGAAGATGCGCTTAAGCTTAAGGATAAAGCCTTCTTCTACTCAGACTTTGTCATTGAAGACGTCATCTAATGCATAATGCTATTCAAATACTGATTGCTTTTGCATCGATTGCTGTGCTGCTGTGCCTGATGGGGATTGTGCGCAATCGTGCTAAGGCGCTTGGCTTACGAGCGGAAGTTCAAAGAAAACTAGTGCACATTGGCACGGGTCTTTATGCACTTACATTGCCCTGGCTATTCAGTGACGATTGGCCGGTGATGCTGCTGTTAGGTATAACGGTGGTAATCATGTTATTTCTTCGCCAGCCCAAACGTGCGTCCAGCGGCTTGGGGGCAACCTTGCACAGTGTTGGTCGCAAGTCTTACGGTGATTTGTTTTTTGTACTGGCCGTGGCGACGGTGTATCTGTTTGCCAAAGACAGAGCCATTTTGTATGTGCTGCCACTGGCAATACTCACACTCTCGGATGCAGCCGCAGCCCTTGCAGGTAGTGCCTATGGAAGTCGTTTCTTCAAGGTAGATGATGGAGAAAAAAGTATTGAGGGGTCAGTTGCTTTTTTTGTTACCAGCTTTTGTCTCTCAATGATTTGCCTGTTGTTGTTATCGGATACACCAAGGGTGAACGTAGTCTGCCTGTCAGTAGTGATTGCGGGTTTTGGCACGCTGGTAGAGGCGGACAGTTGGCGAGGTCTGGATAATTTCTTCTTGCCAATAGGGCTGGTTTTATTTCTCGAGCGGCACCTCCATACACCACCGTTGACACTGCTGACAATAATGTCGTGTTTCGCGGCTTTTGTAGGTGCAGCGCAATATTCGGCACCGAAATTAAATCTCTCAGATCACACCATTAGTGTTTACAGTATTGCGGCTTTCCTACTTTTAACCACACTTGATTTCAGTCATGCAGTGTTGCCTCTACTGGTATTATTTGCCCACGTGGTGTGCTGCCGGTATAACCCGTGTGAAAGTGATCATCCAGAGCTGGATGCGGTAGTATCGGTCGCTATGTTAAGTGTTTTCTGGTTGGTACTTGGTCGATACAACGGTTCGTTTAACATTCCCTTATATGGCTTGACTACACTCTCGTTAATACTGTTTTTTGTGGCATTGACCGTTAATCGGGGCAAAGGCTTGCACGGTACAATAACTGGAATAATGATTGGCGGTATTGCCATTGTTTGTTACTTGTTTTTCTATCTGCGCAGCGAAGATCATGCAAACGTAATCTCGAATAGCTTGCAAGTGATTGTTGTGGATCTGCCGGTTTTTCTGGGGGCTATATTAGCGCCTATGTTATTGGCTACAATGAAAGCTGAGTGGTTTCGCCGCTCAAGAGTCGCACGCGGGACTCTGCTAGCAATGCTTTTCCCCCTCTATTCCTACGTATCAAATATTTGGGTTTAAACACAATGGAAACTATTGAACAGCCCGATGCAAAACTCGCGCTATACCCGGATGCACCGCAATGGCAAGGGTCGACGGTCGCTGTCGGTAAGCTGCAGTTCGATTCCCTTGATGCCGGTGTGAATCTGCTTCATGAAGCTATTGAACGGGCTAGAGCGCTTGGTGCTGTATCTATTATCGGTCCGATGGACGGCGATACCTGGCACAGCTATAGGCTGCAGACTGAAAGCGATGGTCGACCGCCATTTCTGCTGGAACCCGTGAGTGGTGACTATGACTTGAAGGCTTTTAAGCAAGCCGGATTTAAAACGATTGGTGGTTACTTTTCAGCTGATGTGCCACTTAGTGAGGTCAGCGCTAAGCTACCACCTGCACGAGAGGATTTGCTAGTGTCCGCCTGGGACGGTAGTGCGCCAGAGGCGCTTTTTACGCAAGCCCATAGCTTGTCGCTTAGCGCTTTCGCAAACAACCCGTACTACAAACCGATAACACTTGATGATTTTCTGTCTATGTATATACCGCTGGTACCACAGCTTGATCCGTCACTGATATTCCATGCAAGGGATCTTCAAGGCGAACTTCAGGGTTATCTTTTTGGACTGCCAAACTATACGGAAGGCGCGACTCCGGAATCTGTTATTTTAAAAACCTATGCGAGTCTGATCAAAGGTGCCGGGCACTTATTGTCTGCCACTTTTTACCAGGCGGCCCGATCGGCCGGGTATAAAAATGCAATTCATGCACTAATGCATGATGACAATTTGTCGGCCTTGAGAAGCGCTACCAATGGTGCAACGGTATTTCGGCGCTATGCGTTAATGGGACGCTCCATTGCCAGTCAATCTGCTTGATCTCTTTAGTGCCGCAGTCGATGCGCATGGTGGGAAAGTCGCATTAGTTGAAGCTACCGGTCGCGAAGTTACTTTTAACGAGCTTGCTAAACGTGCAGAGGCATGTGCTGCCCACTGGGCAAGCCAGGGGTTAAAAAAGGGCGATCAAGTGCTGGTTGCCATGCCGGTATCTGCCAATTTATACGCAAGCCTCGCAGCGTGTTGGAGCTTGGGTGTTACAGCCATACTGCCCGAGCCATCCATGGGTTTGGCTGGTCTTCGGCATGCTATAAGCGCTACAGAATGTAAGGGTCTGGTGGCGTATGGCGGGTATCAGTGGATAAAAGTGTTGTTACCTCAGTTGTGGTTGAAACCGCTATTCAAACCAGTGCTGAGTAGTCGCGATTCTGCTCCAAAGGTTACAACCAGTGTTGATCAGGTAGCGTTAATATCATTCACATCAGGGTCCACAGGAAGCCCTAAAAGTATCGCTCGCAGCCATGCTTTTCTGGCAGCACAGTACAAGGCCATTGCACCATTGCTTGCGTCCGATCGTGAAGAAATTGATCTCGTAGCTTTCCCTGTATTTGTATTGATCAATCTTGCCGCCGGTCGCACCAGCGTGCTGCCAAACTGGAATGTAAAAAAGCTAGAAGCATTGGCTCCTGAATCATTAGAACAATGGATAACTGCACAGGGAATAACCCGTGCATTGTTGCCACCTTCTGTTTGTGAGAAGTTGGCTCAAACATCTGCGTTACCACAACTCACGACAGTATTTACCGGTGGAGGGCCAGTTTTCCTCGATCTTGCAGAGAGACTGCAGAAAATACATAAGCCGTTACGGGTTGTTGCAGTGTACGGTTCCACAGAAGCAGAACCGATATCGCATATTGATTATTCGAACGTTACCAAAGCCGACAAACTTGCCATGCGTAACGGTGGTGGACTACTTGCGGGCCACCCGATGCCAGAGGTACAACTACGTATTGTTGATGACGAAATACTGGTGGCTGGTGAACACGTAAACCAGGGTTATCTTGATTCCAGTCAGGATATAGAAACCAAGCTTCGAGATGGAAAAACTGTTTATCACCGTACAGGTGATGCAGGAA